>NZ_JALDXW010000002.1:0-274107 GCF_032154635.1 Cytobacillus sp. | reverse complement strand
ATTGAAATCAGATGGTACAGCAGATTGTAATTAATTAAGTAAACAAAAGGTAGGAGGAGTTAATTTGACGAATGAAGATCTAATTGAAATATCAGATGAAGAAGTAAATGCAGTTACTCTAAAAGAAAAGGTTTCATGGGCTTTTGACGGAATGATTGAGCGAGGTGTATGGTACGCGAGGAACATGAAGCAAGAGCTCTTAGAAACATTAGATAAGGTTGAGCAACAGCAGCAGGAAATTGAACGGTTAAAGTCATGTGGGAGTGATCTAAATAACGACCTCTTTCATGAAAAAATGGAAAACAACAAATTAATACATCAAGTTGAACAGTTAAAAAAATCTAAACAGACCTTCATAATCATTTATAAAAATGAAATTTCATTGGTTACTACTGATCCTCATGAAGTTGCAGAACACTGGAATAACAACTACCGGGATAAATTACAAGTGTGGCAAGATGGCAAGTTAGTAGAAGAGCGCATTTAAGAAACAAAAGATAGATAAAGTCAATTAAATAGGGAGGGTTTGAAATGAACAATAAAGATCTTGAGTCATGGCTTCGAGAATATGAACGACTTTATTTAAAAAAGTTTAAATTTATTGAAACTCCAATAGTACAACAAAACAATGCTGATCATGATATTTCGGAATTAGAAAAAGAAGCAACTTTATTAAAAAAGGAAGATTATGAATCGATGATTGAGTTAGCACTAGCCACTAATGATAAAGAATGGTTTATTGAATTGACTGAAAGGATGCAAAACGTAGCTGCATAAAAATAAAAAAAGGATGCTCGGCTGTTTTATCCAAGCATCCTCTCAGCTTCACGTTGCTTCTTCTTTTCAACAAGTTTTACGTATTTTAAACCATACTGGATCAATTCGTTTACACCTTTACTTCTGTTTCCTTTACGGTGTTCGTACCAGTAATTATCAACTTCTGCAAGAATATCAGGATCAAATGCAATAGTAGTAGTTGGTTTGTAATTTTCTCCACGTACATGACCAGCCATTTTGTGTTCGCTCCTTTTTTAAATTAGTTAGTGTAATACAGTAATAAGTTATTTCTTATCAAGGTAAAGTAGTTCATGAACTTCACAGTCAAATAATAGACAAAGTTTTTCGATAGTTTCAAATGAGATGGTCCCGGAAGTTTCGTTGTACATTTTTGAGATTGTAGTTCTGCTTAATCCTGTTTTCTCATGAACATCCTTAATGTTCATCTTGTGTTGAGCCATTAATACTCTCAAGTTATTTTTCACCTTCACAACAATCACCTTTTTATGAATAGTTTCGTGTTTATATATAACACATTTATATTCATGATATCTAATATTATGATAAAATGCAAATGTTTTTCTTTTTATAACCACATAAGTGTTTACAGTGATTATATAAAAGGTTATAATTAAATCATTGGAGGTGATAGAATTTGGCTAAATTGGAAATAAAACTTCTTGACCTCATGGCAAAAAATAAAATTCGTGTCGTTAAGGAAGTCGCTACAAAAGCTGATGTTCATGTAAATGTACTGTACAGTCTTTTGAATGGTCATAAAAAATCATTGAGTTTAGACACGATCGCAAAGCTTTGTATTGCTTTAAATTGTGATGTTGGTGAGTTGATTGTTATGAAGAGGGAGGAAAATAAATGAACCAATTAGTCTTTATCGAGAAAGGACAAGCTGTTACTGACAGTTTGACTGTGGCTGAGGTGTTTGGGAAGAATCACGATAATGTATTGAGAGATATTCGAAATCAAGTGGAAAAACTGATCGAAGCTGGAGAAGAGAAATTCTCACTCATCAACTTTGAAGAGTCAGTTTACAGGAATGTAAGAGGAAGAGAATACAAAAAAGTAAATATGACAGAAGATGCTTTCACTTTAGTTGTAATGGGTTATGTAACTCCAGAAGCTATGAAATTTAAAGTTAAATTTATTCAAGAGTTTAAGAGAATAAAAGAGCAGTTGCAGAGACAATTTGCAGTACCTACCACCTTTGCTGAAGCTTTAAGACTTGCTGCTGATCTCCAAGAAGAAAATGAGCGCAATAAGCCGAAAGTGGAAGCTCATGACAAATTTATTAGTGGAGAGAATTATCAGAAGGTTGGACAGGTTGCGAAGGTTTTGGGGATTGGTCGGAACAAGCTGTTTGCTTTCTTAAGAGAAAACAAGATTTTCATGGGTGATAACACACCTTATCAGCAGTTCATTGACCGTGGATACTTTGTAGTAAAAGAGAAGCCGATAGAAATGGGCTCCCAGGTAATAAATAAGCCACAAACATATGTAACAGCAAAAGGTGTAGATTACATTCATAAATTATTGGACAAAAAAATAGCCTAGTTGCACCACCAACTAGACTAATAATTACGTTCTTTATAAAGTATATTCCCTGTAGTCAATTATATACCATCTTTTGACTATTGGCTACAGGGAACGTTTATTCGGATTGGATAGGAGTGTTTACATGTCAGAGGTTAAATGGATCAGGTTAAGCACTCAAATGTTTGAGGATGAGAAGATACGATTAATTGAGAGCATGCCTGAAGCTGATACGATCTTAATCATTTGGGTTAAATTACTTGCTCAAGCAGGTAAGACAAATGCGACTGGTTTTATCTATCTCAATGAGAAGATTCCATATACAGATGAGATGCTTGCGACAATCTTTAATCGTCCAATTGCGACAGTGAGATTAGCATTAAAGACGTTTGAGACATTCGGAATGATTGAGATTTCAGACGATCATTTTATAAATATTTCTAATTGGGAAAAGCACCAAAACGTTGATGGGCTTGAGAAAATTAGAGAACAGAACCGACTTAGAAAACAAAGAGAAAGAGAGAAGAAAAGATTAACTATCTCAAGTGAGACAGGTCACGTGACAGTCACGCAAAGTCACGCAACAGAAATAGATAAAGAATTAGATATAGATAAAGAAAAGAATAATAATCCTTACTCAAATGAATTTGAGCAATTCTGGTCTATTTATCCAAGGAGAGTGGATAAGAAGAAGGCTGCTAAATCATTCAAGAAAGCGATTAAAAGTCATTCATTAGAAGTCATTTTGTCTGGTACTGAGAAATACGCGAAACAAGTTGAATGTACGGACAAGCAATACATTAAACACCCAACAACATTTTTAAATAACGACTCCTTTATAGATGGGTATGAGGAAGGAGTGAATCAACCTGGACAGAATACAGGAGGTTTTAAGCAAGCTTCGAGAACGGTCGGAAGGCAGTACAGTGTCGAAATGCCAGAGTTCGATTACCAACAACGATAGATGTCCTAAATGTAATGGTATGGGAATGGTGCTTTACATGAAAGATGGAAACGAATATGGCAAGGATTGTGAATGTCAGGAGCTTATTAAACAGCGAGCTCGTTATAAAAATGCCATGATTCCAGATGAGTATGAGGATTATAATTTTAAAAACTTTGAGATAAGAGAATCGGTACATGATCTCATGCTAAAGAAGATCACGGAGTATCTCAAAACATTTCCGCAAAAGAAGCCTGCTGAGGAAATTGTAAGAAAGAACGATGAAAAGTTAAGAATCAAAGGGCCATCTTTCGGTTTTATCGCTACTTATGGAGAACAAAGGATAAAAAACATTGATGATCCTCAATTAAGGTCAGAAATGAAACGTCAGCACAATAATTATGGAGTAGGTAAAAGTCACTTAACAATAAGTGCAGCCAAGTATCTTATAAAAAATGGTTATAGAGTACAGGTAATAAGCGATCCTGTTTTCATCCAAGACTTAATGACAGCAAAATTTAATAAGGATAACGGTGAAACTTACAATAGTATTCTATCCAATATCACTCAGTATGCTGATTTTGTTGTATGGGATGATTTAGGGAAGTTGAAATGGACGGAACCAAGAGAAGATTTATATTATCAGATATTCAATGAATTATATAAACTTGGTAAACCAATTATCTTCAGCAGTAATGAAGATGTAGAAACCTTATCGGATAAAATTGGGCCAGCTGCAGCAAGTAGATTAAAGGGCATGTGTTCTGGCTACTTGTATCCGGTTGAAGGTAAAGATCAAAGGTGAGGTGCGGATATGTGCACAGCTTGTAGTGGTTCTGGAAAGCTTACGGAAGAAGTTATGCAAGGAGTATGGGCATTAAACCCATGCTCCTGTGTCAAACCAATAGAGCGTGACTGGAAAGCCTACTTTGAAGGGTGGGAGCAGAAAATTGAAGAGTGCAGAGCAGAGAGAGAACTTAGCTATAGCACGGCTTGAGGATGCTTACTTACGAATCAGGAGAGATAACATCAATATCTCTCTTGAAGACATCGAGGACTCCGAATGGATGTGGAGCAATAAAGAGATTGCGAAATTAGATCGGCTATGGGAACTAGATGTACCAATGAAAAGAATGGCTGTTGTGCTGGGGCGAACGGAAATAGCAGTGTTTTTTCAAGTTTTGGATCGTCTTTATAAAGGAGCTATAAAACCAAGGGAAGATTGGAGGATTTGGTGATGAATATGAACTTTGAAGAGGACTTAATCAATAAACCTTCCCACTATCATAAGAATGAAATTGATGTAAATGGATATTTAGAAAAACACTTTCCAAAAGAAGGTGGCTACACAGTTGCAGAGGGGTTTTATATTGGGAATGTAATCAAATATGTCAGTAGATATAAAAACAAGAATGGATTACAAGATCTTGAAAAGGCTGCAGCTAACCTCAAGTTACTAATTGAACTGGAGAAGGCAAATGAATGCAGTTGAAATAGTGCCGATTGTTGATCTAGAGCAAATAGTCAAAGAAAATGAAAAACTTGTTCATTATGTGGCTAGACGGTTTCTAAAATATGCTAACAATCTTCGGATTGAATATGACGATCTTGTAAGCGAGGGCATGATTGGGCTTATAAAAGCAGTAAGGAATTTTGATCCTTCGTATGGAGTTAAATTTTCAACTTATGCTGTTCCAATGATAAAAGGAAATATCCAAAGATTATTAAGGGATATAAACCCTGGACCGAAGTTTTCTCGAACTGTAAAAGAAATTGCAATGAAGATTACTGGAGATGAATCTTTTGAAGAAATTGCTGTCCAATTTGAAGTGACCTTTGATATAGCTAAAGAAGTATTAGCGTTGAAGAAGAATAGATATACAACATCATTAGATCAGCCAATGGGTAACGATGGAGAAAAAGATTTAACTGTTGCTGATACAATACCGATTGAACAAGATACATCAGAGTTGTATGTTAAAGAATTTCTTCAAGTGTTAGATGATGAAAAATTAAAAACCATTGTTCAAGGGATATTATCCAGTAAAACTCAAGTGGAAATTGCAAATGAAATCGGATGCAGTCAAGTTCATATTTCAAGGCTTCTTAAGAAAATCCGAGAAAAATATTTAGCTTATGAGAGAGGGGAATTGACTGTGACAAAAAGTGTGAAAATAATGAAATCAACTTATGAGGATTTAAAGGATAAGGGATATTCTGATAGGTTGATTGCAGAAAAATTAGGAGTTTCAACAGCAACACTATACAATCATAAATTAAATTGGAATACAGCACCGAAACAGCTTGATAAAGCCGAGAAAAAAGCTTCTCGGACTAAACCTTCCAAAGAAGATCAAAACGCTGAATACCGCCAACTAATCGATGAATTAAGCACAGCACTGAATGACGAAAAGAAAAGTGGAAAAGAGAAAGATGTGCTTATTGAAAAATTAGAAGCAAAAGTAAGTGAGCTGGAAAGTATCCATGCTGCATGTGATGATATAGAATCTGAACTTACTAGTTTAAAAGAGGAAAGAGACAATTATCGAGATCAGTTGCTTAATACCAGGCATGAGTTAACTCAGTTAGATTACTCATATGAAAACATTAAGAAAGAAAATGAAAAGATGATAAAATCTATGGCACTTTATGAAACAGAGAATATGGCAATGAGGGAGCTGTTACGGTTATGGATTTAGGATTTCATCCAGTACCTAAACCTATCTCTAAGCCCAAGGACAAACCAAAGCATAAAGAAAAACGTCCTAAAAAGAAAAAGAATCCTCAGTTATATCGCGGTAGGATAATTCCAACCAAGAAGGAACGAACTAAAATAACTGAAAAAGACTATAATCGAATGATTGATGAATTTGGAGAGTATTGCCAGATGTGTGGCCACACTCCAATAGAAGCACATCACATCGTTTTTAGGAGTCAATTTGGGTCAGGTTCATGGAGAAACTTAGCTCCATTATGCAATAAGTGTCATAGGCATGCACATATAGACAAAGGGTTCGCTGATTTAATCAGAGATATGAGAGCTGAACGGTTTGGCCCTCATTTCTGGAAAGATATTTACTCATTATTTAAAGAAGGTCTTGTAAAAAACACTACTCCTGAGACATACGAAAAATTCTTTAAGATGGAGGAGGAACGTATTGCTAAAATGCAAGATGAAAGATTGTGAAAATAAAGTTAAAGCAAAAGGATATTGCAATAAGCATTATCTAAGAGTAACTAAGCATGGCAGCCCTTTTGTAGTGAAAAATCGTCAGAACATAAAGATTGAAGTTAAAGAAGAAAACGGATGTTTAATATGTATATCTCATAAGAAGGATAGGAATGGATATCCGAACTTAACGAAGAATGGTAAGCATTACCTGGTCCATAGGTTTATTTTTGAACAAATGTTTGGAGAAATACAAAAGGGGCTGGTTGTCAGGCATAAATGTGATAATCCTGCTTGTATTAATCCCGAACACCTTGAACTTGGAACTTTCTTAGATAATATGAACGATAGGATCATAAGAGGGAGAACTGCAAAAGGTGAAAGAAGTGGTCTTAGTAAATTGAAAGAAAACGAAGTGATTGAAATTAAAAAGATGATAGCAGATGGAAAAAGAATATGTGATATATCGAAAAAATTTAATACAACTGCATCTAATGTTTGTGACATTAAGTACAGTAGAAGTTGGAAACACATTAATATATCTTAGATGTGGAGGAAGAGGACAAATGCAAGATAAGTGGACAAAGGAACAATGGTTAGAATGGCAGAAGAAGGTCATTCGTGAGGAATATATTTTAACTTCAAATACAAAAAGACAATAAAATCCCATAATAATTATATGTCAATCCCTATGGGAACAGAAAGAGAACGGAGGAACGTTTTATGTTCTGGATGATATTTTTGTTTTACATCACACCTGGGATAATTACGTATTTAGGTATGCGAAATGACTTCAAAAATTTATTTCCATTCCTTAAGCCTGAGGTGCAAGATGTCCTAATTGTTCTTTCACCGATCATAAATATTGGTTTTTCGTTAATTTACATTATTGAATTTATCAGTGATGGATTCAATAAATTATTGAATCATACAGAAAAAACAAGAGACATAACTTCAAAATTTTTTAGATTATAAAGGTGGTTAAGAAATCATGATGAACAGAGTAGTACTTGTTGGAAGATTAACAGCAGACCCGATTTTACGATATACCCCAAATGGAGTACCAACATGCTCCTTTACACTTGCGGTCAATCGTACCTTTACCAATCAGCAAGGGGAACGGGAAGCAGATTTTATCAACTGTGTGATTTGGAGAAAGCCAGCAGAGAATGTGGCCAACTTTCTAAAGAAAGGCTCAATGGCAGGAGTGGACGGAAGGATTCAAACACGTAGCTATGAAGGGCAGGACGGAAAGCGTGTTTATGTAACGGAGGTACAGGCTGAAAGCGTTCAATTTCTGGAATCGAAGAAAGATAATCAGCAGTCGAATAACAATCAATCTAGTAATCAGCAAAACAAGCAGCAGGATCCATTCAGTAATAGTGGCTATCCAGATATTAATGATGATGATCTGCCGTTCTGAAACTATGGATTATAAAACATTAACATTGGGTCAGTTGTTAGAGCTGGCCCGATATACAAAACGACATAGATATGCTGCTTTGTTAGAACTGGATAGGAGGATACCAAGGGATGAACCTAAAAAAGTTGTTTGAAACACAAAAAATATTACGTGACCGGATTAATTACAATGAGCCGGATCGATTCAATAAACTGATATTAGCTTTACTTGTGGAGATTGGAGAATGTGCCAATGAGTGGCGAGGATTTAAGTTTTGGAGTAAGAATCAGCAGCCTAGAAAAATTCACACCACGGTAGGAGCGCAAATAGAAAATGCTGAATTTGTATGTTGTGGTGATTGCGGAGATCGTGTTTATAAAAATGACAGTGATTTCAAAAAAATAAACGATAATGAAGAATGTTCATCATGTGGATCACCTTCAATTGACTTGTATAGATCGTCTTATCCTTTATTAGAAGAATATGTGGACGGATTACATTTTGTACTGGAATTAGGGATTGAGAAAGGATTAAATGATTTCAAATATGCTGTATTCATTTGTGATTGCGTAAATAAACAGTTTATCTACTTGCATAGAGCAGCAACAGACCTGTTTGCTCAGGATAGATTAGACTACACGTTGCATCATTACAGAAATTTAATTCAATTGTACCTTGGATTAGGAGAAATGCTCGGATTCACATGGGAACAAATAGAACAGGCATATTTCGAAAAGAATGCTGTTAATCATCAACGTCAGGAGGAAGGTTACTGATGAAACTTGATGCTTGGGAAAGAGATAATATGATCAGTGTCCTTGAATGGCGAACAAACTTCAGCAGGGAGTATTTGCAGAAGCTTACTGACGAACAACTCGATAAATTGTACAAGGAAAGAGTCGGATGAGTAAATATAATTCTTTGAAAGTCGAAGTAGATGGACTTAAATTTGATTCTAAATTAGAAGCAAAGTATTATGAACAACTAAAATGGCTAGAAGCCAATAAACAAATACTTTTCTTCCGAATCCAGCCTTGCTATATGTTGCAAGAAGCCTTTGAAAAGAATGGGAAAAAGTACAGACGAATTGATTATAAAGCAGACTTTGAGATTCATAAATTGGATGGAACTATCGAAGTGGTGGATGTCAAAGGAGTAGAAACGGAAGCTTTTAAGATAAAGAAAAAGCTATTTGAAAAGAAATATCCTCACAAACTGTCCTTGATTACCTATTCGAAGATTGACGGTGGATGGATTGAGTTAGATCAACTCAAAAAGAACAGGAAAGCCAGGAGGAAGGTGAGTGTGTGACAGCTCCTGAACAACTAAAAGAGGACATGAAGAAGGAGTTATCAGACGGGGCAGCAAAAGCAATTAAACAACATAATGAATTGTTGAAATCTATAAATGCATATGAAGAAATCCTTGATTCACTTACACCATTCCAAATAGCAAAACTAGAACACTTTTATAATCGAGCTGAACGAGAAGCTTGGAAGATTGCTGGTTTTTATAAATCGCAATACCAATTTTATTTCGGAAAGGCATCAACAGAACGAGGTCAAATATATGTGTATGAGCGTGAAACAAACAAGATGGCCATAAATGATTCTAATTACAAAAGTAAAATTGCAGAAGGTGTCAATTTAGAGAGGTCTGGTATCTATGAAGGATATTATGTCACTTGGAAAGGGATAGCTCTTTCATATCAAGGTATGCAGAACACATTAAAAGACATGATGAAAGCTATTGTAGTTGAAGGGGGCAAATAAATGACAACAGCAATCAAACTAAAAAAAGCTACTTTCAAGCACATAGAATCAGAGTTATATAGTTACCATGATACTTTAAGAGAAATACAGTTTTTAAGAAATAACATTATGTTCACAAAAGAAAATGATGATGAAAATACAGGAGGGGGAAGGAGTTCTCTTCCTTCTTCTCCTACTGAGCAGATCGGCACAAGGTTAGCGACACACAAACGATTAAATAAACTAGAAGAGATTGCTCAAGCTGTTGAAAAAGTATTCACAGGATTACCAGATGATTATCAAAAATTAGTTAAATTGAAGTATTGGACCAGGCCGCAGATGAAGACATGGGAAGGTATAGCAGAAGAAATTCCAGTCAGCAGACGTACAGCTTTTAACATGCGGGATGAAATAGTGAATGCCATTGCTGAAGTGTTAGGGTGGAGATGATTAACTGACCGAAACTGCGACAGGAAGGTGAGGATATGTATACAGTAGCAAGTACAATGGAACAAGCGTTGGAAGTTGCTAGAAAGTTTTTGGATATTGGCTTTGACGTAACAATTTCTAAAATAAAAAATAGGGTCTATGAGATAAATGCAGTTGAGAAGTAACGATTAGTGCTAAGAAAGTATGCACTATCTTTGCACTTTTGGCTTCATTTTCCATGTTACTATGATATTAGTAATAGTTATCGGCTGCGGAAACAGTCGAATAATGCTTAATTGATAGTTAACTTCAAAACCTTTTTCGATCTAATTGATTCAATAGTGTACATGCCTTCAACATGTATACGAACGCTGTGTGGAGCGCGGCGATAGCTGAATCTGCATAAACTTTATAATCCCTTTGTGAGAGACGGTGCTTTTTAGAGATGAGAGCATCGTCCTTTTTTAGTCATAATTTAGACACAAGGGATATCTCTCTTTTTGCCGAAATTATCAGCTAAAAGGAGAGGGTGTCATGAACGTAAAAAATTTGGTCGAAAAGCTTAGTACCTTACCTACTACGGATATCCCTGTGACGATAGAAGTAAACATATCCATTGGGGATGAAAAAATTATTAAACGGTTAGAGGTAACAGATCTGGCATTCGATTTAATAAAAAATGAAGTAGTATTAAAATAAGCATCCGAATTGGGTGCTTTTTTATATGGTCATAGTGGGAAAATCAAGCGATAAAAATAACGTCAAGGGGTGGGTGGCGGTCGCTATTATGTGAACTGAAATGTGTCATTTTAGATAAAAGAGAAAAATTTTACAATTAACCTCTTGTACAATGGTACTGTATTTGGTACTATGTAATCAGGAGGTGAAACATGGCAAAGATAGAAAAAATCATCGAAAAGATGAAAAACCAACCAAAAGGAGTATCATTTAAGGAAGTCAAAAAAGTCCTTGAACATTACGGATACATAGTAGTGAGAATTCGCGGTTCTCACCATCAATTCCGAAACGAACAAGGACTTGTGACGACTGTCAAGCGTGAACATCCAGTACACCCCGAAGCTGTAAAGGATACGCTTGGAAGGATTGGGGAGTAATCCCCCTTCCTTTTTCTCCTTCTATCTTATGCCAAAACACATGAAAAATCAAAAAGATTTAAATTATTATTTATCATTGCCGTATACATTCCAAGTTAAACGTATTATAGATGATGGTGAAGAAAGCTATTGGGCTAATGTAAAAGAATTAGATGGGTGCCATACATCAGCAGATAGTTATGAGGAAGCTTTAAACGAGCTTCAATTAGTATTAACTATGTACATTGATACAAAGCTAGAACATGGCGATCCTATTCCTGAACCAGTTGATGAAGAATATAGTGGAAAATTTAATGTACGTGTGCCTAAAAGCTTACACAAGCAACTTTCAATTATGGCAGCCGAGGAAGGCATATCTTTAAATCAGTATGTCTTATATAAGTTATCTAAATAGAGTCAGAGGTAATTTTTGTATATATTGTTTAGATGAATTAAAGGAATAATACTGTATTTGTCGAATATTCTTATAATATAAATTTTTATAGGAGGAATCGACAATGAGTGACAAAAGTTATCATTATAAAAAAGAATTGAAAGAAAGGGTTTTAAATTCATTACAAAGTTTTGATCCTCGCTATCAAATGCCGGAAAGAGAGATTCAGGACTGTCCTAACTGTGCTGAGAAAGAAAATTTTTACTACACTCCGAGTTATAAATATGGTAGATGTGTTGACTGCAGTTATGAAATTGGGTTTGAATACTATAGTACAGTGATGGATTCTCGTATAAAAACCTACTTAGATTTAGAAAAAAGGATAAAGGAGTCTTTAGAAACCTTTTAATATTTTCCAAAAGAGGAGTTGGGTGAATTGCGAGTTGGAGTAACTTTTCAGCTTTTTAAAAGAGTAGGGGACAACTTGGTTCCTGAGAAATTTGAAAGTTATAAAGAGATTAATGTGGATACAAGTTATAAAGGTGATTTACACCAGTTGATTAAAGTCGAACTAGCAGAGGTGTTAGGGGTACCAATGCAACAATTTAAAGTAAAAACTTATGAAAAAATATAGTAATTAAGAGTCACTCAAATTGAGTGGCTTTTTTATTTAATTATTAGTAAATGAGAGGTGTTAACCATGGAATACATTACAGCAATAGTATTAATCCTTATTACATTCATTATTTTTGTGAAGATGAGCATGGATCAAACACAAAAGCTAGTTGATAAGGTACTAGCTAAAGACTACACAGAGTATAAGAGAGAGCAACGAGCCGACAACATGCAACGAGCACAAATTGATATGGATAAAGAGTTTCCTCCAGTTATGGAAGCTCCACGTGATAATAACTATTTGTAGGTTATAACGAGCCTGCAAAGGGAGGGCAGGTGTTTATGTAATGGCAAAACCATTGAAGTTTAAAAGTCCAGAGGAATTATCTGAAAGAATAAGTGAATACTTCTTTCATTGTGATAGGAATATGAAAGTAATGTTCAATAAAGATGGTGAGCCTATAGAGGTTCCAGACCCAAAACCGTACACCATTTCAGGGTTGGCTTATTTCTTAGGTACTAACAGGCAAACGTTGCTAAATTATGAGGAAAGAGATGAGTATTTTGACACGATACGCGCAGCAAAGGCTAAGATTGAAGCATTTGTTGAGGAAAGCCTATGGAAGCCTAAGATTGCTCAAGGCGTAGTGTTCAATTTAAAGAATAATTTTGGATGGAAAGAACAGCAGGATATTAATATGAGTGGAGAATTAGAGATTAACGTGTCTCTTGATGATGACTGATGGCACAGGCGAATGTGAAAATCAGCAAGAAGGTATTTAATCAGATTTACCTTGATAGAGACCTCTTGAATAACAAAGATCGTTACCTTGTATTAATGGGTGGCGGTGGTAGTGGGAAATCTGTATTTGCTGCACAAAAGATTCTAATCCGCATGATGAAAGAAAGCCATCCGAATCATAAACATAGGTTCTTGGTATTGCGGAAGGTAAAGGATACACTCCGTGGTTCTGTATTTGAACAGTTTAAAAGTTTAATTAGTAAATGGAATCTAAGTACATTATTCCATGTGCCGAAGGGAAGAACTAGTGAACTGTACATCAAGTGTAAAAATGGCAATGAAATCATATTTGCTGGTCTTGATGATGTTGAAAAGCTTAAATCTATTGTAGGTGTTACAGGGATATGGCTTGAGGAAGCATCAGAAATGGATGTAGAGGATTATCGACAATTAGATATTCGTCTTCGAGATAAAACCATTTGGTATAAACAGATGATTATTTCATTTAACCCTATATCAGTTACACACTGGCTTAAATCCGAATTCTTTGATAAGAAAAAAGCTAATTGCACAACATTAAGAACCACATACAAAGATAATAAGTTTCTTGAACAAGAACAAATTGATGTATTGGAAGGGTTCAAAGAAACCGACCCATATTATTATATGGTCTATGCACTTGGAGAATGGGGAGTAATTGGGAAAACCATCTTTGATGCACAGAAGGTTACTGAAAGAATTGCATATTTACGTAATCGAAAGCCTGTTAAGCAAGGCTTTTTTATTTTTGATTATGAGAATGAAAAGATTGTAGATAAGACAATCAAATGGATTGATGATGAAGAAGGTTACATCAAGATATACCAGGAGCCAAACAAATCAACACCTTATGTATTTGGTGGAGATACCGCAGGAGATGGAAGTGACAATTTCGCTGGGCATGTCCTTAATAATCTAACAGGCTCACAAGATGCAGTCATACACCATCAGACAGATGAAGATCTATTCGCTAGGCAAGTGTACTGCCTTGGGAAGTATTACAATGAAGCATTATTAAGTATTGAAGTTAACTTCTCTACTTATCCAGTGAAAGAGTTACAACGCTTAGGTTACTGGAGACAATACAAGCGTGAAACTATTGATGAAATCAGTAAGAAGAAACAACATAAATTTGGTTTCCGTACTGATCGTATGTCTCGACCTGTAATCATTGCTGAATTGGTCAAAATAGTGCGTGAGAGCGTTGATTTAATTAATGACATAGAAACACTTAATGAAATGCTAACATTCGTTAGAAACGAAAATGGAAAGCCAGAAGCGCAAGAAGGAAAGCATGATGATTTAATTATCTCATTGGCTATTGCCCATAAAGCGAGGGAGCAACAGCTATTAGAACCGATCAAAGAAGAAAAGCCTGTTAAGAATCCAAACGAATACGACCACTACAGCCATTGGGAAGATGAAACAGGGCTAGAGTATCACGAGGATGGAGAGGGGTATTTGTAAATGAGCCCATATGAGATACAACAAATGTTTGCAAGAGATGGCATTAATATTAGTATTGAACAAATTGAAAAAGAGCTAGAAGACATGGCTAAAAATGGCTTGGTTGAATTAACTTATGAAGAATAAAGGGGTGAATACCCATTGAAATTAGAAAAGGACGATAAACAAAAGGAATCATCCGAAAAGCAGAAGCAGAATGAACAAAAACTTGTTCAACTCATTCAAAATAGATTCATTGAATCTCGCACCATTAAAGCCGCAGAAGAAAAATCGTGGCAAAGGCAAGAGGATTACTATCGAGGGAAACAATGGAAGAGTAAACCAGCATATGAAGGTCAGGTTCAGCCCGTGACTAACATATGTTTTTCTATTGTTGAGAGTATTATTCCACAGTTAACGGATAACCGACCTCAGATTGTTTGTTTGCCGACTGAACCAGGTGATGAGGAAAAGGCTGATATTCTTTCTAAGATTATAGAGTACGTTTGGGACGTTCGGGATATGGATTATAAGCTAATCCTTAATGAACGTACCCGAATAAAGCATGGAATGGGTATATACAAGGTGTTCTGGAATCCTGAACTATTAAAAGGTTTAGGGGATATAGACATCATTAATGTGCCATTAGATCAGTTCTTTATCTCTCCTAGGGCTAAGAGTGTGCAAGACAGCGATTATGTTATCTATGCTTCTCAAAAGAGTGTAGAGTATATCAAAAAGCGTTATGGCAAAGATGTACAGGCAGATAAGAAGTATGAGGAAATCGCCGTATTTGACGATACAGACGATTCACCACGAAGAGATAACAAAGTCCTGTTGATTGAGTATTGGACTAAGGAAAACGGTAAGATACGACTTGTAACGATTGCTGGAGACACTCTTCTAAGGGATGAAAAGGAATTCTATAAACATGGTCGTTATCCTTTTGTGGCTATTCCGGCATTCCCTGTAGAAAAGAAGTTTTGGGCAATGGGTGTTCTTGCTCAAATCATGTCACCGCAGATGATAGTTAACCTATTGGATCAGCAGATATTGGACAATGCTCGATTAGGTGGTAATGGAACGATTTTTACAGGTGCTAACAGTGGCTTAAATAAAAGACAATACACAAATATGCCTTATAAAATTGTTGAAGTAAATGATATTAGCCAGATTAAACAAGAATCGGGCCAACCAATCCCAAACTTTATTCCTAATCATTTAGCGACCAAAAAACGCGATGCTGAATCAGTTTCAGGGATTCATGATGTAACACAAGGAAAGGCTCCTAGTGGGGTTACAGCTGCAAGTGCTATTCTTGCCCTTCAAGAGAGTGCTAACCAACGTGTAAGACTATTAGGTCGAACGTTAGAAGCAGGATTAAAAGAGATTGGTGAGCTTATTATTGAGCTAGTAAGAGAATTTTATCAAGAGCCACGGTATATTCGTATTCTTGGAGATAATTATCAAGCACAGTTCATTAAATTTAAGGCTGATGAGTTGAAAACAAAAAGAGAATATGATGAATTCAATGGGGAAAAAGGACAATTGGAGAAACAAGTCATTGAAATTGATCCTGACTTTGATGTGCGAGTCGAAGTTGGTTCTTCAATGCAATATTCAAAAGCATTCTTGTATGAACAAGCAAAAGAACTGTACCAGATGAAGGTTATTGATGAACAAGCATTGTTAGAAACAGTTAAGTTCCCAAAAGCCGAGGAAGTGTTGCAACGTAAGCAAGAAATGATGATGCAACAGCAAGCAATGCAACAACAACCTCAGGGGCCACCTGACTTTAATACATTCATGCAAGGAGCACCACCAGAAGTACAACAGGCAGCACAGGAAATGATGCAGCAGGGAATGAATGAAGATCAAATAATGCAAACATTACTAGCACCTCAATAGGTGTTTTTATTTGGGAGGAAAAGAAAATGAATTTTGGTCAAGCTATAGAATTAGCTAAACAAGGAAAACGCATTGCTCGTAAAGGTTGGAATGGTGCGAATATGTTTGTTTATTATGTAGAAGCTGGTGTGTTTCCTGCAAAGATGGACGCAATTAAAGGTTTTTTTGAAAATGATATGGTTCCATATCGTCCGTATCTAGCTTTGAAAACAGCTCAAAATGATGTTGCTACATGGTCACCAAGTACATCTGATGCTTTAGCAGAAGATTGGGAGGTAGTTATTGATTCACCAACAAGAATTTACGGTAGATATGAGAATGGTAATTGGAAATACACCAAATAACAGGCTAGGGATGAGACTTCCTTAGCCTTTTTATATTATTTTGTCGGCTACCATACCGAGGGAGGAAAAGAAATATGACAATCGCCAACCATAGCGAATTTTTATTGAAGTTAGATTTACAGTACCACAGTGACGAACCACCAGCAGTAGAAGAAGTGCCAATGGATGAACAAATTGATCCTGGTATTGAATCAGAATCTTCACAGGTTCAAGATGAACAACCTCCTGCCACCACACAGGAAGAGGATTACATCCCTGTTAAATACAACAAAGAGGAAATGAGAATTAGTCGTGATGAAGCTCCTACTTACATTCAGAAGGGGTTAAATTATGACAAAGTGAATCAAAAGGCATCTGAATATGAGCAACATCTTCAAAGAGTTGCACAAATTACAGGTTATCAGTCAATTGATGAACTTATTCAGGCAGCACAACAGGCTGAGGAACAGCAAAGAGTACAGCAAGAAGCACAACGTTTGGGAATGGATGAAGAAGCATATCGTGAGTACATTGCTCCTGTAAATGAAGAGTTATCAACTGTTAAGAAGCAGCTGGAAGATATGCGAGTAGAATCCTTCAAAAGACAAGTTGATGCTGAATTGAGTGAATTAAGGAAAGATGAAAACTTCCCTAAATACGAGCAAGAAATGTTTGAACTAGCAACTAAATACAAAATGACACTTACAGAAGCTTATGAGTTTGCTAGCTTGCGTGGGTTAAAGGAACAAATACCTTCGCTTCAACAACAGGCAGAACAGAAAGTGGTGGATCAAATTAAAGCGAGACAAGGGAAACACGTTGAAACACATGATGAAAATGCAACTGTTGCATTAAATTTAACTCCGGAAGAAATAGCCTATGCTCAACACATGGGAATGTCTCCGGAAGAATACGCAAAATGGAAATAAGAAAGGATGATTTGAATGTCTTTAGGACGTTATGATAATGCACAATGGGGTAAATTACTTGAACCAGGATTACGAAAGATTTTCTTCGATAACTACCCTGAGAAATCCGAACAATTTAATAAAGTATTTAATGTAAATAGCTCCAAAAAAGCTAAGGAATATGATCTATTACTTGGTGGTTTCGCACCGTGGGATAATAAGACTGAGAAAGGTTCAGTTACTTATCAAGATCCTACTGGCGGTCATGAAATCACTTATACTCACAATTCTTTTGCAAGTGGGTTCAAAGTAACAAGAGAAATGCATGATGATGAGCAGTATAACGTAATTAACAAGATGCCAAAAGCATTGGCTCATTCAGGAAGAACAAAGGTAGAAGTTGATGCAGCCACAGTTCTTAATGCTGGTTTTGATGGTGTAACTCGTCCGATCTATGATGGTAAGGCTTTATTTGCAAATGATCACGTTTTAAAGGGTGGGGGTACAGCATCTAACCTTGTAACTGGTGAATTAAATGATGCTAACTTGAAGTTGGCTATCAAGTGCATGCATGATGCTCCAGATGAAACTGGTAATAAAATTCAGTACCAGCCGAAGTATTTAATCGTACCACGTGCAAAAGAGTTTGTTGCTCGTGAAATTGTCGGTTCAAATCAAAAAACAGGTACAGACTTCAATGATATTAACACACTAAAAGGAGCTCTTGAAGTAGTAGTCTATGATTACCTTACGAATGATGATGCATGGTTTGTTATGGACCCTGCTGTTGCTCAACTTAACTTCTTCTGGAGGGTTAAGCCGGAGTTTAAACATGAAGAGGACTTCGATACATTAGAAGCAAAGTATCGCGGTTATATGCGTTACTCTTACGGTGTATCTGATTTCCGTGGTATCGTTGGCTCTACAGGTGGAGCAGTAACACCTTAATAAAAGTTAGGGAGGGCATAAGCCTTCCCTTTTTCTAATTTAAAGGAGGAATTAATATGAGTGAAATTAAACTACCAAACAGTGAAGATGGCAAACTATTAGCTGCATTTATCAAAAATGAAATAAAAGAAGCTAAAGAAGAAATTATCAAGGAATTAAAGCCAAAGACCACCACTAAAAAGTAGGTGATTGCATGAATCTATCAAGTTTAATCAAAGAAGTAAACAAGGATATAGATGATTCGTTATCCAATGCTGAAATAATTCAATGGATTAATAGGGGATTGGATGATCTTACTCCAGTAGCAAAGTATAAACAAACTGCTGTCATTCCTTTGGTTGTCGGTCAAGATAAATATGATTTACCTTCTGACTTCCATAAGATTGAATTAATTATGGATGATAACGAATTGCTTGAAATACCTCTAAAAGACCGTTCTAGCCGCGGTTATAAAATGTGGGGAAATGCCTTAACTATTCAACCAAAGCCCGAAAATGACGGGGAATTAACATTATATTATTATGCGAAATTACCGCACCTTGTAAACCCTGATGACGAACCAGTAATTCCTTCAAATTATCATGATCTATTAGTTTTGTATGCTGTTGCTCGTGCAAAGTATCAAGATGAGGAACCAGAAATGCAAATGAATGCATGGAGTGAGTACCAGGCAAAGAAAAGAGACTTTGCAATTGAGCAAAATCAAGATGGAGAAGTCGGGCAAGTAAGGCTGGTGACTTAATGGCTAGGAAATTACTTTATCCACTCCGAACCTTTGAGTTAGGTATCAATGACAAAACAGCAGCCAATCTTATTCCTGATCAGGCGGTAGTTGATGCCGAAAACGTAGTATTTGGAAAAGGGCCAATATCTAAGCGTAACGGCTATGTAAAATACTCTAATCATTTATCACACCCTATAACAAAGCACTATCAGCACAACAGATTTAACGGTGATAGGGCTTATTTAGCGATTAGTGATAAAAAGGTTTATTCGGAATCAAACGGCAATCTGAGCGCAATTACAGGCTCATTATCAAGTTCCGAAGTACAAATGATTAGCTACAAAGACCGTAACATTGGTGATGTTGTTTTGTTTGCTGATGGAGGTAAGTTAAAACAATATCAAGCTGGGGTTGTATCTGAAGTAATTCCTCACGTTCCTATAAAAGAAGAAGGAACAGATGGTACAGGAGTAAATGAAGAACAAGATCCTGGATTAAATGATTTGGCTAATCTCACTAATTTTAGAGCATTAGCTATCAAACAAGACCGAATTTATGCTGCTGCACACCCAACGGTAAAGAATCGGCTGTCGTTCTGTCACCATGATCCTAAATTGGGTTATGCTGTATATGATTATTGGCCAGCCATATTCTTTATTGATGTAGCAACCGATAATAACGATGTAATCAACCAGCTAGAAGCTTTCCGTGATGGTTTAGTTATTCTTTGTGAAAACTCTGTCTGGTTTCTTCGCGGTGATGGCCGAACAATTGAAGCATTTGACCTTCAAAAAATAAATGTGCCTACAGGTTGCATTGCTCCAAACTCTGTTAAGATGGTAGGCAATGACCTTTTCTACCTTGCGGAAGATGGGGTATATGCTATGTACTCTACAGATCAAAATTATGTAAGTGCAAGGCAAGTGTCTACTCTCACTAGTCAGGGAAGGGTGCTATCAAGCGTTGAAAACACTCTAAAAGGGATTTCTCTTGCTGACAAAAGAAAAGCAGTAGGACACTATTTTGATAACAAATATTATCTCTCTTTCCCAAGTGGATTAACACTTGTTTACGATACAATTCTTCAATGTTGGACTAAATTCACAAATATTAAAGCTAACTCCTTCCTAACAAAAGAAGGGGTTTTATTTTTTGCTTCTGACTCTGGATATATCTACCGTTTTGATGAAAATGTATATTCAGATGATGGGGCACCGATTAAATTCATGCTTCACACTAAAAACTTCGACTTCAATTACGAAGTCCAGGATAAGAAGTTTAAAAAGTTTTGGACAATAGCGAAACAATACGATGCTGAAACATCTATATTTAACCTTGCGGCTAAAGTGGATTATATCGACGTAGAAATTGAAGAAGTTTCAACTGATGAATCACAGGGTTGGGGTGAAGGAATATGGGGAGAAGCATTTTGGGGTTATCGTGATGTTGTTCAAAATGAATTAAGGATACAAAAACGCGGAAAAAACATTCAATTAATCATTACAAATAACGAAGTAGACCAACCTTTAACGATATATGGGATGGTCTTTCAGTATAAATTGAAAAAGCCATAAGGAGTGATAATGTGGCGAAAATTCAGCGATTATATGACTTTCAAAATGGTACAAGAACTGATGCAGAGCAAGTAGATGCAGAGTTTGATAATCTTGTTAAAGCTCATAACGATCAAGATGATGAGGTTAAAAAGAAGCTTGATATAACAGGAAACTTTGAAGGCACTTGGAATGGTGTGCCTTTTGAGGAAGCCGATCCAGCCATTGCAGGACGTGTAACTGTCATTGAAAACATGGTTAAAGAAGAAGAACCGGTAACTATTACACTAAAGCGTGGAGAAAACAATATTGAAGCTCCTGAAAATGCTGCACTTGCTCCTGTTGAAATTTTAGGGGACGAAGTAAAAAACCTTGTTCCTCCTTTTAACAGCGGTAAGTGGAGTGGCGGTGGAAGTAATGTAACGGTTAATTCAGATAATAAGATTACAATTGTTTCTAATGGATCGACCATAGTACATTCAACGTCTTTACCAGTTAAAAGTGGATCAACATATTTTTTGTCGGGTAAGAGAAGCTACGACACTGGCACTTATATTGATGCATATGGTGGAACTAGCCTAGATACAACTAATGTTCCAGAAAAATTCACCGTTCCTCAAGGTGTTAATTCAATACAAGTTAGGTGCATTGTAGATAACAAAGCGCAGGGTGCGATTATTTTCGAAGATGTTCAACTTATAGAAGCGACTGAAGAACGCGAATTTGTATTAGGATATCAACCAGTAAGAAATCCCTATATTGAAGTAGATAATGGTTCAGCTCTACATTTTGATGAATACCTCTATAAAGGGGATAAAATTTATCAAACATCTGATGGGGAATGGAGAAAGAAACAGAATAAGATTGAAAGCTTGCTAACCTCTGAAAATGTTAAAAATCCTAAGATTAATACAAGTTATACTGGTGGCAAAGGTATTCTAATACCTCTAAGTGAAGTAGCACCTGGTATTAATATCTCTTCTGTTGATGTAATTAAGTTTAACGGGGTATTCATGCAGAGAACTGATTCTGCATCTAATATCATAAATGATCGTTTTTACCTTGATGAAAATAGTTTAATTTTATTTCTTTCTTCTGCTGATACAGGCTGGGGAGATAATTATAAACCAAGTAGATTAGAGATACTTGCATTTTTATTAGGATGGCAAATGCAAGAACCTAGTGGGGCAATCTATAACAGTGGAACTAAGAAATGGTATGCGGGATTCAGCCCTAATAGTGCATGGAGTCCAATCACAGACAATGCTTACACGAAATCATCTGTACCAACTGCTTTAGCTCCTGATTTCAAACCTATTAAAATCATCTACAAAACATCTACTGAACAAGATGTTTCTGCTAAATATGAGGGTGCTTTACGTTTAGTGAAAGGTACGAATAAGATTAATTTAGGTGAAGGGATTGTGCTAAGGGAAAAGGCGAATCCTTATCAAAACACGCTCGCGCCGTTTGAATGGAATATAAATAATGGTGTAAATAGTTTGTTTGGAGTTTCAAAGTTACAGAATAAGGCAGAGGAAATTTTTTCTATCTACGAACAGGGCAGACTAGATAAAAGATGGAAAATTTATCCAAAAGGTACAACATCTTCAGGTGCTATGGCACAATTAGATAATGCGTTGTATAACAAAGCAGCTTTTTATACAGTAACCTATAAAGTCCTAAATCGCTATAATTTCTCTTGCCATGTTGGAGATACACAAGCAAAGCACACAGAAAATTTCCATATGGAAAGTGATTATCAAGTAAAACAGATTGAGGAAATGAATAAACAACTATCTCAATTCGGTCTGACTGTTATAGATAAGTTAGGGAGGAAAGATGGGGTTGCCTTACTCGATAAAAATGGAGTGCCTTTAAAATCAGATGGAAGTCCGGTGGGGATGAAAAAAGAGTATGTTTTCTGGTCAGATAAAACAACAAGTGTAGCTCCTAATGGAGAGAAGTACAGCAAGAAAATAACACTTCCAGGTAATGGATTTTGGTATCGTTTGATTTTGGAGTATTCAAGAGAGAACCGATCTGCTCTTGTATTTGAATGGAATAAAAAAACCTTAGAAGCTAATGAAAATTCACCTTATGTCACTTATGATGCTGGCTATATTTATTACATTGATAAACTTAAATATGGAACTAATCAATCATTTGTATTCAACAATACTCAACTTTACAATCCTGCATTAAATCCTCTTAGATATCCGTTCTCTAGTGGTGCAGAATGTTACATTGAGTTCATTGGACTTAATGAAGATTGCAGTGAGCTTGAAATTAGGTGGGTAAACGTAGGAACTGTCGCAAGAACTCTTTCTATAAATGTATCTGTAGAGGTGTTAACCCAATGATAGTCATTTTTAACAAAACTAATTTGCAAATAGTAGGGACACCGGCGAATAACGAAACTGTTGAACAGGCTATCGAAAAAGATGTAATCCCTAATTTCGGTGGTAAAGCTAATGAATATGACTTTATAGAAGTCCATTATGAGTATTTCAAACTCGAAGTAATGGAAGGTACAGTTATAGCGGTTGAAATTGAACCACCGCCCTTGCCAGAGCCAAAACCTTCAGAACTAGATTTGCTTAGGCAGGAAAACCAAATGTTACAAGCAAGTGTAATGGAACTCTCGACTATTGTTGCTACTCAAGAAGCAAGCCAAAAAATACTTGAACAATCTGTTCTGGAATTATCAACCCTTTTAACAACAACATAAAGGAGTGGTTTAGATGTTTAATAAAAATAGTGGTTTAGTACAATTGTGGTCTTTTGCCGTTCTTAACGGTACTTATCAATATGAGCAAGTACCAAACCTTTCGAATTTAAAATCGCAAGTTGATCTTGTTTTAACAGACATGGGATATCAAGTACCAACGGGAGCCTAACGGCTCTCTTTTTTATGCCAGAAAGGAGTTGTTTTTGTGGCAATATCGGCAGAGAAACAAGCAGCCTTATCAGAAGGTCATGAGTATGAAAAAAATAAGATAAAAAATGGTTGGTATGATAATCCGGATAACCGAAAAATGGCAACCACAGATGAGCTACGTAATGCTTATATATATCAAAAAACAGGCAACTTTGACCATATAGGAAATTATGACCCTAAATATGATGACTTAATGAAATATTACAATTGGACAACTGACCAACGAAATAATATGAGCCAATCAGAAAGGGAAAAAGCGATACAAGGCAAGGTAAATGAAGAGTATGCCAAACCAGAAGTAACCTATACAGGTGGCGGTGGTAGCAGAAATTCGTTCACTCCTAATCAACGAAATGCCTTAACCTACGGTGAAGCAGCAGACCGAGCTAAACAACAACTTGATCCTCTTTATGAGAGAGCAGTAGAAAACGTGAGAAAGAACAGGTACCAAAACGAGCTAAATGCTTCTGAGGTTGCTAGTGCAAGAGGATTAGCGCACAGTGGACTTGCTGCTGACCAAATGAATAAGATTGGCATAGCTTCTCAATCGAATATTTCTGACCTAGACGCTCAACGTTCTGCAAAGATTGCAGAGATGGCTCAACGGATGATGGAATTTGACCAAAATTTAGCATTACAAGAACGAGCGCAACAGTTAAGTGAATACCTAGGGGTAGAAGGACTTAATCTTAATCGTGACCAATTTGATTGGAGTAAATATGCAAATCAAAGAGATTTTGACTATAACAGATCAAGGGATTTGATTGGCGACCAACGATATGATCAACAATTCGATTATCAGAGGATGCTTAATGACCGTAACTTCAATTATCAGCAACAGCGTGATAAACGTCGTGACGCTGAATGGGAGTCTGAACAAAAAGATGCTAGGGCATGGCGTAAATATATTTTCGAGAATATGTCTGCTTCTGAAAAAGCACAGCTTGAATGGGCTAAGGCTCAATATGGTGAAGAAGCTGCTTGGCGTGATTATGAAATGAGATATAAAGGTAATCTTGAACAATCTATGAATCAGGCAATGATTGATTACTATAACAACGCAAATTTTAATACAGAGGTGAAAGGAGATGGTTGGATCCCCAACTTAAAAGACTATAAAATCACATCACAGCCAGGTACCAGAACACATCCGGTAACTGGACAGAAAAATTCAAACCATAGGGGTATGGATATAGCTGTTCCTAAGGGTACGCCAGTAGCATCCACCATAAGCGGAAAGGTTGTTTCAACTTCTGGTCATTCTAGCTATGGAAACACTGTTGTTATACAGGATGCTAACGGATATTTACACCGTTACGCTCATTTAGACAGCATAGGTGTTAAAGTTGGCCAGAATGTTTCAAGAGGAAGCTTAGTAGGTAAATCAGGGAATACTGGACGTTCAACTGGCCCTCACCTTCATTATGAGGTAACTAATTCTAAAGGTGCTGTGTTAGATCCATCACCATTTTTAAGATAAGAGAAGAGGTGCGAAATGCCTTCTAATTATAATCCTGATAAATATAAAGCGATTTTCGAATCTCGTTACGGGGCCGGCTCATATGATGCCGGTCTTTCTAATGCTCGAAGTATTGGGGCAAGTAAAGCTCAGGTTAATATAGCTAAGGAAGAATACAATAAACGGCTGCAGGAATATAAAGAAAAAAAGGAAAAGAAAACATATCAAGATGCACTAAATTATTGGAGTGATCCGTCTAATAATTCTGCTCTCAAAAGAAACGGGGCCAATCGTACAGCTGAAGAAATAAAAAATGATCCCATGCTACAAATGCAGATCAAAGAACAGGGCTTTACAATTGATGATTACATTAATGCTATGTATAATGCTGCTTCAAATGGTCAGTTCCGTTCTGAAAGGGAGTTCAACAAATATACAGAGAAATTAAATAAACAAGTTAAGGCAAAAGAAAATAACGTATATTCAAAATACGGTATTGAGATACCCATTGCTCAAAAAAAAGAACAGAAAAAAGGTGACTTAGGTGTATTAAAAAAAAAGAATGATAACAAGAGCAAGAAGGATAAAAGCAACGGATCGTTATTGAATGACATCATGACTCCGTTAAAAAACTTTGGTCAAGCGATTAATCCGTTTGATGATGTTAGCTTTACAGAAGCGTTTAAAAACAACGTGGATGATGCTGTTAAAACCGATAGAAGTAAATTCACCAAAGAATCAACCAGAGGACTTACAAGGCTTGCTAACACAGCAACATTGGGTACGCTTGACCAAGTATATAAGAAAACAAATGATGGCCAACGTGCTTCGCAGTTCACAAATGAAGATAGATCATTAGCAGGTAAGATAACAGACTTCGGTTATGATGCACTTGGTTATCTAATTCCTGGTATGGGAACATATAAAGCAATTCGTGGAACTGGTTTAGGATTAAAGCCGGGTTCAAAAGGGGTGGATAAACTTAAACAATTGGCTCAAGAAGGTGCAATTGCTGGTGGTTTAATTGCGGGGGGCGAAGTAGGTGTTCGTGAAGCTTTTAACCCTAAAGATACCAATTATATAGATAACTTGAAGCATGTAGGTTTAGGAGTTGGATTGGGAGCCATTGCTGATCCTGCCTTATACGGCTTAGGGAAAGGAATAAGTAAAGCTGTTCAAACTAGCTTGGCCCCTTTTGCTAAAGGGGATGTACCTACATTTGGTGGTTCCCCTAGCCAGAATGTTATAGATAGTTTACAACGATCAAACACAGGTCGATTAAATGGCCAATCGAATGAATTATTTGATAAATTAGCTTCGATTAGAAAGTCTGAAACAAATGAAACAGCACTGTTGAGAGATATCGACCAAGCTAGACCAGAAATAGCAGCTGCTGTTCAAGAACCTTCATTAAATCGATTGACACCAGGTAAAGATTTCGAGCCTATAACATCTGGTGCAGTTAATGAAGTACCAATGGTTCGAGGTACTCCAATTGATCGTACACCGATTGATATAGATAATCCAAAAGAAATTGTTAAACAGCAAATTGATTCAACTGGTAAGCGAGAAAAATCAAAATGGTCATTTGATAAGGCTTATACTGCAATTGTGAATGATTTACACGCAGTAAATAAGGCTTCAAAAGATTTAGGGGGCAAAGGGTTAAAGATTGACAATGACCCTCATAAACTGGCTCAATTGGCTCGTGGTGTAGCTGGAAAAGCTGAAACCTATTTAAATGGGGGAGTCTTTAGTGACTCAGGCCAAAAGTTAGAAAAATCACTGAAAGAAATTATTAAACCAGTTGAGAATAATATTGATGATTTCCTTGCATATACAACGTCTAAACGTGCACTAGATTACGATAGTAAAGGCTTAACGGCAGGAATTAAGCCAAAAGATGTCGAAGGTATAAATGATTACCAATTAGCAGAAGCGACCATTAAACAAATTGAAGCAGAATCACCTGATTTCAAGAAGCATCAAGAGGAATTAGTTAAGTACAGTCAAAATTTAATGAAAGAATTAAAGGATTCAGGTTATTACACTGACGATGCTCTTAAAAAGATTTTTAAGGAAAACCCTAACTATATTCCAATGAATCGGGTGCAAGAGCCACGAGTTAGAGGGTTTGAACCTTTAACTAGTCCTAAAATGAAGTTTGCTAGTCAAGCTAATCCAATCAAACAAAGAACTGGATCTACAAAACCTATTATTAATCCTATTGAAAGCATTGTGAAAAACACTTATGTTATTACTAACATTGCTGAAAGAAATAAGGTTGGAGTAGCGTTATATGACTTATTGAAAAATGCACCAGAAAATAATATGTGGGGTAGAATCACAAATGTAACAAAGCAAGATGCTTCTATCGACAATCTTTCTAGTGTCCTGGATGATGCGACCGTACAAATGAATGATGGTAGAACAGATGCGATTGATAATCTATTTAAAGGTGAAGGTAACAAGGTTTATGTGTACAAAGATGGGCAAAAAATCGAAATGGAACTGCAAGATGATTTATACAAAGCCATGCTTTCTTTGGATGCCCAAAAGCAAAACTTCTTCATTAACTTAATGGGGGTTCCTGCTAAAACATTACGAGCCGGCGCTGTGCTATCTCCTGACTTCGGACCCGTAAATATATTCCGAGATCAATTATCAGCATTTGTTAACTCTAAATATGGATTTATTCCATTTTGGGATATGGCTAAAGGGATGAAGAGTGTACTCAAAAGAGATAGTGATTACTGGCTTTGGAAGCAAAGTGGGGGAGCTAACTCAGTATTATCCACTCTTGATCGTGAATATCTACAAGCCGACCTACGTAAAATGGTAAAACAATCTTTAGGTCAGAAAGTTAAAAATAACTTTGGCACCCCTTTTAAAGCTTTAGATACATTCCTTCAACCACTACGCAAGGTATCGGAAATAACCGAGGAAGCGACAAGGGTAGGGGAATTTAAAAAAGGCTTGAATAAAGGTGCGACACCAAAAGAAGCAGCCTTTTCTTCACGTGATCTAATTGACTTTAGCAGAGCTGGAACTGTAGGTAGGCAATACAATCAAGTGACTGCCTTTTTTAATGCGGCTGTTCAATCTATGGATAAACTTGCACGTACCTTTAAAGAGAGAAAAGTTGAAGCAACTGTTAAATCGTTAGCCAGTATTACATTACCTTCAATTGTTGCGTATTATTATAACCAAGATAAAGATTGGTATAAAGAAATTCCGCAACGTGAAAGGGATCTGTTCTGGCATTTTGAAATAGGGGATCAAATTTACAAACTTCCTAAACCTTTCGAAGCAGGTATTATGTTTGGAACGTCATTTGAAAGAATGCTCGATTTTATGAAAACAAATGACCCAAAAGCATTTGAGGGATTTGGAAAGACAGTCAGAGAAGCCTTTACTCCAAACTGGATTCCTACAGCAATTCTTCCATGGATAGAGGTTTACGGAAATAAGAGCATGCATTTTGACTCTCCAATTGTTCCAAGACGTGAACAGGATTTATTACCTGAAGATCAATATGGCCCATATCAATCAGAATTATCGAAAGATATTGGAGCAGCTTTTAAAAAGTCACCAAGAAAACTTGAGCATGTGTTTAAAGGGTATACTGGTGGTTTAGGTGGTTATTTCTTAAAGGGAACAGATTTAGGCTACAAAGTAGCTGGGAAGGAAAAACCAGAGCTTCCTGATAAGGGCATAGCTGATGCTCCTATTCTTAACCGTTTTGTGGTTAAGAACCTTGAAGGTAATAACCAAAGTGTTAATGACTTTTATAAGCGGATGGACAAATTAAAACGTGAAAATCTATCAGCGAAGAAACATAATCCGGATCATGAAAATACAGAAACAATGAAAACTATAAATCAGTTATCAAAAGAAATAAGTGAATTACAAGCAGCTAAGCGTGCTGTGATTGAAGAACCAAATATGAGTGGAGAAGAAAAAGCAGATGTGATTAAACAGATTGATCAACTTATCACTCAATTAGCAAAAGCAGGGAATAGAATCCCATAGGTGGTGAGAACTTGAAAAAATTTTTATTTAGTGCATTTTCACCTTTGTTATGGATTCCATTAGGCATCGTTGTTTATTTATCTTACATTCACTTAATATCATGGCTATCCTATCCAATTGGTGCAGTTGTAGTTATATTTTTCGGTCTAGCTATAATATGTTGGCTTTTCTTCTTTATGAAGGATGTCATCTATTTCGTTAAAAGACTGTTTAAGGACGACAACACTAGAGATGAAAAGGGATTCAAAAAACATTTTTAGAGGGCTCATTGAGTCCTCTTTTAATTTTGGGAGGTAACAGATGAAACAAGAGACAAATACACTTTATACATTTATTACAGGCGGTGGAATTTCTTCCATCGCCTATTTGCTTGGTGGAATTGATCATTTGCTTGTTGCTTTAGTTATTTTTATGGTTTGTGACTTTCTAATTGGTGTAATTGCAGGAAGTCAGAATGAAGGAATTAGTTCAAAGAGAGCATTAAAAGGGTTGGGGAAGAAAGGGGCCATGATTACCCTTGTTATTATTGCAAATCAATTAGATATCATAAGTGGCAGCGAACAAGGTTTCGTCCGTAACTCGATGCTTTTCTTCTTAATCGGAACTGAGGGGATATCTTTAATTGAAAATATGGCGCGATTAGGTTTAGATGTTCCGGACTTTTTAAAGTCACGCTTTGAACAGATTAAGAGTGATAAGGGTGATAAAAAGTGAATATCCCTGTTAGACAAATGCTTGTACAATCTAAGAATCATAAAATAAAATGCCCAAATATAATGGCTGCTGAATATATCACTGTTCACAACACTTATAACGATGCTAGTGCTAATAACGAAGTGCAATACATGATAAATAATACTAATCAAGTCTCTTATCACTTTGCTGTTGATGATAAAGAGGTTGTGCAAGGTATTCCTTTAGATCGTATGGCTTGGCATTGTGGAGATGGTAACGGTTCAGGTAATCGAAAATCAATAGGAATAGAAATATGTTACAGCAAGTCAGGTGGTACGAAATATTATCAAGCAGAAGGTTTAGCGATACAGTTTATCGCTCAGTTGTTAAGAGAGCGCGGCTGGGGGGTTGAACGTGTAAAAAAACATCAAGATTGGTCTGGTAAATATTGCCCTCATCGGATTTTAGATGAAGGAAGATGGCAGTCCTTTTTGAATGCGATTAAAACTGAATTAAATAAAAAGGAGATGACAAGTGTGGAACAAAAATTATCTGATGCTCAAGAGGATGTAAGACAAGAAGCTATGCGTCTTGGTATTACAGATGGAAAAGATCCATTTCGATCAGTGAATCAATATTATGTTTGGAATGCGATGATACCTCTAGCCAAAAGAATACAGGAATTAGAAAAGAAACTAAGATGAAAAATTTTAGTTAATAAGGGCTTTTTTTGCAATTATCGTTTGAGCTTCTGCAATTGTTTCTTTAAAAGTCTCTCCTTTAGTTATAATAGAGAATGAATTTGACATTCCGATAACCAGTACACTTCTCTTTGTTGCGAAAATATAGTAATTGACTCCGTTTTCCACAAACCCAAGTGGCTTATACAATATTATCCCTCCTTTCGATACCTAAATATTAGGCGAATGGAGGGATAATCCTTGTGTCATTTTTATGAATTAAAAAGGCAAATCATCAGGTGGATCAATCGGTTCTATCTGTCTCACAAGATCAGTGATATCATGTTGCTCATCCCACACGACTTTATGAATTATCATTTTTCTGCATCCAAATTCTCTCCAACGTTGTTGGATCCACTCATAAGCAATTATTCCAACTGCCCAATCAGCGTCTTTATTGAAGTCTTTATCTTTAACATAAAATGATGCACGGCTTGCACTTATACTTCCTTCGACGTTTAGGTTTATTTCTATATGTACTTTCATCATTTTACCTCTATGCGGTTTTACTATGGGAACTTTTATTATCTCTTTTATTAATTTTTATTAGGTCAATTACTAGCCAAATAAAAAGAGCAGGTATATAGATAATGAATCCTGACACAATCCCCATTGTAAAGCTTGTGACGATTAATATCAAAATAGAAGAACCGATAAACGAAACGTATCGAAGTGTTTTTGGATCAAGAAATCTCATTAAAATTATTTGAAAAACATTATAAATAGCCCATGTAATTATGAATGCCCCTATGAAATCAAATACCAAATTATTCACTCCTTTCGTATAAATCATCCACTTTTACACCTAATAAATCAGATAAAATATATGCCTTATCCATAGGTAAGATAGTGACTTGTCTTTCGTAATTTCGTAGTTGTCTAGTTGTACATCCGATTTTTTCAGCAACAAAGTCTTTTCTTAATCCACTTTCTTTTATTAATTCCTCTAACCTACATCGTAATATCATTTTTCATCACCTTGTCTTTTTATTCCACATAAACAGACAATCTCCTTTAGGAAATATATTTCAGATGACAGGCATCATTATTTCATATGGGCATACATTGAAGAATACAAGGAAGGAGGGAATGAAGTTGGACCCCTTTACATTTGGGATTACTTTTATCAGTGCTTCAGGTGGGGTATTTATGATATTACATGCATTAGAGCAGTCTGGTCTGTCGATTAATAAGGAAATGATTCACCTTATGATGGAAACAAGCAAATTTGGTGCAATCCTCTGGTTATTGAAAGAATTGAGCAAAGTATTCTTCTAAGAATAGTGCAATAAATGAAGTGTTCATTGAAGAATGCAAAATGGGTATTTATTGTTGTTTAATTTGTTTAATATTGTTTTTTTTTATTGGGCTTTGATATGTTATCACATATCTTTTTTATTCGATGTCTCTCATAAAAAATCAAGAGGGTGTCTTAATGATCGAATGGTTCGCTTTGCCGTTATCGATAGCTGTTGCTGCTTTCATTCCAAAAGGGAAAATGTCCGACAAAAAGAAAATGGATCAAATATTTATTAATTGCAAAGTTGGAATTAACAAAGATAATAGTATGAAATACCCTACATTCATTCGCAAACAAACCAATGAATCCTATACAACTTACCTCTACTCTCTTCCTTTAGGAATCCCATCAGAATCTTTGGAATCCTTAATTCCAGCAATTAAAGATGGATTAAACAAAGAAGTTGATTATGAGTTTGATGGATTGTTAAAGATCCATGTATATGATAAAAAGTTGCCAAACAAATGGACTTACAATGATGAATTATTAAGACCTGGAACATGGGAAGTGCCAATAGGGCAGAATCATCAAGGAGTCCTTTATCATGATTTTGAAAAGTATTGCCACTTACTAAATGGTGGTGTGACTCGATTTGGTAAAACTGTGTTTATGAAAGGAGTCTTAAACACACTCATCCTCAATAATCCTACAGATGTTGAAGTATATATCCTTGATTTAAAAGCCGGGCTTGAGTTTTACAAATACAAGTCATTACCGCAAGTTAAAGAGGTTGCTTGTGACGTGTATGAATCAACGGAAGTATTAGCATTCCTTACTGAACAATTAAAACAGAGAGAGGTTATGTTCCGTGAAAAAGGCTACTCAAATATTATTGATACACCCATTAAAAAACGTACTTTCATTATCGTGGATGAAGGGGCCGAACTTTCTCCAAGCATCGTCAAAACAAAAGAAGCGAAAAAATTCGCGGAGTTTTGTCAGGCAGCATTAAGTGAAATTGCTCGAATCGGTGGAGGGTTAGGATATCGCCTAATATATGCTACTCAGTACCCTACAAAGGAAGCTGTTCCAATGCAAGTGAAAATGAATATTGTAGCAAGGCTTTCATTTATTTGTGCTTCACAAGTAGCTAGCCGGGTTCTCCTGGATGAAAAAGGAGCCGAGGATTTGCCATCTATTCCTGGAAGGGCTATTTACCTTATTGAAAAGAAGAGAACCGTACAGGTGCCATATATTGACGATAAGATGATGTTTAAAATGATGGAGGAAAGAGAAGATGAAATACTCAACACAGGAAAGGATAGAAAGTCTGTTAACGACAATCGACCAGCTGGGCATGGTGAAGATCAAGCACCTCCAGCAAATACATGATTTAAAAAGTTATCGTAATGCCTGCCGAGTAGTGAAACAATTAGGGCCATATATAAATGAGACATATTATATGAAGGAAAAGGTTATTTATCTGAATAAACAGGGAAAAGATTTAATCGGATCAACCAAGGATGATAATAAGAAACACTTCATGGCACACACATTTCTAAGAAATGAAGTGTTCATTTATTTTAATTGCCCTCATGACTGGAAGAATGAACAACCATTAGAAGCTACTATAAAACCCGCCAATTCATTAGGTGTTCAGTTTAAACACTTAAGTTTAGGGGCAAAAAAGAAAGTGATATGTGATGCAGTATTCAAGCGTAACGGGTATTTGCATTTAATTGAAGTGGATAATGCTAGAAAGATGATTGATAATAAGAAGAAAATTGAAATATATAAAGAGATCCTACCAGCTTTTAAAGAACAAACACCTATTCTTTATTTTTTTACGACAACAGAGGATAGAAAAAGAAAGTTAAAGGAACAATTACAAAGTGTAAGGAATCAAGTTATAACATTTAATGAAATCAATTGAATCCTTCCAAGGGAATAAAGGTAAAAAAAGATGGCCATCGTTTGACCACAACGATGACCACACACTTGTTGCAAAACATGCAAACAAGGATATAATACTAAGAGTGAGGAGTTCTAAACACGCTGATAACACTACATTATGCAATTTATGCATGTTAAAGGGTGTAAAGAAAAAATATTGACAAATAATTATATGAAAGCTATAATTACCTTTGTTGCCTTGGGGTGATTCGTATGAAATGGACTTTAAGTCAGTTACAAAAACATCGAAGCAAGGATTTTCCGTTAGATGAAATCGTCAATGTTGATGAGATCAAAACTATTGATCCAACGATCAGAGACGCTTCACCAATGCATATAACGGGTCGAGCAGATATTGACTCTGCAAAGGTGACTTTTCATTTGAAAATTAACGGCTACTTAATACTTCCTTGTTCTCGTACTTTAGTTGACGTAAAATTCCCAATTAATGTGGAAACAACAGAAACTTTCCTCTTAAAAAGTTTGGATTATGAAACTGAAGAGGAGGTTCATCAAGTAAAGGGTGAAGTGATTGACCTTATGCCGGTCATTCAGGAGATCCTAATACTCGAGGTTCCCATGCAAGTGTTCTGCACCGATAGCAGCGAAGAAGGGGCTCCGCAATCCGGTAAGGATTGGGAAGTCATTCAAGAGCGAGACAAAGAGGAAAGAATTGATCCTCGTCTTGCGGGACTTGCTCAATTTTTTGATCAAAATGATCCTTCTTCCGATTCATAAGAGCGGAAGAAAACAAGTAACTATTTGAAGAATCCAGCATGATCTGGCCTTCATAACTTTTTAAGGAGGTGGGAAGAATGGCTGTACCTTTTAGAAGAACTTCTAAAACTGCAAAAAGAAAACGTCGTACCCATTTTAAATTACAGGTACCTGGTATGGTATCATGCCCAAACTGTGGTGAAATGAAACTTGCTCACCGCGTATGTAAAGCTTGCGGAACATACAAAGGAAAAGAAGTTGTTAATAACTAATTTCCAGCTGACATAAAAAGCACAAGAACAATTTGTTCTTGTGCTTTTGTCGTTTTGTTAATAAATACATAAATAAGTAAGTAAGGGGAGAATAATATGAAGCCATTTTTATTAGAAGTACATAATGATGGATTATTAGTTTTTACTATTAACAGGGCAGAGAAAAGGAATGCCATAAGCTATGAAGTGATGGATGGGTTGGAAGAAGCTCTGGCAGTAGCTGCGGAAGACCGAATCAAGGCATTGGTTATTACTGGTGCAGGGGACAAGGCATTTTGTTCAGGAGGAGATTTATCATCCTTTCATCAATTAAAAACGAAAGAAGCGGCATTTGGTATGTTAAATCGAATGTCAGGGCTTCTAGTTAGATTGTTTTTCTTGCCGAAACCAACTGTCGCTCTGTTAAATGGCATCGCAGTTGGAGGAGGATGCGAGCTTGCTTCTGCTTGTGATTTTCGGATTGCGAGTAAGGAGGTTAAAGCTGGATTTATTCAAGGGACGCTTTCTATCACAACAGGCTGGGGCGGTGGAACCTTCCTGTCTGAAAAGCTCTCATCTGCAAATGCAATGAAAATGCTGATGGAGGCTCGTTTATATAGTAGTGATGAATTAAAGGAAATGGGTTTTTTTCAGTGGATATATACTGGTGAACCAATGGAAAGCTGCCGATCCTTTTTAAATAAAATGCTAGTACTAGACGGAGACGTATTAAAATCTTATAAAAAAATGTTTATAAAAAAGTGGACAGAGGCTGGCGTGGAGGAAAGAGTGAAGCAAGAAGTCAGAAATTGTGCAGTATTGTGGCAAGGCGAAGCTCATCATAAACAAGTGGAGAAATTCTTAAAAAAGTGAAAAACGAAGATAATTGTGAAGTTTCAAACAGGATATCAGTCTATCTTTTCTAGCATAAGCATATTATTAATAAAAAACACTAGGAGGGTGAACTGATGTCATCGACTCGACAAGATGCGTGGACTCATGATGAAGATCTGCTGCTTGCAGAAGTTGTGCTTCGCCATATAAGAGAAGGAGGAACACAGCTGCAAGCATTTGATAAAGTTGGCAAGGAACTAACAAGAACAGCTGCAGCATGTGGATTCCGCTGGAATTCATATGTTAGAAAACAGTATAAATCTGGAATTGAGCTTGCCAAAAGACAAAGAAAAGAAAGAAAACTGAGTAATCAGCAATTAGAGGATAAAAAGCAAGTGACAAACCAGATTCTGGAGGCAGAAATTATAGCTCCTCAGGAAGAAAAAAAAGTGTGGGACTTTGAAGAATTAGTCACTTACTTAAAAGATTTATATGATAAGGCTGAACAGTCAAGCTTGCAGAATGAAAATATTCAAACGTATGAAGAGCGAATTCAAAACCTTGAAAAGCAGTTATATTACCTTGCATCAGAAAATGAAAAATTACTTAAAGACTTACATTCCATCCAAGCAGACTATAAGGCATTAATAAATATTATGGAAAGAGCGAGAAAGCTTGTTGAATTAAAGGATGAAGATCATGAGCAAAAGGTATAGAGGGTCAAAGAAAAGTGGAGCATAATTGAGTAAAGCGGACATATAAATTGTCCGCTTTAACATTGAAGCAATGTCTTTTTAATGTGTTTGCTCCTTAACTCCGTCAGGATACCAAACAAGCGGATTTTCTCCACGATCTCTTTCCATATCATAAGCAACAGAAGAGAACCCCATCTTATCCCAAAAATCTTTAGATTTAACTCTTGGATTCGTTTTAATAGGGAGACCAAAACTTTTTGCGTATTCTACTAGCGCTCTTCCATAGCCTTTATTTTGATAATCGGAAATCACTTCGAGTTTCCATAGCTCTAAATAATCTTGAGCGGGCTCAAAGTATCGGTCGAATTTCTTCTCTACCTGATATAGGCTCATCCTAGCAACCAGTTTGTCCCCGAAATAGATCCCATAGAAAGGGGAAACGCTATCATCTTCAATAATATTAGCTTCTAGATCTTCTAACATCGAAAGCTCTTGTAAACCGTACTCTCTAAACTTTTTAAATTCCTCAAGTGTTTTGTAATTTACTTTTAATTTTTCAACCTTATACATTTGCTTTCCTCTCCTTCTTTGCTGCAATAAATGAATCAATTAATTATTTCTATTTAATTAAGTTAAAAAAATTTATGAAAATGTATGTTTCTATAAACCTTATTATATAACAAAAAAACGAAAAATTCTGCACTTAAATAGCCAGTTACATTAAACCTAATAAAAAAATAGGAAGCGTTTTCAAATTTAGCAGGAAAAATAGAAAAGATTGTAGAAATATATTGTATTGTAGGAAGATTGAGAAAATAACCGAGAATTTTTCTATGCTTACGTACAAGTCTCTTATTAATTATTACATCATAGAAAGAAGGGATGTTGGATGAAAAAAATTCTAATTGCAAACAGGGGAGAAGTCGCTTTACGGATTATGAAAACTTGCCATCAAATGGGAATTGAAACGGTTGCTGTTTATTCAGATGCTGATTCAGACATGCCATTTGTTAAAGAGGCAACATTTGCTTTCAATATTGGTGAACCTGCTGTAAATAAATCTTATTTACGTTCTGAAGTAATCCTTGAGATTGCTAAGAGTGAAGGAGTAGATGGAATTCATCCCGGTTATGGCTTTCTTTCCGAAAGTGCAGAATTTGCCAAAGCTGTCATAGAAGCTGGAATCACCTTTATTGGACCAGATCCAGAAACCATTGATTTAATGGGCGATAAAATTGTTTCTAGAAAGACAATGAAGGATGCAGGAGTTCCGGTCGTGCCAGGCAGTGAGGAAGGCACTTCTACACTCGAAGAAGCGATCAGACTTGCAGAATCAATGGGCTACCCTGTCATGCTAAAAGCAAGTGGCGGAGGTGGAGGGATCGGAATGGTGCGCTGTGAAAATGAGCAAGCGCTCGCTAAGTCGTTTAGTTCAACAAAGGCACGTGCAAAAGCGTATTTTGGCTCTGAAGAGGTATTTGTTGAAAAGTATATAAATCATGCGAGACACGTGGAAATTCAAGTTTTTGGTGATAATTTTGGAAACATTGTTCATTTATTTGAAAGGGACTGTTCCATACAAAGAAGGCACCAAAAGGTAATCGAAGAATCCCCATCTCCATTTTTATCGGATTCAGCCAAGCAGAAAATGTATGCAACAGCTATCAGGGCGGCAGAAGCGGTAAATTATAAAAACGCTGGTACCATTGAATTTATTGTAGATGCACAAGAAAATTTTTATTTTCTTGAAATGAACACTCGATTGCAAGTAGAGCATCCTGTAACCGAGCAGATTACTGGTCTTGATCTAGTAAAATGGCAAATCCTTGTGTCAAGAGGAGCGAAGCTTCCTCTATCGCAATCTGATATACAGCAACAAGGGCATGCGATTGAATTCCGCTTGTATGCAGAAGATCCTAAAAGCTTCCTCCCGTCACCAGGTAAAATGGAAGAGTTTCGCTGGAAAGAGTCTGAAGGTGTACGTGTAGATGCTGGCTATGCATCCAATTCTACCGTTTCTCCCTTTTATGATCCAATGATTGCCAAATGTATAATTTATGGAAATACAAGAAAAGAATCAATTGAGAAAGCGGAGCAGTTTTTCTCGAATTTAATCATTAAGGGGATTAAAACAAATGCTCCATTATTTAAAGAGATTTTAAAAGATCGTGATTTTATCAGTGGCAATTATTCCACAAGCTTTTTAACAAATAAAACGTTAATTATTGAATAGGAGGAATCAATGTGAAAGAAATTACATCATCAATGGCAGGAACAGTATTAAATATTATGGTTGGAAGCGGAGACGAGATAACCGCTGGTCAAGATGTATTAATGATTGAATCAATGAAAATGGAAATTCCTATCGAAAGCCAAATAGATGGGAAAGTATCCGCAGTGAAAGTAAACATTGGCGATTTTGTAAATGAAGGAGATGTGTTGTTCGTTCTGGAATAATTCAGATGATTATTAACTTATAAGTCAAGGAGGAGGAGTAGAATGGCAACAGCAAATACTTTAGCGGAAAAACTTAAAGAAAAAAGCCGAGAAATAGAAGCGGGTGGACATTCAAAGTATCATGAAAAATTGCATGAGCAGAACAAATTATTTGTGAGAAAACGGCTTGAACTCCTTTTTGATAATGGGATATATGAAGAGGATGGGAAATTTGCGAATTGTGCAGAAAAGGATTTGCCAGCAGATGGAGTCGTAACGGCTATTGGCAAGATAAATCAGCAAACTGTTTGTGTCATGGCGAATGATTCTACTGTGAAAGCTGGCTCTTGGGGAGCAAGAACGGTAGAGAAAATCATCCGTATTCAAGAAACGGCTGAAAAATTAAAGGTGCCCCTCCTTTATCTAGTGGATTCTGCTGGTGCAAGAATTACAGATCAGCTTGAGATGTTTCCGAACCGACGTGGTGCAGGACGTATTTTCCATAATCAGGTGAAGCTTTCAGGCATGATTCCGCAAATCTGCTTATTATTCGGTCCTTCTGCTGCAGGAGGAGCATACATCCCTGCTTTTTGCGATATTGTGATTATGGTTGATAAGAATGCTTCTATGTATTTAGGTTCACCCAGGATGGCTGAGAAGGTAATTGGTGAAAAAGTTACACTTGAGGAAATGGGTGGGGCAAGAATGCATTGCTCGGTAAGCGGGTGTGGTGACATTCTTGCAACGAATGAAGAAGAAGCAATTAAACTTGCGAAAACCTATCTTACATATTTTCCTGCGAACTTTAAAGAGGTGCCTAAGAAGCATGCTATTGTTCAACCGAAGCAAGGTCGCGATTTGGAGGAAATCATTCCTAAAAATCAGAATGCCCCATTTGATATGTATGAATGTATAGATGCTTTAATTGATGAAGGCAGTTTTTTTGAAATCAAAAAGCTTTTTGCTGCTGAAATAATAACGGGTCTTGCACGGATAGGCGGACGTACGGTGGGGATTATTGCCAATCAGCCGCGTGTGAAAGGCGGAGTGCTCTTTGTTGACTCTGCTGATAAAGCGGCGAAATTTATTCAGCTATGTGACGCATTCCATATTCCATTGCTATTTCTTGCGGACGTGCCAGGCTTTATGATCGGTACAAAAGTTGAAAAGGCGGGAATTATCCGTCATGGAGCAAAACTAATTGCGGCGATGAGTTCTGCAACGGTTCCAAAAATATCTGTAATCGTTAGAAAAGCATATGGAGCAGGATTGTATGCTATGGCAGGTCCTGCGTTTGAACCAGATTGTTGTATTGCATTGCCAACGGCTCAAATAGCGGTAATGGGTCCTGAGGCTGCTGTGAATGCAGTTTATTCAAATAAAATTGAAAAAATAGAGGATCCGAAAGAAAGAATAGCATATATTCAGGAAAAGCAGCGAGAATATAGTGAGCATATTGATATATATAAACTAGCTTCAGAATTAATCATTGATGATATTGTCTCTCCATTTGATTTAAGAAATGTGCTTATACAAAGATTTGATTTATATGAAACGAAGGAATTAAAATTTAGTGTTCGTAAACATCCTGTGTATCCAGTATAATTCTTCTTGGCTCCTTCTTCTTTTATGAGAAGGAGTCTTTTTGTTGTTTCAGTCATTTCTTCAACTTTCTTTCCCATCCTTTTTAATTTTTCTGTTAAAATATGACTAAATACTTAAAAAATAAGAGGTAATTATGAAAATAGGTATTATTGGTGGAGGTTCTATTGGCCTTTTGCTTGCCCATTATTTGATGAAGCATTACGAAGTTCATGTATATGTGCGCTCAAATAAGCAAATGAACAAATTGTTAACAGAAGGTCTTGTTTTTGAAAAGGAAAAAAAAATGATGAATGAAGCGATAAATGTTTCATTATTTTCAGGCTGGAATGCGGAAGAAGAGCTTACGATTATAGCGGTCAAGCAGTACCAGCTCCCTGCAGTCATTGAAAAAATTAAATCAACAAATACGAAGGGGAAATGTACATTCTTGTTTCTTCAAAATGGGATGGGACATTTAAGGCTGCTGAATGAGTTATATGGTCACACGATTGTTGTTGGTACGGTCGAGCATGGTGCAAATAAAATAAAAGATAATCATATTATACATACGGGAGAAGGATTAATTAATCTGGCTCTATATCAAGGTGAGAACGAATCTGAACTAGCAGAATTATTAGCTACTCCAATTGAGAATTTTCCATTTGTTTTGCAAAAGAATTACAATGAAATGCTCCTTCAAAAGCTTATTGTCAATGCAGTTATTAATCCATTAACAGCTGTATTAAATATAAATAATGGCCTGCTCCTAGAGAATCCTCATTATTATTACCTATTCAAGGAGTTTTTTAATGAAGTGAGTACTATTTTGGATTTGATGGACAAGGAGAAAACCTTTCGGCATTTAGAAAATATCTCTAGGAAAACAGCTGAAAACCGGTCATCTATGCTAAAGGATATGGATGAACAACGCCCGACTGAAGTTGATGCGATTCTAGGCTTTGTTCTTAATGAGGCAAGGAAAAAGCAATTGAAGGCTCCATTTTCAGAAAGTTTTTATCATCTGATTAAAGGAAAGGAGTTTGAAAGGGGGAAGAATTAGAATGGGTTCTATTTTTTCAGCAATTATTGCTACTTTTGTGACAATCCCGTTATTAGGTTATTTGCTAGTCTTTATTATTTTTAAGCAAATAACGAAAAAACATCGACGTTCAGTGCATATGGCATTAGACATTACTACATTATTATTTGTCTTTTCTGTTCATCATTTAATATTAACGATCTGGGAACATAATTATTTTTGGCTAATTATTTTATTTATGCTGATCACAGCCATTGTATTTGTCTTTATTTTTTGGAAAATCAAGAAGGAAATAGATTTCTTGCGTGTTTTTCGCGGTTATTGGCGTTTTAATTTTCTCTTATTTTTTATGGCATATATCGTTCTGACGATCATCGGACTTGTTCAAAGTGTGAATACATTCGTTGCTATGCAATAATACCCTTTTTTTAAGAAGCTGTAGTGGTTGATTCATCATTTGAAAATCCAAGACAAACTTTTTTCTTTTCATTACGGACAATGATATACTCTTATGGTAATAATGAGAAATGAAAAAACTCCATTTGAATGAAGAGAGAATGGAATGAAAACTAATGATTAGAAAGGAAGTTCAAAAATGGAGATTCTAAATCTCTCATTACCGGCTACGAACCGGTTTGCAACTGATTATCTGGAACAGACGCCAGAAATTCAGGGCTATTTTCATTATCGATTTAATGATCATTTAGAATATGAAAAAAGATTAACCGAAATACAACAGCGTTCGTACATGAGGAATGAGCTTGCAGCACATATTGAGGAATACATGAATCAATTTCCTACATCTGAAAAGGTTAAAGCGTCAATTGAGAAGTTAAAGGGAAAAAATAGTACGGTCATTATAGGTGGTCAGCAGGCTGGGATATTAACTGGGCCTTTATATACGATACATAAAATTATATCGATCATTGCTCTTGCTAAGCAGAAGGAAGCGGAACTAGGTGTTCCTGTTGTTCCAGTATTTTGGATAGCCGGAGAGGACCATGATTACCAAGAGGTAAATCATGTATTTGTTGAAAGAAACAATAAAATAGAAAAAAAAATTTATCCAGAAAAAGTACATGATAAAAGGATGGTTTCAGCTATATCGTTGAACCATAACCTTTGTTATCAATGGGTAGAAGGGATCATTAAATCATTTGGTGAAACAGCGTATACAAAGGATTTACTACATGTTTTTGAAAAGGCTATTCACGAATCAAAAACCTTTGTAGATTTCTTTGCATGGATCGTTATGCATCTCTTTAAAGATTCCGGTCTATTGATCATTGACTCTGGTGATGAGAAAATCCGGAAACTGGAAAAAGAATTCTTTATTAAGCAAATAAATGATTGTAAGGAAATAACAAAAAAAGTAAAGGCACAGCAAAAAGAGTTGAAATTGAATGGATTTGAACATACGCTTGACATTAGCGACCAAGCAGCAAATCTTTTTTATTATGATCAAGAAAATAATGAAAGAATATTGCTTGATTATGATGATGAAAACAAGCTTTTTATCGGCAAGGGTGGCCAAATTCAATTGACTCTTGAGCAGATCCTTGAATTAGCTGGTGAATTTCCGGAGAGCCTCAGTAATAATGTTGTTACGAGACCATTAATGCAAGAATGGCTTTTTCCTACCCTTTCATTCATTGCCGGACCAGGGGAGATTGCATACTGGGCAGAGCTAAAACAGGCTTTCGAATGGTTTGGTATGAAAATGCCACCGATTGTGCCGCGACTAAACATCACACTATTGGATCGTTCAATTGAAACAGATATGGTTGAACTTGGATTGGATTTACGAGAAACATTAGTGGGTGGTACTGAAAAGAAAAAAAGAGATTTCCTTCAAACTTTAAAGAACGAAAATATTGATGCGCTTTTTGAGAAAATGAAACAAGATTTGCTTATAAAATATGAACAGCTCGAATCCATTGTAACAACGGAAAATAAAGGGCTGCTTCCATTGCTAAAAAAGAATGAAGGAAAAGTAATTGATCAAATCGTGTTTCTGGAAGATAAATTGGAACAGTCTATACAAAGGAAGCATGAAGTGGTTATTAATAAATTTGATAGGGTAGAAAATGCTCTGTGGCCAGCTGGGTCACCACAGGAAAGAATACTAAACAGTTTTTACTTTATTAATCAGCATGGACCGTCCCTTATTGATGATCTTCTAAATTGTCGTTTTACATTTGATGGGACACATAAAATTATTCGGATTTAACGAAAAAAATTTTCATTTCCAATAAAAAATTAAATAAAAATCAACAAAAAAAGACCGCATCTCTTAATAGGTGCGGTCTTTTTTTGTTGAAGGGAAGAAGTGGAGCAAACTACATGCATTCTTTTGTAAGGAAAAGACGAACGAAAATGTGGTGAAATTCTTTGAAATGTAAAGGGGATTTCAACTTTTAATAGAATATAAAAAATATGTGGAGGAAAGTGGGGGAATGTGGTACATTTGAGTAAGAAAGTGGGGTTAGTGGGCATGTTCATGGGTGAATATCATCATAACGTTGATAGCAAAGGCCGATTAATCGTGCCTGTCAAATTCCGTGATAATCTAGGAGATACCTTTATTTTGACGAGAGGCCTAGATCAATGCTTATTTGGCTACCCTAAAGAAGAATGGGCCTTGTTAGAGGAAAAGCTTAAAGGCTTGCCGCTAACGAAAAAGGATGCCCGAGCCTTCACTCGCTTTTTCTTTTCAGGTGCTACTGAATGCGAAATTGATAAACAAGGAAGAATAAATATTGCTTCCCCACTCCAGCAATATGCAAAAATCGAAAAGGAATGTGTCGTTTTAGGTGTATCGAATCGTATTGAAATATGGAGTAAGGGAATTTGGGAAGACTATTTCTCCGATTCAGAGGAATCTTTTTCCGAGATTGCAGAAAATATGATTGGATTCGATATTTAGAATAGTAGAAATTGGATACTCACCGGTTTATCACTATTCTTACCTCCGATCTCTGATAGAAAGGTGGACAACATGTTTAAACATACAACAGTGTTATTAGAGGAAACAGTCGATGGTCTGAACATTCATCCTGACGGAATCTATGTGGATTGTACGCTAGGAGGGGCAGGGCATAGTGAGTTAATTTTGTCTAGACTCTCAGATAAAGGAAAGCTTTATGCTTTTGATCAGGATGATACAGCAATCGCGCATGCAAAAGAAAAGTTAGAAAAATATGGTGATCGAATAACAATTATTAAGAGTAATTTTCAGTATCTTCAAGAGGAATTAGAACATCTAGGAGTAAAACAGGTTGATGGGGTTTTATATGATTTAGGTGTCTCTTCTCCGCAATTAGATACTCCAGAACGAGGGTTCAGTTATCATAACGATGCGCCTCTAGATATGAGAATGGATACGGAAGCAAAGGTTTCGGCCTATGATGTTGTCAATCAGTGGAGTTATTCAGATTTAGTAAAAATCTTCTTTAAATACGGAGAAGAGAAATTTTCGAAGCAAATTGCGAGGAAAATTGAAACGGCAAGGGAAGCAGCTCCAATTGAAACAACAGGAGAGCTAGTTGAAATCATTAAAGAAGCTATCCCGGCACCTGCCAGAAGAAAGGGCGGGCATCCAGCAAAGCGGGTATTTCAAGCAATTAGAATTGCTGTTAATGATGAATTAGGTGTTTTCGAAAGATCATTGGAGCAGGCGATTGACATACTGAAACCAGGTGGAAGAATTAGTGTAATCACCTTTCATTCACTTGAGGATAGAATTTGTAAGGCTGCGTTTAAGAAGGCGAGTGAGACACCTAATCTGCCGCCAGGTTTGCCAGTCATTCCCGATGAATATAAGCCAATTTTAAAACTAATCACAAGAAAACCTACTCTTCCATCTGAAGAAGAGCTTCTGCATAATAATCGTGCAAGATCAGCTAAACTGCGTGTCGCTGAAAAACTATGAGATGAAAGAAAAACAAAATGAAGCAGGAGGGAAATTATGGGTAACTTAGCGCGAAAGCTCCAACAAGAACAGCATCATGAGCAGCATAAACAAATGGTAAAGGCACCAAAAAAAGTAAAGGTAAGAAGTCCATGGCTATCTCCTGGCGAAAAGATTTTAGGAATTATTTTTACAGGGATTGTTTGTTTTGGCGCTATACACATCGTTTCAAATCAAGCGGTTATATATGGAGTAAATAAAGAGGTACAGGATACTAAAAAGATGATTCAAGAGCAACAAAAAGTGAATGTTGATCTTCAAATGCAGGTAGGCGAACTAAGTACATACGAACGTATTTGGGCAAAAGCAAAAGAATTAGGTCTTAAATTAAACGAAAATAATGTTAAGGTTGTGCAAGATTAATGATTAAAAAACAGCCGAATATTAATTTTGGAGCAGCGATATTATTTGTAATATTTGGTCTGCTCTTTTTTGTCTTACTGTATCGTTTTATTTCAATCCAGATAACTGGAGAGGCCGGGGGAGAAATACTAGCAGTAAAAGCTCAGCAAAAATATGAAAAGGAAAGAACAATCGAAGCAAAGCGTGGAACGATCTACGACCGAAACGGGGAAGTCATTGCAACCGATACAAATTCATACAAACTAATAGCTATTTTGGATGAGAGTATGACAACGAATAAAAAAAATCCCCAGCATGTTGTTAATCCGGATAAAACAGCAAGAGAGCTTGCAAAAGTAATTGATATGAAAGAATCAGAGATTTATAGACTTTTAACTCAACTTAATCCAAAAACGGGTGAAAAGCCGTTTCAAGTCGAGTTTGGCAAAGCTGGAAGAGATCTATCCAATCAAAAGAAAAGGGAAATTGAAGAATTGAAGCTTCCGGGTATCACTTTTATAAAAGATACAAAACGTTTTTATCCTAATGGTGTTTTTGCTTCCCATTTAGTTGGATATGTGGAGAAGAAGGAAACGGAAGATAATAAAACGGAATCAGTCGGTATGTTGGGAATTGAACAAAGCTTGAATGATGTGCTTACTGGGAAAAACGGAAAAGTAAACTATGAGAGTGATATTTGGGGATATTTATTAGCAGACAGCAAGGAAAAAGTAACACCTGCTGTGGATGGAAAGGATATTTATTTAACACTCGATAAGAAAATCCAAACATTCCTTGAAGATTCAATGAGTAAAGTGAATGAAAAATATAAGCCTAAAAAGATGATTGCCATTGTTGCAGACCCGAAAACAGGGGAAATTCTTGCGATGTCACAAAGACCTTCTTTTCATCCGAAGACGAAGGAAGGAATTTCTGAGACATGGCATAACGAGGCAGTAGAGAACTCCTTTGAACCTGGTTCAACAATGAAAATTTTCACTTTAGCTGCGGCAATTGAAGAAGGGGTCTTTAATCCGAATGATTTATATAAATCGGGCCAATATGCTGTGGATCCAAAATCGAGACCTGTCGGTGACCATAATAAAGGACAAGGTTGGGGAACAATATCGTACTATGAAGGTGTTCTTCGTTCATCAAACGTTGCCTTTGCAAAAATTGTAAAAGAAAAGCTAGGATATGAGAAGTTCAGAGACTATCTTTCTAAATTTAAATTGGATCAACCTACTGGCATTGAATTGCCAAATGAGGCTGCAGGGAAAATTCAATATGAATGGCCGCGGGATAAAGCAACAACAGGCTTCGGTCAAGCATCAACCATCACTCCTATTCAGCAGGTTCAAGCGGCAACAGCTGTCGCAAATGATGGAAAGATGATGAAGCCCCATATCATTAGTAAAATTGTTGATCCAAATAAGAAAGATTCCGTAGAAAAAACAGAACCAGAAGTAGCAGGCAATCCAATTTCTGCTAAAACCGCAGATGAAGTAAGGAAAATCTTAGAGGATGTTGTGTCTTCTCCAAAGGGGACTGGCTATAAACTATTTAATATTGAAGGCTATGAAGTGGCAGGAAAAACAGGTACCGCACAAATTCCGAAACCAGGAGGAGGATATTTAACTGGACGTCAAAATCTTTTCTTTTCTTTTTTAGGAATGGCTCCGACCGATGATCCAAAATTAATCGTGTATGTAGCAGTCGAGCGGCCGCAAATTGATATTCATACGAGTGGTGCCCAACCAGTTGCTGATATATTTAAACCAGTTATGAAGAGCAGTCTCCAATATTTAAATATCGAGCCGGAGGAACAGGCGAAAGTTCAATACGATATAATTCCAAGTGTGATTGGGGCATCTACTGAGGAAGCGAAAAATAACCTAAGTAAGAAAGGTGTAAACCCCATTGTAATGGGCAAAGGGAAAAAGGTTATCGATCAACTCCCTGCAAAAAATACAAAACTGATGGCAGGGGAAAATGTTGTTCTATTAACAGATAAGGAGCAAACAATCCCAGATATGACAGGCTGGTCATTAAGGGACGTCATGAAGGTTGCTAAATTAGGCAATCTGGAATTAAACTCTGTTGGTAATGGGTATGTTGTAAAGCAAAATTTAAAACCAGGATCTACATTTAAAAAGGGCGACTACCTAATTGTTGAGTTGGAACTCCCGAGTAAGAAATACACGAAAAGTGAAGATGAAGAGGCCGTAGGAAATGAAACTGAAATAGAATCGGAAGAAGAAAACATGGAAGTTCAAGATTAAATATTCTATTCAAAAAGGTACAAGCATATATTGGAACGAGCCATAATCTAAGGAGGTTCGTTCTTGCATGCGTGTATCCAATGTAACAGTAAGAAAACGGTTGATGATCGCATTAGTAGTTGGTATTCTTGTCTTTTTTATTATTGATCTGCGTCTTGGGTACGTACAGTTTTTTTTAAGCACGGCTTTAACTGATGGAGCAAAGGAATTATGGAGCAGAGATATTCCTTTCGAGCCGGAAAGAGGAGAAATAGTGGATCGAAATGGTGTGCCGCTTGCTACAAATGTGAGTGCACCCACGATATATGTTGTACCAAGACAAGTAAAGAATCCAAAAGATACAGCTGGGAAATTGGCTTCTATTTTAAATGCTTCGAAAGAAAAAATTCATGCTGATATTACAAAGAATGAAGTGTATGTAAGGATATCCGGAGGAAGAAAAATTTCTCACGAGAAAGCAAAGGAAATCAGGGCATTGAATTTAGAGGGAGTTTACATTGGGGAGGATTCTAAACGCCATTATCCCTTTGGGGATTATTTATCACATGTGCTTGGCTTTGCGGGTATTGATAATCAAGGACTTATGGGACTGGAGCTTTATTACGATAAGGAACTGAAGGGAAAGAAAGGTTCTGTGCAGTTTTATGCGAATGCCAAGGGAGAGCGAATGAATGATATGGCGGATGATTATCAGCCACCTGTCGATGGATTAGATTTACGATTGACAATTGATTCCAAAGTTCAGACGATAATGGAACGGGAGTTAGATATAGCTGAAACGACCTATAATCCAGATGGTATTATCGCAATCGCGATGAACCCCAATAATGGGGAGATTGTAGGTATGGCAAGTAGACCGGGGTTTGATCCTGCTAATTTTAGGGATGTTTCCCCAGATATATTTAATCGGAATCTGCCAATCTGGAGTACGTATGAACCAGGATCGACCTTTAAAATTATAACCTTAGCTGCTGCTTTAGAAGAAGGAAAGGTAGACTTAGAAAAAGATCATTTTCATGATCCTGGCTTTGTAAAAGTCGGTGGTGCACGCTTAAGGTGCTGGAAGAAAGGCGGGCATGGAAGCCAGTCATTTCTTGAAGTGGTACAAAATTCCTGTAACCCTGGTTTTGTTGAACTTGGGGAACGGTTAGGAAAAGAAAAGCTGTTTAAATATATTAAGGATTTTGGTTTTGGCGAAAAAACAGGGATTGATCTTCAAGGAGAGGGGACGGGAATTCTTTTTAATCTTGAAAACGTAGGTCCTGTCGAACAGGCAACAACAGCCTTCGGCCAAGGGGTTTCTGTCACTCCGATTCAACAAGTAGCTGCTGTGTCTGCAGCAATAAACGGCGGTACCTTGTATACACCGTATGTAGCAAAAGAACTGATTGATCCTAAAACAGGAGAAATTGTAATGAGAAAAACACCGACCGCGAAAAGAACAGTAATTTCCAAAGATACTTCAGATAAAATAAGATACGCATTAGAAAGTGTAGTTGCTCAAGGAACTGGGGGAAATGCATTTATTGAAGGTTATCGGGTGGGAGGAAAAACTGGAACTGCACAAAAAGCGAAAGATGGAAGATATTTAGAAAACAATCATATTGTTTCTTTTATAGGCTTTGCCCCTGCTGATGACCCTGAGCTTGTTGTGTATGTAGCTGTTGATAATCCAAAAGGAACCATGCAATTCGGCGGGGTAGTTGCTGCACCAATAGTTGGAAATATTATGGGGGATAGTTTAAGGGCAATGGGTGTAGAGCCACGAAAAGATCAATTGCCCAAAAAGTACAAATGGTCTGACGTTCCTATGATTGAAGTGCCTGATTTAGTTGGAATAACAAAACAAGAGTTGGGTGAATTATTTATCAATTTAAAAATCGATGCAAGCGGAACAGGTAATAAAGTAGTAAAACAGACTCCAGAAGCTGGCATAAAATTAAAAGAAGGTTCAACCATTCGACTTTATTTTGATGAGGAATAAATTTATCATAGCGGCGGTGTCATTGCCGCCCATATTTCCATTTTCTTTTCCAGCTATAAACAAATAGCTAAATGGCTAGATTTCATGTAAAATGAAAATCGCGATGATTGTGGGGTTGGTTGAAATGAAATTACATACGCTTATCTCTTATTTGCAGCCATATAAGATTTACAGCGGAGATAACCCGAACATCTCTTCAATAGAAAACGACAGTCGAAATATCCAGAAAGGCAGCCTGTTTATTTGTATTAAAGGATTTAATGTTGACGGGCATGACTTTGCTGCACGAGCAGTTGAAAAGGGAGCTGCTGCAATCATTGCTGAAAAAGAGTTGGATCTTTCGGTTCCTGTCATTGTTGTCCCTAATTCCAAACGAGCAATGGCGGTATTAGCTGATGCATATTTTAGACAGCCAAGCAGGAAGCTTCATTTAATAGGTATTACTGGTACAAACGGAAAAACAACCATTAGTCATTTAATTGAAAAGATCATTTCTGACTCTGGTAAAAAGACTGGGTTAATTGGGACCATGTATACTAAAATTGGTAGAAAAGAATATGAAGTGAAAAATACGACACCAGATAGTTTAACCCTGCAGAAAATTTTTAATCAAATGGTGAACGAAGGTGTAAACTCTACAGTGATGGAGGTATCTTCTCATGCTCTTGATGAGGGGCGGGTTCATGGGTGTGACTTTAATATTGCAGTCTTTTCCAATTTAACCCAGGATCATCTTGATTACCATAAAACAATGGAAGCCTATAAAAATGCAAAAGGGCTGCTATTTTCTCAGCTTGGCAGTTGTTTTCAGCATTATCCTCCTAAGTATGCGATATTAAATAATGATGATGAAGCGACTGGATCATATATAAGGTCAACTGCAGCACATATATTAACCTATGGAATTGATAGGAAGTCCGATCTTCAGGCGAAAAATATTCAAATGACTTCAACTGGAACAACCTTTGAATTAATTAGCCCATTCGGGATACATATTGTATCAATGCAATTGATCGGGAAGTTCAGTGTATACAATGTGCTTGCAAGTATTGGTGCAGGTATTGCAACTGGGATACCTATTGAGCAAATCATTCAATCAATCAATGACGTACATGGAGTTTCAGGCCGTTTTGAAACGGTAGATGCGGGTCAGGACTTTTCAGTTATTGTCGATTATTCACATACACCAGACAGTTTAAAGAATGCCCTAACTACAGTAAAGCAGTTCGCGAAGAAAAGGGTATTCTGCATTATTGGCTGTGGAGGGGATAGAGATCGTTCAAAACGCCCACTTATGGCTGAAATTGCTTGCCGCTTTAGCTCGGATCCGATTTTTACATCCGATAACCCAAGAAGCGAAGACCCAAAACAAATCTTATTAGATATGGAAGAAGGAGTCCAGGGATATCAATACAAGATAATTATTGATCGGAAGGAAGCTATACATTACGCTGTCAAAGCGGCAAATGCAGGGGATGTTATTCTAATTGCTGGGAAGGGACATGAAACGTATCAATTAATTGGACATCAAAACCTTCATTTTGATGACCGAGAAGTAGCAAAAGAGGCGATAGAGGGGCGATAACATGTTTTTAACGTATGGTGAATTAGCGAAACTGTTTCCAAATAAATATGGGATACAGGATTATGAGCTGTATTTTCATACGGTCGCTTCAAATTCTGCTGTATTGCAGCCGAAGGGATTATTTATTCCTTTTGAGGAAGGATCAGGGAAGTTGAGTCAGGCGATAGAAAATGGAGCAATTGCTGCATTGTGGGATGAGAGAGAAAGCATCCCTTCCTATACTCCTAATCATTTCCCAATTTTTATTACAAATGACTTATTGAAAGGCTTAAAGGACATGATGGAACTATATATAGAAAATATTAGCAATATGAATCAAACACGAGACGAAGTGACGAATTTTCTTTTTTTAGATGAAGTACGTCTGAAAGAAACCGAATCAACATATGATATTGCTGTAATGGCAGAAAAAATACTGACTGTTAGGGAAAAGCTCCAGATCGGAAAGGAGGGAGCGAAATGATGGAGAAGGTTATTATTTTCACAATTATAATGGGCTTTTTAATATCAGCATTGCTTTCTCCGCTTTTTATTCCCTTCTTACGGAGGTTAAAGTTCGGGCAAAGTATTCGGGAGGAAGGTCCACAGTCACATCTGAAAAAATCAGGAACGCCAACGATGGGGGGAATCGTGATCCTTCTCTCTATTACAATTACAACCATAGTTATGACTAGTAAATTCTCTGAGCCAACAATGAAAATTTATTTACTTTTGCTAGTAACACTTGGATTTGGCTTACTCGGGTTTTTAGATGATTTTATTAAAGTAGTTATGAAAAGAAACTTAGGATTGACTTCTTTACAAAAATTGCTCGGACAAATCGTCATATCTGTAATTTTTTACCTTATCCTAAGACAAAATGAGTTTTCAACGGCCATTCATATCCCATTAACGGATTATTCTTTTGATTTAGGATGGTTTTATGTATTCTTTATTATATTCTGGCTTGTTGGCTTTTCAAATGCAGTTAATCTTACCGATGGCTTAGATGGTCTTCTTTCAGGGACTGCAGCAATCGCTTTTGGAGCGTTTGCTGTTTTGGCATGGAGTTTATCTCAGTTTGAAATATCGATCTTTTCTGTTGCAGTTTCTGGCGCTGTTCTTGGCTTTCTAGTTTTTAATGCTCATCCGGCCAAGGTCTTTATGGGAGATACTGGCTCGCTTGCTTTAGGTGGAGCAATTGCTGCGGTTGCGATTTTAACAAAGTTGGAAATCATATTAATAATAATCGGCGGCGTATTTGTCATTGAAACGCTTTCAGTTATTCTTCAGGTTATTTCTTTTAAAACAACGGGAAGAAGAATATTTCGCATGAGTCCGTTACACCATCACTATGAGTTAGTAGGCTGGTCAGAGTGGCGTGTAGTTGTTACATTTTGGACAGTTGGTGTACTTTGTGCAATTCTTGGAATTTATATCGAGGTGTGGATGTAATTGAAACAGATTAATCACTATCTTCATAGAAAAGTACTAGTCCTTGGGCTAGCAAAGAGTGGGGTTGCTGCAGCCTCACTATTACATAAACTTGGTGCATTTGTAACCGTAAACGATTTTAAGCCGCTGTCTGAAAATGTAGAAGCTCAAGAGCTACTTGAACAGGGAATTACGGTAATTTGCGGCGAACACCCAGTAGAATTACTTGACGAAGGCTTTCAGCTTGTAGTTAAAAATCCAGGAATTCCTTATCATAATCCAATGATACAAAGGGCGATTGAGTTAGGAATCCCAGTCATAACTGAGGTGGAGCTTGCATACCAAATTTCAGATGCACCATTTGTGGCAATCACTGGAACAAACGGGAAGACAACGACTACTACCCTTGTTTTTGACATGCTTAAGCAAGGTGGAAAGCTCCCTCTTATTGCTGGCAATATTGGAACAGTTGCTTCATCTGTTGCACAGGAAGCAACGTCTGAAAACACGATTGTTATCGAGCTTTCTTCATTTCAGCTAATGGGCATTGAAACATTTAATCCAAGGATTGCTATATTAACCAATCTTTATGATGCACATCTCGATTATCATGGGACAAGAAAAGAATACGTAAGAGCAAAAGCAAATATTACTAAAAATCAGACTTCTAGTGAATTTTTTATCGTAAACGCTGAGCAAGAGGAAACGATGACTGTTGCGAAAAAGTCTAATGCCCGAATCATTCCTTTCTCTTCAAAAAGAATATTGGCGGAAGGGGCTTTTATTAGGGATGGCTGGATCTATTTTAATGATGAACAAGTGGTAGAAACAAAAGATATTCGTTTACCAGGGGCACATAATCTAGAAAATATTTTATCTGCTATCGCGGCTGCTAAGCTTTCAGGTGTTGAGAATGATGCAATTTTAAGAGTCTTAAAAACGTTCTCTGGGGTGAAGCATCGCTTGCAATTTATTTGTGAATTTAAGGAAAGAAAGTTCTATAATGATTCAAAGGCGACGAATATTCTTGCAACGCAAAATGCAATAACTGCCTTCAATGAGCCAGTTATTCTACTTGCTGGTGGATTGGATCGAGGAAATGATTTTGATGAGCTCGCTCCATTTTTAAAGAATGTAAAATCGGTTGTTACATTCGGACAAACAGCGGAAAAAATCGAACGTGTAGCTGAAAGTGCAGGAATAAAAACAATTAAGCGTGTCGATAATGTGGAAAAAGCCGTACCCTTAGCTTACCAGCTATCTGAACCTGGAGATGTGATTCTCTTATCACCCGCTTGTGCCAGCTGGGATCAATATAAAACTTTTGAGGTTAGGGGAGACATTTTTATACAAGCGGTGCATATGCTTAAGTGAGGGCTTGGACACGATTTCTGATAAACACACCATGGTAGTCATCCTATTCGCTTGTATGCGAGTTAAAGCTTTCGTTACAAAGCCCTAAAACTTGCATTCGAGGTGTTTTAGTTGCCAACAAAAAGAACGACTCCCGATTTAATCTTAATAATCGTTACACTAACATTGCTTGCTGTAGGGCTAACAATGGTATACAGTGCGAGTGCTGTATGGGCAGAGTATAAATTTAATGATTCCTTTTTCTTCGCAAAAAGACAGATGCTTTTTGCTGCGGTTGGCATTGCAGCCATGTTTTTCATTATGAACATTGACTACTGGACTTGGCGAACTTGGGCTAAGGTAATTATTATTATCTGTTTTATTTTATTAATCATCGTATTAATCCCAGGGATTGGTAATGAAAGAAATGGATCTAGGAGCTGGATAGGTGTAGGCGCCTTTTCAATTCAGCCCTCCGAATTTATGAAGCTAGCGATGATTTCTTTTTTAGCAAAATTTTTATCTGAAAAGCAGAAACTAATTACTTCATTTAATAAAGGGTTAGTTCCTTCGTTAGGATTAGTATTTTTAGCTTTTGGGCTAATTATGCTTCAGCCAGACTTAGGGACTGGAACTGTAATGGTGGGCACTTGTATAGTTATGATCTTCATTGCTGGTGCAAGAATACGCCATTTCGTCATTTTAGGACTCATTGGTCTAGCTGGATTTGTAGGTCTCGTGCTTTCAGCTCCTTATCGGATGAAACGGATTACTTCTTTCTTAGATCCGTGGGAAGATCCGTTAGGAAGCGGCTTTCAAATCATTCAATCCCTGTATGCGATTGGTCCTGGAGGATTATTTGGATTAGGTCTTGGACAAAGTAGACAGAAATTCTTTTACCTGCCTGAGCCGCAAACAGATTTTATTTTCGCCATACTGTCAGAGGAACTTGGGTTTATTGGAGGTTCTTTCGTCATTATATTGTTTGCTTTGCTGTTATGGAGGGGGATTAGGATTGCTCTTGGAGCACCAGATTTATACGGCAGCTTTCTTGCAGTAGGTATCGTGGCTATGGTGGCCATTCAGGTTATGATTAACATTGGGGTTGTAACGGGATTAATGCCGGTTACTGGTATTACACTTCCGTTTTTAAGTTATGGAGGCTCTTCATTAACTCTTATGCTAATGGCTATCGGTGTGTTGTTAAACATTAGCCGTTACTCAAAATTCTAAGACCTGACCCTGCACAGCAGGGTTTCTTTTTATTTCATTTTTTATATAAAAGAAATAAAGTAGGATGATTTACCCAATATTTATTACATTTGCATATCAAAACGGTTTCTGTTTTTAATCGTACGTTTTTATATAGTAGAATAGTGGAAAGTGGAGGAACCGTTTTATATATTAATAAACTCGACTTTTGAGGTGAAAAGATGAAGATTGTTATTAGCGGCGGCGGAACGGGTGGACATATATACCCGGCACTAGCGCTTATTCGGGAAATACAAAAAGAAGAAAAAGACGTGGAGTTTTTATATATTGGTACTGAAAAAGGTTTAGAGAGTACGATCGTTCCAAGAGAAAATATTCCTTTTCAATCGATACATATAACGGGCTTTAAGAGAAAGCTATCATTTGAGAACATTAAAACTGTGCTCAGGTTTTTAAAAGGGGTGCGTGAGAGTAAGAGGATGCTAAAGGAGTTCAATGCAGATGTTGTTATTGGTACAGGGGGCTATGTATGCGGTCCTGTCGTATATGCCGCTGCAAAGCTAGGCATACCAACAATTATTCATGAGCAAAACAGTATCCCGGGCTTAACAAATAAATTTCTAAGCAAATATGTTGACCGTGTGGCAGTTTGTTTTGAAGAAGCCAAGCAGTATTTTCCTAAAGAAAAAGTGGTCTTAACAGGAAATCCGCGTGCATCTGAGGTTCTTGGGAAGGATGGAATAAGGGGAAGACTTTCAGTTGGTTTAAAGACCAATGTCCCGCTCGTATTAATTGTAGGCGGAAGTAGGGGAGCAAAACCAATCAATGAAGCAGTCCTGAAATCTCTTACTGAACTTGGCGAAAAACCATATCAGATTTTATATGTAACTGGGGAAGTTCATTATGAAGAGGTAAAGAAGGAAGTTGAATTAATCGGAAATCCTAAAAATGTTATGATTAAACCGTTTGTACATAATATGCCTGAGGTTCTTGCTGGAACGGATTTAACTGTTGCAAGGTCAGGGGCAACAACACTTGCTGAATTAACTTCACTGGGGATACCGAGTATTTTAATTCCAAGTCCATATGTAACGAATAATCATCAAGAAAAAAATGCAAGGGCATTGAGTGATCATGGAGCAGCAGTCCTCCTATTAGAACAAGAGTTAACAAGCAAAAAGCTTGTTGAAGGGATGGATCAAATATTAATGGATGATCAGAAATTAAAGGAAATGAAAAAATCTGCAAAAAAACTTGGTATACCAGATGCGGCAAGAAGACTTTATCAATTAATGGAAGAACTTGTAAGAGTTTAATGGATGATGCCTTTACTTACGAAGGCTGTAGCCTACATAAGTAAAGGTGCATAAAATTGTATTAATATTGATTTTTTTGGAAGAGAAGGGGGATATTTGTGAATGAGTTAATTGCAAAGCTCCATGAATTAAATATTGGCATTGTTAAGGAAAATGAATATTTAGCCAATCATACGACGATGAAGATAGGTGGTCCTGCGGATTTATTTATCGAGCCTTCTTCAATTGAAAATATGATTAAAACAATGGAATTAATGAATGAATATAAAGTGAAATGGACAGCAATTGGCAGAGGTTCAAATCTACTTGTTTCAGATCTAGGGATAGAGGGTGCAGTGATAAAACTTGGACGGGGAATGTCTGGCCTTACGATAAACGGAACAGAAGTAAAGGCAGGCGGGGGCTATTCTTTAGTCAGTCTTTCTACACAGCTTAGCAGACAAGGGCTGAGCGGACTAGAATTCGCAAGTGGGATCCCTGGTTCAGTAGGGGGAGCCGTATTTATGAATGCGGGTGCACACGGTTCAGATATTTCCAATATATTAACAAAGGCGCTCATCCTTTTTGAGAGCGGAAAAGTTGAGTGGCTATCAAATAAAGATATGATGTTTTCCTATCGAACCTCTGTGCTCCAAAAGGAACGGCCAGGCATAGTTCTTGAAGCAGCTTTCCAGCTGCAATCAGGAGACAAAGACATTATTTTCTCGGAAATGCAAAAAAATAAGGAATATCGTAAAGTTACCCAGCCATGGAATTTCCCTTGTGCTGGCAGCATCTTTAGAAATCCTCTGCCAAATCACGCTGGGAAGCTTATTCAGGAAGCTGGATTAAAGGGGTATTCCATCGGTGGAGCAAAAATATCTGATATGCACGGAAATTTTATTGTGAATACAGGCAATGCAACAGCACAAGATGTATTGTCATTAATTAGTTATATCAAGGATAAAATTTATGAATTATATCAGGTTGAAATGCACACGGAAGTGGAAATAATCGGTCGAAAGTAACGGGAAATAATCCTTACTTATTCAACTTCTTGTGATATAATTATACTCTAATGATCATAAGATTATTCGGGTAAAAGCGGCATGTCTGGACGTGCCGTTGTTTTCTCAATTATTGTATCCTAAAGGCTAGTGCTCGCTTTTCGGATGCAATAATTGGACAAGCAATTTTGTGATGTCTTGAGGTGGAGTGGAATGGAAAATGGGAAAATAGTATCTCTTGAGGATCGGATTCCTAAACTTAAGCAACAAAGGAGAAAAAAAGCAAATAGAAGACTTATTTTTTTACTCCTTCTGTTCTTTTCACTTATTGTATTTATTGTTTATTTCCAATCACCATTAAGTCATGTACATAAAATTGAAGTATTAGGAAATTCTTTTTATAGCGACAATGAACTGATAAACACAGCAGGCCTTTCAAAAAATACGAATATTTGGAAGGTGAAAGAAGGATCGCTTGAGGATAAACTAAAAAAGCTTCCTGAAGTAAAAACGGCAACTGTTAAAGTTAATTTGCCGAATACAGTTTCTATTACTATAAAGGAATATAAACGGATTGCCTACATAAAAAAATATAAACATTATTTTCCAGTAAATGAAAATGGGAAGATATTAGAGAATACTGGTGAAAATGAGGAAATTCCAGCAAATGCCCCAATTCTTATCGGTTTTTCCGAAGGCAATGTCCTGAATGAAATGATAGAAGAACTTGGAAAACTGCCGGATGAAGTGTTCAATTCTATTTCAGAGATTCATCATACCCCAAAAGAGACTGATAAGTATCATGTTACACTTTTCATGAATGATGGATTTGAGGTTAGTGCTACGGTTAGAAGCTTTTCGGAAAAAATGGCACATTACCCTTCTATCGTAAGCCAATTAGATCCTGCCAAGGAAGGAGTTATTGATATGGAGGTCGGCTCTTATTTTAAAGCATATGAACAAGAGGGAGCTGATGAAAATGAAAATAAGGAAGAAACTGAAGGTGAAGGGTAATCATGTAATATTTTCATTAGTTTTCCTAGTTCTCGGTTATATTATTGCCTTTTCTTATCATGTGACGAAAAGTGAAGGAGAGAATACAGCTATTACAGGAAAACAGTGGGATAGAGATTTAGAACTTCGTCATCAATTGGTTGATTTGGAGAAAAAAAATCTCAAATTACAAAAGGACTTGCATAAAAAGCAAGAGCAGGTTCGTGAAATTGAAAATGAATTGTCACAGGAAGCTCAAGTTTATTTTAACCTTGCAGAAGATACAGAGAAATTAAGAATGTATCTAGGGAAGATTGCAGTAAAAGGGGAAGGTGTAGAGGTGACTCTCGCAGATGGCGCCTATAACCCGGATGAAGAAAATATAAATAATTATATTGTTCATGAACAACATGTTTTTAAGGTTATCAATGAATTGTATATTTCTGGTGCTTCAGCCATTGCCATTAATGGACAAAGGCTTTCTCATAATTCCTATATTGTTTGCAATGGTCCTGTAATTGAAATTGACGGTTACCAGCATCCAGCTCCCTTTGTTATTTCTGCTATTGGAGATGCTGAGGTATTATCTTCTGCATTAAATTTAACAGGAGGAGTAAAGGACTCCTTAGTAAATGAAAATATTCAATTTACTATAGAAGAGAAAGGTGAAGTAGTAATGGAGCCATTATTACAAGCTTCTTAACTTATAGGGAAGATAGATCCTAGTAAAAGCTTCTCACACTAGTTTAACGTCCACTTTTTAAATAAAGTTTGGAAAGCAAGGTGAAAAACGTGGACAGGAAGAAAAATAATCTTAGTTTCACACTTATTGCCATCGTGATAGGTTTTATGATTGCCATTCAGTTTAGAACGGTAAAGGAGCCTGTAGTCCGCGATACTCGAGATACATGGCAGCTTCGTGATGACATCCTGAAAGAAAACGAGCTGCAACTAAAATTAATTCGTGAAGTTCAATCGCATGAAGCGAAGATTGCCCAGTATGAAACGAAGCTAAAGCATAGCAAGGAGCAAGTTTTAAGAGATACTTTGAAAGAGCTAAAGGAAGAGGCGGGACTAACAGAAGTAACTGGATATGGAATTATCTTATCAATTGAGCCTGTGATGGAAGATTTACTTATTGGCAAAACAGTATCTAATGTATCTCCTGACTTATTGAAAAGATTAGTAAATGAACTGAATATGTATGAAGCAACACATATAGCAATAGATAACCAACGTCTTATCAATACTACAGTTATCCGAGATATAAATAATGAAACAAAAATTGATGGTCATTCAATTAAGAAACTTCCATTTGAAATAATGGTCATCGCTGAAGATGCAAAGGGAGCTGAGAAATTATACAACAGGATGCAAGTATCAAAATCAGCTGATGAATTTTTTGTTGACAATTTACGGGTGAAAGTGATTAAACCAGAAGGGAAAATAACAATCCCCGCCTATCAAAATTCAATTAGAATTAGGGATATGAAGCCTGTAGATCCTGATAAAGGAGGCAATTCATAATGTGGCTTCCTGTATTAGGACTAATTATTGGTGTGATACTCGGATTATTTACAGAAATAAAAGTACCTGAGGAATACGCAAATTATTTATCAATTGCTGTACTTGCCGGCCTTGATACACTCTTTGGAGGAATAAGGGCGCAACTTCAAAATATTTATGATGAAAAGGTCTTTGTTTCAGGTTTCTTTTTTAATATTATACTTGCTGCAAGTTTGGCTTTTCTAGGTGTCCATCTTGGTGTAGACTTATATTTAGCGGCAGTATTTGCATTTGGGGTGAGATTATTCCAAAATATTGCTGTTATTAGAAGGATTTTGTTAACGAAATGGACAAGCAGCAGGGAAAAAACAGAAAAAAATTAATTTTTAAAAAGGGAAAAGGATAGTTGTGACGAATAATTTTATAGTATAAATAAATTATCAAAGGAAAATTTGGAGCAAATTATGGTGCTTTAGTGGGTATTTTAAAGAATTTTTTGCTCCGATATTGCCTTCTACTATCTTTTCGATTCAAAAAAAGTCAATTAAACCAGAATAATATAGTTTTTTTAACCATCAAAGTTAAAGTTAATGAACGAAAAATGTTATTGGGTATTGAAATGCAAAAGGAGGTGCCAAAGAATGAACAACAATGAAATATATGTAAGTCTTGACATCGGTACATCCAGTGTAAAGGTTATCATTGGAGAAATGGTCAACGACTCTTTAAATATAATTGGTGTCGGCAGTGTAAAGTCCGAGGGGTTAAGAAAAGGATCCATTGTTGATATAGATGAAACCGTTCATTCGATAAGGAAAGCAATTGAACAGGCTGAGAGAATGATAGGAATGGAAATTACTAGTGTGATAGTGGGGATTACTGGGAATCACGTCATGCTTCAGCCTTCACATGGTGTAGTTGCCGTATCTAGTGAGAATAGGGAAATATCAAATGAGGATGTTGCAAGAGTCATTGATGCGGCACAAGTCGTTTCCATTCCACCAGAAAGAGATATTATTGATGTCATTCCTAGACAATTTATTGTCGATGGGTTAGATGAGATCAGTGATCCTCGCGGGATGATCGGTGTCCGCCTTGAAATGGAAGGAACGATCATTACTGGATCGAAGACAGTCCTACATAATACATTACGCTGTGTTGAACGTGCTGGTCTTGAGATTATTGATATTACACTTCAGCCTCTAGCTGCTGGAGCATATGCACTATCTAAGGATGAAAAGAACCTTGGGGTTGCTCTAGTGGATATTGGTGGTGGTTCAACAACCATTGCTCTATTTGAGCAGGGAATACTTAAAGCTACAAGTGTCTTACCAGTCGGAGGAGATCATATTACGAAAGACATATCAATTGGCCTGCGGACTTCTACAGAAGATGCAGAGAAAATAAAAATAAAATATGGATATGCTTTCTATGATCATGCATCTGAAGATGAAGTATTTAGTGTTCCTATTATCGGAAGTGACCAGCATCAGCAATTTAATCAGCTGGAAATATCCGATATAATTGAAGCAAGAATGGAAGAAATCTTTGATCTCATCCAAAATGAAATAAGACGTTTAGGCACCCATGACTTGCCTGGTGGGTATGTATTGTCAGGCGGGGTGGCAAATACGCAGGGGATACTAGAACTAGCTCAGTATGTATTACAGAATCGGGTTCGTATTGCCATTCCGGATTATATTGGTGTTAGAGAGCCTCAATATACTACGGCAGTTGGATTAATTAAATTTGCATATAAAAATGCAAAGCTTCAAGGAAGAGATATGGGGGGAGCAGCCTCTGTCAATACTCAGGAAATGAAAGAAAAACGCGTACAAAAACAACCGCAACCGAAAACAAAGCCGGAAAAACAACCGGAAGAAAAAATTACATCAAGAGTGAAGAAGTTCCTTGGATACTTTTTTGAGTAAAAATGGTGTTCTTTAGGAACATCGACGAATTAGGAGGATTTGTCATGTTGGAATTTGATACTAATTTAGATTCATTAGCAACGATAAAAGTCATCGGCGTTGGCGGCGGCGGTAACAACGCGGTTAACCGAATGATTGAACATGGTGTACAAGGGGTAGAATTTATAGCTGTTAATACCGATGCTCAAGCTTTAAATCTATCAAAAGCAGAAATAAAAATGCAAATTGGCGGAAAGTTGACACGTGGTCTTGGAGCTGGTGCTAACCCTGAAGTTGGAAAAAAGGCAGCTGAGGAGAGTAAAGAGCAAATTGAAGAAGCATTAAAGGGAGCAGACATGGTTTTTGTTACTGCTGGAATGGGTGGCGGAACTGGAACTGGTGCAGCTCCAGTAATTGCCCAAATTGCGAGGGACTTAGGTGCTTTGACAGTTGGTGTTGTTACCCGTCCATTCACTTTTGAAGGCCGTAAGCGTTCAACACAAGCTGCGGGTGGAATTACTTCAATGAAGGAAGCGGTTGACACTCTCATTGTTATCCCAAATGATCGATTATTAGAAATTGTAGATAAAAGCACACCGATGCTGGAAGCATTCCGTGAAGCAGATAATGTCCTTCGTCAAGGGGTACAAGGGATTTCTGATTTAATTGCTACACCAGGATTAATCAATTTAGACTTTGCAGATGTTAAAACAATTATGTCTAACCAAGGATCAGCCTTAATGGGAATCGGGATTGCTTCAGGTGAAAATCGTGCGACTGAAGCAGCAAAAAAAGCAATTTCGTCTCCATTACTTGAGAAATCAATTGATGGTGCTCAAGGGGTTTTGATGAACATTACTGGCGGCACCAATTTAAGTTTATATGAAGTTCAAGAAGCAGCTGACATTGTTGCAACAGCATCTGATCAAGATGTTAACATGATCTTTGGTTCTGTTATAAATGAGGATCTAAATGATGAGATTCTTGTAACAGTTATCGCAACTGGATTTAATGAAGATGTCATTCAGGTAAAGCAGCCACAAACAAGACCATCATTTGGACAACAAAAGCCAAATGCGATGGGAACTGTTAAACGTGAGCAAAAGAGAGAAGAGATTTCGCATGAACCAGTGAGGAATACTCCATCACAACAAGCAGAAGAAACATTAGATATCCCAACATTCTTACGCAACCGAAATAGAAGAAGATAATCTAAAAATATAGTAAAAGACATGCTCCAATTAAGAGCATGTCTTTTTTTCTGAAAGGAGTTATCTGAGCAACGTGCTATCACTTATCAAACTTCAGATGTACTTCCTACGATAAGTCAAAACGGTTTGTTCTCACTGTTTTTTTATCAAAAAAACTGTTCCTTCTGCGATTGTACAGTGATGACCAATGCGCTAACGCTTTTCTTATGAATGTTCAGGTTCTTTCAATTTCATAGCTGGACCAAAGAACTCATAGCGAATATTTTCTCTTTTAATTCCTGCTTCTATTAAAGCTTCGAACATGGCTTGCATAAAGACAACCGGTCCGCACATATACACAATTGAATCTTTATCACTTATAATGGATTTCAGCCAGTTAGCTGTAATAAATCCTTCCTTATCAAATCTTTTTTCTTCTTTGTCAATGGAAGTAGGCTTTTCATAACAAATATAGCTTGTTATACTTTCATTTTTAAGGTCAATTTCTTTCACTTCATCGTAAAATGCATGAACATTTCCGTTTATTGCCGCATGGACGAATACTGTTCGCTTATTCGTATCAGCTAAATGATTTAGCATGCTAAGCATAGGTGTAATACCTACACCGCCGCTAAGTAAAAGGATGGATTTGTCATTGTTTTCCTCAAATACAAAATCGCCTGCAGGTGCACTGATTTCAATAAAATCACCTACCTGAATCTCATTATGCAAGTAATTTGAGACGATTCCAGCTGGTTTACCCTTCATTTCATCCTCGCGCTTAACTGAGATACGGTAAAACTCATTATTTGGAGAGGTGGATAAGCTATATTGACGAATATGTGTAAACTGCTGTCCAGGAATGTTTGTAAGCTTTAGGCTAATATATTGTCCTGGCAAAAAATTAGTAACTTCACTGCCATCTGCCGGTTTAAAATAGAATGATTTTATGCAATCACTCTCTTGGATAATTTTTTCAATTTTAAAATTTTTGAAATCCTTCCATCCGCCTGGCTGATTTTCAGTGGCCTCGTACATAGCTTTCTCTACGTGAATAAACGCATCTGCGATGACTCCATATGCCTTTGCCCATGCATCAATAATTTCTTCTGTTGCCCCATCTTGAAGCACCTCTTTGATTGCTAATAACAAATGCTCACCAACGATTGGATAATGCTCTGGCTTGATTCCTAAAGAACGATGCTTATGGGCAATTTGAGTGACTGCTGGGAGAATGGCTTCAAGCTGATCAATATACTTTGCAGCTGCATAAACTGTGCTGGCAAGAGCCTTTTGCTGCCGACCTTGTTTTTGATTTGCGTGATTAAAAATATTTAATAATTCTGGGTGATTATTGAACATTAATTCATAGAAGGTTTTTGTGATTGCCTCCCCATGTTGTTCTAAAACGGGCACAGTGCTCTTAATAATATCAATTGTGTTTTGTTCTAACATGTTGTAAAACTCCTTTTCACTATTTTCCTTGTAATTATAGTGAATTCAATAGGTGACCACCGTGATTTACATCACACATTTTAGAAAAGGAATTATTTTTAACGAATGAAATAGATAAATAATGACAAAATCCGAAGAGAATAGTGAAAATTTCTATCGTTTTCATTACAGAAAGTGACACACTCCATCTAGCGAGTACGTTATACTTTTTTTAACAGATTAGTAGGGTTAAAGATAGAAGATAATTCCATTCTTGTATATTCCAATTAGTCAAAATAGATAAAGGGAGGAAGAAGATTGGAGGTTTATTTAGATATTATATGGGCTTTGAATTTTTTATTTGATAGCCTCCTCCTTTATTTAACAGCCATTATTTTAAAAAGGGATGCCCGGCTCTGGAGAATTTTTGCGGGGGGATTGATCGGTTCAATCATTATTCTATTATCAATCACTCCATTACATTCCTATGCTGGTCATCCGATAACGAAATTGTTGTTTTCAATTGTTATGGTACTGACATCTTTTGGATTTAAAAGATTTCGTTTTTTTCTAAGAGGTTTACTGACATTTTATTTAGTAACTTTTTTAATTGGCGGCTCATTAATAGGTGTCCATTATTTTGTTAAATTTGATTTTAATCTTTCAAATACTGTTTTAATGGCAAGTATAAAGGGCTTTGGTGACCCAATTAGCTGGTTATTTGTTCTCTTAGGTTTTCCGATAGCCTGGCATTTTTCTAAACGAAATATGGAAGCCATTGAAATAACAAAAATTCAATATGATTCAATAGTCAAAGTGATCATTCAGATAAATGATGTATCATATCAATTTAAGGGATTAATTGATAGTGGAAATCAGCTATATGATCCGATTTCAAAAATGCCTGTAATGTTTATTTCAATTAGAGAAAGAGTAGCTGATTTTCCTAACTATCTAGTTGAAATGGCACAAAACCCTGAAAAGTTCATTCTTGGAACCGAAGCAGTCGCACAAGATTGGGAAAATAGAATGCGTATTATCCCGTACAGTGTACTTGGACAAGAGCATCAATTGATCATAGCCATTAAGCCGGATAAAATTCTTATCGGAAAAGAAGGGGAGCTCTATCATGTGGAAAGGGGTTTGATTTCATTTTCCGTACAACAGCTTTCACCAGATGATGCATTTCAGTGTATCGTACACCCAAAAATGTTAACAAGCACTAAAATAGCTAATATTAAACATGCTTAATGGGTATATTCTATAATTTTCTATACAGAGGAGGACATTCCATGAAAAGGTTAAAGCTTCGCATCTCATACTATTGGTATAAAATTTTAATGAAACTCGGTCTGAAAACGGATGAAGTATTTTACATCGGCGGAAGTGAAGCGCTGCCTCCTCCTTTAAGCAAAGAAGAAGAGGAAGTATTATTAGAAAAGCTCCCTAATGGAGATAAGGCTGCAAGATCTATTCTTATTGAAAGAAATTTGCGCTTAGTTGTCTATATTGCTAGAAAATTTGAAAATACAGGAATCAATATAGAAGATTTAATTAGTATCGGGACAATTGGATTGATTAAGGCAGTCAATACATTTAACCCTGAGAAGAAAATAAAGCTAGCTACATATGCCTCAAGATGTATTGAAAATGAAATCCTTATGTATTTAAGAAGAAATAACAAAATTCGTTCTGAAGTTTCATTTGATGAGCCATTAAATATTGATTGGGATGGAAATGAGCTATTGTTATCAGACGTACTAGGAACAGATGAAGATATTATCACGAAGGATTTGGAAGCAAATGTCGATAAGAAGCTGCTTTCTAAAGCATTACATCAGCTATCTGATCGGGAAAAGCAAATCATGGAACTTCGCTTTGGTCTTGGAACTGGGGAAGAGAAAACTCAGAAGGATGTCGCAGATATGCTTGGTATTTCTCAGTCTTATATTTCCCGATTGGAAAAAAGAATTATTAAAAGATTGAAGAAGGAATTTAATAAAATGGTGTAGTTATTTTATTAATTGAAACTAAAAATATTTTTTTTATTGAAAACGACTGAAATACAGCCTATTTTAAGAAGTTTTTTCATTTTATACATGAATGGTGACTCGAAGTATGTGCATATTTTTCCTTCCCAAGGAAATACTGTTTTTTGTACAGCAGCTCCTGTGAGGAGGGAAAAGGATTGACTCGAAATAAAGTAGAAATTTGCGGTGTTGATACTTCGAAGCTTCCAGTATTGAAAAACGAAGAAATGAGAGAGCTCTTCAAGCAAATGCATAAGGGGGATATATCCGCACGGGAAAAACTCGTCAATGGTAATTTACGTCTCGTACTAAGTGTCATTCAGCGTTTTAACAATAGAGGCGAATTTGTTGATGACCTATTCCAGGTCGGCTGTATCGGCCTAATGAAATCTATTGATAATTTTGATTTAGGTCAAAACGTGAAGTTTTCCACCTACGCTGTTCCGATGATTATCGGAGAAATTAGAAGATATTTGCGGGATAATAATCCCATTCGGGTCTCTCGCTCTTTAAGGGATATTGCTTATAAGGCATTACAGGTGAGAGAACGATTAATGAGTAAAACATCCAAGGAGCCGACAGCTGCTGAAATTGCGAAAGAGCTTGATGTACCACATGAGGAAATTGTCTTTGCGTTAGATGCAATTCAAGATCCAGTCTCCTTATTTGAGCCAATTTATAATGATGGCGGTGACCCGATCTATGTGATGGATCAATTAAGTGATGAAAAAAATAAAGATATTCAGTGGATTGAGGAGATTGCTCTCAAAGAAGGGATGAGGAGGCTGAATGATCGAGAAAAAATGATTCTTAGAAAACGATTCTTCCAGGGTAAAACGCAAATGGAGGTAGCTGAAGAGATCGGTATATCACAAGCACAAGTGTCTAGACTTGAAAAAGCGGCAATTAAACAAATGAATAAAAATATCCAAAGCTAAAGCTGCCTAGTAGGCGGCTTTTTTCAATGTAAAAAGAAAATTGTCGGTTGGTGAACTGAACAATAAGAATAACAGGCGCAGAGAAGCATGGCGACCGACATTGACAAATTTAATTAGGCTGTGGCTCATGTTATAACAATAATTTTTCATATGTAATCATATATTTTATATAGAATGAATTACTGGGGGCGCGAGAAATGATTAAAATCTCTGAATTCCAATTAAAAGATGTTGTTAATGTATCAAACGGAAGAAAATTAGGAAATATTGGGGATATTGATATAAATATTCAGACAGGAAAAATAGATGCTGTGATTATTGGGGGGGCAGGGAAGGTATTAGGTTTTTTTGGACGTGACGATGATATTGTTATTCCATGGAAAAATATATTAAAAATTGGTGAAGACGTTATATTAGTGAGATATAAAGATAGTAATATGTTGAATAATGCAGAAGAAGATGCATAAATATGTCTTTTAAAACTGTGAAGTCAATGATTGTTATGGTAAACTAAAGAAAATATGAACAGCGAAAAGTTTCCGATTCACACTAAAAATTTGAATGTCTACGGAAGATCCGCTGTGATGGAAATTTGAAGCAGAGGGATATATATGGAACCATTTGTCTTGAATGATATTCGATTTTTTTTAATAAAGGAATGGATGGATAAATACCCTAATTTAGTTGCTGGATTCACGTCAAAAAATGGCGGTTTTAGTGAAGACTATTTTTCTACTTTGAATCTAGGCTTACATGTAAATGATTCAATATCTAGTGTTGAAAAAAATCGCCACTGTGTGGCAGACGCACTTCATTACCCAGTAGAACACTGGGTTGGAGCAGAACAAACCCATAACGTAAATATAGAAACGGTTATTAAGAAAGATGCTGGAAAAGGTGCACTTCGTTATGTAGAATCCTTCAAGGACACGGACGCCTTTTTAACCTTTGATAAAAACATTTTGTTAACATTATGCTTTGCAGATTGTGTCCCTTTATTCTTTTTACATGAAGATACAGGGGCAATTGGATTGGCACATGCAGGATGGAAGGGAACTGTAAGTGGGATAGCAGAAGAAATGGTGAATCTATACAAAGCAAAAGGCATTGAGGGAAAAGAACTTCATGTGATTATCGGTCCTTCAATATGCCGGAATTGTTATATTGTAGACGAACCTGTGATTAATTTAGTAAAGAGCAGGTTAGGGGAAGTTGAAAATCGTCTATTTAACCAAATACAAGAAAACCAATATGAGTTAGATTTAAAGGAAGTAAATAAAGCGATCCTTAAACACGCAGGTGTATTAGAAGAAAACATTCAAGTTTCAGACTTTTGTACCAGCTGTCATGAGGAACATTTTTTCTCCCATCGAAGAGACAAGGGGAATACGGGAAGAATGATGAGTTTTATCGGCTGGAAGGAGGGTTAACAGGTTTGAAGGTAGAAGAAAATCTGCAGAAGATTCAAGAAAACATCGAGATGGCTTGTAGAAGGTCTAACAGACAACCAAATGATGTAACGATTATTGCTGTTACTAAATATGTAACTATTGAACGGGCAAAGGAAGCGGTTGAGGCGGGGATTATCCATTTAGGAGAGAACCGGGATGAAGGTCTCCTGACTAAATGGGGTGTATTAAAGGACAAGCCAACATGGCATTATATAGGAACCTTACAATCGAGAAAAGTAAAAAATATCATCAATAAGGTTGATTACATCCACTCATTGGATCGAATGTCACTTGCGGAAGAAATAAATAAAAGAGCCGAAAAAGTAACGAATTGCTTGATTCAAGTGAATGTTTCAGGAGAAGAGTCTAAGCAAGGGCTACCTCCTCATGAAGTGAGTGAATTTGTATTAAGCTTAAGCAAGTATGATAAGATCCGAGTGTGTGGCCTGATGACAATGGCACCATTTACAGAGAATGAACAGGTGCTGCGTTCCTGTTTCCGAAAACTAAATGAGTTGCAGAGAAAAATCAAAAACTTAGAACTTAATTATGCGCCTTGCACAGAGCTTTCAATGGGCATGTCCAATGACTATATGATCGCTATTGAAGAAGGGGCAACAATGATAAGAATAGGCACCGCTTTAGTAGGCGAAGAATGAGTAGGAGGTTGATCAAAAATGAGTATCAAAACTAAATTTAAAACATTTTTCTTCTTAGATGATGATGAATATGACTATAAGGAAGAGGAAATGGTCGAAGAAGAATTGGAACCAGTTAAACAATCGCCAAAAGCTCAGCCAGCAGCACAAAAAAATAATATTGTTAGCCTTCAAAGTGTGCAAAAGTCATCCAAAATGGTCCTCGTTGAACCACGCGTTTATGCGGAAGCACAGGATATTGCTGACCATTTGAAGAATAGAAGAGCTGTTGTTGTTAATTTACAAAGAATTGAAAAAGATCAAGCAAAAAGAATTGTTGACTTCCTAAGCGGAACCGTCTATGCAATTGGCGGAGATATTCAAAAAATCGGTACAGATATTTTCCTTTGTACACCTGATAACATTGAGATTTCAGGAAATATTTCACAAATGATGCAAGAGCAAGATTTTGAAAATACGAGGTGGTAGCACTAAATGGGACTATTATTCAACATTATCGCAACGATTATCAATTATTATTCATGGGCCCTAATTATTTACATTCTATTATCATGGTTTCCAGGGGCAAGAGAATCTGCAATTGGGCAATTTTTAGCAAGGATCTGTGAGCCTTATTTAGAACCGTTTAGAAAAATTATTCCGCCACTTGGCATGATCGACATTTCTCCAATCGTTGCCATTTTAGTTCTTAAATTTGCAATAACCGGGTTAGCGCAATTATTTTCCTGGATAAGTTAAACAACGAAAGAGGGGCCTTTTTCGGCCCTTTTTAAAATGGTCAAATAAAGGGGTTTATGAATGAATGACGATTTACCAGCATTTCCGACCGGAAGAGAAGGAGTTTATTGATCAAGTTTTTAACTGGAAGGATACAGTCGATGCGTCCTATGCTCCAAAGTTAACTGATTTTCTTGATCCGAGGGAGCAGGAAATTGTTAGATCAATCATTGGCAGTCAAACGGAAGTAAAATTTGCATTATTTGGCGGTACTCACTCTTCAGAGCGAAGGCGTGCTATCATTTATCCGGATTATTTTCAAGTGGAAGCAGATGATTTTCAGATTTGTTTATTTGAAGTAGAGTACCCAATAAAATTTATTTCACTTGAACATCCGCAAGTGCTTGGCAGCCTAATGTCTTTAGGCTTAAAAAGAGGGAAATTTGGTGATATTCTTGTCCATGATGGGAGAATTCAGTTTTTTGTTTCAAAAGATGTAGAAGACTATATTTGTACACAATTCGACTCTGTTGGGAAAACATCTGTTAGCTTACGTGCCCAGCCACTCGAAAATGCCCTTCAGCCAGAAGAGAATTGGCATGAAATTTCTGTTACAGCTTCTTCACTGAGATTAGATACTGTCATTTCTGCCATCTATAATATATCAAGGCAAAAATCACAAGGATTTATCCAGCAAGGTTTGGTAAAATTAAATTGGACCTTAATTGAAAACCCTGCATTTGAGTGCAAAGAATATGATATGATATCTGTCAGAGGATATGGACGCTCAAAAATCATCTCCATTGAAGGAAAAACGAAAAAAGATAAATGGAAAATAACAGCCGGGAAAGCAAAATAATTGAATAGCCAGCAAATATAAATACATTAAAATATGGCTTGTGCTTGTAATTTCCTATTAAAATTATTTTTCAATTTGCAGGAATATGGTGCATGATGTCGAATTATTGCTCTATACATACTTGAAGGATTTTGGAGGTGGCCAAGATGCCATTAACACCGTTGGATATTCATAATAAGGAGTTTAGTAAGGGATTCCGAGGCTATGATGAAGACGAAGTGAACGAATTTCTTGACCAAGTGATAAAAGACTATGAAATTGTCATTCGGGAGAAAAAGGAATTGGAAGAAAGGCTTAATGATCTTAACGAACGTATCGGCCATTTCACAACGATTGAGGAAACATTAAATAAATCGATCGTCGTCGCTCAGGAAGCAGCTGAAGAAGTAAGAAGAAATGCGCAAAAAGAAGCAAAACTCATCATTAAAGAAGCTGAGAAAAATGCCGATCGGATTGTAAATGAATCTTTATCTAAAGCTAGAAAGATTGCACTTGAAATTGAAGAGTTGAAAAAGCAATCAAAGGTATTTAGGACCCGATTTAAAATGCTAATTGAAGCTCAATTAGATCTACTGAATAATGATGATTGGGATCATCTTCTTGAATATGAACTTGATGCAACTGAATTAAAGTCTGCACAAGAAGAAGATTCATTGGCTTGACGAAATTCAAATATATGCATATAATTTTTAAAACAAAGTAAATTAGGAAATATGAACTGTGAGAGGGACAGTACAATATTTGAACGCTTTAATCAGTGCATACATTTGCCTGTTAGCGATCCGGGGATGGTGAAAGCCCGGTTGAAGCAAAATATTGGAAAATCACCCTTGAGTTCCTTGCTGAACATTCAAATGAATTATTAAGCAAAGGCGATTCATTCGCGTTAAGAATGCTTGAGCGGATAGGAAGTGAATAATTTTCTATCTACAAGGGTGGTACCGCGGGAGATAAACCTTCTCGTCCCTTTTTGGGATGAGAGGGTTTTTTTATTTTCTTAACAGCAAGTTTTATTTGTGCTAAGAAGTGGAAATCATGGACTTAATGAGCAAAATTGGAGGAATTGACATGGATTACAAAGACACATTACTAATGCCAAAAACGGAATTTCCAATGAGAGGGAATTTACCGAAGCGCGAGCCGGAAATTCAAGCTAAATGGGAAGAGATGGACATTTACAAGAAAGTACAGGATCGTACGAAAGGCCGTCCGATGTTTGTTCTACATGATGGACCGCCTTATGCAAATGGTGATATCCATATGGGGCATGCATTAAACAAGATTCTTAAGGATATCATTGTTCGCCATAAATCAATGACAGGCTACAATGCACCTTATGTCCCAGGATGGGATACACACGGTCTGCCGATCGAGCAAGCCTTAACAAATAAGGGTGTTAAACGCAAAGAGATGACAGTTGCTGAGTTCCGAAAGCTTTGTGAAGAATATGCTTATGGACAAATTGACAGCCAACGTACGCAATTTAAACGTTTAGGTGTAAGAGGAGATTGGGAGAATCCATATATCACTTTAAAGCCTGAATATGAAGCACAGCAAATTAAAGTTTTTGGAGAAATGGCAAAGAAAGGATATATCTATAAAGGATTAAAGCCTGTCTACTGGTCTCCATCATCTGAATCTGCATTAGCCGAGGCAGAAATTGAATATAAAGATAAACGTTCTCCTTCTATCTATGTTGGATTTAAGGTAGCAGATGGAAAGAACGTTCTTGAAGCAGATACACAAATTGTCATTTGGACGACAACACCATGGACGATTCCAGCCAACTTAGGAATTTCTGTTCACCCAGAACTTACTTATGTTGTCGTTGAGGAAAAAGGAAGCCAGTATCTTGTTGCTGAAGATTTATTAGCTGCAGTAACAAAAGAGGTGGAATGGGAAAATCCGCAAGTTGTTAAAACAGTAAAAGGCGCTGAATTGGAACATATTCTTGCGAAACATCCGCTTTACGATCGAGCTTCACTTGTTATGTTAGGTGAACATGTGACTACTGATGCAGGAACTGGCTGTGTTCACACTGCACCAGGACACGGGGAAGACGACTTCTATGTTGGACAAAAATATGGTCTAGATGTACTGTGCCCAGTAGATGATCGCGGAGTTATGACGAAAGAAGCAACTGGCTTTGAAGGCTTATTTTATGATGAAGCAAATAAGCCTATTACTGAAAAGCTTGAGGCTGCAGGAGCCTTATTAAAACTTGCATTCATTACTCACTCATACCCGCATGACTGGAGAACGAAGAAGCCGGTTATCTTCCGTGCGACAGCTCAATGGTTTGCTTCCATTAAAGATTTCCGCACTGATCTTATGGACGCGGTAAAAGAAACAAAATGGGTTCCTGCTTGGGGAGAAACGAGATTATTTAATATGGTTCGTGACCGTGGCGATTGGTGTATCTCTCGTCAGCGTGCTTGGGGCGTACCAATTCCAGTTTTCTATGCGGAAAATGGAGATCCAATTATCACAGATGAAACAATCAATCACGTTTCCAATCTCTTCCGTGAACACGGTTCAAATATTTGGTTTAAACGCGAGGCGAAAGACCTGCTTCCAGAAGGCTTCACACATGCTGGTAGCCCGAATGGCAAGTTTACAAAAGAAACAGATATTATGGATGTATGGTTTGATTCTGGGTCATCCCACCAAGCTGTGCTTTTAGAGCGTGATGATCTACAGCGGCCTGCTGATTTATATCTTGAAGGATCTGACCAATATCGGGGCTGGTTTAATTCTTCCCTTTCAACAGCTGTTGCTGTTACTGGAAAGGCTCCATATAAAGGCGTGTTAAGCCATGGATTTGCTCTTGATGGCGAAGGAAGAAAAATGAGTAAATCGATTGGAAACGTCGTAGTTCCTGCAAAAGTTATGAACCAGCTTGGTGCAGATATTTTAAGACTTTGGGTTGCTTCTGTTGATTATCAAGCCGATGTTCGTGTATCTGATCCAATTTTAAAGCAAGTTGCCGAAGTGTACCGGAAAATCCGCAACACGTTCCGTTTCTTACTAGGAAATTTAGATGATTTTGATCCAGCTGTTAATAAAGTGGCATATGAAAACTTACGAGAAGTGGATCAGTTTATGCTTGTTAAGCTGAATAAATTGATTAAAACAGTTCGTAATGCCTATGAAAATTATGAGTTTGCTGGCATTTATCATGCAATTAACAATTTCTGTACACTTGATTTGAGTGCATTCTACCTCGATTTTGCGAAAGATATTTTGTATATTGAGGGCGCTGATCATAAGGATCGCCGGGCAATCCAAACAGTTCTTTATGAGAGCTTGCTTGCATTAACGAAATTAGTTGCTCCTATTCTTTCTCATACAGCTGATGAGGTATGGAGCTTCATCCCTTCAGTAAAAGAAGAAAGTGTTCAATTAACGGATATGCCTGAACATGAAGAGCTACCGAAGGCAAAAGCTCTAGAGGAAAAATGGACTTCATTCATGAAGCTTCGCGATGACGTCTTAAAGGCGCTAGAGGAAGCACGTAATGATAAAGTAATCGGTAAGTCACTGACTGCAAAAATTACGCTGTATGTAAATGAACAAGTAAGGGAATTGCTTGATTCAATTGACGAGAATTTAGAGCAGTTATTTATCGTCTCAGCATTTGAGCTAGCTGGAAAATTAGAAAATGCACCGGAAAATGCAGTTAAATTCGAAAATACTGCAATTGTTGTTACAAAGGCGGAGGGTGAAACATGTGAACGCTGCTGGATTGTTACACCTGAAGTAGGCAAGGTTGAAGAATTCAAAACCCTATGTCCTCGTTGTGCCGAAGTCGTACAAAATCACTATAGCCATCTTGTATAATCAAAAAGAGTCCCTGTTTTTCGCAGGGACTCTTTTTTTATACGTTCAGAAAATATAACTTTGGAGTTAGACATGGTCTAGCGCAAGCTTCTTGTACGGCTTGACCAAGTTGCTTGCGCTTTTCCTATAAATAATTCCATCTCCGTTAATTGTTGTTCCCGTTGTTAAAACTTTGCCCGTGTCTAAAAAAGACTCTCAAGAAATACTAAGGTAAAATATATGAACGGAGGAACAGACATGGATGCAAAAGTTGAGAAGCTCTATTCCGAACTCCGTAATACAAGGCAGGAACTATTGGAAAAATTAATGGATGATCGCAGTTCAAAACTGATTAGACCTTTTATTTTGGACGAATTATATGATGTGGAAAGCGCCCTTGAAAGGATTGAAAAAGGGGTTTTCGGAAAATGTGAAATTTCTGGTGAATTACTTCCAGACGATATTCTGGCGGAGGTTCCGACTTTAAAAACACTCGATGATTGTAATCAGTTGGAACATTATTATCGAAAATCTTTGTATGAATAAGAATAAGCGCTTACTGTCGTTTTTATGCAGAGTGTGCTAAAATGCAAAGGTAAAGATAAGAGATATGGGGGTTGCCTTTGTGTTTTATTACATAATTGCCTTATTTATTATTGCACTTGACCAATTAACGAAGTATTTAATTGTCAAAAACATGGAGCTTGGGGATAGTATAAAAGTGATTGAAGACTTTCTTTATATTACATCCCACAGAAATCGAGGAGCTGCTTGGGGAATTCTTGAAGGACAAATGTGGTTTTTTTATGTAATCACTGTTATCGTTATCATTGGAATTATTTACTACATTCAAAAAGCAGCTAAAGGAAAAATGTTATTTGGAGTATCGTTAGGATTTATGCTAGGGGGAGCGATCGGGAATTTTATTGATCGTGTTTTCCGAAACGAAGTCGTTGATTTTGTCAATACCTATATATTTGGTTATGACTTCCCTGTCTTTAATATTGCGGACTCCGCACTAGTTATTGGCGTGGCGATGCTAATGATCCAAATGCTATTAGAAGAGAGAGCTTTAAAAAAGGAGAAAACACATGGAGAAAATGGAACACACCATTCTTGAAGAGCAAGCAGGAGAGAGAATTGATAAAATTCTTTCAGGATTAAACAAAGAATGGTCACGAACACAAGTTCAGCAATGGATTAAAGAAGGGCATGTCCTTGTAAATAAACAACAAATTAAAACAAACTATAAATGTTCGTTAAATGATCGAATTGAGATCTCGATTCCAGTTCCTGAAGAATTAGATGTTGTACCGGAGAACATGGATCTAGATATATACTATGAGGATTCGGATGTATTAGTAGTAAATAAGCCGAAAGGAATGGTCGTCCATCCTGCACCTGGCCACTTAACTGGTACATTAGTGAATGGCTTAATGGCTCATTGTAAGGACCTTTCAGGAATTAATGGGGTTATGAGACCAGGGATTGTTCACCGCATCGATAAGGATACATCAGGTTTATTAATGGTAGCTAAGAATGATCTAGCTCACGAAAGTCTCGTGAATCAATTAGTTGAGAAAACAGTGACGAGGAAATATCGTGCGATTGTCCATGGGGTGATCCCCCATGATTATGGTACAATTGATGCGCCAATCGCCCGTGATCAAAAGGATAGACAAAGTATGGCTGTAACTGATAATGGCAAGAAGGCAGTCACCCATTTTCATGTACTTGATCGGTTTACAGATTTCACATTTGTAGAATGTCAATTAGAAACAGGAAGAACGCACCAAATTCGCGTTCATATGAAATATATTGGATATCCGCTGGCAGGAGATCCGAAGTACGGTCCAAGAAAGACATTAGATATTGGCGGTCAAGCCTTGCATGCAGGTATTTTAGGGTTTGTTCATCCGAGATCAGGTGAATACATGGAGTTCGAAGCTCCGCTTCCTCCTGGTTTTCAGCAGCTTGTTGACAAGCTGAAAAATAATCGTTGACAAGTATCAATGATTGCAATAAACTAAACCTAGTTAAATAATAGGTCCTTTAATACAGTCCCGTGAGGCTGAGAAGGAAACGGAAAAGTGTTAGGGTGTTACCCTAATTCTATGTACTCGTTACCCTCTCGCCGAATCGGTGAGAGGGTTTTTTATATAAAAGGAAAAGGCGGGGTTATAATAATGTCGCAAAAAGCAATTGTTCTTGATGAGCAGGCAATCCGCAGAGCTTTGACAAGGATTGCTCACGAAATTATCGAAAAAAATAAAGGAATTGAAGGCTGCGTCCTTGTTGGCATTCGAACAAGAGGAATTTATTTAGCAAGGCGTTTAGCTGAACGGATTCAGCAGATAGAAGGGGCAAGCATATCAGTAGGAGAACTTGACATCACCCTATACCGAGATGATTTATCGAAGGTGACTGAAAATAATGAGCCTTTAGTAAAGGGATCAGAGATTCCCGTTGATATTACCAATCAAAAAGTGATATTAGTAGATGATGTTCTCTATACAGGTAGAACCGTAAGAGCAGCACTCGATGCTCTAGTTGATATTGGCAGACCCTCATCAGTGCAGCTTGCTGTTTTAGTTGATCGAGGGCATAGAGAATTGCCAATCAGAGCTGACTATGTCGGTAAAAATATTCCTACTTCTAGCTCAGAAAAAATTGTTGTTGAACTTAGCGAGGTCGACGAACATGAGCATGTAAGTATTTTTGAAAACTAGTTGGCAAACCCTTTAAATAATAGCTCAGTGAGGCTAAAAAGGAATCGAGGAGAATGAAATATGAATAAGCCAGTTTTAGACATCAATGACTTTCCGAGCAAGACACAGCTAATCACGTTAAGCTTTCAGCATATGTTTGCAATGTTCGGCTCAACGATATTGGTCCCGCAATTAGTCGGTTTAAGCCCAGCAATTGCGCTTTTAACGAGTGGGATTGCTACGATTATCTTTTTATTCATTACACAATTTAAAGTTCCTGCTTACTTAGGCTCATCATTTGCCTTTATCACTCCCATTTTAATCGCAACAAATTATGGAGAGAGCCCAGGAAACGCAATGATTGGAGCAATGGCAGTCGGTATCACTTACTCGCTTGTCGCTCTTGTTATTTGGAAGGCTGGCTATAAATGGCTGATGCGGCTCTTACCTCCGATTGTAGTTGGTCCAGTCATCATGGTTATCGGGTTAGGGTTATCAGGAACTGCAGTGAATATGGCAATGAATGTCAACGATAAATATAGTTTTATTCACTTTACAGCTGCACTAGTTACATTATTTGCAGCAATCATCTTCACAGTGTATTTTAAAAATATTTTAAGTGCGATGCCGATATTACTTGGATTGATTATAGGTTATATATATTCAGCAATTATTGGAATTATCGATTATACTCCAGTAAAAGAAGCAAAATGGTTTGCGATGCCTGATTTCTTATTTCCTGGAGTCCATTATGAATTTAACATTACCTCTACTGTTTTGCTAGCAATGGTTCCAATCGTTCTTGTCACCATTTCTGAGCACATTGGTCACCAATTAGTACTCGGTAAAGTAGTAAATCGTAACTATATTAAAGATCCAGGCTTACATCGTTCGATTTTTGCAGATGGGTTAGGGACATTTGTTAGTGCTTTTCTCGGTGGACCACCGAAAACAACATATGGTGAAAACATTGGCGTCCTCGCAATTACGCGTGTATACTCCGTATATGTTATCTTTGGTGCGGCAGTTCTTGCGATTTTGTTCGCTTTTTTCGGAAAAGCAATGGCATTGATCCAAACGATTCCAACGGCAGTGCTTGGGGGCATTTCGATTTTATTGTTTGGGATCATCGCCTCAAGCGGCTTGCGAATGCTTGTTGAAAATAAGATTGATTTTGGCAAAAACAGAAATTTGGTGATCTCCTCAGTTATACTAGTTATTGGAATCGGAGGAGCGGCTTTAAGATTTTCTGAAGCCTTTGCGATAGAAGGAATGGCACTCGCTGCAATTGTTGGGGTCATCCTAAACCTTGTTTTACCAGGAAGAGAACTTGTCCAAGATGAGGATGAAATAATTTAATAAGTTACCTTTTAAACAAGTCCAGAGAGGCTTATAAGGGTGTTGAGTATAAGATATGGCAAAAGAAGAACATGCATGTCTCTTTAGTCATAACTATGCTTCGAAGTATCTGCACCCTGAAAATGATCAGGGTGTTTTTTATTGGGAAAAAATAGGAGGGATAAGCTTGAAACACTTACTTCAGACATCAGATTTAGCGATTAATGATATTTCTCGAATCCTCGCAGACGCGCAATATTTTTTGGATGGCGGAGACTGGCTACCTAAGAAGAATCAATTTATAGCAAATTTATTTTTCGAAAACAGTACAAGAACAAAATGCAGCTTCGAAGTCGCTGAGAGAAGACTTGGCTTAAATATTATCCCTTTTGAGGTAAGCACATCAAGTGTTTCAAAAGGCGAAACATTATATGACACAGTAAAAACACTTGAGGCAATTGGAGTAAATACGGTTGTCATTCGCCATAATCAAGATCGGTATTTTGATGAGCTTGTCGGAAAATCAAATGTTTCGATCATTAATGCTGGGGATGGCTGTGGCCATCACCCGACACAATCACTGCTTGATTTATTAACCATTAAGCAGGAGTTTGGCAGCTTTGAGGGGCTTAAGGTTGCCATTGTAGGAGATATCAGACATAGCCGTGTGGCAAGGTCGAATGCAGATACACTGGTTCGATTAGGTGCCAAGGTTGTTTTTTCTGGACCAGAAGAGTGGTTTGATGAAGATCTCCTAGAAAATGGTTCATATGAAGATATTGATTCGGCAGTAGAAACATCTGATGTTGTTATGCTGCTGAGAATTCAGCATGAGCGCCATGGGGAGAAGGATACAAAAGCGGCTGATGATTATCATCAAGCCTTTGGATTGACAGTAGAAAGAGAAAAAAGAATGAAGCAAGGAAGCATTATCATGCATCCCGCTCCAGTAAATCGCAACGTGGAAATTGCGGATAGCTTAGTAGAATGTGAACGTTCGAGAATCTTTAAACAAATGAAAAATGGTGTGTACATTAGAATGGCAGTATTAAAGAGGTCTATCGAACAAATGGAAGGGAGCGGTCAGAATGAACACGTTAATCAAAAATGGTCAGTTGCTAACTAATGAAGGGGAATTAAAAACGGCAAATATTTATATAGAGTCTGGAAAAATCATTGAAATTGGTGAAGGACTGGCTAGAGATGCGGAAGAAATCATTGATGCGGAGGGATTGTTAGTTGCTCCAGGATTTCTTGATCTTCACATCCATTTGCGAGAGCCTGGCGGTGAAAAGAAAGAGACGATTGCAACAGGAACAGCAGCCGCTGCAAAGGGAGGATTTACAACCGTTGCTGCTATGCCGAATACTAGACCAGTTCCCGATACGAAGGAACAATTAGATTGGCTGAATAAACGCATTGAAGAAACGGCTTCAGTAAAAGTGCTTCCTTATGCATCAATCACCATCCGTGAGCTTGGCGAGGAATTAACCGATTTTCAAAGTTTGAAAGAAGCGGGAGCATTCGCATTCACTGATGACGGTGTAGGCGTACAATCAGCTGCGATGATGCTGCACGCGATGAAGAAGGCAGCTCAACTTGATATGGCGATTGTTGCCCATTGTGAAGAGAATACGCTGATTAATAAAGGGGCTGTTCATGAAGGGGATTTTTCAGAAAAGAACGGATTAAACGGCATTCCATCTGTTTGTGAATCGGTTCATATTGCAAGGGATGTACTTTTAGCAGAAGCAGCTAACTGCCATTACCATGTCTGCCATATTAGCACAAAGGAATCAGTAAGAGTGGTAAGAGATGCAAAGCGTGCAGGAATTAAGGTAACGGCTGAAGTAACACCACATCATCTGCTTTTATGTGAAGAAGATATCCCAGGTCTTGATGCAAATTATAAAATGAATCCTCCTCTTAGAGGAGCAGCTGATAGAGCAGCTTTAATTGAAGGAATTCTTGATGGAACAATTGATTTTATCGCAACAGATCATGCACCGCATACTGCAGAGGAGAAAGCAGAAGGAATGCAGCTTGCACCATTTGGAATCGTTGGCTTAGAAACAGCTTTCCCGCTTCTCTATACACATTTTGTTGAAAAGGGAATATTTTCATTAAAACAGCTAATCGACTTTCTTACAGTTAAGCCTGCGAAAAGTTTTAATCTCGCATCAGGAAAGCTTGAAATTGGGGCAGCAGCAGATATCGTTTTATTAGACTTGAACCACTCAGAAAAAATTAGTCCAGAGCAATTTTTATCAAAAGGAAAGAATACCCCATTTGCTGGCTGGGAATGTAAAGGCTGGCCAGTGCTAACCATTGTAAATGGAAAAATTGCATGGAGCAAGGAGAGTGTAACAGCATGAAGAAACAGCTAATTTTAGAAGATGGCACTGTTTTTATCGGAGAGGGTTTTGGCAGTGATGAAAATACAATGGGGGAAGTTGTTTTCAATACAGGGATGACGGGCTATCAGGAAATTATTTCAGATCCCTCCTATTGCGGTCAAATTGTGACCCTTACGTATCCTCTTGTTGGCAATTACGGAATAAATCGAGATGATTTTGAATCGATTTATCCAGCCATTCAAGGCTTTATTGTCAAGGAAGCTGCAGACTTTCCTTCCAACTGGAGAAATGAAAAAACACTAAATGAATATTTTCAAATGAAAAATATCCCGGGGATTGCTGGAGTGGATACGAGAAAATTAACGAGAATTATCCGTCAGCATGGAACCTTAAAGGGGGCAATTTGCGGAATAGATGAGGATGTGGCATCCGTATTAGAGAAATTACGAGCGACTAAGCTTCGAATAGACCAAGTGAAGCAGGTCTCCACTAAAACACCTTATCCAAGTCCGGGGCGCGGACGAAGGGTTGTTCTTGTCGATTTTGGCATGAAGCATGGGATATTACGAGAATTGAATAAACGTGACTGTGACGTGATTGTAGTGCCTTTCAACACAACAGCTGAGGAAATTCTTAACTTAAGTCCAGATGGAGTAATGCTCTCAAATGGACCAGGAGATCCAAAAGATGTGCCAGAAGCAATAACAATGATTAATGGATTATTGGGCAAGGTTCCTTTGTTTGGCATCTGTCTTGGACATCAGCTGTTTGCACTTGCTTGCGGTGCTAATACAAAGAAAATGAAATTTGGTCATCGCGGGTCAAACCATCCGGTAAAGGAATTATCAACAGGCAAGGTAGCTATTACTTCTCAAAATCATGGATACACAGTTGAAGAACAATCAATCATCAATACAAGATTAAAAGTTACGCATATTGCTTTAAATGATGGAACAGTTGAAGGATTAAAACATAAAGATTATCCAGCATTTACTGTCCAATATCATCCAGAGGCTTCTCCAGGCCCTGAGGATGCCAACGGCTTATTTGAACAGTTTTTAACTATGATTGAATTTGAGAAACAGGAAGGTGCGAACAAATGCCAAAGCGTACAGATATAAAAAGCATATTAGTTATTGGATCAGGTCCCATCGTCATCGGTCAGGCAGCAGAATTTGATTATGCTGGAACGCAGGCATGTATCGCTCTTAAAGAAGAAGGATACCGAGTCATCCTTGTCAATTCTAATCCAGCAACGATCATGACTGATACAGAAATTGCGGATGCTGTCTATATTGAGCCGCTTACATTGGAATTTGTGAGCCGAATCATTCGCAAAGAACGTCCAGATGCACTTGTCCCAACACTTGGAGGACAAACTGGGCTTAACCTTGCAGTAGAACTCGCTAAATCAGGTGTCCTAGATGAATGTGGGGTAGAAATTTTAGGAACAAAGCTTTCGGCAATTGAAAAGGCTGAAGATCGAGACCTTTTCAGAAATCTTATGAATGAGCTCGGCGAGCCAGTGCCTGAAAGTGACATTATCCATACGCTGGAAGAGGCATATGAATTTGTGAACAAGATTGGCTTTCCTGTCATTGTTCGTCCAGCATTCACCCTTGGAGGAACAGGCGGAGGCATCTGCCATAATAGGGAAGAACTTATTGAAATTGTTACAAGCGGTTTGAAAAATAGCCCAGTGACACAATGTTTATTAGAGAAGAGCATTGCCGGATACAAAGAAATTGAATACGAGGTTATGAGAGATTCAGGCGATCATGCCATTGTTGTTTGCAACATGGAAAACATTGATCCAGTTGGCGTCCATACAGGGGATTCGATTGTCGTTGCTCCAAGCCAGACACAAAGTGACCGTGAATATCAATTATTAAGAAATGTTTCATTGAAAATTATCCGTGCGTTAGGAATCGAAGGAGGCTGTAATGTTCAGCTGGCACTCGATCCGTTTAGCTTCAATTATTATATTATTGAAGTTAACCCAAGGGTAAGCCGTTCATCTGCGTTAGCATCGAAAGCAACTGGCTACCCAATAGCAAAGCTTGCAGCAAAAATTGCAGTCGGCTTAACGTTGGATGAAATGATGAACCCCGTTACTGGTAAAACATATGCAAGCTTCGAGCCAGCACTAGATTATATTGTCACGAAAATTCCCCGCTGGCCGTTCGATAAATTTGAATCAGCCAATCGTTCACTTGGAACACAAATGAAGGCAACAGGCGAGGTAATGGCAATCGGACGCACATTTGAGGAATCATTGTTAAAAGCTGTGCGTTCTCTAGAAGCAAATGTGTTTCATTTAACACTAAATGAGGCAAATGAGATTAGTGATGAACTGATAGAAAAAAGAATCCGTAAGGCTGGGGATGAACGACTATTCTATATCGGTGAAGCACTAAGAAGAGGGGTTACAATCGAGACCATTCACGAATGGAGCCAAATTGACCTATTTTTCCTGCACAAAATGAAGAAAATTATTTCCTTTGAAAAGGAACTCTCAGCCAATCGATTTGAAAAGGAACATGCAAGAAAAGCGAAGGAGATGGGCTTTGCTGATTGTACCATCGCTAAAGCCTGGGATACGACTGAATTAGAGGTTTATAAATGGAGAGCTGATAATGGCATCGTGCCTGTTTATAAAATGGTTGATACTTGTGCGGCCGAATTTGAATCGGAAACACCGTATTACTATGGCACATATGAGGAAGAAAATGAATCGGTGGTGACAGACCGAAAGAGTGTTGTTGTTCTCGGTTCAGGACCGATCCGCATCGGGCAAGGGGTTGAATTTGATTATGCAACTGTACATTCGGTTTGGGCGATTAAAGAAGCGGGTTATGAAGCTATTATTATTAATAACAACCCTGAAACAGTTTCAACAGACTTCAGTATTTCCGATAAGCTCTACTTCGAGCCGCTGACGATTGAAGACGTCATGCATATTATTGACTTAGAAAAACCTGAAGGAGTTGTTGTTCAGTTTGGCGGGCAAACAGCGATTAATCTCGCTGCTAGTCTAGTAGAAAGAGGCGTGAAAATTCTAGGGACTTCACTTGAGAATCTTGATCGTTCAGAGGATCGAGATAAGTTTGAACAAGCCTTATCTGAACTTCATATTCCCCAGCCAAAGGGAAAAACAGCTTTATCTGTTGAAGAGGCTGTCAAAATTGCGAATGGCATTGGCTACCCTGTACTTGTCCGCCCATCCTATGTTCTTGGCGGACGTGCGATGGAAATTGTTTATAAAGAGGAAGAGCTTCTTCATTACATGAAAAATGCGGTAAAGATTAATCCAGAGCATCCTGTATTAATTGACCGTTATTTAACAGGGAAGGAAATTGAAGTGGATGCAATCTCAGATGGTGAAACAGTCGTAATCCCTGGAATTATGGAACATATTGAGCGGGCAGGCGTCCACTCTGGTGACTCGATTGCCGTGTATCCGCCACAGAGTATCTCCCCTGAGGTAAAAGGTAAGCTAGTGGATTATACAAAAAAGCTTGCTAAGGGACTTGGGATCATAGGCTTACTGAACATCCAGTACATTGTCGCAAATGAAGAAGTGTTTGTAATTGAAGTGAATCCAAGATCAAGCCGAACCGTGCCTTTCTTAAGCAAAATTACTAATGTGCCGATGGCAAATATCGCAACAAAAGTGATACTAGGACAATCGCTAAGGGAACAAGGATATCAAACAGGTCTTGTGCCAGAAAAAACAGGAGTATATGTAAAAGTACCGGTCTTCTCTTTTGCAAAATTAAGAAGAGTAGATATTACACTCGGACCAGAAATGAAATCAACCGGGGAGGTAATGGGAAAAGATTCAACGCTTGAAAAAGCTTTATATAAAGGATTAGTTGCCTCTGGTATGAAGATTCATTCATTTGGTTCGGTTCTAATGACTGTTGCTGATAAGGATAAGGAAGAATCACTTGATCTTGCTAAACGCTTTGCATCAATTGGTTATCGTTTGCTGGCTACGAGCGGAACAGCACAGCTTTTGCAGGCTGCAGGGATTGCCGTTGAAGTAGTTGATAAGATTGGATCAGAGGGTCCAAATTTACTTGATGTCATCCGAAATGGCAAGGCGCAAATTGTCATTAATACGTTAACAAAAGGAAAACAGCCGGAACGAGACGGCTTCCGCATTCGTCGTGAAGCTGTTGAAAATGGCGTTCCATGTTTAACTTCGCTAGACACAGCAGATGCGATTTTAAAGGTAATTGAATCAATGAACTTTTCAGCAGATGCAATGGAAAAGCCAGCTGAAATCCAGGAGGCGGTCTTCGCGTGATCAAAAAAGAATTATGCCAAATCGTTTCTCAAGCAGAAATAGCGGAACATATATTCAGGCTCACCCTTCAAGGTGAGCTTGTCCGCGAAATGGATGAGCCTGGACAATTTGTTCATTTGAAGGTATCTAACCATGCTGAACCACTTCTAAGACGGCCGATAAGTATTTCTGATATTAATAAGAAGGAAAACCAATTTACAATGATTTATCGTGCAGAAGGCAGGGGAACTTCATTACTTTCTGAGAAAAAGCCAGGGGAAGTTGTTGATGTGCTTGGTCCTCTAGGGAAGGGTTTCCCAATTGAGGCGGTGTCGGCTGGAGAGGTAGCGTTGCTCGTTGGTGGGGGTATTGGGGTTCCTCCCTTATATGAGCTATCTAAGCAGCTTGTCAAACGTGGGGTTAAAGTCATCCACGTTCTTGGATTCCAATCAGAAAAAGTTGTTTTTTATGAAGAGGATTTTACAAAGCTAGGCGACACATACGTTGCTACAGTTGATGGCAGTTATGGCACGAAGGGCTTTGTCACCAACATCATTGAAGATCGGAAGCTTACGTTTGATGTGCTTTATTCATGCGGTCCAACACCAATGCTAAAAGCACTTGAGCATAATTATCAGGATAAGAAAGTTTACCTTTCATTAGAAGAACGGATGGGCTGTGGGATCGGTGCTTGCTTTGCATGTGTTTGCCACACTGGTGATGATCCTACAGGACACACATATAAAAAGGTTTGCAGTGACGGACCCGTTTTTAAAGCTGGGGAGGTGCTTCTATGAACTCATTACAAATAAGCTTGCCCGGACTAGAATTAAAGAATCCAATTATGCCTGCTTCAGGCTGCTTTGGTTTTGGCCGTGAATTCAGCCAGCTTTTTGATCTTAGCTTACTTGGGGCGATTATGATAAAAGCAACTACGTATGAACCTCGTTTTGGGAATCCGACTCCTCGAGTTTCTGAAACTTCGGCAGGAATGTTAAATGCAATTGGGCTGCAAAATCCTGGGCTTGTAAAAGTAATGAATGAAGAACTGCCATGGCTTGATCAATTCGATGTTCCGATTATTGCCAATGTTGCGGGTTCACAAGAGGAAGATTATATTACAGTCGCGCAAGAAATTTCTAAAGCACCGAATGTTCATGCCTTGGAATTAAATATTTCCTGTCCGAATGTCAAAACAGGTGGCATCGCTTTTGGAACGATCCCTGAGGTGGCTAAAAGTTTAACAAAAAAAGTCAAGGAAGTGTCCCAAGTTCCTGTTTATGTCAAGCTTTCGCCTAATGTGACAAATATAGTCGAAATGGCAAAGGCTGTAGAAGATGGCGGTGCAGATGGATTAACGATGATTAATACGCTCGTTGGTATGAGACTTGATATGAAGACTGGGAAACCAATTTTAGCAAATAAAACAGGCGGATTATCTGGTCCTGCGATAAAGCCAGTTGCCATACGAATGATTTATGAGGTGAGTCAACACGTATCTCTGCCGATTATTGGCATAGGCGGCGTTCAATCGGCGGAAGATGTAATTGAGTATTATTATGCAGGGGCTAGTGCGGTTGCTGTCGGTACTGCAAATTTTGTCGACCCATTCGTCTGTCCAACAATCATTGAAGAATTACCGGAAATAGTAAGAAGCTTAGGCTTTGACCATATTTCTGAATGTACCGGAAGGAGCTGGAAAAATGGATAAATCACTTATTATCGCGCTTGATTTTGCTGATAAAAAGGAAGTATTTCATTTTTTAAATCAATTTGGAGACGAGAGGCTTTTTGTGAAAGTAGGCATGGAGCTTTATTACCAGGAAGGTCCTAGTATCCTATTTGATTTAAAAGAAAAAGGGCATAATATTTTCCTTGATTTAAAGCTCCATGACATCCCGAATACGGTCAAAGGAGCAATGAAGGGACTGGCTCGTCTTGGCTGCGATTTAGTGAATGTTCATGCTGCAGGCGGGAAAGAAATGATGGAAGCTGCTCTAGAAGGTTTGGATGCGGGTACAGCTGCTGGGAACAACAGACCTTCTTGTATTGCTGTGACACAGTTAACGAGCACTTCAGAAGAGCAAATGCGTGAAGAGCAGCTAATTCAGATCCCATTGGAGGAATCCGTTCTTCATTATGCTGCTTTAACAAAAAGATCTGGCCTTGACGGGGTTGTATGCTCAACATTCGAAGCTAAGTCCATTCGTCATTTACTCGGTCATTCCTTTTTAACAGTTGTCCCGGGGATTCGACTACAATCAGATGATGTTCAGGATCAAAAACGAGTAGCAACTCCTGCATATGCTAAATCTGAAGGTGCATCAGCAATCGTTGTCGGCCGACCAATTACAAAATCAGTTAACCCTTTGGAAAAATATATGGAATTCAAACAATCATGGGAGGGTGTTCATCAATGAAACAACAAATTGCCGAACGATTACTAGAAATTAAAGCTGTTGCCTTACAGCCAAGTGACCCTTTTACATGGTCATCTGGCATGCGCTCACCGATTTATTGTGATAATCGGTTAACGCTTACTTATCCTGCGGTTCGGAAGGAGATTGCTAATGGATTGAAAGAAATTATATTAGCGAAGTTTCCAGAAACTGAAGTTATCGCTGGAACTGCAACTGCTGGAATTCCTCATGCAGCCTGGGTTAGCGACTTAATGGATTTGCCGATGTGCTATGTTCGATCCAAGCCCAAGGGCCATGGGCAAGGAAACCAAATTGAAGGAAAAGTCACGGCTGGTCAAAAAGTTGTTGTCGTTGAGGATTTGATCTCAACAGGCGGAAGTGTCATCACAGCAGTTGAGGCATTGCGCAAAGCAGGATGTGAAGTATTAGGGGTTGTCGCTATCTTTACTTACCAATTGGATAAGGGAAGAAAATTGCTTGAAAATGCAAATGTTTCAGCTGTTGCACTGACTGATTTTGATACCCTTTCACAGATTGCTAAAGAAAAAGGCTATATTCAGGAAGAAGATATGGAAAAGCTTGCTGAATGGCGAAGAAATCCAGCAGCATGGGGAACAGTGAATCAATAATGTAGTTCAAAAAACGACAACTGAACATAATAGATCATTATTTCAATTTCCTAATGGATCAGTCTAAGTGAAAAATGGAACTCTCTCAAAGTATGGTTAGGTACAAAGAGAGTTCTATTTTTTTGTCTAAATGACAGTAGGGCTATAATGAAAAAAGAACTAAGCGGTAATCAAAGAGAGGTGATGATGCCCATTAAGGAAGAAAAATAGCATTAAAAGGTAATCGTAGAATAATTATGATGTACTTTAGAACGAAAAGAATTGCAACATACATATTTGATAGTAATCAAAGGTGATTCCATATCGTCCATCAAAGAAGGCTGCCTATTATTTTAGATGGGACGAGGTTCCTGTCCCCTCGTCCCACATTATTTTACCCTTGTCTTAATGAAAGAACTATTTCCTCATCTGGGGTCACATAAACAGTCTGCTGGTTCTCGTAGATCACAAATCCAGGTTTGGCACCGCTAGGTTTTTTTACATGCCGAACTTGAGTAAAATCTACTGGTACTGAACTTGAGTTACGTGCTTTGCTGTAATATGCCGCTAAATTAGCCGCCTCTAATATTGTTGTTTCGGCAGGCTCCTTGCTGCGAATTACTACATGCGACCCAGGAATATCTTTTGTATGCAGCCAAATTTCGTCTCTTGCTGCTAATTTATTTGTTAAGTAGTCATTTTGTTTATTGTTTTTTCCGACATAGATTTCCGTTCCATCAGTAGAGATGTAGCGGTCAAGGATTGGTTTTGCATTTTGATACTTTTTATTTTTCCTTTTTTGTCTGTCTCTAATATAGCCGCCTTCGATTAATTCTTCACGTATTCCTTCAATATCCTTTGGTGATGCGGATTCTACCTGCTGGAGCAAGGCTTCGAAATAAGCAAACTCTTTCTTAGTCATTTCGATTTGTTCTTTTACAATTGAAATTGCATTCTTTGCTTTTTGGTATTTAGTGAAATATTTCTGTGCATTTTCAGATGGTGTTTTTTGCGGATCAAGCGGAATGATTACCATTGCTCCGTTTTCGTCATAATAATTATTGACCTCTACCGCCTTCATTCCCTTTTTAATCGCATATATGTTTGCGGTGATCAGTTCACCGTAAAGCTGGTGCTGATCAGCATTCTCTGCTTCTTTTAATGTTGCTTCCAGTTTTTTTAGTTTTTTTTCATTTTTATCTTTTTCATTGTGAATAAAGCGCTCTAAGTCATTTGCATGCTGCTTGACACGATCCCGCTCTGCCTTGCCAAAATAAAAACGATCAAGCATATCACTTAGTGAATTGAATTCTTTAGATTCCCCTTGTAAATGCTCTAAAGGAAAAAGGTAGAAACTTTCCTTCAGCTCACCGCTCGTGATAGCAGGGGAAATTTGGTGATTTGTCAGCAATTGGATATAGCGTAAGAATGTTTTGGGAACAGTTGTCCTGTTAGCCAATCCAGCGTGGAATAGCACTTCTTTTGCCAGCAATGGTGATATTCCAGCAAAGGCACTAACAAGCTGTTTGTCAAGTTTCCCGCTATTAAAATCAATTTGCCGTAATACATCTTCCTCGCTTGCCTCAAAAGGATTCATCTTATCCTGTTGCGGAGGCAAAACATATTCCTGGCCAGGCAAAATAGCCCGATGGCTATTTACGGCAAATGACACATGTTTAATGCTGTCCAAAATTATATTTCTTGTTTTATCGACTAAGGTAATATTGCTATGTCTGCCCATTATTTCTACAATTAACTGTTTGTAAGAGGTATCACCAATCTCATTTCTTCCTTTAACTTCGAAAATAATAATTCGGTCTAAGCCAACCTGACGTATTTCCTCTAGAAAAAATCCTTCGAGATGCTTTCTTAACAGCATGCAAAACATCGGCGGCTCTGAAGGGTTATCATGTGCTTCGTTTGTTAGCTGGACTCTTGCATAGCTTGGATGAGCAGAGAGCAGCAGCTTATGATTTTTTCCGTTTGCTCTTACTACCAAAATGATTTCATTTTTATATGGCTGATGGATTTTATTAATTCTTCCCCCTTTTAACTCATGGGTAAGCTCTTCCGTTATAGCCCTCGTAAATAAACCGTCGAATGACATATGTAACATCCTTTTCTATTTAAGTTTGCCTTGGCTCTAAATTGTAGGACTTTCTGCTGAGGAGTAGCCAATGGGCTCATATGGATCCAATTATCGTTATTATATTGCATCCCTAATTGCCATTTTTCCCTTTTTTAGGGTGCATGTCCCCTATTGGTTCCATCAATTCTTTCTTCCCACTTTTAGGGAATCAATAATCCTTAATGATTCTCCATCATCGCTTTTTTCCCCATCTTTAGTAGCCAAACATTTCAAACACAAACCACTTTTGATCTTAAGCGTGTCGGGTCTGACCAAGCCGATGGCGCTTTTAATAATATCATAGCATTTTTTTGGACAAGGCTGAATAAGCTTTCTTTAGATGATAAGTATGGCTGGAGGAGGAAGTGATGTCCGAATGAAGTTCCATGAAATGAATGAAACAGAAGTGGAGCAGGCACTTAATACAGATGTGTCAACAGGCTTAACTGACGATGATGTAAAAAAACGCAGAAGTCAATACGGAAAGAATGAATTAGAAGAAGGGGAAAAGCAATCAGCCTTACTCTTGTTTTTTAGTCAATTTAAGGATTTCATGGTCCTTGTTTTACTTGCTGCAACACTTATTTCTGGACTGCTTGGTGAATACATTGATGCGATTGCAATCATTGCCATCGTTATTATTAATGGATTGCTTGGATTTTTTCAAGAAAGAAAGGCAGAAAGGTCACTGCAAGCATTAAAAGAACTCTCTGCTCCACAAGTTAGTGTTTTAAGAGATGGAGAGTGGATAAAGATTCCTTCAAAAGATGTAGTTGTTGGGGATCTTCTCAAATTTTCGAGTGGTGATCGAGTAGGGGCGGATGTAAGAATCATTGAATCGAATAGTTTAGAGGTAGAGGAATCCGCTTTAACAGGGGAATCATTGCCGGTATCAAAAATTACAAGCGCGATCAAAAAGTCAAATATCGGAATAGGCGATATGGAAAATATGGCTTTTATGAGCACACTGGTTACACGCGGCAGCGGGTTAGGGATCGTTGTGGCAACAGGGATGAAAACGGCAATGGGACAAATTGCCGATTTATTGCAAAATGCAGAAACAATGACGACTCCTTTACAGAGAAGGCTGGAACAGCTCGGGAAAATTCTCATTACTGTTGCATTAATTCTTACAATGCTTGTCGTAGTAGCTGGAGTCATTCAAGGGCATGATCTTTATACGATGTTCTTAGCAGGAGTTTCGTTAGCTGTTGCAGCTATCCCTGAAGGATTGCCGGCGATTGTAACAGTAGCCCTTTCACTGGGTGTCCAGCGAATGATCAAGAAAAAAGCAATAGTTCGAAAGCTTCCTGCAGTAGAAACGCTAGGCTGTGCTTCTGTTATTTGTTCTGATAAAACAGGAACGATGACTCAAAATAAGATGACGGTTACCCATTTATGGAGCGGAGGAAAACAATGGCTTGTTGATGGAGTCGGTTATGAGCCTCAAGGGAAATTTTATCGAAATGACAATCAGGTGGAACCGAAGGAAGAAAAGGCGCTTCAGCAAATGCTTATGTTTGGGATGCTCTGTAACCATGCGGAAATAAATAGAAAAGAGAATGAATATGTGATTGATGGGGATCCAACGGAAGGGGCTTTGCTTGTTGCAGCAATGAAAGCTGGATATAATCGTGATACATTGCTTAGTCAGTTCCATATTATGAAGGAATTTCCTTTCGATTCTGAAAGAAAAATGATGAGTATCATAGTTAAAGATCAGCATGGCAAGCAATATGTTGTTACAAAGGGAGCACCAGATGTATTAGGAGCTGTTTGTGAATCTATTCTTTGGGATGGAAAACGTAAATTGTTGAATCGAGAAGCTGCCGGACATATCCAAAAGGCAATAGAAGATTTAGCTTCACAGGCATTAAGAACGATTGCGATCGGTGTAAAAGAATTATCCCCAAACACCATCATCCTCGATGAAAAGGAAGCGGAAAAGGGATTAACCTTTATTGGTCTTCAAGGAATGATTGACCCGCCTAGACCCGAAGTAAAGGATGCAGTAAAAGAGTGTAAAGAAGCGGGAATTAAAACGGTTATGATTACTGGAGATCATGTGATTACAGCGAAGGCAATTGCAAAACAACTTGGCATATTAACGAATAAATCGAAGGTTCTTGATGGGAAAGCTCTGTCTGAAATGAATGTGGATGAGCTTGAAGAGGTTGTCGATGATGTAGCTGTATTTGCTCGAGTCTCACCTGAGCATAAATTGAAAATTGTAAAGGCCTTGCAAAATAAAGGGCATATTGTGGCGATGACAGGCGATGGTGTCAATGATGCACCTGCGATAAAAGCTGCAGATATCGGTGTAGCCATGGGCATTACAGGAACAGATGTGGCTAAGGAAGCATCTGCACTCGTTCTGTTAGATGATAATTTTGCAACAATTAAAGCGGCAATCAAAGAAGGCAGAAATATTTATGAAAATATTCGTAAGTTCATTCGATACTTGCTTGCTTCTAATGTAGGGGAAATTCTTGTTATGTTATTTGCGATGATATTAGGACTTCCACTTCCATTAGTGCCCATTCAAATTCTATGGGTGAACCTCGTGACTGACGGACTTCCGGCGATGGCATTAGGTCTTGATCAACCTGAAGATAATGTGATGAAAAGAAAGCCGAGAAACCCAAGAGAGGGCGTTTTTGCGAGAGGACTTGGATGGAAGGTTGTGTCAAGAGGGTTCTTAATTGGAGTAGCGACATTACTTGCGTTTATATTCGCCTATCATTCCAACCCAGATAATTTAGCCTATGCCCAAACTGTTGCCTTTGCGACACTAGTACTCGCACAATTGATCCATGTATTTGATTGCCGAAGTGAAAAATCAGTATTCGCGAGGAATCCATTAGGGAACAAATATTTAGTATGGGCGGTTATTTCTTCCTTACTATTGCTTTTCGTCGTTATTTATTACTCACCGTTACAGCCTATTTTCCATACGGTTCCAATAGAAATGAAAGATTGGCTAATGATTACTGGACTTGCTGCAGTCCCAACATTTTTACTAGCAGGGTCATTTTTACTGACAAAAAGAAAATAAATTATGTTATAATTAAAAAGGTAGTAGAGATTTTCTCTACTACTTTTTTCTGTGTAACTGGATGATCTTATATAAAATGTTTGCTAATGCTATTTATTTTGCATACAATTTCCTACATTTATGATAAAATACGAACTAATTGCTTGTAGTAATTACATAAAAATGACATTCCTTTCAGACAGGATGTGTTACATATGGTCGTTAGTATGACTGGTTTTGGCAGAAGCAAAAAAAGTTCAAATCAATTTTCTGCACTTGTAGAAATAAAGTCGGTTAATCACCGATTTTCCGAGTACCAGATCAAGGTGCCGAGACAGCTTCTTCATATGGAAGATAAAATAAAGAAAAAGCTTGGTGAGTTTATTCATCGTGGCAGAATTGAAGTATATGTAACAGTAGAAGGCGATCGGCTAGCCACTCGTCAAGTACAGGTTGATTGGGCTTTATTAGATGAGTATCACCAATACATTACGAAAATTATGGATCGATTTTCCATTGTTCAGGGACCTGCAATTCATGACTTTATAAGAGATGAAATCATTTCAATTGAAGAAAAGGATACTGGAAATGAGGAAATTGAAAAAATTGTGCTGGCTGCAATTGAAGAGGCAAGTCGTCACTTATTGCAAATGCGGATCATGGAAGGTGCTGAGCTAGAAAAGGATTTAAAGCTTCATCTTCATGAAATGGCTAAACGAATTAATCATTTAAAAGAGCTTGCACCAAATGTTGTAGGGCAATATCAAGAGCGTCTAACCAAACGAATGAGCTTGTTTTTAGAAGGTCAGCTGGATGAAGCAAGAATTTTAACAGAAGTAGCTCTATTCGCAGATAAGGCAGATATTAGTGAAGAGCTGACAAGGCTGTTAAGCCATATGAATCAGTTTGATGCGACTCTTCTAGTAAATGACCGCGTTGGCAGAAAATTAGATTTCTTAATTCAAGAAATGAACAGGGAAGTAAATACAATCGGTTCAAAGGCAAATGATGCGGCAATTGCCTCTGAGGTTGTTGAGCTGAAAAGCTGTCTCGAAAAAATGAAAGAACAAGTGCAGAATATTGAATAAGGTTTGTTTAGAAATGGTTTTGCGGGGTCAAAATATATAACTGATGCTTGGAGGACGAATATGTCGATTAAATTAATTAATATCGGTTTTGGCAATATTGTGTCAGCTAACCGCATAATCTCAATAGTCAGCCCGGAATCAGCACCAATCAAAAGAATTATACAAGATGCCCGTGACCGTGGGTCATTAATTGATGCGACATACGGCAGAAGAACAAGAGCAGTTATTGTAATGGATAGTGATCATGTTATCCTTTCAGCTGTTCAGCCTGAAACTGTGGCTCATCGCTTAAATGACCGTGATGAAATAATCGATGAAGGGTAGGATGGATGAATGCAGGAAAAAGGATTATTAATTGTTTTATCTGGCCCTTCTGGCGTTGGTAAGGGAACGGTAAGGAAGGAGATCTTTTCACAGCCTGATACAGCTTTTGAATATTCAATTTCAATGACTACAAGGTCTCCTAGAGAAGGAGAAGTAGATGGAGTAGATTATTTTTTCAAAACACGCGAGGAATTTGAAACGTTAATTGAGCAGGATAAACTGCTTGAGTATGCAGAGTTTGTCGGGAACTATTACGGAACGCCTGTTGACTATGTGAGGGAGACGCTGGATCAAGGGAAAGATGTTTTTCTAGAAATCGAGGTTCAAGGGGCACGCCAGGTACGTGAAAAATTCCCTGATGGATTATTTATTTTTTTAGTACCGCCTAGTTTGTCAGAGCTAAAAAATCGAATTGTAACTAGGGGTACGGAAACGGAAGATGTAATTAACAACCGGATGACGGTTGCGAAAGAAGAAATAGAAATGATGAATTTATATGACTATGTTGTAGAAAATGATCAGATTGAGCGCGCATGTGATAGAATAAAGGCGATTGTTGTAGCTGAACACTGCCGCCGGGAACGAGTAGAACCAAGATATATTAAAATGCTGGAGGTAGATTAAATGCTTTATCCATCTATTGATTCATTAATGACAAAAATTGATTCTAAATATTCACTTGTATCTGTAGCTGCAAAGCGTGCTAGAAAAATGCAAGAAAATGCCAAGCCACAGTTAGACAAATATGTTTCCCATAAAAACGTTGGTAAGGCACTTGAGGAAATTAATGCGGATCAGCTTCATTATCGTCTATCAGCTAAAATTAAGGACGAATCTTACGAATAACTGACAAAAATAACAACCTCTCTTCAGGTTGTTATTTTTATTTCGCTCGACTTAAAACGTGAAAAAAAGCCATTCTTCTTGCATAATAAAGGAGAGAAAATGATAGAAATAGATGGGGGTTTTAAAATGCTGCACGGAAAAAAAATACTATTATGTGTAACAGGTGGGATTGCTGTATATAAGGCAGCCGCTCTAACAAGCAAGCTTACCCAGGCAGGTGCAGATGTGAAGGTAATCTTAAGTGAATCTGCCTGTGAATTTGTTGCCCCGCTTACATTCCAAGCATTATCAAGAAATGATGTTTATACAGATACATTTGATGAAAAGGACGCTAAGGTCATTGCCCATATTGATCTTGCAGATTGGGCTGACCTCATATTAGTAGCACCAGCAACGGCAAATGTGATTGGAAAACTGGCAAATGGCATTGCTGATAATATGATTACAACTACATTGCTTGCGGCAACAAAACCAGTCTGGATCGCCCCTGCAATGAATGTCCATATGTATAGTCATCCAGCTGTTCAGAAAAACATTGAGACTTTATATCGCTTTGGGCATCGATTTATTGAGCCTGGAGAAGGCTATCTTGCTTGTGGTTATGTAGGGAAGGGCCGTCTCGAAGAACCGGAGAAAATTGTTGACAATATCGAGCGTTTTTTCCATCAAAGTGCTTCCAAGCTTTCAGGCAGAAAAATTGTCATTACAGCCGGACCTACCCGCGAAAAAATAGATCCCGTCAGATATATTACCAATCATTCCTCTGGAAAAATGGGCTATGCTATAGCAGAAGAGGCGGTACGAACAGGTGCAAAGGTTGTCCTCATTTCTGGACCTGTCAACATCGCTGCACCTGCAGGAGTAGAGCTTATTCAAGTGGAGAGTGCCGAAGAAATGTACCAGGCTGTTATAAAGGAATTTAATCATGCAGATATTGTCATCAAAACCGCTGCTGTCGCAGATTATCGTCCTAAAACGAGCTATGATTATAAGGTAAAGAAAAAAGATGGGGACGAGTGTATGGAGCTTGAAAGAACAACGGATATTCTTTTTGAGCTAGGAAGAAACAAGAAAGAACAGATTCTCATTGGCTTTGCTGCAGAAACGGACAATGTCGCTGAATACGCACAGAAAAAGCTTTTGAAGAAAAATGCTGATATGATCGTAGCCAATAATGTAAAGACTGCAGGTGCTGGATTCGGTACGGATACAAACATTGTAACGCTCTTCAAACGGGATGGGAGTGCAACAGAGTTACCTCTTCAATCGAAAAACGAAGTTGCCATAGCGATCCTAAATGAAGCTGCGCAATTAATAGGGAATGAAATGAAATGACGATTGCCAGTGTGATTGTAGATGTGCCTGCTAAACAAACGGACAGGCCGTTTGATTATGTAATTCCAGATCATTTAGTTCAAGTGGTCAAGCCGGGAATGAGAGTCATCGTTCCCTTTGGTCCTCGAAAAATTCAAGGTTTTGTTATTGCAGTAAAGCCAGAATCAGAATTTGGCAAATTAAAAGAACTAATAGAACCAATGGATATAACGCCGATATTAAATCAAGAGCTATTAGCACTTGGAGAATGGCTGACCTATGAAACACTTTGCTATAAAATTTCTGCTTTTCAAGTGATGCTCCCTGCTGCATTAAAAGCAAAATATGAAAAAAAACTAAAAATGTCTGCAGATGTGAATAACCTGCCAGCTGAGATCAGAGCTGTGTTTGGACCTAATGATATGATTCCTTGGGAGGAAGCAGTAAAACTTGGCTGTTTGAACCTTTTACAAAAGGAAGTTGCAAACGGAACTGTTGAAATTATATATGAAGTAAAAGAGCGTGTGAGAAAGAAAAAGTTAAAACATATCCAGTCTAGGCTAACAAAACAGCAATTAGAAGAAGAGAAGGAACACTTGCCTATCCAAGCTGCAAAACAGAAGGAAGTCATTGATTTTTTTCTTCATGCAGATGCGCCAGTAGAGTTGCGCAAGCTATTATCAACACTTGGTATTTCTGCTTCAACAATTAAGGGATTGGTTCAAAAGGGAATTCTTGTGGAAAAAGAGATGGAAGTGTATCGTGATCCATTTGAAGAAAGAGTTTTTTCGCACACAGAACCACTACCTCTTACAGCTGATCAGCAAATAGCGATGACTCCAATTCTTGCATCCATAAGTGAGCATAAACATCAAACCTTTTTATTATATGGGGTGACAGGGAGTGGAAAGACGGAAGTATACCTTCAATCGATTCAAAAAGTGCTGCAGGAAGGGAAAGAGGCCATTGTTCTTGTTCCAGAAATATCATTAACCCCGCAAATGGTTAAACGCTTTAAAGGAAGATTTGGAAATGAAGTGGCCGTTCTACATAGCGGGCTTTCCGCTGGGGAGAAATATGATGAGTGGCGAAAGATCCAGAAGAAGGAAGTAAAAGTTGTTGTCGGAGCAAGATCGGCCATATTTGCTCCATTCGAAAATTTAGGGATTATTATCATTGATGAGGAACATGAGACAAGCTACAAGCAAGAGGATAATCCAAAGTATCATGCGCGAAATGTCGCAATTAAACGCGGGAATACCCATCAGTGTCCTGTTGTGCTAGGAAGTGCTACCCCCTCACTTGAATCTTTTGCAAGGTCACAAAAGGGTGTATATACCCTGCTTACTATGCCAAATCGGATGAATAATCAAATGATGCCTCGAGTAGATATCATTGATATGAGGGAAGAATTACGAGAGGGCAATCGCTCGATGTTTTCTCGTCTTCTTTTAGAAAAAATCGAGGACAGATTAGATAAAAATGAACAAATTGTTCTTTTCCTTAATAAAAGAGGCCATTCATCATTCGTTTTGTGTAGAGACTGCGGGTATGTTGTCAATTGTCCAAACTGTGATATCTCCCTGACGTATCACCGCGCCAATCAGCGAATGAAATGTCATTATTGCGGATATGAGGCAAATGTAGCTAATACTTGTCCAGAATGTAACAGTGAGCATATTCGGTACTTTGGCACTGGCACACAAAAAGTAGAAGAAGAGCTAGTCAAAATTTTGCCACACGCGAAAGTGATACGAATGGATATAGATACAACAAGCCGGAAAGGCTCACATGAAAAGCTGCTTGACCAATTTCAAGAAGGGCATGCAGATATTCTTTTAGGCACGCAAATGATTGCAAAGGGTCTTGATTTTCCAAATATTACATTAGTCGGTGTTTTATCAGCGGATACGATGCTTCATTTACCCGACTTCCGTTCATCTGAGAAAACCTTTCAACTATTAACACAAGTAAGCGGTCGAGCGGGGAGGCATGAGAAAGAAGGAGAAGTTGTTATTCAAACCTATACGCCTGAGCATTATAGTGTGGAACTTGCAGGAGAACAGGACTTTGACCGCTTTTATGAAAAAGAAATGATGATGCGGAAAATCCATAAGTACCCTCCTTTTTATTATATTTCTCTCATCACAGTCAGCCATGAAGAATTAATGAAAACAGTGTCGATAACAGAAAAGATAACCGCGTATATTCGATCCAGACTTTCCGATGAAGCGATATGTTTAGGCCCTGTCGCTTCTCCGATTCCTAGAATCAATAATAGATATCGATATCAATGTTTGATAAAATACAAACGGGAACCAGAGCTAAATCTAGCATTAAAGAAAATACTCGATCAATATCAGCAGGAAATCTCATTAGGAGGTTTGCAAATTTCCGTAGATGTGAATCCATATATTCTTATGTAAAAAGGAACGTATGGTTATGAATACGCAGAAAATTGTTGAAAATAGTTGGATAGAGTTTATACAGGAGGAAGGAAATTGGCAGTTAGAAAAATCGTTGAATACCCCGCAGAAATTCTTGAGATTCAGTGTAAGCCTGTTACACAATTTGATAAAAAATTAACAAAAATCTTAAATGATATGTATGATACGATGATTGAATTTGACGGGGTTGGACTAGCAGCTCCCCAAATCGGTCTAGATATGCAAGCAGCAATCGTTGATATTGATGATGAAAATGGGACAATCGAAATGATAAATCCAGAAATTCTTGAAGTGAGCGGAGAACAAACCGGACCGGAAGGGTGTTTAAGTTTTCCTAATTTATTTGGAGAAGTCAGCAGGCCCTTTTATGTGAAAATAAAAGCACAGGATCGAAAAGGAAAGGCTTATACGATTGAGGCTGAGGACTTTTTAGCACGAGCGATTTTGCATGAAATCGATCATCTGCACGGTGTATTATTCACTTCGAAGGTTACAAGATATTTAGAAGAAGAAGAGTTGGAAGGGTTGGAAGTCGAATGACAAAGATTGTATTTATGGGAACGCCAGATTTTTCAGTTCCTGTCCTGCAGCAAATTTTAAATGATGGCTATGAAGTAATTGGGGTTGTGACACAGCCTGATCGTCCGGTAGGAAGAAAAAAGGTGTTGACACCGCCGCCAGTAAAGGTGGAAGCAGAAAAACACGGGATTCCAGTTTTTCAGCCGGAAAAGATTCGTCAGCCTGAAGAGCTTGAAAAAATAATGGCATTGGAGCCTGACTTAGTTATTACGGCAGCTTTTGGGCAAATTCTGCCAAAGGAGCTGCTAGAAGCACCGAAATTCGGCTGTATTAATGTTCATGCTTCTTTGCTTCCTGAGCTTAGAGGAGGTGCACCTATCCATTATTCGATTATTCAAGGAAAAGAAAAGACGGGAATTACAATTATGTATATGGTGGAAAAACTCGATGCAGGGGATATCTTAACCCAGGTGGAGGTGCCGATTGCTGATACGGATACGGTTGGTTCTTTACATGATAAATTGAGTGCTGCAGGATCACAGCTATTATCTGAAACATTGCCGAAATTAATTAAAGGGGATTTGACTCCTATCCCTCAAAATGATGCGGAAGCCACTTTCGCATCAAATATTAAAAGAGAACAAGAAAAGATTGCTTGGTCAAAAACAGGGGAAGAAATATATAATCACATTCGTGGGATGAATCCTTGGCCAGTTGCTTATACAACTTTAAATGGTGCAGTTATTAAGATTTGGTGGGCAGAGAAAACGAAAAATCTTATTAATAAGGCACCAGGGACAATAATTGGTGTAGATGAACAGTCCGTAATCGTGTCTACCGGAAATGATACGGCTATTAAAATTCTTCAGCTCCAGCCATCAGGCAAGAAAAAAATGTCAGCTGAGCAATTTTTAAGAGGGGCTGGTTCGCAAATTCAGGTTGGCGACCGCCTAGGGGACGAACGATGAAGAAAGAGCGTAAGAAAAATGTACGAGAAACTGCTCTTGATCTGCTAGAATCCATTGAAAAAAATCAGGCATACAGCAATCTCCTTCTAAATAATGCGATTAAGAAAAATGAGATAAACCAAAAAGACATTGGCTTGCTTACCGAATTAACTTATGGAACACTGCAGCGGAAAATGAGTCTTGACTTCTATTTGCAACCATTTTTAAAAGGAAATAAAAAAGTGGAAAGCTGGGTTAAGCAATTATTGCGCCTTACCTTGTATCAAATGGTTTTTTTAGATAAAATCCCTGATCGGGCAGCCATTTTTGAGGCGGTGGAGATTGCTAAGCAAAAAGGGCATAAAGGAATATCCGGAATGGTCAATGGCGTCCTAAGAAATATTCAGAGACAAGGTCTGCCATCGATTGAATCAATAGCGGATCCTATTGAAAGGCTATCTATTGAAACAAGTCACCCGCTATGGCTTGTAAAAAGATGGGTCGACCAGCTTGGTATGGAACAAGCAAAACAGATGTGTGAGAACAATTTAACGGCCCCATTGCAGACTGCAAGAGTGAATCTAACTAAGATTACGAGAGAGGATTGCATCACAAAGCTTAATGAGGAAGGATACCAAGTAGAAGCAAGTCCTGCCATTCCAGAGGCAATTAAGTGCTATAGAGGTAATCTTGCAAACTCGACTGCTTTTAAAGAAGGGTTGTTGACGATTCAGGATGAAAGCTCGATGCTTGCAGCCTATGCATTGGGTGCTGGGGAAAAGGAAAATGAAAGAATCCTGGATGCTTGTGCTGCACCTGGTGGAAAATCCACTCATATTGCAGAGAAGCTGAATAATACCGGACAAGTTATTTCATTAGATCTTCATGAACATAAAGTAAAGCTCATTAAGGAAACTGCTAATAGATTAGACCTTTCTAATATTGAAACAAACGTACTTGACAGCAGAAAGGTTCAAGACCATTTTGAAAAGCAATCCTTTGATCGAATTTTACTTGATGCACCGTGCTCTGGTCTAGGTGTAATGAGAAGGAAGCCGGATATGAAATATACGAAAAAAGAAGAAGATTTAATGCAGCTCTCATCGATACAGCTAACTTTATTAAAGGCAGTTTCCCCTTTATTGAAAAAAGGTGGTATTTTAGTTTATAGTACATGTACAGTTGATAGAGAAGAGAATCAGCATGTAGTAGAGTCATTTTTAAAGGAAAATGTGGAATTTGAAGGAGATCTTACATTAAAGGATCGGATGCCTGAAGCGATTCGGCCATTAATTAAAGGGATTGAACTTCAAATTTTGCCACAGGACATTGGTTCGGACGGCTTTTATATAGCCTGTTTAAGAAAGAAGGTGTAGGAATGGAACAAGTAACAGCTAAGAAACAATCAACAATAGATCAAAAACCCTCCATTTATTCTTTACAACTGCAGGAGCTAAAAGACTGGCTCAAAGAGAATAATGAAAAGGCATTTCGTGCGGAGCAAATTTTTGATTGGCTTTATACAAAAAGAGTTACTTCATTTGAAGAGATGACTAATTTATCAAAACAGTTAAGGGAAAGAATGGAATCAGCGTTTACCTTAACAACTTTAAAAACGATTATCCAGCAGCAATCCTCAGACGGTACAATCAAATTTTTATTTGAACTGCATGATGGCTATTCAATTGAAACAGTATTAATGAGGCATGATTACGGGAATTCCGTCTGTGTAACAACACAGGTAGGATGCAGAATTGGCTGTACGTTTTGTGCATCTACATTAGGTGGATTAAAACGGAATTTAGAAGCAGGAGAAATTGTTGCACAGGTAGTAAAAGTACAGCAGGCACTTGATGAGACCAATGAGCGTGTAAGTTCGGTTGTTATCATGGGAATTGGTGAACCATTTGACAATTTTGATCATATGCTTTCGTTTTTAAAAATTATTAATCATGATAAGGGCTTGAACATTGGCGCACGTCATATCACTGTTTCTACCAGTGGCATTATCCCGAAAATCTATAAATTTGCCGATGAAAATATGCAGATTAATTTCGCCATTTCGTTGCATGCACCTAATTCAGAGCTCCGCAGTCGTCTAATGCCTATTAATCGTGCGTATAAATTGCCTGACTTAATGGATGCCATACGCTATTATATAAATAAGACAGGCAGACGCGTCAGCTTTGAATATGGATTATTTGGCGGTGTGAATGATCAGGTTGAACATGCAGAAGAATTAGCTAGACTGATCAAAGGGCTGAAATGTCATGTGAATTTAATCCCTGTCAACTATGTTCCTGAAAGAGATTATGTAAGAACACCAAAAGAGCAAATTGTTAAATTTGAGAAAACGTTGAAAAATCATGGCGTGAATGTAACTGTTCGCAGAGAACAGGGTCATGATATTGATGCAGCATGTGGACAACTTCGTGCAAAGGAGCGAAAAGAGGAGACGAGGTGACAAGATGAAAGCTGTTTATATGACAGACAGAGGCAGAATTCGTCAGCATAATGAAGATAACGGCGGAGTTTTTATGAATAAAAGTGGTCAGCGCCTTGCCATCGTAGCAGATGGCATGGGCGGTCATCGCGCTGGTGATGTGGCTAGTGAAATGGCACTGACGAATTTACAGAATCAATGGGGAGAAACAGAAGAAATCAAAACCGCTGATGAGGCAGAAGAATGGCTGAAAACAAATATTGAAAAAGGAAATACTCTTATTTATGAGCATTCAAAGAAGGTTGCTGAATGCGAAGGTATGGGGACCACAATGGTTGCAGCTATTTGTACGGATCGTTTTACAAGTGTAGCAAATATTGGTGATAGCAGATGCTATATTTTAAATGAAACGGGTTTTCAGCAATTAACGGATGACCATTCTTTAGTGAATGAGTTGGTACGAACAGGACAAATTTCGAAAGAGGATGCTGAACATCATCCGATGAAGAATGTCGTTTTAAGAGCATTGGGCACAGAAGAATCTGTAAGCATAGATATTAAAACGATCATTTTTGAAGAAGGAGACTTACTTTTACTATGCTCTGATGGCCTTTCAAATAAAGTGACTGAAACTGAAATGATTGATATTCTTGAAAGTAAGACTGATTTAAATAATAAAGCTACTACACTTATCGAATTGGCGAATAACCATGGCGGCGAAGATAATATAACCCTTGTCATTGTTGAGTTTTTTGATGGTAGTGAATTTGGTGATAGCCTATGATGATTGGAAAAAGAATTAGCGGAAGATATAAAATTCTTGAAATCATTGGCGGGGGTGGAATGGCTAATGTTTATTTAGCCCACGACATGATTCTAGACCGTGATGTAGCGGTTAAAATGCTTCGTCTTGATTTTGCTAATGATGAGGAGTTTATTCGCCGTTTTCATCGTGAAGCACAATCTGCAACAAGTCTTGCACATCCGAATATTGTTAGTATTTACGATGTAGGAGAAGAAGATTCGATCTATTATATCGTTATGGAATACGTGGATGGACAAACATTGAAGCAATACATACAGCAGAATAGTCCGATTCAGGTAGATAAAGTGCTTGATATTATGAAGCAATTAACATCAGCCATTTCTCATGCACATCAAAATCATATTATCCATCGGGACATAAAGCCTCATAATATACTAATTGACCGGCTTGGGAACGTGAAAATTACAGATTTCGGAATAGCTATGGCTTTAAGTGCTACTAGTATAACGCAAACGAATTCTGTTTTGGGATCTGTGCATTATTTATCTCCTGAACAAGCAAGAGGCGGAATGGCCAATCGAAAATCAGATATTTATTCGTTAGGGATAGTTATGTTTGAATTATTGACGGGTCGATTGCCTTTTTCTGGTGAATCTGCTGTTTCTATAGCACTTAAACATTTGCAATCTGAAACGCCTTCTTTACGGAGATGGAACCCCTCTATCCCACAGAGTGTCGAAAATATCGTTTTTAAAGCAACTGCAAAGGATCCATTTCACCGGTATGACAGTGTAGAGGAAATGGAAGAGCATATTAAGACCGCACTAGAGCCTGATCGAATGAATGAGGAAAAGTTTATTGTCCCAATCGATAATGATGCTACAAAGGCAATTCCGATCATAACAGATAGCCAGGCATATACAAATATGGATGAAACGGTTATTCGGGACAAGGACATAAAAGGGAATCACGCAGCACAGGAAACAGCTCCGAAAAAGGAAAAAAAAGTAAAGAAAGAAAAGAAAAAAAGTAAAAAGTGGCCAACAATACTAATTTCTACTTTTTTTGCTTTAATTATCCTTGGGATATTTGTTGTATTTGTTCTTCCTGATTTATTGGCACCGGATGAAATATCTGTACCTGAAATTTCCGGTGAAAAAACGGAAGATGGAATTAAACAGCTTGAAGAAGCGGGGTTTGTTATTGGCGAGACGATAACAATTAATGATGAGGATGTAGAAGAAGGGTTAATTATTAAAACAGATCCGAAGGCTGGCACAGTGCTGAAAGAAGGAGCAAAAGTTGATCTTTATGAAAGTCTTGGGAAGGAAAAGTTTGAATTAGGCAATTATAAGGGTCAATCTTTTGATGATGTTGTTCGATTATTGGGCAAGAATTTCAAACATATCGAGAAAGAAGAAGTAAATGACGAAAATGAAACGGCTGGTACGATCTTAGAGCAAAACTTTCCAGAGGGAGAGCTTGTTGTTCCAGAAGAAACGGAATTAATATTTACCGTTAGTAAGGGACCAAGTTTAATTACCTTAAAGAATTTAAGAGAGTATAATAAAAAAGGGCTTCAAGAATATGAAGAATCGACAGGTGTAAAGATTGAGTTTGGGAAGGAAGATTACAATGAAAGTGTTCCGGAAGGTCTTGTTTTCTCGCAAGATCCTAAACCTGGGACGCAAGTATCAAAGGGAAGCAAAGTAAAGGTATTTATTTCTAAAGGGAAAAAGGAGATCCCTCCTAAAACAGTATTTGTAGAGGTAACCGTCCCATATGAGCCTGAAATAGAAGGACAGCCACAGGAAGTACAAATTTATATTAATGATATGAACCGAAGTATAACGGATCCTTTTATTACAGAATACATTACTGAAACGAGAAAGTTCAGATTAGAGCTTGAAATTCAGCACGGGCAGAAAGCAGTTTATCATGTTAGAAGGGATAATACTGTCATTGAACAGCAGGAAGTGCATTATCCAGAATAGGAGTGTTGCTATGCCTGAGGGCAAAATTATAAAGGCATTAAGCGGTTTTTATTATGTTTTGAATGGAAGCGTGACCGTTCAATGTCGTGGTAGAGGGGTTTTTAGAAAGAATAAAATTACCCCGCTTGTTGGAGATGAGGTTGTTTTCCAAGCCGAAAACGATAAAGAAGGATATATTTTAGAAGTAAAAGAGCGTAAGAATGAACTTGTACGGCCGCCAATTGCAAATGTAGATCAGGCGATACTGGTCTTTTCTGCTGTTGAGCCTGACTTTAGCACAGCACTTCTTGATCGTTTTCTTGTATTAGTTGAGTTTAATCGAATTAAGCCGATCATTTGTATCACTAAGATGGATCTAACAAATGAGGAGCAGAATAAGGAAATACAAAGGTTTGCTGAGGACTATAGGAAAGCAGGCTATGATGTTCTTTTAACTTCTTCTGAAACGGAAGAAGGAATTAAGGAATTATTCCCTTATTTGGAGGGGGAAATTTCCGTTTTTGCTGGACAGTCAGGTGTTGGAAAATCTTCTCTCCTAAATGCGCTTAATCCAGATTTAGATTTAAGAACAAATGATATTTCTTCCCATCTTGGGAGGGGGAAGCATACAACAAGGCATGTTGAACTAATTAGAGTTGGGCAAGGCTTGGTTGCAGATACGCCAGGGTTTAGCTCTCTCGATTTTATAGATATAGAGATTCCAGACCTTAACTTTTGTTTCCCTGATATTGAAAAGTTGAGTGAAGAATGTAAATTTAGGGGATGCCTACACATGGCAGAACCTAAATGTGCAGTTAAGGCAGCTATTGCAGATGGGGAACTCCCAGCCTATAGATATGAGCACTATACGACATTTTTGCAAGAAATTAAAGATAGAAAGCCGAGGTACTAACTATGGTTAAGATTGCCCCTTCTATTTTATCAGCTGATTTTTCAAAGCTTGGGGAGGAAATTCTAGATGTTGAGAGAGGGGGAGCAGATTACATTCATGTCGATGTAATGGACGGGCATTTCGTCCCGAATATTACAATAGGTCCTTTAATTGTTGAAGCGATTCGACCAGTGACGAAGCTCCCGCTTGATGTTCATCTTATGATTGAGAATCCAGACCAATATATCGAGTCTTTCGCGAAAGCTGGAGCTGATTATATTACTGTTCATGTGGAGGCTTGTCATCATCTCCACCGGACAATCCATTTTATTAAGTCTTTAGGTGTGAAAGCTGGTGTTGTATTAAACCCTGCAACACCTGTTCAAATGATTGAGGATATTATTGATGATGTGGATATGGTTCTGCTAATGACAGTAAACCCTGGTTTTGGCGGTCAAAAGTTTATTCCATCTGTCCTTAGAAAAATTGCTGCTGTCAAGAAGATGGCAGATAATAAAGGATTGACTATAGAAATTGAAGTAGATGGCGGAGTAAATGAAGAGACGGCAAAGCTTTGTATCGAAGCAGGTGCAAATGTACTTGTAGCTGGATCAGCAGTTTATAATCAAGAGGACCGTGCCAAGGCAATTGCCGCAATTAAAGGCAGTACAATACACAATTAGTTCGAAGTCAGCTGTCCCTAGCTGACTTCTTTTTAGCTTGTCATAATGAGGTGGTCAAAGAAATGAACATAAATATATTGGCTGGCGGACCGATTGAATTTCTGCCGAATGTAGAAAGTTTTCAAACAGACAAAGATATTTGGGTGGGAGTCGATAGAGGGGTCTTTACACTCCTATCTAAAGGAATAAAACCGACGATTGCTTTTGGTGATTTCGACTCGGTGACAGTTGAGGAAATGGTTGCGATCGAACAAAATGTTAGTAAATTGAACCGTTTCATGCCTGAAAAGGATGAAACAGATATGGAACTGGCGATGAAATGGGCGATTGAGCAAAAGCCGGCCATTATTAGAATTTTTGGAGCTACAGGAGGAAGGATCGATCATTTTATCGCAAATATACAATTGCTTATGAAACCATTGCAAATGGATCAGCAAATGCAAGTGGAAATTCTCGATAAAAATAATATGGTTTTTCTTCGAATGCCAGGAAAGTACTCGGTAAAGAAAAACCGGTGCTATCAATATATTTCTTTTTTGCCAATTACAATGGAAGTTACCGGTATTACGCTTGAAGGCTTTAAATATCCCTTAGTAGATCAATCCCTCCCTTTAGGCTCTACATTATGCATAAGTAATGAACTTATTCACGATTGTGGTCATTTTTCATTTTCAAAAGGCATATTAATGGTTGTAAGAAGTAATGATTAGGTCTGAAAATTGATTAGTACTTATCTATTTATTTTGAATATGATGAATGGTGAAGATGGATGTGTGAGATCGTGAGGAGGGACACGAGTAATGAGATTTTATACAATTAAATTGCCAAAGTTTTTAGGCGGCATTGTCCGTGCCATGTTAGGAACCTTCAAGAAAAATTGAATCGTTTCATGAAGCAAAAGAGCACCTGTTAAAGGTGCTTAATTTTTTTGCATTTGAGAATTGTCTAGCTCCAGCTCATATGTCACTTCGGTCCCTTCCTTCGATAAAAGAAACATCAGAAGAATCGGGCCTTCTTCGTTTGTTCGGCGTTGACCAAGGGGGGCGCTTTGCTAAAGAAAAAGGACATCCCATAGGGGATGTCCTATCACGTAATTAAACGCGTTCTACTTTACCAGATCTAAGCGCTCTTGCAGAAACCCAAACACGCTTCGGTTTTCCGTCTACAAGGATACGTACTTTTTGAAGGTTAGCACCCCATGTACGTTTGTTGGCATTCATAGCATGAGAACGTGCATTACCTGTAGTTGTTTTTCTACCAGTTACGACACATTTACGTGGCATATTCATTTCCCTCCTTAACACATAAGCAAAAAGCTTTTTTAAGAATCATTTGGCATTTTTGATGACCATAGTGATTTAATGTTAAAAAAAGCAAAACTTATTTTTGACATTAAAAGATACTTTAATAATTTATCATACAACCCCTTTTATTGCAATAGTTGACTTTCAAGAAAAAAACCTTGACATACACTATGATGGGGTAAGCTATAATAAAAAGGTGGACTGCAGCTTTCAAAATAAATGTACTTATAGTAAAATATTTTAAGGTGTGTGGATAAGCTACTTCGAAAGCTAGAGCTCAAGGAGCGAAAATATGGGTAGAACAATTTAAAGGGGGAAAGAAATATGTCAATCGAACTTAAAACGAAATTCGGCCAAATTGATATCTCAAATGACGTGATTGCTACGCTTGCAGGTGGAGCGGCTGTTGACTGCTATGGTATAGTTGGTATGGCCTCTAAGCAACAAATAAGAGATGGCTTAACAGAAATTTTACGTAAAGAGAATTTTACCCGCGGTGTAATTGTTCGCCAAGAAAACGATGAAATACATATCGACATGTATATTATTGTTAGTTACGGAACAAAAATTTCCGAGATTGCTCACAATGTGCAATCGAAAGTAAAATACACGCTTAATCAAACAGTTGGCCTTGCCATAGAGTCGGTCAATATCTACGTTCAGGGTGTTCGTGTAACGAACCCGTAGTGAGGAGGAAAGATTTGTGTCAATTAAAGTTTTAGACGGAAAACGATTTGCCGAAATGGTTATTCAGGGTGCAAACCATTTATCCGCCCATGCGAAATTGGTAGATGCACTCAACGTTTTTCCAGTTCCTGATGGGGATACAGGAACAAATATGAATTTATCCATGACTTCAGGCGCAAAGGAAGTAAAGAATAATGTTCAGCCCCATATTGGAAAAGTGGGGTCAGCACTTTCAAAAGGTTTGCTGATGGGGGCAAGAGGGAATTCCGGTGTCATATTGTCACAGTTATTTCGTGGATTCTCAAAAGCGATTGAACAAAAAGCTGAAGTAAATGGCAAAGATTTTGCTGCTGCACTCCAAAGCGGGGTAGAAACTGCCTATAAAGCAGTAATGAAACCTGTTGAAGGAACAATTTTAACTGTTGCAAAGGATGCCGCTAAAAAAGCAGTCCAAGTAGCGAAAAATGAAGATAATCTCATTGTTATTATGGATGAGGTAGTGAAAGAGGCAAAAGCTTCATTAAACCGTACACCTGACTTATTGCCTGTTCTTAAGGAAGTAGGAGTGGTTGACAGTGGTGGTCAAGGACTCGTGTTCGTATACGAAGGCTTTCTTGCTGAATTGAAAGGGGAAGAATTGCCGGATGCACCTGCTTCTCTTCCAAAAATGGACGAGCTAGTTAGTGCGGAACACCACAAAAACGTCCATAGTTTTATGAATACAGAGGATATTGAGTTTGGGTACTGTACAGAGTTTATGGTGAAATTTGAAAGTAAAAAGCTTGCAAATAACCCATTTAGTGAAGAAAAATTCCGTCAGGATTTAAGCAAATATGGAGATTCTTTATTAGTTATTGCTGATGAAGAACTTGTTAAAGTACATATTCATTCTGAACAGCCAGGAGACTGTTTAACATATGGCCAGCGTTATGGCAGCCTGATCAACATGAAGATTGAAAACATGCGTCAGCAGCATTCTAATTTAGTTGATGAAGTACAAACACCACTTGTTTCTGAAAATGTATCAAAAAAAGAAAAACAAGAATATGGGATTGTAACTGTCTCTATGGGAAGCGGGATTGCTGATTTGTTCCGCAGCATTGGTGCACATGCAGTTATTGAAGGCGGTCAGACAATGAATCCAAGTACGGAGGACATTGTTAAAGCTATTAATGAAGTAAACGCTAAGAATGTGGTTATTCTGCCTAACAATAAAAACATTATTATGGCAGCGCAGCAGGCAGCAGAGGTTTCTGACCAAGAAGTGATTGTTATTCCTTCAAAAACAGTTCCACAAGGGATGTCTGCATTGCTTGCATTTAATCCAGGTACAAGTTTATCGCAAAATGAACAAGTGATGAAAGATGCATTACAGCATGTGAAAACGGGGCAAGTGACATTTGCTGTTAGAGATACAAGCATTGATGGTCTTGAAATTGAAAAGAATGATTTCATGGGGATTAATGAAGGTAAAATTGTCGTAAAGAATAAAGATAAAGTCCAAACGGCAAAAGATTTATTAATGAACATGATTGATGCGGATTCAGAAATCGTCACCATTTTAAAAGGGGAAGATGCCGCTGATGAGGATATTCAAGAACTAGTTAGCTTTTTAGAAGAAAAAAATGAAGATATAGAAATCGAAGTGCATGACGGAAAGCAGCCGCTATATGCATTTATCTTCGCTATTGAATAAATTTCGTTAAAAGAAGGGGGATCCCCTTCTTTTTTGTCATGAAATAAATAAGGGAGGGGGATGGCGGATATGATATTTTCCGCTAAGTATCGTGAATGAAATCTTAAATCAGCCAATAACAGCCATTAAAGGAATCGGTGGAGAAACAGAAGAAATTCTTGGTGAAATGAAGATACGAACAGTTAATGATTTGCTGGAATATTTCCCATATCGTTATGAAGATTATCGTCTTCGTGATTTAGCTGATGTAAAGCATGAAGAAAGAATTACAATTGAAGGGAAGGTACATAGTGAGCCTTCTCTCGTTTATTATGGACGAAAGCGTTCAAGATTAACAGTAAGAGTACTTGTGGGAAGGTATCTTGTTCAGGTCGTTCTATTTAACCAGCCTTACGTGAAAAAAAAGATTGTCATTAATGAAACGGTGTCAGTAACAGGAAAATGGGATCAGCATAGACAAACAATAACGGCAAGTGAAATACATATTGGTACACAGACGAAGTCTAAAGATTTTGAACCCGTATATACAGTAAAGGGAAAGCTAACAGTTAAGGGTTTAAGAAGATTTATTCATTTAGCCTTTAACCAATTCGGGGAATATATTGAAGAAACATTACCTGAACAATATATAAAAAACTACAAGCTCTTAAATAAGAAAACAGCCATAAGGATGATGCATTTTCCAACTGATCAGCAAGAGCTTAAGCAAGCAAGACGACGGATTGTGTATGAAGAATTTTTCTATTTTCAATTAAAAATGCAGGCGTTAAGGAAAATTGAAAGAGACCATACGAATGGGATTGCTCAAGCATATAATCTTGAATCTTTACAATCATTTCTTAAATCACTTCCTTTCTCGCTAACAAATGCTCAGAAGCGGGTAGTGAATGAAATTCTAACAGATATGAAATCTCCTTTTAGGATGAATCGGCTATTACAGGGGGATGTTGGTTCAGGAAAAACAGCAGTTGCTGCAATTGCTTTGTACGCTAGTACAACTGCCGGTTTTCAAGGGGCATTGATGGTACCAACGGAAATTCTGGCCGAGCAGCATATGGAATCGCTGAAGGCGATGCTTGAACCGTTTCAGCTTCGCTGTGAGTTATTAACTAGCTCTGTAAAAGGGAAACGACGAAAAGAAATATTACAATTATTAAAAGCAGGGGAAATCGATATTTTAATTGGAACCCATGCATTAATTCAGGATGAGGTCGAATTTCATCATCTTGGGCTTGTCATTACAGATGAGCAGCATCGATTTGGAGTGGAACAGCGTAGAGTTTTAAGGGAAAAGGGAGAAAATCCTGATGTCCTATTTATGACCGCTACCCCTATTCCGCGAACCCTTTCGATCACTGTTTTTGGTGAAATGGATGTGTCGATTATTGATGAGATGCCTGCTGGAAGAAAGATCATTGAAACATATTGGACAAAGCCTGATATGCTTGATCGCGTACTTGCTTTCGTGGAGAAAGAACTGCGTTCCGGTCATCAAGCCTATGTCATTTGCCCCCTTATCGAGGAATCAGATAAATTAGATGTTCAAAATGCGATTGATGTTCACAGCAACTTAACACATTATTTTAATGGACGATATGAAATCGGACTCATGCACGGTAGACTAACTTCAGACGAAAAAGAATCGGTTATGAAGGCATTTAGCCAAAATGAAAAACAAGTGCTTGTATCAACTACAGTAGTTGAGGTAGGAGTAAATGTGCCAAATGCAACGATGATGGTCATTTATGATGCGGAAAGATTTGGACTTGCACAGCTTCACCAGCTTAGAGGGAGAGTGGGACGAGGAAGTGAGCAATCCTACTGTATTTTACTTGCTGACCCTAAAACAGAAGTCGGTAAGGAACGGATGAAGATAATGACGGATACAAATGATGGATTCCTCCTTAGTGAAAAGGATCTTGAACTGAGAGGTCCAGGAGATTTCTTTGGTAAAAAGCAAAGTGGTCTTCCCGAATTTAAAGTGGCAGATATGGTTCATGATTATCGGGCTTTAGAGACTGCAAGGAATGATGCTGCTTTATTGATACAGTCAAATGAGTTTTGGCATTCCTCTGAATATATGTATTTAAGAAATTATTTGAAGGTATCAGGAGTTTTAGAAGGAGAAAAACTTGATTAAAGCGATTCATAATTATATACTACTATTAGTACCTAGTCTTAATATCGCGGACGGTGTGTTAAATGAAAAGAACTAAAAAGGAACGGCAGGCATTATTAATGACAACAATAAAGGAGAATCCTTTTGTTACGGACGAAGAGCTTGCGGAAAAGTTTATGGTTAGTGTTCAAACCATTCGTTTGGACCGTCTAGAGCTATCGATCCCTGAATTGCGCGAACGGATTAAAAATGTCGCTGAAAAAAGATTTGATGATGAAGTGCGGGCACTGCCAATAGAGGAAATAATCGGTGAAATAATTGATGTAGAGCTGGATAAAACAGCTATATCCATATTGGATATTAAAGAAGAGCATGTATTTAGAAGAAACCAAATTGCCAGAGGGCATCACTTATTTGCCCAAGCAAATTCGCTTGCAGTTGCGTTAATCAATGATGAACTAGCATTAACTGCCAAAGCAAATATCCAATTTACCCGCTCTGTGAAACAAAATGAAAGGGTTATTGCGAAGGCAAGGGTAGTCAACATAGATTCTGAAAAAGGAAGAACAATTGTAGAAGTGACTAGCTTTGTTAATAATGAAATTGTCTTTAAAGGTGAATTTGATATGTTTCGTTCTGAAGTAGGACGAAGGTCTTGAATTCCCCCTCAAATTAATAACAAAGGAAGTTATAGATATATGAAAATAGCAATTGATGCAATGGGCGGTGACCATGCGCCTAAGGAAATAGTTCTAGGGGCAATGAAAGCGATACGTGAGTATAAAGATATTCACATAACTCTTGTTGGAGACGAGTCAAAAATCAGACAATATTTATCATCCGAAGAACGAATGGAAGTTTTACATACAAATGAAGTCATTTTGCCAACGGATGAGCCCGTTAGAGCCGTACGGCGCAAGAAAACAGCTTCTATGGTTCTTGCTGCACAGCAGGTAGCGGATGGAAAAGCAGATGCCTGTATATCCGCTGGGAATACAGGAGCTTTAATGGCTGCAGGCCTTTTCGTAGTTGGCCGAATTGAAGGAATTGAACGCCCAGCCCTATCACCAACATTACCAACAATTGGCGGAGAAGGATTCCTGCTACTTGATGTAGGGGCAAATGTTGATGCGAAACCAGAGCATCTGCTGCAATACGCAATTATGGGCGCTATTTACGCTGAAAAGGTTCGCGGGGTATCTAATCCTAGAGTAGGTCTTTTGAACATTGGAACAGAAGAGAAAAAAGGGAATGAGCTTGCTAAGAATACGTTTGAGCTTCTTCAGAAAGCAAATATTCATTTTATTGGCAATGTAGAAGCACGTGATTTGCTGGATGGGGTTGCTGATGTCGTAGTGACCGATGGCTTTACTGGAAATATGGTTCTTAAAACGATCGAGGGCACAGCACTCTCTGTTTTTAAAATGATGAAAACAGCACTGACTAGCAGCTTTAAAAGTAAAATGGCTGCAGCTGTTTTGAAACCAGATCTCACTCAATTGAAATCAAAAATGGATTATTCGGAATATGGCGGTGCTGGCTTGTTTGGCTTAAAAGCACCGGTTATAAAAGCACATGGCTCATCAGATGCTAATGCACTATTCAGTGCTGTTAAACAAACAAGAAACATGGTTGAACATGCAGTTTCACAAACGATCAAAGAAGCAGTGGAAAAGGAAGCTTCAAAATAAACTTGAAAAAGGAGAGTTGAAATGGGTAAAATAGCATTTCTATTTCCGGGACAAGGTTCTCAAACAGTTGGAATGGGCAAATCTTTAGCTGAATTGGATGAAAAGGTAAAGTCTATTTTCGATAAAGCGGATGAAAAACTGAAATTTCCGCTTTCTGCTCTTATTTTTGAAGGTCCGCAAGAAGAGCTGACCTTAACAACGAATGCGCAGCCTGCCCTTTTAACAACTAGCATTGCGATCTTAGAGTTTTTTAAACAATCAGGTATTGAACCAGATTATGTTGCAGGGCATAGCCTTGGAGAATACACGGCACTTGTTGCTGCTGGAGCCTTTTCTTTTGAAGATGGCGTTTATGCGGTTAGAAAAAGAGGCGAATTTATGGAAGAGGCAGTTCCTAATGGAGAAGGTTCGATGGCTGCAATTTTAGGACTTGGCCGGGACAAACTAGCTGCTGTTACATCAGAGATTACTAACGAGGGACACCCTGTTCAATTAGCTAATTTAAATTGTCCTGGCCAGATTGTTATTTCCGGTTCCAAAAAAGGGGTCGAGCTTGCATCAGTAAGAGCAAAGGAAGCAGGTGCCAAGCGTGCAATGCCATTAGTGGTAAGTGGTCCATTTCATTCAGAGCTTATGAAACCTGCTGCTGAAAAATTTAAAGACATACTTAATGAAATTTCAGTAAATGATGCCGGAATTCCTGTGATAGCAAATGTTTCTGCAACAGAAATGTCTACATCTGCAGAGATAAAGAATCGATTAATTGAACAATTGTACTCCCCTGTATTATGGGAAGATTCTATTCAAAAAATGATTTCCTTAGGTGTCGACACGTTTATTGAAATTGGACCAGGCAAGGTACTATCTGGCTTAGTAAAGAAAATTGATAAAACAGCCCGGATATATGCTGTTTCAGATAAAGATACGTGTCTTGAGGTAATTGAGTCTTTAAAGGAGGAAAGTCAATGAAGCTAGAAGGGAAAGTTGCCCTTGTAACAGGTGCTTCTCGAGGAATTGGAAGAGAGATTGCACTAGGTCTTGCAAAACAAGGAGCAGACGTTGTTGTTAACTATTCCGGAAGTGAAGAAAGAGCAAATCAAGTGGTTGCTGAAATTAAGGAGCTAGGAAGAAATGCGATCGCTGTTCAGTGCGATGTTTCAAATAGCGAGTCTGTAGCTAATATGGTAAAGGCAACAATGGACACCTTTGGAAAGCTTGATATTCTCGTCAATAATGCTGGAATTACGAAAGACAATCTTCTTATGAGAATGAAGGAGGAGGAATGGGATGATGTAATTAACATCAACCTTAAAGGAGTCTTCCTTTGTACAAAAGCAGTTACAAGACAAATGATGAAGCAGCGTAGTGGAAGAATTATTAACATTTCATCCATCGTAGGTGTAAGTGGCAATCCTGGCCAAGCGAATTATGTTGCTGCAAAATCCGGTGTAATTGGTCTGACGAAAACAACTGCTAAGGAACTATCTTCTCGCGGAATCACTGTAAATGCGATTGCACCAGGATTTATTACGACCGATATGACAGATAAGCTAACTGAGGATGTAAAGGAACAAATGCTAAAGCAAATCCCATTAGCTCGATTCGGTGAACCATCGGATATTGCGAATGTTGTTGTGTTTTTAGCATCTGAGGACAGTCGATATATGACTGGGCAAACCCTTCATGTTGATGGTGGAATGGTGATGTAGACTGGATGTCGGATGTGAGAACATCGCCGACCCATTAGTTTTTTTGCTGAAATTAAAAATTCACGCTGGAGCATTTATTAATTGTGAAAAATACTCTATAATATCTTGAGGGGAGGTGAATAAGTATGGCAGATGTATTAGAACGCGTAACGAAGATTATCGTAGACCGTCTTGGTGTTGAAGAATCAGAGGTTAAGCTTGAGGCTTCATTTAAAGATGATCTTGGCGCTGATTCCCTAGATGTAGTAGAATTGGTAATGGAATTAGAAGATGAGTTTGATATGGAAATCTCTGATGATGACGCTGAAAAGATTGCAACAGTTGGTGATGCTGTTAACTACATACAAGCGAAGCAATAATCTAAGAGAATCAATTAAACTTTTTCAGTGAGGGTACACAAGCCCTCACTGCACTAAAAAATTCGTATTTCCTGTCCATTATTACCTGGGTTATTTTTTAGGTAATTGTGGACAGTAAATACGATATTCTTAAAGCTCCGTTCGTAAAACGGGGCTTTATTCTGTAAAAACGGGAATAGCTATTGATAGAAGACAATTTTATATCTAACAAGGGTGAAACAATATGCATAATAACGGAAAAGACAAAGAAAAACGTATGATTCGTTCTATAGATAAGCAATTCAAAGAATTTCAGAATAAGCTAGGGATCCAGTTTCAAAATGAGAAACTACTAAAGCAAGCATTCACCCATTCATCTTATGTAAATGAGCACCGCCGTAAACCACATGAAGATAATGAAAGATTAGAATTTTTAGGGGATGCGGTCCTTGAATTAACTGTTTCGCACTTTCTATTCCTAAAGTATCCAATGATGAGTGAAGGAGAACTAACGAAATTAAGGGCTGCGGTCGTCTGTGAGCCTTCATTAGTGGCATTTGCACATGAACTTTCCTTTGGGAAGTTAATTTTATTAGGAAAAGGCGAGGAGATGACTGGGGGAAGGGAAAGACCTGCTTTGCTTGCAGATGTATTTGAAGCATTTATTGGTGCGCTCTATCTTGATCAAGGGCTCCAAACCGTTATTCGTTTTTTAGAAAAAATTGTCTTCCCAAAGATCGATTCAGGTGCATTTGCGCATGTGATGGATTTTAAAAGCCAGCTTCAGGAGCTTATTCAGCGGGATGGCATAGGTTTGATAGAGTATAAAATATTACAAGAAAAAGGGCCTGCACATAATCGGGAATTTGTTTCGAGAGTATCTATGAATGGAAAAGAATTAGGGATTGGAACTGGCCGGTCGAAGAAAGAAGCAGAGCAGCACGCTGCCCAAATGGCACTTGAGGTGTTAAAAAGTCATACGTAAAAGGCGAAAAGAACTAGGGGAGTAATACCCTGGGGTAAGGGGGAGCAGTATTTGTTTTTAAAACGGTTAGATGTTGTTGGATTTAAATCGTTTGCTGAGAGGATCATGGTTGATTTTGTTCCTGGGGTCACAGCCGTTGTAGGACCCAATGGAAGCGGGAAGAGCAATATTACTGATGCCATTCGCTGGGTGTTGGGGGAACAATCAGCAAAATCATTACGCGGTGCAAAAATGGAAGATATTATTTTTTCTGGGAGCGATTCGCGTAAAGCGTTGAATTTTGCAGAGGTTACGCTCACCTTAGATAATGAGGATCAGCGTTTGCCCATTGATTATAACGAAGTGAGCGTCACAAGAAGAGTATATCGCTCTGGGGAAAGTGAATTTTTAATAAATAAACAAACTTGCAGGCTAAAAGATATTGTTGATTTATTTATGGACTCAGGTTTAGGGAGAGAAGCCTTTTCCATCATTAGTCAGGGTAGAGTAGAAGAAATACTAAACAGTAAAGCTGAAGAAAGAAGAACCATTTTTGAAGAAGCTGCTGGAGTTCTTAAATATAAGACAAGAAAGAAAAAAGCAGAGGGAAAGCTCTCTGAAACACAAGAGAATTTAAATCGTGTGAATGACATAGTGTTTGAATTAGAAACACAAGTAGAACCATTAAAAATTCAAGCATCCATTGCGAAGGATTATTTAGAACATAAGGAAGAACTAGAAAAAATTGAAGTGGCACTTACTGTTTTCGAAATCGAGGATTTACATTCGAAATGGGAGAAACTTTCGCAGGAATTAGAACTTCACAAGCAAAATGAAATAAAGCATTCAGCAACACTGCAAAGCAAAGAGGCAAAAATCGAAGAATTGAGGGACCATGCACAAGCGATTGATGAATCAATTAATGATTTGCAGAATGTATTGCTCCATGCGAGTGAAGAGCTTGAAAAGCTTGAAGGAAGAAAAGAAGTTTTAAAAGAAAGAAAGAAGAATGCTTCCCAGAATAAAGAACAGCTCCATAGAAGTTTAGAAGAATTGACAAACAAAGACTTGGAATTGACGAAGGAAAAAGAAAAGCAATTACATTTATTAGTAGAAGTAGAACAAGCTGCTTCTGTGCTGCAAAAGGAATTAAAGAAAAAGCAAGAGCAGCTTAAGCTATTTAGCGAAAATACAGAGGAAAAGCTTGAAACACTTAAAAGTGATTATATTGAAGTTCTAAGTAAACAAGCAGCTGCTAAAAATGAACTGCAAAATATTGAGCAGCAGGAAAGCCAATTGGGCTATCGAGTATCTAGGCTTGAAAAAGACAATGAAGGTTTTATTCAAACGCGAAAAGCAATTATAGAAAAGAAGGAAACCGTTCAATCTCTTCTTCAAAGCGTTCAGAATGAATTGGACGAGCAGGTAAAGAAATATAGAGATGAGCAAAGAAGGCTAGAAACGGCAAAAAATAACTACCAAAAACAAGAAACAACACTGTATCAAGCCTATCAATATTTGCAGAAGGCTAAATCCAGACAAGAAATGCTTGCAGAAATGGAAGATGATTATTCAGGATTCTTTCAAGGTGTAAAAGAGGTTTTAAAGGCACGAGGAAGCAAGTTGAACGGGATCGAGGGTGCCGTTGCTGAATTAATACAAGTACCTAAGGATTATGAAATTGCCATTGAAACAGCCTTAGGTGGAGCGACGCAGCATATTGTTGTTCAATCTGAAAAGGATGGCAGGGATGCGATCCAGTACTTGAAGAAAAATTCTTTCGGCAGAGCAACATTCCTTCCACTAAATGTGATAAAAGGGAAGAGCTTAAACCAAGGGCAGCTTCAATCTATTCAACATCATTCTGCATACATTGGTGTGGCAGCAAAATTAATAGACACAGATGTAAAGTACAATGAAACGATCAATAATTTGCTTGGGAATGTAGTAATTACGAAAGATTTGCAAGGTGCAAATGAATTGGCGAAGATTCTGCAATATCGGGTCCGTCTCGTCACACTTGATGGAGATGTGGTCAATCCTGGCGGTTCAATGACAGGGGGCGCGCTGAAACAAAAATCTTCCTCCATTTTAAGCAGAAAAGGTGAGCTCGAGGAATTAAAGACTAGAATTATCGATATGGAAACGAAAACACTTAGCATGGAAGAGCAAGTGAAGATGCTAAAGGCAGATATTCAAAAGCTTGAAGAAAGTCTTGAGACGCATAGAAAAACTGGGGAAGAGCTTCGACTAAAGGAACAAGCTGTCAAAAGCGATCTTCGGGAAGTAGAATTTGAAGAAAAAAGCTTGAATGAAAGACTGTCTCTGTATGATCTTGATAAGGCACAGTTTTCTGAAGACAAGGAAAGATTGATCACACGAAAGTCGGAGCTAAATACGTTGCTGTCGGAAATTGAAAATCAGATTATTTCTTTCGATTTAGAAATTAATAGGTTAACTGATCAGAAAAACATGCAGCAATCCTCAAAGGAATCTCTTTATTCTGAAATAAATGATTTAAAAGTGAAATATGCTTCAATAACTGAGCAATTGAACCATAAGAAAGATAAATTCGAAGCACTCTCCTTAGAATTGTCATTAAATAAAGAAAAGCTAGAAACGATTAAAGAGGATATAGAATTATTATCTTCAGAAATGACCAATAGCTTTTCAGGTGAACAGCAGCTTGAGGATGCGGCTAAAAGAAAGCTTCAGGATAAAACAGAAACAATTGCGCTAATCTCTTCAAGAAGAGAAGAACGTTTAAAGCTTCAAGCTGCACTAGAGGACTTAGAGCTTGAAACAAAAGAACTTAAGAGACAGCATAAAGGGATGACTGAAGCATTAAAGGATCAAGAGGTAAAGCTGAATAGGCTTGATGTTGAATTGGAAAATAGATTAAACCATTTACGCGAGGAATATTTACTGTCCTTCGATGCTGCAAAGGAAGAATATCCGTTGACTATCCCCGCAGATGAAGCAAGGAAAAAAGTAAAACTGATTAAATTGGCAATTGAAGAGCTTGGTACTGTCAATCTAGGGGCAATTGAAGAGTATGACCGTGTTTCTGAACGGTATGAATTTCTACTTGAACAGAAAAATGATCTCCAGGAAGCAAAAGATACTTTATTTCAGGTAATAGATGAAATGGATACTGAAATGAAAAAACGTTTCCAAGAAACGTTTGAGGGGATACGCTATCATTTTGAAACTGTTTTCCGTTCATTATTTGGCGGAGGAAGAGCCGATCTTAAATTAACAAATCCTGAAGACTTATTAAATACGGGTGTTGAGATTGTTGCACAGCCGCCAGGGAAAAAACTGCAAAACCTTGGACTATTATCTGGTGGTGAACGTGCACTAACAGCAATCGCACTGCTTTTTTCAATTTTGAAAGTACGTCCTGTTCCATTCTGTATTTTGGATGAGGTGGAAGCAGCGCTTGATGAGGCGAATGTATCTCGCTTTAGTCAATATTTAAAGAGATTCAGCACAGAAACACAGTTTATTGTCATCACCCATCGGAAAGGAACGATGGAAGAGGCGGATGTGCTATATGGAGTAACGATGCAGGAATCAGGTGTTTCTAAATTAGTATCCGTTCGTCTGGAAGAAACGAAGGAATTAGTTGCCCAATAAAAGGAAGTGAAATCATGAGTTTTTTTAAAAAATTAAAAGAAAAAATCACGAAGCAAACGGATAGTGTGACAGAAAAGTTTAAAGATGGTTTGGCGAAAACTAGAGATAATTTTTCCGGAAAAGTGAATGATCTTGTTGCTAGATATCGGAAAGTGGATGAGGATTTCTTTGAAGAACTTGAAGAAATTTTGATCCAAGCGGATGTCGGCTTTGATACTGTCATGAAGCTAGTTGAAGAATTAAAAATGGAAGTAAAGCGTAAAAATATCCAGGATCCGCAAGAGGTTCAAAGTGTGATCTCTGAAAAGCTTGTTGAAATTTATGAAGCAGGCGGGGACCGATCTGCTGAATTAAATATGCAAGACGACTCCTTAACAGTTATTCTATTTGTTGGTGTAAACGGTGTTGGAAAGACAACAACAATTGGAAAGCTCGCCCATAAATTTAAGAGTGAAGGAAAAAAGGTATTGTTAGCAGCTGGTGATACGTTCCGTGCCGGTGCGATTGAACAGCTGGAGGTATGGGGAGAAAGAGTCGGTGTTGAGGTCATTAAACAAGGAGCTGGCTCCGATCCTGCAGCAGTAATGTTTGATGCTGTACAAGCTGCTAAATCCCGTAAAGCAGATATTCTTATTTGTGATACAGCAGGAAGATTGCAAAACAAAGTAAATCTTATGAAAGAGCTTGAAAAAGTGAAGCGCGTGATTGAACGGGAGATTCCAGGAGCGCCACATGAGGTATTATTGGTTCTTGATGCAACAACCGGTCAAAATGCAATGATCCAAGCGAAAACATTTAAGGAAGCAACAGATGTGAGCGGAATTGTATTGACGAAGCTAGATGGAACAGCAAAAGGGGGAATTGTTTTAGCTATTAGAAATGAGCTTAATATTCCGGTGAAATTTGTAGGTCTTGGTGAAAAAATGGATGATCTTCAGGAATTTAATGCAGAACAATATGTATACGGGTTGTTTGCAGACTTAGTTGAAAAGGAAGCATAAAAACAGGGAGGAAAAACAGCTGGCAAAATGGATGCCAGCTGTTTTTCAATGTCCAGCAGTCGTCTCCGCTTTTCTCTGTCCAGCTGCGGCTCCTACCCCCTCGAGGTCACAAGCCAACCTGGCTAGAAGGTTAAAGAACAACCTTCCATCCAGTTTGTCTTATGCTTGTCGGAGATAAGCAAGTCGCCTCCGCTTTTCTATTGACATGCGTTGTGCTTCTAGGTAAACTTACTATTGTAAAGGCTTTTCACTTAACAAGGGGGAGTAGGGATGTTAGAAAAGACAACGAGAATGAATTATCTTTATGATTTTTATCAATCGTTGTTGACTCCTAAGCAGCGAAGCTATATGTCCCTTTATTACCTGGATGATTTTTCACTTGGAGAGATTGCAGAGGAATACGATGTTAGCAGACAAGCGGTATACGACAATATTAAACGTACTGAAGCAATGCTTGAAGAGTATGAAGAGAAGCTGTTATTATTTCAGAAATTTCAAGAGCGGAGCAAACTGCTTGTCAAAATAAAAGAAATGCTTGCAAAAGATGATCCTGAAAATAAAGCAATTTTCAAGGCAGTAGCCGAGCTTGAGAAATTAGATTAGGAGGCGGCAAGATGGCATTTGAAGGATTAGCCGACCGACTGCAGAATACAATCCAGAAGATCCGCGGCAAGGGAAAGATAAATGAAGCGGATGTAAAAGACATGATGCGTGAAGTTCGTCTTGCCCTATTAGAGGCGGATGTTAACTTTAAGGTCGTCAAAGATTTTGTTAAAAAGGTAAGTGAACGAGCTGTTGGCCAGGAAGTTCTCAAAAGTTTAACGCCTGGACAGCAGGTTATTAAGGTTGTTAAGGAAGAGCTTACGGAGTTAATGGGTGGAGAACAAAGCAAAATTGCCGTTTCTAACCGGCCGCCAACCGTGATTATGATGGTTGGTTTACAAGGTGCGGGTAAGACAACAACGACTGGTAAGCTTGCCAATCTACTCCGCAAGAAATACAACCGTAATCCAATGCTTGTTGCAGCAGATATTTATCGACCGGCTGCGATTAAACAGCTTGAAACACTTGGGAAGCAATTAAATATGCCTGTATTTTCACTTGGTGACCAAGTAAGCCCAGTTGAAATAGCAAAGCAGGCAATTGCAAAGGCGAAAGAAGATCATAATGATTATGTTCTTATCGACACAGCTGGCCGTTTGCATGTGGATGAAGCTCTGATGGATGAGCTTAAAGATATTAAAGAGCTCGCTAAACCAGATGAGATATTCCTAGTCGTTGATGCGATGACTGGACAAGATGCGGTCAACGTGGCCAAAAGCTTCAATGAACAGCTTGGTCTGACAGGTGTTGTACTGACAAAACTTGATGGTGATACACGTGGGGGAGCAGCATTATCGATCCGTGCAGTAACTGAAACACCGATTAAATTTGTTGGTCTTGGAGAAAAATTAGACGCTCTCGAACCCTTTCATCCGGAACGTATGGCTTCACGGATATTAGGAATGGGCGATGTTCTTACGCTAATTGAAAAGGCTCAGGCGAATGTAGATGAAGAAAAAGCCAAGGAAATGCAGCAGAAATTTCGCAATGCTTCTTTTACATTCGATGATTTCCTGGAACAATTAGGTCAGGTTCGCAGTATGGGACCACTCGATGAGCTTCTGAAAATGATGCCAGGAGCTAATAAAATTAAAGGTTTAAATAATCTTCAAGTGGATGAAAAACAGATCACCCATGTGGAAGCAATCATTCAATCGATGACAAAGGATGAGAAAATTCATCCGGAAACGATTAATGCGAGCAGACGTAAACGAATTGCTAAGGGAAGTGGAACGACTGTTCCTGAAGTGAATCGCTTGCTTAAGCAATTCGAAGATATGAAAAAGATGATGAAACAAATGACAGGCGGCTCGCCAAAAGGAAAGAAAAAAGGTGGATTTAAGCTTCCATTTAATCCTTTTTAGGTGAAAGAAGAAAAAAAATTTTAGCTGTAAAGAAAAAAACCTTTACAAACTATTTAGGAATCTGATAATATACTATCTTGTGTGAAACTATTCGGAGGTGCTTATTAAAATGGCAGTAAAAATTCGTTTAAAACGTATGGGAGCAAAAAAGTCTCCTTTTTATCGTATCGTAGTAGCTGATTCTCGTTCACCACGTGATGGACGTTTCATTGAAACAGTAGGAACTTACAATCCAGTTGCAGATCCTGCAATCGTTGATATTAATGAAGAATTAGCTCTTAAATGGCTTCAAACTGGTGCGAAGCCATCAGATACAGTTCGTAACCTATTCTCTAAACAAGGCATTATGGAAAAATTCCATAACGCAAAAAACGGTAAGTAATTCATAAACACATGAAAGAACTTATTGAAACGATTGTGAAGCCCCTTGTTGATTTTCCGGAAGATGTTCAAGTAATGGTTCTTGAAGAAGAAAATCGCGTGACCTATCAGCTTTCTGTCAACAAGACTGACATGGGGAAAGTAATTGGGAAGCAAGGGCGCGTTGCGAAAGCAATACGAACTGTTGTCTATGCAGCAGGATCCTCGCAACAGAAGAAAATCTTCTTAGAGATTAGTGAATAAGAAAAGCGAAAGCGCCTTGCTTAGTCCCGACAAGTATAAGACGAGCTGTCGAGAAGGTTGTAATTTAACCTTCTTGGCAGATTGGCTTATAACCTTGAGGGACTAGGCGCCGAAGCTAGACAATAAGAAAAGCGAGAGAAAGGAGGGTTCATACCCTCCTTTTTTTCCAATTATCAAAGGAATTCATATACTTTAAATGAGTGCTAGAACACGTTCACAGCCCTTGGGAGGCGTTGCCTGTTGAAAATAATTCAATCTGTCGTGGTAAAGCAAGTTCTTACGGAGAAAAGCAAATTGGTGCTGCTAGAAAGCTATGAGAAAAATAAACAACAGCTAAAAAAAGAGTGCGAACAGCTCCAATTTGAATTAAAAAAATTAGAAAAACAGAAAAGGTTTCAGCCCAATAATATTAGGATGCATTTTGAGAAAGAGATTCAAAAGCGGGAAGAAAAAGCAAAGCTGCTTGATTTTCAAATTGAACAATTACATATACTACCATTAGGCAGTGAGCTGAAGGAAAAAGAAGTAAATGCAATAATCGATATTGAAGTAGGAGATCGCTGGGAAGCGGTGCAAAAAGAAAAGACAATTATAATAAAAGATGGCATTATTGATGAAATACGTTAGAGGTGAAATACGGGATGGAAAAATGGTTTAATGTCGGTAAGATCGTAAACACACATGGAATTAAAGGAGAAGCACGTGTAATTTCAAAAACAGATTTTGCTGATGAACGCTATAAGCCTGGAAATAAATTAACTTTATTTATGCCCGACACGAATACCCCCATCGAGCTAATAATTAAATCACATCGTACTCATAAGTCATTTGATTTACTTACTTTTGAAGGGTATGAAAATATTAATGATATAGAAAAAATGAAGGGTGGTATATTAAAGGTATCTGAGGACCAGCTTGGTCAGCTCGAAGAGGATGAATATTATTACCACGAAATTATTGGCTGTACAGTTACAACACTTGAGGGAGAGGAAATCGGAAAAATCCGAGAAATTCTCTCACCGGGTGCCAATGATGTATGGGTGATCAAGGGGAAAGGCGGGAAAGATATTTTAATTCCCTACATAAAAGATGTAGTAAAAAGAGTAGATGTAAAAGCTAAGAACGTAATCATTGATCCGATTGAAGGACTACTTTCATGATGAAGATTGATGTTTTAACCCTTTTTCCAGAAATGTTTGAAGGAGTCCTCGGTTCATCAATATTAAAAAGAGCGTCAGAAAATAAAGCGGTAGATTACAATGTAGTGAATTTTAGAGCGTATGCTGATAATAAGCATCAAACGGTTGATGATTACCCTTATGGGGGAGGAGCTGGAATGGTTCTAAAACCTCAGCCCATTTTTGATGCGGTTGCAGATCTACGTGAAAAAAGCGCCTCAGTCCCTCGGGTGATTCTTCTTTGTCCGCAAGGAGAGAAATATACCCAAAAAAAAGCGGAAGAGTTAGCTGGTTTAGATCACCTTATTTTTATATGCGGCCATTATGAGGGGTACGATGAGAGAATTCGTGAACATGTCGTGACCGATGAAATTTCGATTGGTGATTTTGTGCTAACAGGAGGGGAGCTTGGAGCAATGGTTGTCATTGATAGCGTTGTTCGTCTCCTGCCTGGTGTGTTAGGAAAAGTAGAGTCTCACTTAAGTGACTCGTTTAGTACTGGACTGTTAGAACATCCTCATTATACACGTCCAGCAGATTTCAGAGGGATGAAGGTACCGGACGTTCTTATTTCAGGCAACCATCGGCTTATTGATGAATGGCGGACGAAAGAATCATTAAGAAGGACTGTGCTTAGAAGGCCGGATTTACTTGAACAGATAGAATTATCTGCGATACAAAAAAAATGGCTAGAAGAAATCAAAAAAGAGAGTAAATAGCATTGATGTTGATTGCTATGTATGTTACAATATTTTTTGTGACTTAGGCTGGAAGAAAGTCGGAGCGGCTTATGACCTCGAGGGGGCTAGGGCTGCAGCTGGACAACTTCAGTTTTCGTCTTATTAAGATGTTCCGCTGCAATTGGAAGAAATGATGTGCAAGAGCATCTGTTGGAAGGAGTTGAAAACGATGCATAAATTAATTGAAGAGATCACAAAAGAACAACTTCGTACAGATCTTCCTTCTTTCCGTCCTGGTGATACTGTACGTGTACACGTAAGTATTGTTGAAGGAACACGTGAGCGTATTCAGGTGTATGAAGGAGTTGTGATTAAGCGTCGTGGTGGTGGAATCAGCGAAACTTTCACAGTTCGTAAGATTTCTTACGGTGTAGGCGTAGAGCGTACATTCCCTGTACACACACCAAAGATTGCGAAGCTTGAAGTTATCCGCCGCGGTAAAGTACGCCGTGCGAAACTTTACTACCTACGTAACCTACGTGGTAAAAAAGCTCGTATCAAAGAAATTCGATAATAAAAAAAGCGGAAAGGAGCTTGTTCAACAAGCTCCTTTTTCTTAGCAAATAAATTTACATATTTGATTAATAATAAATATATAAGGCTCCTATCCTGTTTTTTTAGGGAGATTTTTGTAATATATATATTAGAGGTATATAACGAGCCCATTAAAAGTGGATTTTTTAATGGATATTTTTTACAAGAGATTGGTGGGGAAATCATGGCTAAGAAGAAAAATGAACTGTGGGAATGGACAAAGGCACTTGTTATTGCAGTATTGTTAGCTGCAGTTATCCGATATTTTTTATTTGCTCCAATAGTAGTGGATGGATTGTCAATGATGCCTACATTGCATGATCAAGATCGGATGATTGTAAACAAGTTCAGTTATAAAATTGGCAAGCCCGAACGTTTCGATATCATTGTTTTTCATGCACCAGAAAATAAGGATTACATAAAGAGAGTCATTGGTCTCCCAGGTGATCGGATTGAATACAAAGATGACACGCTTTATGTAAATGGAAAAGCATATGAAGAACCATATTTGGATGAGTATAAGAAACAAGTGATTGATGGTCCATTAACTGAACCATTTACTCTTGAAGAAAAAATAGGATCGGAAACGGTTCCTGAAGGTCATCTATTTGTTATGGGTGATAATCGTAGATACAGCAAGGATAGTCGTCATATTGGGGCTGTCCCGATGGAAAAAGTACTAGGGAATACAGGGATTATTTATTGGCCAATAGAAGATATTCGTATCGTAAAATAATCGATGGGAAGCAACTGGTTCATAGGCTATTTGCTTCTCATCAACCTCCTATCTCTCCCCTCAAAAAGTACCATAATTCAAAGTTAATTACTTCAAAATTTTACAAATGGAGGTGGCAGCCTTGACCATCCAATGGTTTCCGGGTCACATGGCGAAAGCCCGCAGACAGGTAACAGAAAAACTAAAGCTTGTGGACATCATCTTTGAACTTGTCGATGCTAGAATTCCATATTCCTCTAGAAATCCAATGATCGATGAAATCATTCAGCATAAACCAAGATTAGTTCTTCTTAATAAAGCGGACATGGCAGATAAAGAAGCGACAAAGCAATGGATTAAATATTTCAAAGAGAAGGGAATAAAGGCTCTTGCTATAAATTCTCAGGCAGGGCAAGGGATGAAAGAAATTGTTGCTGCATCTGAGGAAATACTACAGGAGAAATTTGATCGGATGAGAGCAAAGGGTGTAAGACCTAGGGCGATTCGAGCAATGATTGTTGGCATTCCAAATGCTGGGAAGTCCACGTTAATTAATAGACTTGCAAAAAAAAATATTGCAAAAACCGGAAATACGCCAGGGGTAACGAAAGCGCAACAATGGATTAAGGTAGGAAAGGAACTAGAATTGCTTGATACTCCAGGGATTTTATGGCCGAAATTTGAAGATCAAGAAGTTGGCTTAAAACTGGCCCTTACGGGTGCAATAAAGGATACGATTTTAAACTTACAGGACATTGCCGTATTTGGTCTTCGTTTTCTTGAAAAATATTATCCAGATCGATTGAAAGACCGCTATCAAATGGAAGTTATTCCTGAAGATATTGTTGAAATGTTTGATGCGATTGGCAAGGTGAGAGGATGCCTTATGGGACGGGGCGAAATCGATTATGATAAAGTGACAGAACTAGTGATTAGAGAGTTTCGAACAGAGAAATTAGGAGCTGTTACTTTGGAACGTCCTGAAGACTTATTAGAATGATCCAGCGAACAATTAATATCATCTAACACCAAGGCCTTCTCCTTATAGAAGGCCTTCATTTTTTTGATAAAATGCCGATACATAGGTTATAGAAACTGAAGGGGAAAATCATGGGAAAAATTAGCATTCGTGAAATCGAGGAAATATTAATAGCAAAGAATGAAATCGATCATTCGTTTATAGAATTACTAGCCAATGATGAACGAAAGGGCGTTCAACACCTTTTAAAAAAGTGGCACCGCCGGAAGGAAGAAGAGAAAAAGGTACACGAAAAATATGTGCAAATGACTAGGTATGAACAGAAATACAGAAATCTTGGCTATCAACATATTGCTGGTATAGATGAAGTGGGGAGAGGCCCGCTGGCAGGTCCTGTTGTAACGGCAGCTGTTATATTACCTGCCGATTTTTATTTACCAGGTCTTAATGACTCGAAAAAGCTTTCAGAGCAAAAGCGTGAGCAATATTTTGAAATCATTCAATCCCGAGCGACTGCAATTAGTGTTGGAATAATCCATGTCGATGAGATAGATCGTATTAATATTTATGAAGCGACGAAAAAGGCTATGACAGATGCTGTTGTCCATTTAAATGTACAACCTGATTTTCTACTAATAGATGCAGTTAAACTCGACACTCCGTATCCGTTTGAAGCTATTATTAAAGGTGATGAGAAAAGTATATCTATTGCAGCTGCATCAATTATTGCAAAGGTAACACGTGATCGGCTAATGTCCGGTATAGGCAATGAGTACCCTGAATATGGGTTTGCGAAAAATATGGGATATGGAACAAAAGAGCATCTTGCTGCCATTCAAAAGTTTGGTATTACTCCCTATCATCGAAAAAGCTTTTCTCCGATAAAGGAGTATGTGGACAAATAGGAAGAAGGTGATAGCATGCGAACGTTGAATATCGTTCAGGATTTAATCTCACAAAATAAACTAGCGACTAATAGACCCCTTACCTTTCGACCAGGGCAGATTATTAGCGGGAAAGTTTTAAAGCTCTTTCCGAATCAGATGGCTGAAGTACAGGTTGGCTCTCAAAAGATTATTGCTCAATTAGAGGTAGGTCTATCTGTAAATGACCGGCACTTTTTTCAGGTTCAATCTATGGATGGGCAGGTACAGCTAAAAGTAATGGAATCACTTGGCTTAAATGGAAAGCAATTTTCAGTTGAGAACCTATTAAGACAGCTGAACATTCCAGTTACAAAAGAAAATGTTTCCTTGCTCCAGTTCTTTTTGAGAGAACAGCTTCCAATTACGAAGGATACGATTCATATGGCAGCTGAATGGCTGAAAGGCAGCGAATCTTTTAAGGAAGGATTAGAGGGGATTAGAATATTGTTGACTCAGCAGCTCCCTTTTACAAAGGATGTCTTCTATTCCCTGACTTCTATCCTGAAAAATGAACCTATGTCTTTGTTAATGGAAAACCTGTTAACTCAGATCAAGGATGGCATGCCAACGGACTCCAGCAATAAGCTTTCAGCATTATTAGCAGAACTGATAATAACGGAAAAGGAAAAGATGAGCAATATTGCTTTAATAAAGCTAGTAAAAGACTGGCTTAGTTCAACGGACCACCTACAATCAAAAACAGCTTTTCAATTCCTCCAGAACACAGGGTTCATTTCTTCAAATACAAGTGAAGAGGGGATGATCCAGCAAGCTCTTGAAAAATGGATAAATGCAGGCATCGTGCAGACGAAAGGCATTCAACCGTTAAATATAATTCCTGAAATCGTTGAAAATAATCGTAACGGCAGCAGAGAGGAGCTCATTTTAACGCTAACTAAGCTTCAAAATTTACTAAAAAGTGAAGTGAACGGCGGGGCGGAATCGAAAGCTTTAAGCGAGATCCAGAAAGTCTTATCTGAAATAAGGAGCTCTAACATTTCCCCTCCCTTAAATGAAAGGGATATGAAAGCTTTAGCAAAAGCCATTTTTCATTTATTAGCACAAGAGACTGACAGGATGGAATTACCCAATCGTACCGCAGTATGGAAGCAAATTCTTCCTATTTTAAGCCAAACGCAACAGTCACTTTCAAAACTGGATAACATGCTATTCATGGATCAGGCTAAAATGACGACTAGTCTATCTAATGAAGAACAAACACTTATCAATCAGATCAAGAATGACATAAAAATAGCTGGGGTACAGTGGGATAATTCGCATGCTGTAAAGGATCAGATCAAACATTTAGTACACTCAATCGGCCTTTCTTACGAACACGAGCTGTTAAGTGGACTGAAAAACCGAGAAGGGGATATTGTTAATAAAGCAGATACGCTTAAACCGCTTCTGATGCAGTTGCTATCCGAGGAAGCCTCACCAGCAATAAAAGATACAGCAGAGAAGCTATTATTCAAAATAACAGGCTTCCAGTTGCTCTCACAGGAGGTAGGGCCGATTCAGCAATATGTATTTCAAGTGCCATTGTCTTTTTGGGAGATGAAATCAGACTTAACTATGCAATGGAGTGGAAGGAAAACGGAGAATGGTAAAATCGATCCTAATTTCTGCCGTGTACTTTTCTATCTGAATCTGAATCAATTGAAGGAAACAATTGTTGACTTACAGGTGCAGAATAGAATAATGAACATTTCGATAATAAATGAGCGGACTGATTTGAGAATGCTCGCTGCTCCTTTCATCCCTCATTTAAAGGAAAATTTATCAAAAATCAATTACCAGCTATCATCTATTGTTTTTGAAAAACCAAAAGAAGAGAATGTGAATAAATTAAAGGCAAAGATTGCAGTGCCTACTCAAACGAGTCAAGTAAACGGGGTTGATTTTCGGATATGAAGCAGGAGAAGCATTTGCGGAAAGAGGCAGTGGCATTATCATACAATAAATTTGGACAAGATATCCCTCGAGTGATTGCAAAAGGGAAGGGCTTAGTTGCTGAAAACATCCTTGGACAAGCAAAGGAGAATCATATTCCAATTCAGGAGGATCCATCCTTGGTCGAACTTCTAGGAAAGCTAGAAATCAACGAGCAAATTCCAGATGAACTATATCAAGCCGTAGCTGAAATCTTTGCATTTATTTATCGTACGGACGAAGCGGTGAAAAAAAATAGTTAAATTTATTGATTTACGTCGGTCTGATTAATTGAACAAGCATTTATATACGAAGTAATAACCAGTGCAGTAATATTAGGCAGGCCGATATTAACATACTTGGTTGTGAGCAGATGTTCGTCAATGTACTTTATACTAAAAAAATAATATTTTCCCTTTATCAAGTGAATATTGTAATAAGTAGAGGGTATTTTAGTTTCTAAATTTTAGAAATTTTAAAAGAAATATAATATTTCCCTAATAAAGGTGGACAAGGTTTGTGTAGTTTTATAAAATGAAAGCGCAGTCTATTTTTGTAAAGAGTTATAGGAGGATGGGAAATGAATATCCATGAGTACCAAGGTAAAGAAATCCTCAGAAAATACGGGGTAGCAGTACCAAATGGAAAAGTTGCATTCACAGTTGACGAAGCTGTTGAAGCAGCAAAACAATTAGGCACAGAAGTTTGTGTAGTAAAGGCACAAATACATGCTGGCGGCCGTGGGAAGGCTGGCGGTGTTAAAGTTGCGAAAAATTTAGATGAAGTTCGTACATATGCTAATGAAATTCTTGGCAAAACACTTGTTACGCACCAAACAGGTCCTGAAGGAAAAGAAGTTAAACGCTTGCTAATTGAAGAGGGCTGTGACATTAAAAAAGAATACTATATTGGTTTAGTTCTAGACCGTGCCACTTCACGAGTTGTTCTGATGGCTTCTGAAGAAGGCGGAACAGAAATTGAAGAAGTAGCAGAAAAAACACCTGAGAAAATCTTCAAGGAAGAAATTGATCCAGTTGTTGGTTTAAGTGCGTATCAAGCTCGCCGCATTGCATTTAACATCAATATTCCGAAAGAGCTAGTCGGACAAGCTGTTAAATTCATGATGAGTTTATATACAGCTTACATTGAAAAGGATTGTTCAATCGCTGAAATTAACCCATTAGTTGTCACTGGCGATGGAAAAGTTATGGCATTGGATGCCAAATTAAACTTTGATTCAAATGCATTATACCGTCAAAAAGACGTACTAGAGTATCGTGACCTTGAAGAAGAAGATGCAAAAGAAATCGAAGCATCAAAATATGACCTTAGCTACATTTCATTAGATGGAAATATCGGATGTATGGTTAACGGTGCAGGTCTTGCGATGTCTACAATGGATATCATTAAACATTATGGCGGCGATCCAGCTAACTTCCTTGATGTTGGGGGCGGTGCTACGGCAGAAAAGGTTACAGAGGCATTCAAAATTATCCTTTCTGATCCTAATGTAAAAGGTATTTTCGTTAATATCTTTGGTGGAATCATGAAGTGTGACGTTATCGCAACAGGTGTTGTTGAAGCTGCTAAGCAAGTAGGCTTGAAAGTACCATTAGTTGTTCGTTTAGAAGGTACGAATGTAGACTTAGGAAAGAAAATTCTTGCAGAATCTGATATTGAGATTGTTGCAGCTGAGTCTATGGCTGACGGTGCACAAAAAATTGTTTCCTTAGTTGGCTAAGCATTGGAGATAAGAAAGGGGAATTGACGTGAGCGTTTTTATTAATAAAGATACGAAGGTTATTGTTCAAGGGATTACGGGTTCAACAGCCCTTTTTCATACAAAACAAATGCTTGAATATGGTACAAAGATTGTTGGAGGAACTTCACCTGGAAAAGGCGGTTCTGAAGTAGAAGGAGTGCCTGTATTTAATACAGTTCAGGAAGCTGTACAAGCTACTGGTGCAACTGCTTCTGTTATTTATGTCCCGGCTCCATTTGCTGCAGATGCTATTTTGGAAGCTGTTGATGCTGAGCTGGATTTAGCTATCTGTATCACTGAACATATCCCAGTTCTGGATATGGTTAAAGTGAAACGCTATATGGAAGGCAAGAAAACGCGCCTAGTAGGGCCAAACTGCCCAGGTGTAATTACTCCGGATGAATGTAAAATTGGAATTATGCCAGGATATATTCATACTAAGGGTCATGTAGGTGTTGTTTCTCGTTCAGGAACATTAACGTATGAAGCAGTTCATCAATTAACTGAAGCAGGAATCGGACAGACAACAGCTGTAGGTATCGGTGGCGACCCAGTTAATGGAACAAACTTTATCGATGTGTTGAAGGCGTTCAATGAAGATCCTGAAACATATGCTGTGATCATGATTGGTGAAATTGGCGGAACAGCTGAAGAAGAAGCAGCAGAGTGGGTAAAAGCGAATATGACTAAACCTGTTGTTGGTTTTATTGGAGGACGCACAGCACCTCCTGGAAAACGTATGGGACATGCAGGTGCTATTATTTCAGGTGGGAAAGGTACAGCTGATGAGAAAATCCGCGTAATGAATGAATGCGGCATTGAAGTTGCAGATACACCATCAGTAATGGGAGAAACATTAATTAAGGTTCTTAAAGAAAAGGGCCTCTATGACAAATGTAAAACACATTAATATGTGAATGAATACCTTAATGAGTAGTCCCCCTAAGAAGGGGGACTATTTATACATCTTTCCCCAGTATTTTCCTCTACTCTAAACCACTTAGTATAATAATAAAATAGGAGGTTCCAATGGATGAATTTACAAAAAGGCTAGTTCATTTGCATCATTGCAAAGGAATTGGCTGGAAGACAATTTATCATATTTTAAAGGCAGACCCAGAGCTCAAATTTCTTTATGACCATAGATTTGATGATTTAAACCCTCAAAAATCCTCCATTAAAACAGCTCTTAATGATCTTCATTCTTATCTTATTCATGAACAAATCCAACAATATATACTAAATGACATACGAATAATTACGATTTTTGATGATCAATATCCACTTTTATTAAAAGAAACCTATCAGCCTCCATGGGTAATTTATGCAAAAGGGGATGTAAGTTTATTGAAAAAGAACAATCTGTTAGCTGTTGTCGGTTCTAGACAGTATACAGACTACGGAGAGCAAGCGATAAATTATATACTACCGAGATTAATAGAAGGGGGAATAATTATTGTAAGCGGTCTTGCGAAGGGAATTGATACAATTGCCCATCATTCAGCCATCCGAAATAATGGGCATACGATTGGTGTAATTGCTGGAGGGTTATACCACATTTATCCAATTGCAAATATAAATTTGGCAGAAAAAATGATGAAAAACCATTTAATTATTTCAGAATATCCCCCACATACAAAACCAGAAAGATGGCAATTCCCCATGAGGAATCGAATAATAAGTGGAATTAGCAAAGGAACGTTCATTATTCAGGCTAAAAGCAAAAGTGGTTCACTGATAACTGCGAACTGTGCTGTACAGGAAGGAAGAGAAGTATTCGCTCTACCAGGCAGTATATTTAGTCCATATTCAAGGGGCACAAATGAGCTCATTCAGCTTGGTGCGAAACTGGTCAATACGCCGGAAGATATATTAGAAGAATTAATATATTAAACTTTATGTATTATTTTTAGAAAATTGCTGTATAATTTCTAAAAAACATATTCTTTAGATTTATATCTAGATATGTGTTAAAGTATAAAAGCGCTTACGAAACATTACGATTATGTTTGACAAATATGTAATATATGTACAATAATAATGGAGAATTTCAAGATAATATTGGATTGTTTATACATTTATATATTAATTTGGATGCAATCAATTTCAAGCAGGAAAACTATTTCCATTGCCATTTATTAATATAATGACACTAGGCTGATGTTAAATATATATAAATAAAAAGCATAGTGAATCGTATGTTATATGTTATTATCTATTCCCAAATCGGTACGTGTTTAAATAATTTTAAAAATCCCTCTTAAGGAGGACTATTGATGTCAGAGTTTCTTGTAATCGTTGAGTCGCCCGCAAAGGCAAAAACGATTGAACGTTATTTAGGAAAAAAATATAAAGTGAAAGCATCTATGGGACATGTTCGGGATCTTCCAAAAAGTCAAATGGGTGTTTATAAAGAAAATAATTTTGAACCAAAGTATATAACTATCCGTGGGAAAGGCCCTGTATTAAAAGAATTGAAAACAGCAGCCAAAAAAGCAAAAAAAATCTACCTCGCGGCTGACCCGGATCGTGAAGGAGAGGCAATAGCCTGGCATTTGGCTCATAGTCTCAATATGGATGTTACATCTGATTGCCGCGTTGTTTTTAACGAAATTACAAAGGATGCTATAAAAGAATCATTTAAGCATCCTAGACCAATTAATATGGATCTTGTCGATGCTCAGCAAGCAAGAAGGCTGCTTGATCGTCTAGTTGGATATAACATAAGTCCTTTATTATGGAAGAAAGTAAAAAAAGGGTTAAGTGCTGGACGTGTTCAATCGGTAGCTGTTCGATTAATTATTGACAGGGAGAAAGAAATTCAAGCCTTTGTTCCTGAAGAATATTGGTCAATTGATGGGGAGTTCTTAAAAGGAAAAGAAAAGTTTGAAGCAGCTTTTTATGGAGCTGCCGATAAAAAGTGCGAATTAAAATCAAGAGAAGAAGTTGAAAATGTTCTTAACAGAATGGATGGAAATAAATTTCAGGTGACATCTGTCACAAAAAAGGAACGGAAACGAAATCCTGCAGCACCGTTCACTACTTCTTCACTCCAACAGGAAGCTGCAAGGAAATTGAATTTTCGAGCGAAGAAAACGATGATGCTTGCACAGCAGCTTTATGAGGGGATTGACCTTGGCAAAGAAGGGACAGTTGGTTTGATTACTTACATGAGAACCGATTCTACTAGGGTTTCAGAAATTGCTCAAGGTGAAGCATCACAATATATTGAACAATCATATGGAAAAGAGTTTCTGCAGACAGGAAAGAAAAAAGAGAAGAAAAAATCAAATGCTCAGGATGCACATGAAGCGATTCGTCCAACAAGTATTTTTAAGGAGCCATCTAGTTTAAAGGAATTTCTATCAAGAGACCAACTGCGGCTTTACCGTCTCATCTGGGAGCGGTTTGTCGCTAGCCAAATGGCTTCAGCGGTTATGGATACAATGAGTGTTGATTTAAAGAATGAAGATGTCATTTTTAGAGCTACTGGTTCCAAAGTGAAGTTTCCTGGCTTTATGAAAGTATATGTGGAAGGCACAGACGACAATGCAGAGGAAAAAGATAAGATGCTTCCAGATCTTCAAGAAGGAGATATTGTTTTAAAGAAAGATATTGAACCAAAGCAACATTTTACACAACCGCCACCAAGATATACAGAAGCGCGGCTTGTTAAAACACTTGAAGAGCTTGGCATTGGCCGACCTTCTACGTTTGCGCCGACGATAGACACCATTCAAAAACGCGGGTATGTTGCTTTAGATAATAAAAGGTTTATTCCTACAGAGCTGGGGGAAATTGTTTTAGAATCAATCCTCGAGTTCTTCCCTGATATTCTTGATGTTGAGTTTACTGCTAAAATGGAACAGGACTTAGACTATATTGAGGAAGGGAAAGTCAAATGGGTCAAAATCATTGATGATTTTTACAGTGATTTTGAAAAACAACTCGAAAAAGCGGAGAAAGAAATGCAAGAAGTAGAGATTAAGGATGAGCCAGCTGGAGAAGATTGTGAGCAGTGTGGAAATCCAATGGTCTTTAAAATGGGCCGTTACGGGAAGTTTATGGCATGCAGTAACTTTCCTGATTGCAGAAATACGAAAGCAATTGTTAAAGAGGTTGGAGTAAAGTGCCCAAGCTGTAAAGAAGGAAATATTATTGAAAGAAAAAGTAAAAAACGCCGGATTTTTTATGGGTGCGATCGATTCCCTGAATGTGATTTTATTTCTTGGGACAAACCGCTGCCGCGCAGCTGTCCAAAATGTGAGAGTCTTCTTGTAGAGAAGAAGCTTAAAAAGGGTGTCCAGGTGCAATGCGTAGAATGTGACTACAAGGAAGAAAAGCAAGGGTAAGGGTGGGCTAAATGGCTCACTCTTTTCTGTTAATCTTTGTCTTGTGTGTACAAAATAAATTTTTCTTCTTATATTTAAAACTTTATTATTTTACGAACGTAGTATATAATGCAAGATGGTTTGAAATTTGGGAAAGTTAAGAGTGAAGTTTCATTTACATAGTTAGTTGGAGGTTCTTACCAATGAAAGAAACAGTTAATGTCATAGGTGCTGGTTTAGCTGGAAGCGAAGCCGCTTGGCAAATTGCTAATCGTGGAATCCAAGTCCGCCTATACGAAATGAGACCAGTTAGACAAACACCGGCACATCATACAGATAAATTTGCTGAACTTGTGTGTAGCAATTCATTGAGAGCAAATACATTAACAAATGCAGTAGGTGTATTGAAAGAAGAAATGAGAAAGTTGAACTCTGTAATTATCGCTTCTGCTGATGCATGCGCCGTTCCAGCTGGTGGAGCTTTAGCAGTCGATAGACATGAGTTTGCTGCCTTGGTAACAGATAAGGTCAGAAACCATCCAAATGTAACTGTTATTACAGAAGAAATGACAGAGATTCCTGAAGGCCCTACTGTTATTGCAACAGGACCACTTACAAGTGAAGCACTTTCGTTGAAACTTAAGGAATTATCGGGTGAAGAATATTTATATTTCTATGATGCAGCAGCTCCAATCATAGAAAAGGAATCAATTAATATGGATAAGGTTTATTTAAAGTCTCGTTATGATAAAGGAGAAGCAGCATACTTAAACTGTCCAATGACTGAAGAGGAATTCAATACTTTTTACGAAGCATTAATTTCTGCTGAAACCGTTCCTTTAAAAGAATTTGAAAAAGAAATCTTTTTTGAAGGGTGTATGCCCATTGAAGTAATGGCTGGAAGAGGAAAGAAAACAATGCTGTTCGGTCCAATGAAGCCTGTTGGTTTAGAAGATCCGAAAACCGGGAAAAGACCGTTTGCAGTCGTTCAGCTTCGACAGGATGATGCGGCAGGAACATTATTTAATATCGTAGGTTTCCAAACGCATTTAAAATGGGGCCCGCAAAAAGAAGTGATTCAATTAATTCCAGGTCTAGAAAACGCTGAGATTGTCCGTTATGGGGTAATGCATCGTAATACCTTTATTAATTCACCAAAAGTACTTCGTCCTACCTATCAATTTAATAATCGTGAGGATCTATTTTTTGCTGGTCAAATGACGGGTGTAGAAGGGTATGTAGAATCTGCAGCAAGCGGATTAGTTGCTGGAATCAATGCAGCACGTCTTGTAAAGAGCCAAGAGCTTCTTGAATTCCCTCATGAAACGACTATAGGCAGTATGGCTAGATATATTACTTCTGCGAATGAAAAAAGCTTTCAGCCTATGAATGCCAATTTTGGCCTATTGCCAGATCTTCCTGTTAAGATAAAGGGGAAAAAAGAAAGAAATGAGCAACATGCAACAAGGGCGTTAGAAACAATTCAGAACTTTGCGAAAAATAAGGAGATTTAATTGCAAGGGCTTCTAAAATGTGATAAGATTTAGAAGCCCTTGTGAGGTGATTGAATGGATCCAAATGTGAACAATTCGTTAACTTTGTTTATTGAATATTTACAAATTGAAAAAAATTATTCACAATATACTATTGAACATTATCACCATGACATCAGTGAATTCTTTATGTTCATGACTGAACAATCAATAGTCAGCCTGAATGAAGTTAAGTATTTAGATGTTCGAATTTACTTAACAAAGTTGTATGATGAGAAACTTGCCAGAAAGACCGTTGCAAGGAAAATTTCATGCCTTCGCAGTTTTTTTAAGTTTTTGGTTAGAGAAAGGCTAGTTCTAGATAACCCATTTGCGCTTGCATTTATCCCAAAGGCAGAAAAAAAGCTTCCGGAATTTTTTTATGAAGAGGAGATGGAGGCTTTATTTCATGCCTGTGAAACGGAAACTCATTTAGGCCAGCGAAATAAAGCGTTGCTTGAACTGCTCTATGCGACTGGGATGCGTGTGAGTGAATGCAGTCAGATTCGCATGAAGGATTTGGATATGTATCTTTCAACTGTGCTTGTCCATGGAAAAGGAAATAAACAGCGTTATATACCATTTGGAAGCTTTGCGCATGATGCACTTCAGAATTACATAAATAATGGTCGCAAGAGCCTGCTTTCAAAAAGAGATACTCCCAATGATTACTTATTCTTAAATTTTCGGGGGGGGCAGTTAACATCTCGAGGGATAAGATTGATCCTTGATAAACTGATTGAAAAATCTACCTTGACGGGTAAAATACATCCACATATGCTTAGACATACGTTCGCTACTCATTTGCTTGCGAATGGTGCTGATATGAGAACGGTTCAAGAATTACTAGGTCATGCTTTTTTGTCTTCAACACAGGTATATACACATGTGTCGAATGAATATTTAAGAAAAACATATAATACCCATCATCCTAGAGCCTAAATAATGATTGGTTTGTTTTAGGCAAGGTATTGGCTAGTAAGAGGACAATGGATTAAAAGTAAGAGGAGGATTAATCATGTCTCAATTCCACGCGACAACTATTTTCGCAGTGCAGCACAATGGAAATTGTGCAATGGCTGGAGATGGCCAAGTGACTTTTGGAAATGCGGTTGTGATGAAGCACACTGCGAAAAAGGTTCGAAAGCTGTTTAATGGAAAGGTAATTGCTGGATTTGCCGGCTCAGTTGCTGATGCATTTACGTTGTTTGAAATGTTTGAAGGGAAACTTGAGGAGTATAATGGCAATTTGCAGCGTGCAGCAGTTGAACTTGCAAAACAATGGAGAAGCGACAAAGTTTTACGAAAGTTGGAAGCAATGCTTATTGTAATGAATGCGGAAAATCTTCTCCTTATTTCTGGGACGGGAGAAGTCATTGAGCCAGACGATGGTGTTTTAGCTATCGGATCAGGAGGGAATTATGCTTTAGCTGCTGGGAGATCATTAAAGCGTTATGCAGGGGATCATTTATCAGCTAAAGAAATAGCGAAGGCGTCTCTTGAGATGGCAGCTGAAATATGCGTTTATACAAATTCCAATATCATTGTGGAAGAACTTTAAGGGAAGGTGTGTGCGATCATGGTTAAAGGAACGAACTTAACACCCCGCCAAATTGTTGAAAAGCTAGATCAATTTATTATTGGTCAAAAAGATGCGAAGAAAGCAGTTGCAGTTGCATTAAGGAACAGATATCGCCGCGGCTTGCTTGATGAGCAAATGCGTGATGAAATCAGTCCCAAAAACATTTTAATGATCGGACCTACAGGAGTTGGTAAAACTGAAATTGCTAGGAGGATGGCAAAATTAGTTGGGGCTCCATTTGTTAAGGTTGAGGCAACGAAATTTACTGAAGTTGGCTATGTTGGCAGAGATGTTGAATCGATGGTAAGAGACCTTGTTGAAACATCTGTACGACTTGTCAAAGAGGAGAAAATGGCAAGTGTAAAGGAACGTGCAGAGGAAAGTGCAAATCGAATTATTGTTGAATTGCTCGTGCCATCTAGTAAAAAGTCTGCAAACTACAAGAACCCCCTTGAAATGTTATTTGGCGGTGGAAACGTTCAATCTGAACAGGATAATCAAACAACGGATGATTTGGATCTTCAAGGGAAACGGAAAGTTGTGAAAGAAAAGCTTGCTTTAGGCGAACTTGAAAATGAAATTATTACAGTTGAGCTAGAGGAACAGCAGCCTTCCATGTTCGATATGCTTCAAGGTTCAGGAATGGAACAGATGGGAATGAGCATGCAGGATGCACTTGGCAGTATGATGCCAAAGCGCCGCAAAAAAAGAAAATTGACTGTAAGTGAAGCGAGAAAGGTTTTAACAAATGAGGAAGCACAAAAACTGATTGACATGGATGAAGTGACACAAGAGGCGGTATTCCGAGCAGAACAATCAGGGATTATCTTTATCGATGAGATTGACAAAATCGCCAGCAAAAATAGTGGCGGATCGAGTGCGGATGTTTCTCGAGAGGGAGTGCAGAGAGATATTTTGCCTGTTGTTGAAGGCTCAACTGTCGTGACAAAATACGGTTCTGTGAAAACTGATCATGTCCTATTTATGGCAGCAGGTGCCTTCCATATGGCAAAACCATCAGATTTGATTCCTGAATTACAAGGGCGCTTTCCGATTCGGGTTGAACTGACGAAACTGACTGTTGACGATTTTTTCAATATTTTAGTTGAGCCCGATAATGCACTAATTAAACAATATGAAGCATTATTGGAAACGGAAGGTATACAAATTGAATTTTCTGACGATGCTATTCGTAGGATCGCTGAATTTGCTTTTGAAGTGAATCAAAATACAGATAATATTGGTGCAAGGCGTCTCCATACGATCATGGAAAAGCTGCTAGAAGATTTATCTTTTGAAGCACCAGAAATTACGCTGGAAAAAATTAAAATTACTCCGCAATACGTTGAGGAGAAATTAGGAGCTATCTCAAGAAACAAGGATTTAAGTCAATTCATTTTGTAGGTTTTGTTTTAAATGGTTTGTGAAAGGGTAGACAAGATAAAATAATCAAAAATAGGACTTGTGTTAGCATGTAGGAGGAAGAAAGAATGGATTTATTAACGAGAACGAGAAAAATTAATGCAATGTTACAAAGAGCTGCAGGTAAACCGGTAAACTTTAAAGAAATGGCAGAAATTTTAAGTGACGTCATTGAAGCAAACATTTATGTGGTAAGCAGAAGAGGAAAACTTTTAGGCTATGCAGCGAACCAGCAAATTGAAAATGAACGCATGAAAAAAATGCTAGAAGAACGCCAATTTCCTGAAGAATATACAAATAGTCTTTTTAACATTCAGGAAACATCTTCAAACCTTGATGTGAATAGTGAATATACAGCGTTTCCTATCGAAAATAAAGAGCTTTTCAGCAATGGTTTAACGACTATTGTTCCAATTATTGGTGGGGGAGACCGTTTAGGTACTTTAATTCTTGCGAGATTAAAGGAGCAGTTCCATGATGATGATCTAATTCTTGCTGAATACGGAGCAACTGTAGTAGGGATGGAAATCCTTCGTGAAAAAGCGGAAGAAATTGAGGAAGAAGCCCGCAGTAAAGCTGTGGTCCAAATGGCTATTAGCTCACTATCTTATAGCGAACTTGAGGCAATTGAACATATCTTTGAAGAATTAAACGGCAAAGAAGGTTTATTGGTTGCTTCAAAAATTGCTGATCGAGTAGGAATTACAAGATCAGTAATTGTTAACGCCCTTAGAAAATTAGAAAGCGCTGGTGTTATTGAATCACGCTCCCTTGGTATGAAGGGTACTTACATTAAGGTGCTTAACGACAAATTTTTATTTGAACTAGAAAAATTAAAATCAAACTAATTTATTTTAATACAATTTAACAAACAATAATATGTTAAAAAACGCCAACTTTCGACAAGTTGGCGTTTTTTATTACAAGACCATTACAATGCAGAAAAATAAAATGCAGTAAGTAATACTTACTACAAAAGAACTAATAAATTAGATAAAAAACGTGCATACATATGTAATTTCTCCGTCAGCATTTTTATTTGTTCGGAAATTCGTAATTATTTACAATGATTTCCTGTACCAGAATGAATTCTATCAAATTATAATAAAAATGGGTCGAATGTCCTGTTAAAAGTAATCTATTGTGCATGGACATATTATTTCATTTTCTTTACAATGTACTATAGGTCGACAAATTATGAGAATAATCATCAAAATCATACATACTTAATTAATATATTTACAATGAACTGAATAAAAATGAGGTGCGTATATGAAATTGTTTTCTAATACGATAACATCCCTTGAAAAGGGTTTGAATTACTCTTCTCTTAAGCAGAAGGTGATATCGCAAAATATTGCCAATGAAGCTACGCCTGGATATAAAGCGAAAGATGTTAGTTTTAAAGAAACATTGCAGGCGGCTGTTAAGCAAGGGGTACCCGCTTATCGTACTGATAGTAGACATTATGAATTTAGTATTAGCGAACCGTCTAATAAGGGAATCGTTACAAGGAAAAATGTTTCTTTTAATGAAAATGGGAACAGTGTGGATGTAGATAATGAAATGGCAGATTTAGCTACGAACCAAATCTATTATAATGCACTAATTGAAAGAATAAGCGGGAAATTTTCTAGCTTACAAAGTGTTATAAGGGGAGGTAAATAAGGATGTCAATTTTTCATAGTATGAATAATACTGCGTCAGCGTTATCTGCACAACGATTACGTATGGATGTTATCTCCTCAAACATGGCAAATGTTGATTCAACAAGAGCAAAGAATGTGAACGGAGAATGGCAGCCATACAGACGTAAGTCCGTTGTCCTTCAACCGAAAGAAGGGCAATTTTCAAATTTTTTAAATGTTGCAATGAATAAACATTCGGATGGCTCTGTTGGAAATGGAGTAAAAGTAACTAAGATAGTTGAAGATGAAACACCATTCAAGCTTGTGTATAATCCAGAACACCCTGATGCGAATGATGAAGGATATGTAGAACTTCCCAACGTTGATCCTTTACGGGAAATGGTAGATTTAATTAGTGCAACTAGATCATATGAAGCGAACGTAACCGTTTTTAATGCATCTAAGGGCATGATGATGAAGGCGCTTGAAATTGGCAAGTAAGGGGGAAGCATAAATGATAAATATTGGGTCAGTTACATCGGCAGCTCACGTATTAAAACCTCAAACAGAAAATAGGGTTCATACAAATACACCTTACGAAGCACAAAAAAGTTTTGCTTCCATGTTGAAGGAATCAATTGAAAAAGTGAATGAACAACAAATTCAATCTGATAAAATGACTGAAAAGCTTGTAAATGGAGAAAATATTGATTTGCATCAAGTAATGATTGCTTCTCAAAAGGCAAGTATAACTATGCAAGCAACATTAGAAATTCGAAATAAAGTGATTGAAGCATACCAAGAGACAATGAGAATGCAAGTTTAATGGAAGAGCTTTAGTCTAGATTTTTGCAAACTTATCGAAACTAAGCTGAGTCATAAATGGAAAAAGAGCAATTATAGGTTTCTTGAATAAAGCTGAAAACTAATAATTTGCGGTTATTAGAAAGCCTAATATGAGACAGAATAACCGGGGGATTAAGATGAAAGAATCGTTTCTAAAATATAAAGATAAAGTGAAAGAATATTTTAGCAGCCGAACCAAAAAGCAGAAAATAATGCTTTTTGGTTCCGCTCTTTTATTAATTGTATTAATTGCACTAATTTCCTATTTTTCTACAAGAACAACGCTTGTACCACTTTATAGCAATCTGTCTCCATCTGAAACAGGCACAATAAAAGAGAACTTAGATGGTAGAGGAATACAATCTGAAATTACTGATGGCGGATCAACAATAAAAGTACCAGAAAAAGTAGTGGATACTCTAAAAGTAGAACTAGCTGCTGAGGGCATTCCGAAATCGGGCAGCATTGATTACTCCTTTTTCAGCCAAAATGCTGGTATTGGTATGACAGAAAATGAATTTAACGTTTTAAAACTGGATGCCATGCAATCTGAACTAGCTAATCTAATGAAGGGGATTGATGGCGTACAGGATGCGAAAGTGATGATTAATTTACCTGAGAAAGGTATTTTCGTTAGCGACCCTTCTGAAGAAGCTTCTGCGTCCATTATCTTAAATACAAAACCAGGTTACGAGTTTGAAGATTCGCAAGTAAAAGCATTGTATCATTTAGCATCAAAAAGTATTCCTAACTTACCTACTGATAATATCGTCATAATGAATCAAAATTTTGAGTATTTTGATTTAGAAAAAAATGAAAACTCTCAGTCTGGATCTACATTTGCGACACAACATGAAATAAAAAAGCAAATTGAAAAAGATGTTCAGCGCCAAGTACAGAGTATGCTTGGTACTTTGATGGGGCCAGGAAATGTAGTTGTGTCTGTATCAACAGATATTGATTTTACTCAGGAAAACAGAGAAGAGAATCTTGTCACACCTGTAAATGAAGAAGATATGGAAGGCATTGCGATTAGTGCGCATAAAATTACAGAAACTTTTACAGGGAATGGGGATGCAGTTGGAGGAATTCCTCAGGGGGAAGATCCTAGCGATGCGCTTGGTTCTAGTTATCTTGAAGGAAATGGAGCAAATGGGGATTATGAACGAATTGAAGAAACTATTAATAATGAAGTAAATAAAATCCGTAAGGAAATTGTTGAAAGTCCATATAAGGTAAGGGATTTAGGGATTCAAGTAATGGTAAATCCTCCTAAAGATGGAGAGCTTCCGCAGGAAAGAATTGATGATATAACAAAAATCCTTGGAACAATTGTACGGACAACGATTGATAAGCAAGCTAATGGCGGGGAACTTACAGAAGAGGATATAAATGAAAAAGTTGTTGTCTCTGTTCAGCCTTTCAATGGAAAAGTTGAGTTTCCAGATGAAACAAAGCCTGTTCTTCCTTTATGGGCATACATTGTAGGCGGCGTTCTATTAGTGATTATCGCACTGCTTATCTTCCTATTTATTAGGGCAAAAAAGAAACGTGCGAGAGAAGAAGAAGAAAGTATTATTCAAGAGGAACTTTTACATGTACCTGACGTAAACGAAGAACATGAAACAGAGAGCACCATGAGAAAGAAACAGTTAGAGAAAATGGCTAAAGAAAAACCAGAGGACTTTGCAAAACTGTTACGTACATGGATTGCTGAAGATTAGGGGGAATGAATAGTGGCAAAAAGAGATCAAAAAGAATTAACGGGTAAGCAAAAAGCAGCCATTCTTTTAATTTCCCTTGGTCCTGAGGTGGCCTCTTCTGTTTATAAACATTTAAGTGAGGAAGAGATTGAGAAACTAACTTTAGAGATATCGGGCGTGCGTAAGGTCGAATCACAGGCTAAGGAAGAAATTCTTGAGGAATTCCACAATATTGCTTTAGCGCAGGATTATATTTCTCAGGGCGGGATTGGTTATGCAAAAACAGTTCTTGAAAAAGCTTTGGGAAATGAGCAAGCAGCCATTATTATTAATCGATTGACCTCATCCTTACAAGTTAGGCCATTTGATTTTGCAAGAAAAGCGGACCCAGCACAAATCTTGAACTTTATCCAGAACGAGCATCCGCAAACGATAGCATTAATTTTATCCTATCTGGATGCGGCCCAGGCGGGGCAGATTTTGTCAGAGCTTCCACAGGAAATGCAAGCGGATATTGCTCGTAGGATTGCTGTGATGGATAGTACCTCCCCGGAAATTATTAATGAAGTTGAACAAATACTCGAAAGAAAACTTTCAGCAACTGTTACGCAGGATTACACACAAACGGGTGGTATTGAAGCGGTTGTTGATGTTCTTAATGGTGTAGACCGTTCAACAGAGCGTACTATTTTGGATGCATTAGAGATACAAGATCCAGAATTGGCAGAGGAAATTAAGAAGAGAATGTTTGTATTTGAAGATATTGTTACGCTTGATAACCGTGCAATTCAACGAGTTATTCGTGATTGTGAGAGCGAAGATTTAATGCTTTCACTTAAAGTTTCTAGCGATGAAGTAAAAGATATCATCTTCAAAAATATGTCTTCTCGTATGGCTGAAACCTTTAAAGATGAAATGGAATTTATGGGACCTGTAAGGCTTCGCGATGTGGAGGAGGCACAATCAAGAATTGTTGCGATTATCCGTCGTCTAGAGGAAGCTGGAGAGATTGTTGTTGCCCGTGGCGGAGGAGATGATATTATTGTCTAGGCTCATCAAAGCAACTGGATGGGCACCTCCAGTACAGAGTGAAGAGAGAATTATATCCATAAAAGTTCTTGAACCGTTGAATCCGAAAGAAGACACGGAATACACACCAGCCGAGACAGAAAAACATATACAAACAATGATGAGCGAAGCGGAATTGCAAGCCGAATCTATAATTGGCAATGCTCAGATTGAAGCCAAAAATCTTCTTGATCGAGTGGAAGAAGAGAGACAAGCATTTGAAATTGAAAAGATAGAAATAGTTGAACAGTCACGCAAAATTGGTTTTACACAAGGTTTAGAAGAAGGACGCCAGCAAGGATACAATGAGGTGCACGAGATCATTCAATCGGCACGGGATGTAGTTGAATCAGCAAAAAGGGATTATCGTATGCATGTAGATTCTTCTGAAAGAACAATCCTTGAGCTTGGAGTAAAGGTTGCTAGTAAAATTCTCGGAAAAAAATTGCAGGAGAATGAAGAAGAATTTATATCCATTGTAAAGCGAGCATTAAAAGAAGCAAGAGATAATAAGGAAGTTCAGCTTCATGTACACCCTGTGCATTACGATTTTCTTTTGGCAAATAAAGATGAAATTATGGCATTATTTCCAAAGGATATTAATTTTTATATTTATCCAGATGATGATTTATCTGAAACAAGCTGTTTCATAGAGTCTGAAAATGGAAGAATTGACGCGAGCATTGATAGTCAGCTAGAAGAAATAAAGCAAAAGCTTATCGAATTGCTAGAGGGTGAATAAGAAATGGAACTCGCTGATTTAATTGAAGAAATTGACCAATTGGATACATTTAAACGTTATGGGCGAGTGAAAAGGGTTGTTGGACTGATGATCGAATCCCAAGGGCCAGAAAGCTCCATTGGGGACGTTTGCTATATTCATGTAGGGCAAAAACGGAAAAGAATTATAAAGGCAGAAGTAGTAGGGTTCAAGGATGAAAATGTCATTCTAATGCCTTATACAACGATCAATGATATTGCCCCAGGCAGCTTAGTTGAAGCTACTTCTAAACCATTAGAAATAAAAGTAGGTGCCGGGTTAATTGGCTCAGTTCTTGATTCGATTGGCCAGCCACTAGATGGTTCAGCATTGCCAAAAGGACTTTCTTCCGTACCAACAGACCAAGATCCGCCAAACCCGCTACAAAGACCTCCGATTTCTTCACCAATTGAAGTCGGGGTGCGCATGATCGACAGTCTTTTAACCATTGGCATTGGCCAACGTGTTGGGATATTTGCGGGAAGTGGTGTTGGGAAAAGTACATTGCTTGGAATGATAGCAAGAAATACAACGGCAGATTTAAATGTCATTGCACTGATTGGAGAACGTGGAAGAGAAGTTCGGGAATTCATTGAAAAGGATCTTGGACCAGAGGGCTTAAGCCGATCAATTGTGATCGTTGCCACTTCAGATCAGCCTGCACTAATGAGAATAAAAGGCGCATTCACGGCTACAGCAATTGCGGAATATTTCCGTGATAAAGGCTTGAATGTCATGATGATGATGGATTCTGTTACAAGGGTGGCAATGGCCCAAAGGGAAGTAGGTCTTGCAATTGGCGAGCCACCAACGACAAAGGGATACACACCCTCTGTTTTTGCTATTCTTCCTAAGCTATTGGAAAGAACCGGAACAAATGAAAAAGGCTCGATTACTGCCATATATACAGTTTTAGTTGATGGCGATGATATGAATGAGCCAATTGCGGATACGGTTCGTGGCATATTGGACGGTCACTTTGTTCTTGATCGTGCTTTAGCAAATAAAGGTCAATATCCTGCTGTCAATGTACTGAAAAGTGTTAGCAGGGTCATGAATAATATTGTCGATGAAAATCATATAAAATCGGCGGAGAAATTAAGGGAAGTATTAAGTACGTATATAAACTCCGAAGATTTAATTAATATTGGAGCATACAAGAAAGGCTCCTCTATGGATATTGATGAAGCAATCAGACTTTACCCCGAGATTATTACGTTCTTAAAACAGGCGACACATGAAAAGATTTCATTTCAGGAAAGTATTCAGCAATTATATAGTCTAATTGGGAAAGGAGAGTAACTTTTGTGCAGTACCAATATAAATTCGAAAAAATCCTTTCTATAAAAGAAAGAGAAAAAGATGAAGCCTTTAATGTGTATAATCAGGCAGTCAGAAAATTCGAAGAGGCTGCAGAAAAGTTATATGGCCTTCTTAAGAAAAAAGAAGATCTTGAAAGCTACCAATCCGAAAGGCTTGTAAATGGAATACCTGTTCAAGAAATGAGGCACCATCAGCATTTTATTTATAATCTTGAAAAAACAATTAATCATTATCAACAAATTGTGATTAATGCTAGAAATCATATGAATTTTTACCAAGAAAAACTGATGGAAAAGAATATGGAAGTAAAGAAATATGAAAAGATTAAAGAAAAAGACTTTACGAATTTCACTGAAAATATGAAACAGTTAGAAGGCAAACAAATGGATGATATCTCGATCCAGCAATTTATGAGTCGGGGAAGTTAGGTGATAGCGTGGATAAAGTTGCAGAAGAATTAGAATCAAAAAAAACATCAAAGTTTCAAAGCTTCATATTTGTTGTCCTTATTCCGCTGTTATTTACCGTAACGGTCGCCCTAATTGTGATGACAATTCTTGGTTACAATGTTTTTGAGCTAACAAAGGAATATGGGCAAAAAATCCCATTCATTTCATCTGCAATTTCGGATGATGATTCCGACTCAGCAAAAGATATTGAAACAAAAATGATCGAACTTGAGGCGGAAATTAAGGATCGTGAAGCTAAGATTACAAAGCTTGAATCGGAATTAGAGAGTAAGGATCAAGAAATTTCCAGAGCTGATCTTGAAAAGGAGCAGCTTCAAGCAGAAATCGATGAACTGACTGCGATGAAAGAAGAGAACAAACGAGCATTTAAGGATATTCTCAAAACATACGAAACAATCTCGGCAAAAAAGGCAGCTCCCATTCTTTCACAAATGAGCGAAACAGAAGCATTACAGATACTTTCAAATCTTAAATCAGATACGCTTGCAAAAATTATGGAGAATATGGAGCCTGAGGAAGCAGCAAGATATACGGAGCTTTTATCAGCAAAAGTCGAAGAGAGTGAATAACTGTTTTTTCAATGAAGGGAGGTGAAAAAAGTGGAAATAGGAAGCTTAGGAACCATCAATTCTCTTATTTCAGCGGCAGGCGGGAATTCAGCAACTGCAGGAAAAAATGCAAATGGGTTTTCAATGCTATTTACTAATATGATGGCTGGAACTCCTCAGTCGTCAGATAGTCTGGGAGTTATGGAGCAGGTAAATGAACTCACAAGTGATGAACTTGCTGGACTTGTTCAGTTTTTGCAAATGAATGATATCCTTGAGCTTGAAAATGGAAGTGAACTGTTAGGAAAAACAATGCTTCAAAATGACGTTGATGCTGTATCTCTTATCCAAGAACAATTAAATGTTTCTGCTGAAGAACTTTTACAGCTGTTAACGAATCTTTACAAGCAATTGACTTCTTCTGATGAAAATGTAATTGATAATGATTTATTAAAACAGGCTGACGGAGGTCCTTCAAAAGATGATGTAAATGAAGCGATTTTTTCGTTATTACAATTGATTTCATCCCTGCAAATACAACAAAATGTAAATCTCGTACCAGATAAAGATCTTGCACAAGGAATGAAGGCAGTAAAGCTATTTGATCTAATAGCAGCCCAACAGGATTCATACGGCAATGAAACAAGATTAAAAGATTTAATAAAAAGCATAAAAGACAAGCTGGAACTTAAATTAAATGCTCAAGCGCCAGCGGCAAGAGAAGAGTATTTACAAAAGACGTTCAATAACGTTGTTCAGGAAATGAACAGTAAAACTCCAGTGCCGCCTGTTAGTACGGAAATCAGCGGTGAAAAAGTAACTACGACATTGACTAAAACAGATAGTGTTCATCCAGGATTTCTTCATTTTCAGCAGCTTTCAAAGCCTGAGCAATTAACGCTGATGACGAATACACAAAGACCTGTAACGGCAGAACAGTTGATAGAACAGTTTGAATCTATTCTCTCTAGAAGTAAATTTATGACGAATGGCGGCACACAGAAGCTTTTCATCAAATTAAATCCTGAGCATTTAGGTGCACTTCGAGTAGAACTAATTCAAAAGGATTCAATGATTATTGCTAGAATCCTAACATCTACATCTACGGCAAAAGATATGATGGAATCACAGCTTAATGGATTAAAGCAGGCGTTTAGTTCACAAAATATTCAAATTGAAAGAGTGGAAATCTCTCAACAGTTTACAGGGCAGGACCGGACCTTTAATAGAGAACAGCAGCATGGGCAGGAAAGACAGCAGCCAAGGGAAGAACAAAAGGAACAGCAATCAAATGATAATTTTACACACTCATTTGAAGAAGCACTTCTTAATACGGAAGCGTAGGTGGGATGCGAAATGACAAATACAATTGATTCATCGCTGCTGTTATCTGACTATCAGCAAAAACAGCGAAAAACAGGTTCAGACATACTAGGAAAAGATGATTTTCTGAAAATCTTAATGGTACAGCTTCAAAATCAAGATCCAACGAATCCCATGCAGGATAAAGACTTTATTGCACAGATGGCAACTTTCTCCACTTTAGAGCAAATTACAAACATGGGGAAAACAATGGAGAATTTTGTAAAGGTTCAAGAGCAAAGCCAAATTATTGCCTATAATCAATTTGTCGGAAAAGATATCACTTGGCATAAAATTACTCCGTCAAAGGAGCAGGGGAAGGATCCTGTGATTGAAGAAGGAACAGGTCGAGTGGCCTCAGTTCAATTTAAGGATAATAGTGTGGTTTTTATTCTTGATGATGGAACAAAGTTAGAACCAGCAAATATTTCTCAAATCAATGAAACATCAAAAGAAAATGCGATGGTTCAGGCAAGTATGATGATCGGTAAGAAAGTTACTTTCATAGGTGAAGATAAAAAAGAAAGTTCTGCAAAAGTTATATCTGTATCATTTAAGGATGGAAAAACAGTCTTTGAACTAGAAGGTGGAAAAACAATCTCTTCCTCACAAATTACAAAAATTGAATAAAAACAAGGAAGTGATTGAATGGATAAAATGATGTTTCATCCGATTCAATCAAAGGCCGTTATTAAACCCAAAGCAACATCGGTCAATCAGACCTATCAATCGAACAATAAATTTTCTGTCCATTTTCAACATGCATTACAGACTGACAGTAAGTTAACTGTAAGTAAACATGCAAAAGAGCGCCTGCTGCAAAGAGGGATACATATTAATGAAGCGCGATGGAATCAGATTGAAGAAAAAGTTCAAGAAGCAAAAAATAAGGGTGTAAAGGAATCACTTGTATTACTAAAGGATGCAGCATTAATTGTCAGCGCAAAAAATAATACAGTGATCACGGCAATGGATCGGGAAGAAGCCCGAACACAAATTTTCACGAATATCAATGGCACAATACTGTTAGACCAATAAAAAGATGGCTGGACCTGCAAAAGGAAGCCATGGCTTGCCGAATGATCGAAGCAGGCCGTATAAGAGAGGAGTAACTTATAAATGCTACGTTCAATGTACTCAGGAATAAGCGGAATGAAGAACTTCCAAACAAAACTAGACGTAATTGGTAATAATATTGCTAACGTAAACACATATGGCTTTAAAAAAGGTCGTGTTACTTTTAAGGACACGATGAACCAAATGGTTGCTGGGGCAAGTGCAGCAACAGACAATCGTGGTGGAACAAACCCGATGCAAATTGGCCTTGGCTCAGCATTAGCAACTATTGATACCATTCATACCGGATCAAGTTTACAGTCAACCGGTCGTGCTCTTGATTTGGGAATTGATGGAGATGGTTATTTTGTAGTTAAACAAGGTGATCAGGTTTTGTATACTCGAGCAGGAAATTTTTATGTTGATGATAACGGAACTCTTGTAAATTCGGATGGTCTTAAAGTACAAGCATATAAATCTGGGGTACTTGAAGATATTGTAGTGAATGTGAATGCTACATTACCTGCACTAGCAACTAATGAAATAAATTTAAATGGTAGTTTGCCAGATCCGACGACTTTAAAACCTGGTGCAGCCAGTGATGTTCAACAGATGAAAATTGTTGATGAAAAAGGTGTTGAACATACTCTAGACTATCAATATGTTGTCAATGATTCTGGGACTTGGGAAGTTAAGATTACAAATCAAAAATCTACAACTGATCCAAAAGCGAGTATAACAGTTACATTAGCATATGATGCAACAAATAAAACATATACTGCACCTGCTGATATAGATTTATCAACACTCGAGTTAACAGATGCAGGAACTGCTAAAATTAATGTTGATAAACTTAAACAAGACGGAGATTCAATCACAGCACAAGCTAATCCTAATGGGAATTTATCCGGAAAATTAGAAAGTTTTAATATTGGTCCTACTGGTGAAGTAAATGGTGTGTATTCAAATGGACAGATTAGAAGCCTTGGAACAATTGCATTGGCAAAATTCAGTAATACTTCAGGACTTTTAAAGGCGGGGAATAACTTATTCCAAGAAACAATTAACTCAGGGACTGCAAATATTAATGTTCCTGGTAGTGGTAGAGGATCAATTGCAGCAGGTTCCTTAGAAATGTCCAACGTTGATCTTTCTGAGGAATTTACTGAAATGATTGTTACTCAACGTGGTTTCCAAGCCAACACACGAATAATTACAACATCAGACGAAATCCTGCAAGAGTTAGTTAACTTAAAACGATAGGCTAAGGGAGGGACAGGGCTAAGAGGCTTTGCCTTTTAGTCCTGAACATACAGTGATTAAGGTAACGCGTTTAAACGGGAAAGCATTTGTATTGAATGCTGTTTTTATCGAAACGGTTGAAACGTTTCCGGATACAACTATTACACTCACGAATGGGCGGAAATATGTTGTGAAGGAGACGGAGGAGATCGTTATACAGCGAGTAAAAGATTTCTATCAATCTGTAAGCCTTCTAGGGCATCAGCATGTGGGGGAAGATGAAGATGAAGAATAATAAGCTTGTAATGATTATGATAATTATGCTTGTTGCCATTACCCTAGTTGGTGCTGTTGCAGTTATTGTTGTCAAGCAGCTTAATAATGATGAGTCCGGTTCAAAAGAACCATCGATCGATGAAGTTTTGGAAGCGTCTGTTGATGTTCCACAGCTAACTACCAACTTAGCAAGCAATGATTTTATTCGTATTTCTTTCAAGATTCAAACAGATAACAAAAAGGCAAAAGAAGAATTAGAGAAAAGAGATTTTCAAGTAAAGGATATTATTATCCAAGAGCTATCAGAAATGACCGCTGAAGATATACAGGGAAAAGGAGGTCAATTGAAGTTAAAAGAGGCATTAAAAGGGAAAATAAATGGCCTCATGCAAAAGGGTAAGGTAGAAGAGGTCTATATCACCGAATCTCTCCTCCAATAGCAAATAGTATCGATTTAATTGATTGCTCTTTTTCTGAGATGATGTTGCATGACTTTACAATATAAACAAAATAATGAACAGTCACAGCATTAGCAAAATGAGCCATAGTTTTTTACTGGAGGTGAGGGAACGTGTCTGGGGAAGTTTTATCACAAAATGAAATAGATGCCCTGTTGTCTGCATTATCTACAGGCGAGATGGATGCAGACGAATTGAAGAAGGAACAAACTGAGAAAAAAGTAAAAGTGTATGATTTCAAACGAGCGCTAAGATTTTCAAAAGATCAAATTAGGAGTTTAACAAGAATCCATGATAATTTTGCGCGGCTTTTGACGACATTTTTTTCTGCTCAATTAAGAACGTATGTACAAATTACGGTGGCATCTGCTGACCAAATTCCATACGAAGAATTTATTCGTTCCATTCCTAAAATGACCATATTAAATGTGTTTGATGTGCCGCCTTTAGATGGCAGGATCCTAATGGAGGTCAATCCGAACATCGCGTATGCATTAATGGATCGAATGATGGGCGGGAAAGGGACAAGCGTTAATAATGTCGAAAACTTAACCGAGATTGAAACAAAGATTATGTCCAATACGTTTGAACGTGCATTTGAAAATTATTTAGAAGCTTGGAGCACTATTGTTGATATGGAACCACAGCTAATGGATTTTGAAGTGAATCCGCAATTTTTGCAAATGGTTTCACCAAATGAAACGGTTGTTGTTATCTCATTAAATACAACCATTGGAGAAACAAGCGGCATGATGAATATTTGTATTCCGCATGTTGTTCTTGAACCTATTATTCCTAAGCTTTCCGTCCATTATTGGATGCAGACGGATAAAAAAGATCGCGTGCCGGAAGAAATAGAAAGATTAGAGAAACACATTCAAAGTGCAGAAGTTCCAATTGTCAGCGAACTTGGAAATTCTGAAATTAGCATCCAAGACTTCTTAATGCTAGATATAGGGGATGTTATTGAGCTGAATAAGCAAATTGAACAACCGCTCATTATTAAAGTTGGAGATATTCCGAAATTTATTGGACAACCAGGAAAAGTAAACAAGAAACTAGCCATTCAAGTGTTGGATATAGTGAAAGGGGGAGACGTCGATGATGAGCGGTGATATGCTATCACAAGATGAAATCGATGCTCTATTACGTGGTGGAGATGATGAGGATACTGAAGAAATAATGGATGATTCCTTTACTGTTGAAGATTATCTTTCAAGTATGGAAGAAGACGCTTTAGGAGAAATCGGAAATATTTCATTTGGCAGCTCAGCTACAGCTTTATCTACCTTACTAAATCAAAAAGTAGATATTACAACGCCGACAGTAACTGTCATCTCACAAAAAAAATTACAAGAGGAATTCCCGCATCCATATGTTGCTATTCAAGTTAGTTATACAGAAGGATTTCATGGAAGTAATTTATTAGTGATTAAGCAAGAGGATGCGGCCATTATTGCTGATTTAATGCTGGGTGGGGATGGAAGGAATCCTTCTGAATTAATGGGCGAAATCCAGTTAAGCGCAGTTCAGGAAGCAATGAACCAAATGATGGGTTCTGCAGCAACTTCAATGTCGACTATATTTAGCAAGAAGGTAGATATTTCTCCTCCTATGATTGATATGTTAGATGTACAAGAAGGGGAAGGAACCGATAAAATTCCTGATGATGATATTTTAGTGAAAATATCATTCCGACTAAAAATTGGTGATTTAATAGATTCAAATATTATGCAGCTATTGCCGCTTCATTTTGCAAAAGGTTTGGTTGAAGAATTGTTGAATCCTGGTGGTGGTGAATCGAATGATTCCAGTGTAAAGGATAAAGTGAACACTCCAGCAAATTCATCACACACACAGCCAGAATTTGCATTTGATAAACAGCCTGAAGTGCAGGGCTACAGTCAGCCGCAAAACGTGCAGCATGAACCTGTGTATCCACAAGGAGGCTACCAACAGCATCCATCACCTGGGAATCAGCAAGCGGCATATCAGCAGTCCTATCAGCAAACAGGTCACCAAAGTGGACCACAGCATTTTGGTTCAGCATTTCCTGAAGGTCCAAAGGCGAATGTACAGCCTGCAGTCTTTTCAAACTTTGAGCCTGTTCACCTGCAAGAGTCTGAATCAAAGAATTTAAATATGCTTCTTGATATTCCACTACAGGTTACGGTTGAGCTTGGCAGAACAAAACGATCGGTAAAGGAAATTCTTGAGCTATCAGCGGGCTCCATTATTGAACTCGATAAACTAGCAGGTGAGCCGGTTGATATTCTTGTAAATAACCGTCTAATTGCCCAAGGTGAAGTCGTAGTTATTGACGAGAACTTTGGAGTAAGGGTTACGGATATTATTAGTCAAAGTGATCGTTTAAAAAAACTTAGATAATTCATGGGGGTAAAGAGAAATGGCGCAAAAAATATTAATTGTTGATGATGCAGCATTCATGAGAATGATGATTAAAGATATTCTTACAAAAAATGGGTATGAAGTAGTTGGGGAAGCTGCTGACGGCGTTCAAGCTGTAGAGAAATATAAAGAATTTCAACCAGATTTAGTAACAATGGATATTACCATGCCTGAGATGGACGGGATTACAGCATTAAAAGAAATAAAGAAAATTAATCCAAATGCAAAAGTACTTATGTGCTCTGCAATGGGTCAGCAGGCAATGGTTATTGATGCCATACAGGCTGGTGCAAAGGATTTTATTGTTAAACCTTTCCAGGCTGATCGTGTTATTGAAGCAATCTCGAAAACTTTAGGATAATAATCTATTGATTAGAGGGTGCAGTATATTGCAATATGTTAATCGGACTTTTCTTTTGCTGCTTATTATAGGAATTGCTCTGCTGGGCTTGGAAGCACCAGCCTATGCAGAGCAATTGAACAATAGTGTGAAAGATTGCATAGAACAACCAGATGCTTGTGGAGATGAACAAGCTCCCCAAAAAAAGGAAGTTCAAGGAAAGGTTGAGTCTACAAAAGTTGGTATTCATGCGTGGGACATAATTAAAATGATTCTTGCGACAGTTTTTGTTGTTGCTCTCCTCTATTTCTTACTTAAGTTTATTAATAAGAGAAGTAAATCGTATAAAAGCAGCAGACTCATTGAAAATTTGGGTGGCACTGCACTTGGTACGAACCGATCTGTGCAGCTTATAAAGGTAGGTAATCGTATCTTGGTCGTAGGTGTTGGGGAAAACATTCAGTTGTTAAAAGAACTTACTGACTCTGAGGAATGCAGTCAAATTATTACGGAATACAATGATAAAATGGAACAGCTTGTTCAACCAAGCGATATTGTGACAAAGGTACTTCAAAGAAGAAAAGTGAATCAATCAAAAGAAAACAAAGGGAACCATTTTCAATCATTGCTTAAACAACAGTTAGAAAAAATAACAACAGACAGGCAGAAATTATTTGACGAAATGGAGAAGAAAGGATCAGACGAGCGATGAATGAATTTATGGAGTTTTTTAATAACAGTTCGCCTGAAAATGTTTCGACATCCGTAAAATTGGTTTTAATGCTGACTGTCCTGTCATTAGCACCTAGTATTCTCATATTAATGACTTGTTTTACAAGAATTGTCATTGTTCTCTCCTTTGTCAGAACGGCGCTTGCTACGCAGCAAATGCCTCCAAATCAAGTATTAATTGGATTATCTTTATTTTTAACCTTTTTTATCATGGCTCCAACATTGCAACAGGTAAATGAAGAAGCATTAACACCACTTTTTAATGAAGAAATTAATTTAGAACAGGCTTATGAGAAAGCTTCTGTTCCTTTTAAAGAGTTTATGAGTGCCCATACGAGACAAAAAGATTTAGCGTTGTTTCTAGAGTATTCCAAGGCAGACCCGCCGAAATCGGTTGAAGATATTCCATTAACTTCACTAGTGCCAGCTTTTGCTATTAGTGAAATAAAGACAGCTTTCCAAATTGGATTTATGATATTTATACCCTTCCTAGTGATTGACATGGTTGTGGCAAGTATCCTTATGTCAATGGGGATGATGATGTTGCCCCCAGTAATGATTTCGCTGCCATTTAAAATTTTATTATTTGTCCTTGTTGATGGATGGTATCTCGTCGTAAAATCTCTTTTACAAAGTTTTTAAGCAGGTGAATGAATAAAGATGACTCCAGAAACAGTTATTTCAATTGCAGAACGAGGCATTATGACTGTGTTAATGATTTGTGGACCACTATTACTGCTTGCACTCGTTGTCGGATTAATTGTCAGTATTTTTCAGGCTACAACGCAAATTCAAGAGCAAACATTAGCATTCATTCCAAAAATTGTTGCAGTTTTAGTTGGAATCGTTTTTTTTGGACCATGGATGCTAAGCCATATGCTCTCCTATGCAGGTGAAATTTTTTCAAACTTAACGAGGTTTGTGGGTTGATGATATGGTAGATTTAATACCCGCTTTTCCGAACTTTTTACTAGTGTTTGTGAGGGTAACATCTTTTTTTCTGATGATGCCCCTTTTTTCATATCGCTCCATTCCAGCAGCGGCAAAAATCGGATTAGGCTTTTTTATGGCAGTAATAATGGTAATTACACTTGATGCACCAACACTTGAAATTGATCATACTTATTTTTTATTAATTATAAAAGAAGCGCTTGTTGGTTTATTAATTGGATTTATTGCTTATTTAATTTTATCTGCTATACAAATTGCTGGCGGTTTTATTGATTTTCAAATGGGATTTGCGATTGCAAATGTGATCGACCCGCAAACGGGTGCACAAAGTCCTTTAATGGGTCAATATTTATATACAATAGGGTTGTTTTTTTTACTGACAGTAAACGGCCATCATCTTTTGCTAGATGGAGTCTTTTACAGTTACGAATTTATTCCAATAGATCAGCCATGGATTCCTTTCGGGAATGAAAATATGGTTGAATATGTAATTAAAGCATTTAATTCGATGTTCATTATTGCTTTTCAAATGTCGATTCCTGTTGTCGGAAGTCTTTTTTTAGTCGATATAGCTTTAGGAATTGTAGCGAGAACGGTTCCACAGCTAAATGTCTTTGTTGTTGGACTTCCTTTGAAAATAGGAGTGAGTTTCCTCGTGCTTATTGCTGTAATGAGTGTGATGCTGTTTGCTGTATCACATTTATTTGAAATGATGTTAAATACGATGCGCGGTCTCATGGACATAATTGGGGGAGCATAGCAGATGAAACGATTGTTGAGTTTAGATTTACAGCTTTTTTCAGGCGAAAAAACAGAAAAAGCAACCCCAAAAAAGAGGCAGGATTCTCGTAAAAAAGGGCAAGTAGCCAAAAGCCAAGATGTGAATACGGCCATAAGTTTGCTTGCCGTTTTTCTCTTTTTCTTATTTGCAGGCTCTTATATGAAAGATATCGTTTTGTATTTGATGAGGCATAGCTTTCAAGAATTTATGCTTACAGACTTAACGGAAGCGAATGTTCAGTCGGTTTTTCTTTCTATTTTAAAAGAGCTTGTCCTCCTTTTAGGGCCGATTATGTTTGTAGCTTTAATTGCAGGGGTAGCCTCCAATTATATGCAAGTTGGCTTTTTATTTTCGACGGAAGTCATTCAGCCGAAACTTGAAAAGCTGGACCCAATCAAAGGCTTCAAACGTATTTTTGCGCTTAGAGCAATTGTTGAACTACTAAAGTCTATGCTGAAAATAGGGTTTGTTGGCCTTGTTACATTTATGGTTTTATGGGGCAATATAGATGAAATATTAATTTTGTCACAAAAATCTGTTGGTGCAGCATTAGAGACGATAGGAAACTTAACAATAAAGATGGGGTTATTTGCTTCAGTAGTGTTATTGTTTCTATCATTGCTAGACTATCTTTATCAAAAATATGATTTTGAAAAGAATATCCGAATGTCAAAACAGGATATTAAAGATGAGTATAAAAATATTGAAGGGGATCCCCTCATTAAATCAAAAATAAAGCAAAGGCAGCGGGAAATGGCAATGAGACGAATGATGCAGGAGGTTCCAAATGCAGACGTTGTCATTACAAACCCAACCCACTATGCTGTAGCTTTAAAATATGATGAAACAAAATCGGATGCACCGTATGTTGTCGCAAAGGGCGTAGATTTTGTTGCTCAAAAAATTAAATTAATTGCGAAGGAAAAAGATATTATTACTGTTGAAAACAGGCCTCTTGCGAGAGCTTTATATAGCCAGGCAGATATTGGCGATGCGATTCCAGAGGAATTTTTCAAAGCCGTCGCTGAAATTCTTGCCTATGTATATAGAACAAAGAAGAAAATCTAATTATTGAAGTTTCATAGTTTCCTAAGTTTTAAAATGGAAGCCTGCTGCGAGGAGAGGAAATAGATGTCAGCAAGAGACTTATCGGTTTTGGTAAGTGTAATCTTAATAGTTGCAATGTTAATTATCCCATTTCCAACATGGCTGCTAAGTATACTCATTCTAATAAATATTACTTTAGCGCTGCTAGTTTTACTTACAACGATGAACATGCGAGAGCCACTTGAATTCTCCATTTTTCCATCACTATTGCTATTATTGACATTATTTAGACTCGGTTTGAATGTTTCCACAACGCGTTCAATCCTTTCAACAGGAGAAGCTGGAGGGGTCGTTCACACATTTGGTACCTTCGTTGTTGGGGGAAATATCATTGTTGGTCTTGTTGTGTTTTTAATTTTGATTATTATTCAGTTTATCGTTATTACTAAAGGTGCTGAGCGAGTCTCAGAAGTTGCTGCGAGATTTACGCTGGATGCAATGCCAGGAAAGCAGATGAGTATTGATGCTGATCTAAATGCCGGTATGATTTCAGAGCAGCAAGCACGGGAACGTCGTGAAAAGGTAAGCAGAGAAGCTGATTTCTATGGTTCGATGGACGGTGCAAGTAAATTTGTAAAAGGGGATGCAATTGCAGGAATTATAATCGTCATTATCAATTTAATTTTCGGAATCGTCATCGGGATGATGCAGTTAGGATTATCCTTTGGTGATGCTGCAACTCATTTTTCATTATTAACGGTTGGTGATGGTCTTGTCAGTCAAATTCCCGCACTGCTGATTTCAACTGCGACAGGTATTGTTGTTACGAGAGCAGCATCTGATGGAAATCTTGGAACAGATATCACTGCTCAATTATTTGCATTTCCAAAGATGCTTTATGTTACAGGAGCTACAATTTTTTTACTGGGGCTGTTTACACCAATTAGTAATTTTCTTACATTCCCAATTGCAGCTCTGCTAGGGTTTGGCGGATATATGATTTCTCGAACGCCTGAGCCTGATAAAGACCAGCTGCAGGAATTAGAGGAAGAAATTGAAACAGGAGAAATGAAAAGTCCTGAGAGTGTTGTTAGTTTATTGAATGTTGACCCTATTGAGTTTGAATTTGGTTATGGTCTTATTCCGCTTGCCGATGCCAATCAGGGCGGCGACCTTCTCGATCGAATTGTGATGATTAGGAGACAGCTTGCAATTGAACTCGGTCTAGTCATCCCAGTTGTCAGGATACGTGATAATATCCAGCTTCAGCCTAACGAGTATCGATTGAAAATCAAAGGGAATGAAATGGCCAGAGGAGAGCTTTTGCTTGATCATTACTTGGCAATGAGTCCTGGAATGGAAGAGGATTCAATTGATGGAATTGATACAGTTGAACCTTCTTTTGGACTGCCAGCAAAGTGGATAACGGAGGATATGAAGGAACAGGCTGAAATATTTGGCTATACAGTTGTAGACCCGCCATCTGTAGTGTCTACCCATATTACTGAGGTGATCAAAGGAAATGCTCATGAGCTGCTTGGTCGACAAGAAACTAAACAGCTAATCGATCATTTAAATGAAAGTTATCCTATTTTGGTGGAGGAGGTTACACCAAATCCTCTATCAGTAGGAGAAGTACAGAAGGTTCTTGCAAAGCTGTTAAAAGAAAATGTTTCTGTTCGTAATTTGCCGATTATCTTTGAAACGTTAGCTGATTTTGGAAAAGTAACAAGCGATACCGATTTGCTAACAGAGTATGTTCGCCAAGCATTGGCGCGGCAAATAACGAACCAATTCTCACAATCAGGTGACTCGTTAAAAGTAGTAACGCTTTCTGGGAAAGTGGAGAAGCTGATTGCAGACGGAATTCAACAAACAGAGCATGGCAATTACCTTTCAATAGATCCGACTGTATCACAGGGAATATTAGAATCAATCGCATCACAAGTGGAACAACTATCACTAATTGAACAAACACCTATTGTCTTATGTTCTCCTGCTGTCAGAATGTATGTAAGACAATTAACAGAGCGTTATTTTCCACAAATACCAATTTTATCTTATAACGAGCTTGAGGCAAACGTAGAGATACAAAGTGTTGGGGTGGTGAATGTAGATTGAAGGTAAAAAAATATGTTGCAGCCAATATGGCAGAAGCAATGAAGCAAATACGGGCTGAGCTAGGCAACGATGCAGTCATTTTAAATTCAAAAATAGTTCACAAAGGAGGATTTTTGGGTTTATTTAAAAAGCGTACGATAGAGGTCATTGCGGCGGTTGACCCGAAGCCAAAATATCAGCAAAAACCAACGGTGAAGCAAAAGCCAATGATTCTACCTAATATAGAACGAAATGATGAAGTGGGGAAGAAGGTTCATCAGGATGCAAGTCCTGTTGAACAAAAATCTTCAGACGAAATAATAAAAGAATTAAATGAGCTGAAAGCATTATTAAAACGTCTGCCCTTAGAATCGGAAAGTGCAGCACCATCTTACCCTGCCCCCCTTCAACTGATGGATAGACTTTTAAAGGAACAAGAAATTGATCCATCCATTCAGGAGTCTCTCTTAAGCTCTTTGCTTGAGAAATGGTATGTGGAGGGGGCAAGTGCATCCATTGAACAGGTATACGCTTGGCTTGAAAAAGAAATGGTTAAACGTATTTCGAATATTTCATTTGGGGGAATTTCTTTTACTAAGAAATATATCAATGTTGTCGGGCCAACTGGTGTCGGAAAAACGACAACACTTGCGAAGATTGCTGGCGAATGTGTAATCACACATAAGAAAAAAGTGGCTTTTATTACGACAGACACATATAGAATTGCTGCGATTGATCAGCTAAAAACATATGCAAAGATACTAAATGTTCCTTTAGAGGTTTGTTATACAATGGATGACTTTAAAAAGGCAGTACAGACCTTTAAAGAATTTGATCTTGTTCTTATTGATACAGCAGGTAGAAACTTTAGAAATAAGCAATATGTGGAAGATTTAAAAATGCTGATTGATTTTGATAATGAAATGGACACCTATTTAGTTCTTTCATTAACAGCAAAGCAAAGAGATATGCAAGATATATTTACCCAGTTTTCAAGCATTGAAATTGATAAGTTTATTTTTACAAAAGCAGATGAAACATCAAGCTATGGAGCAATGTATAACATGATTAATAAATACAACAAGGGTGTAGCATACATGACAAACGGTCAAAATGTTCCAGATGATATGATAGCTGTTACTCCAACTAAAATAGCGAAGTCGATTATTGGGGTCGAATAGGATGAAAGATCAAGCTGAAGAATTAAGAGTAAAACTTAAGATAGCAGCAGAGGAGAAACCCCCTAAAACAATGGCAGTTGTAAGTGGAAAAGGGGGAGTAGGGAAGTCTAATCTTTCATTGAGCTTTTCCATTTCGCTAGCCTCAAAAGGGAATAAAGTATTATTGTTTGATATGGATATGGGGATGGGCAATCTTGACATTTTAATGGGAAAAACATCTGAAATCTCCATTGTTGACTTTTTTGAAGGCACTAGTACTTTGAAAGATGCAGTAATGGATGGTCCTAAAGGGCTAAAATATATTGCAGGTGGATCTGGACTTTCTCATTTAGTGGGACTTGATGTAGAGATAGTTGATAAATTTGTTAAAGAACTAGCAGTAATTTTTAAAGAATATGACTATGTCATTTTTGATATGGGTGCTGGAGTTACGGATGGGACTTTAAAATTTATCCTGTCTGTTCAAGAAATCGTTGTCATTACAACCCCGGAACCAACAGCAATGACAGATGCTTATGCGATGATGAAACATATACATTTAATGGACTCTACGATTCCATTTTATGTAGTCATTAACCGAGTTCAATCTGTAAAGGAAGGACATCAGACATTTACCCGTCTCTCAAAGGTTGTAAAAAGTTTTCTTGATCGAGAGATTATTTGTCTTGGCACAGTCCCAGATGACCGAATTATTCAGCAAGCAGTAAGAAGTCAAGTTCCATTTATCCTTTATAGTGAAAAAGCGCAAGCTTCGAAGGCATTAAAGGAAATTTTGAATAAGTATTTACAAAAACAATTCTCACAGGAATCGCCTTCAAATAGTTCACTTCATTTTGTATCGAAACTAAAGAAATTTCTCTTTGAAAGGTAGGGGATCGGCATGTCGAAAGTTAATGTGCTGGTAGTGGATGATTCGGCCTTTATGAGAAAACTTATTTCTGATTTTTTATCTGAGGATCCACGAATTCATGTTGTTGGTTCAGCAAGAAATGGTAAAGATGGCATAGATAAGTTGAAAGAATTAAAACCAGATGTAATCACGATGGATGTTGAAATGCCCGTTTTAAATGGTATTGAGGCGTTAAAAATTATTATGAAGGATAGTCCCGTTCCAGTCATCATGCTGTCAAGCACAACGAAAGAGGGAGCGGAAAATACAATAGCGGCAATTCAATCGGGTGCGATTGATTTTATCGCCAAGCCTTCAGGTGCGATATCACTTGATTTACATAAAATTAAGGAAGAACTAGTTCGGAAGGTACTATCTGCTAGCAAAGTAAACCTTAAGCAACTGATAAAATTATCATCAGATAAATATTTATCTACTACTCAGGCTGAAAGTTATAGTAAAATAGAACCAAAGAAAGAATCTTATGTAAATAGACCTGCGACTAAAAGGCTGAGTCCATCACAGAAAATAATATGTATAGGTACTTCCACAGGTGGACCAAGGGCTCTTCAAAATGTTCTTACTCGGTTGCCAGCTAGCATTGATTCTGCTGTACTTATTGTTCAGCACATGCCTGCAGGATTTACAAAATCTTTAGCAACAAGGTTAGATACACTATGTGCTATTTCCGTAAGAGAAGCAAGCGATGGGGAAGTTGTACAGAAAGGGACTGCCTATATTGCACCAGGCGGCTATCATATGAGAACGAAACAAGTAGGACAAAATTTAGTCATCTCCCTTGATCAATCAGAAGCAAGAAATGGGCATAGACCAGCTGTTGATGTCTTGTTTGAATCAGTAAGCGAAGTAAGCCAATATAAGAAGATAGCAGTGATCATGACTGGGATGGGATCAGATGGCTCAAAAGGGTTAGTCGCTTTAAAGAAAGATGGGTCAGTGACTGCAATTGCTGAGTCTCAGGAAACCTCTATCGTATTTGGAATGCCTAAAGCCGCAATAGCCACTAATTTAGTTGACGAAATACAAGATGTAGAGAATATAGCACAAACAATTTTGAAATATGTTTAATGCTTAAGGGGTGTGGGCCACATGGATATGAATCAATATTTAGAAGTATTTATAGAAGAAAGTAAAGAACATTTGCAGGCATGTAATGAACAGCTTCTTGAATTGGAGAAGAATCCGGAGGATATTACGATTGTAAATGAAATTTTCCGTTCTGCCCATACATTAAAAGGGATGTCTGCGACGATGGGGTATGAGGATTTAGCGAAACTTACCCATCAAATGGAGAATGTGCTTGATGCTATTCGTAATCATAAGATTAAATTCAACCCAGAGATATTGGATGTAGTTTTTCTTGCGGTTGACGACCTTGAAGCAATGGTGCAATCAATTGCAGATGGAGGAGATGGAAAACGAGATGTCTCCCATGTTGTAGAGAAACTTTTGCTTATTGAAAAAGGAGAAAGCCCTGTACATGCTGAGGCTAAATCAGAGGTTGCTGCTTCAGTTGCAGAACCTTTACATGCGGCAAAAAGTCAGTATGATGAGTTTGAATTTACTGTTCTTCAGCAATCAAAAGAACAAGGCTTTGATACGTTTGAGATTACAGTTGCATTAAGAGAAGACTGCCTATTAAAAGCAGCAAGAGTGTTTATGATTTTTGAAATATTAGAAAAGATCGGTGAGGTCATAAAGTCAAATCCAACTGTTGATCAGCTTGAAGAAGAACAATTTGATCATGAGTTCACGGTAACAATTGTTTCTAAGGAAATGAAAGATGATATTCAAAAGAAATTAATGAAGGTCTCTGAGGTTGAAAAGGTAGATGTCAATCCAATCTCCCTAGAAGTGCTTCGCCAATATGAGGAAGAAGTGGAGATCATTCAAACGACGGATAATAATGAAACAGCAGCAAATGAAATGGTGAAACATGTAGACACACCAAACAATCAAGAGGAAAAGAAAGCAGCTTCATCAACTAAACATTCAAGCAGTAAAACGATTAGGGTAAATATTGAAAGATTAGATATCTTAATGAATTTGTTTGAAGAATTAGTTATTGATAGAGGGCGATTAGAACAAATTTCAAGAGATTTAAGCAATCAGGAATTGCATGAAACAGTGGAGCGAATGACAAGGGTAACAGGCGATTTACAGAATATCATTTTAAATATGAGAATGGTTCCTGTTGAAACCGTCTTTAATCGCTTCCCAAGAATGGTTCGGCAATTGGCTCGAGATTTAAATAAGAAAATCAATCTTGAAATAATTGGTGCAGAAACAGAACTTGATCGAACAGTGATTGATGAAATCGGTGATCCTCTTGTCCATTTAATTAGGAATGCGCTAGACCATGGCGTCGAGACACCGGAAGTGAGAAAAGCAAATGGAAAGCCAGAGGAAGGTACAGTAGTACTTAAGGCTTACCACAGCGGCAATCATGTATTTATTGAGATTGAGGACGATGGTGCTGGAATTAGTAGGGATAAAGTTCTAGCAAAGGCGTTAAGTAAAGGGATAGTTACTGAGCAAGCTGCAGCATCAATGACAGATAGTCAAGTATATGAGTTAATTTTAGCATCTGGCTTTTCAACTGCGGAAAAAATATCAGATGTTTCCGGCCGTGGTGTTGGATTAGACGTTGTAAAAAGTACGATTGAATCTTTAGGCGGAACGATTTCAATTGAGTCACGCTTAGGCCAAGGATCTGTATTCTCAATCCAATTGCCTCTCACTCTATCAATTATTTCTGTAATGTTAACAGAAATTCAAAATGAAAAGTTTGCCATTCCTCTATCTTCTATTATAGAGACAGCGATTGTGAATAAGGAAGAAATTCTAAACGCACATAATCAGAGAGTAATTGATTTCAGAGGAAAAGTGGTCCCACTTTTATTCTTAAAAGATATCTTTGAAGTACCTCTCGTTAAAGAAGATGATGAGTTTTACTCGGTTGTAATTGTTAGAAAAGGGGATAAAATGGCAGGATTAGTTGTTGATTCATTTATTGGACAACAAGAAGTTGTTTTAAAATCCTTAGGTAACTATTTAACAAATGTGTTTGCAATCTCCGGTGCAACGATTTTAGGAAATGGACAAGTTGCCTTGATTGTTGATTGTAATGCATTAATTAAGTAAACTGAGTGTCGAAACTTCATGTGCTTTCTATAAAAGTTTTTGACAGTCAAGTTATGGGGTGAACACTTATGGCTGATACTTTAGCTGCAGATATAAAATTAATCGTTTTCCAATTAAAGGACAAAGAATACGCAATTCCAGTTAATCATGTTCAAGGGATTGAAAAGGTTGAGCATATCACAAGGGTTCCGCGAACAGAAAAATTTATTAAAGGTGTAATTAATCTTCGTGGTGTGATTACACCAATCATCGATCTTCGAAGCAGATTTGGTCTTGAAGAAGAGAATTTCACAGATAGTACTCGGGTGATAATTGTTTCTGTTAATGACTTAGAAGTGGGTTTTATTGTAGATTTGGCTAATGATGTGATTGATATTCCTGTTGCTTCAATCGAGCCACCACCTGAAGTAGTTGGGATAAAAGAAGTTGAATATATTAATGGTGTTGCAAAAATTGGCAAAAGATTATTGATTCTCATTGATTTAGAAATGATATTGGACACGGAACAATTTAGCTCTTCTAGAAATGAAGGTTAATTACAAATGAGTTTTATTGAAAAAATTTCATCTATCCATCTTGATATATTAAAGGAAATTGGAAATATTGGTGCAGGTCATGCAGCAACTGCTTTATCAACATTGCTAAATAAGAAGATTGATATGAAAGTTCCTAGTGTTCAAATTGTTTCGTTTGATGAAATGATGAATATGGCAGGAGGAGCTGAAAATGTTGTAGCTGGTGTTTTCTTAAGAATTGAGGGGGAAGCACCAGGGAGCATGTTTTTTGTTTTGCCTATCGAACAGGCGACAAGCTTCATTAGAGAAATGATTGGAGATGAAAGTTTTTCCCTCAAGACTCCTCCATATAGTGAAATAGGTTTATCGGCTTTACAGGAGCTAGGGAATATTTTATCAGGATCCTACTTATCATCTTTATCTGATTTTACAAATCTATCTTTGTATCCTTCTGTTCCTGCATTAAGTATTGATATGGTTGGAGCAATTATTAGCTACGGATTAATAGAATTATCACATGTAAGTGACTATGCGATTGTAATAGATACAGCCTTAAACGAAGATGAAGAAGCGGACACAGAATATGTAAAGGGACATTTTTTCCTTTTGCCAGATCCGGATTCTTTTCAAACGATATTTAAATCTCTAGGGGTTCCGCATAATGATTGAAAGTAAAACCATTATTAAAGTCGGAATTGCTGATATGAATATAGTTAAAACACCAGATATTATTCGCACGTCAGGATTAGGATCCTGTGTGGGTGTTGTTGTATATGATCAAGCAAGAGAAATTGCTGGACTTGCACATGTGATGCTCCCTGACTCTTCTCTTGCTAAATCAGGTGTCTTAAACATCGCAAAGTATGCTGATACGGCTGTAAAGGATCTTGTTTCAAAATTAATTCGTCATGGGGCACGAGCCAGCTTTTTAAAGGCAAAAATTGCTGGTGGTGCACAAATGTTTCAATTTTCAGGCGGCAATGACATGATGCGTATTGGCCCAAGGAACGTTGAAGCTGTCAAATTAGAACTTGCTGCTTTAAATATTGCAATTATGGCAGAGGATGTTGGCGGAAACAGTGGAAGGACTATAGAGTTTAATCCACAAACCTGCATCTTACATATTCGAACAGTGAATAAAGGCATTCAGGAATTATAAAGATAATGAACGAATTCAGCCTCTTTCTGAATGGAAGGGCTGTTTTCCTTTTTTGTCCTTAATTAAGAGAAGCATTGTCTATTTTGTTCATAATTTTTTTGATATACTATTGTGTAGTGACGAAAAATGTAAACGTTTGAGGAGGATGACCATATGGCACATCAAATGACAGAAGAGCAAGCATATTGGCAAAGTTGGGTCACTTCTCGTGATGCTCAAGCGGGAAATTTCCTCGTTCAAAAATATTTACCTCTTGTAAGTTATCATGTTCAGCGTATTTCCGTAAATTTACCGAGAAATGTTTCAAGAGATGACTTGAGAAGTCTTGGCTTAATGGGTTTATATGATGCCTTAGAAAAGTTTGAACCAAATCGTGATTTAAAGTTTGATACATATGCTTCTTTTAGAATTCGCGGTGCCATTCTAGATGGTTTACGAAAAGAGGATTGGCTCCCCCGAAATACAAGAGAAAAGGCAAAAAAGATTGAAGCGGCAATTGAAAAGCTTGAACAGCGGCTTGCTCGGAAGGCATCCATCCAGGAAATATCTTTAGAAGTTTCTATGACGGAAGAAGAAGTCCATTCAGTCATGAATGAACATTTTTTTGCCAATATTCTTTCGATTGATGAAAAGTCAAGTGACCAAGATGATAAAGATGGTCAGTCTTTTATTATTAAAGATGAAGGTACAGAAATGCCTGAGGAGAAATTAATAAAGGATGAAACGATTGCTGAGATGGTGAAATTAATATCTCAATTAAATGAGAAAGAACAATTAGTAATTAGCTTATTTTATAAAGAAGAATTGACCCTAACTGAGATCGGACAAGTCATGAATCTTTCAACATCTAGAATTTCTCAAATTCATTCCAAAGCGATTTTTAAATTACGGCATGCATTGGAAAAGGTCTTTTAAATTCTAAGGAGAAAGTAGAGATGACCAATGGAAAACTATTTCCGTATTTTGATCGAAAAAAATAGATTATCAGCAAAAATCGAATTGATTGAAAAGTCTGAAGGGGATTTATCAATAAACTATGAAGAACTTATTCATTTTCTCAATAAGGAAAAAATCATTTTTGGTATTAAGGAGGATGTAGTTAGAGAGATTAGCATTCAACCATTATCTATTTCCTATCCAATCGTTATTGCTGAAGGGTTACCGCCAAAAGATGGAATAGATGCTTACTTGCTGGATGAAGTCCAAAATGAAAAGCATGAAAAAAGAGAAAAGTTTAATTTTCGTAATGTTATTCAAATCCCTTCTGTGAAGGCTGGACAAACACTAGCGACAATTATTCCGCCAACACCTGGGACGACAGGTACAGATGTAACAGGACGGATAATACCCGCAAAAAATGGAAAACCACTTAAAATCAGGCCTGGAAAAAATGTCATATTGAATGGGTCAACATTTTATTCAACCTCTGATGGACAATTAAGTCTGACAAATAAAATGATCTCTGTTAATCCTGTTTATGAAGTGAATGGGGATCTAGATCTGAAAACAGGTAATATTGATTTTATTGGGAATGTTGTCATTAGAGGAAATGTTCCTAGTGGATACGAGGTGAAGGCAGGCGGGGATATTAAAATTTTCGGATTAGTTGAGGCAGCAACTATTTTTGCTGGGGGAAATATCATCATATCTGGTGGTGTTTCTGGCAGTCATAAGGGGTCTCTTATAGCTAGTGGAAATATTCAAGCCGCTTATCTAAATCAAGCAAATGTTCAAGCTGAACAAGATGTTTATGTGGAAAATTCCATTCTGCATAGCAATGTTCAGGCAGGAGGTTCACTATACTGCAGAAAAGCACTCATTATTGGAGGCCTTTTATCTGTAGGAAGGGACCTTTACATAAAGGAAGTTGGAAATCGGTTATTTACCAAGACAGAAATTCGTGCCGGTGCTGATTTTCATTTAGTAGATAAAGAAAACGAGCTTCGTAAAGAGAAGAAAGAATTAAATGATAATCTCAAAAAATTAGTTAATATTGAGCAAAAATTGCTGCAGATTGGTAAAATGAACGGTACTCTTTCTGAAGAGCAGAAGGCAATCATCCAAAAGCAAAGAGTAACTAAAGATCACATCATTCAACAATTAAAAGAGATTGATGAGGAACTTGAAAGACTAGAGATCGAAATGAATGAGAAACATGATTCATCCATATACATATACGAAAATGTATTTCCAAATACTACTTTGCACTTTGGTAAGTATGCTAAACAAATACAGAAGAAATACTCAAATTGCCGGTATTATTTCTCAAATGGTGAAATTATTTCCGAAGCATGTATATAAAATTGGTTGCCTTAACAAAGCACATAGTAAGGGTGAAAGTGTATGAGCTTAAAATCTGTAGAAATGCAAATTGCCTTGCCTAGAACAGTTGAGGCAGGTAAAATTCAAGAGCAGCTACAGCAGCGCGGACACAACATGAATGAAATAGCCACACAACAAACCTTAAAGGAAGATGAGAAAAAAAGAAAAACAGTAATCAAGCAAGAGCAAAAGGGAAATGTTCATCTTTCACAAAAGAAGAAGGATCACCATCATGAACGAAATCGGCAACAAGCAAATGAAGAAAAAAAGGAAGAGCCTGAAGAAAAAAATAAAGAATATCACCCATATAAAGGGACGGTAATTGACTTTAGTGGATAGAGGGATTATATGACCACTTTTTTGTTATTGATAAGTTTGTTTTTAAATGTTTTAGCTATTTTTGCTATTATCATCTTATTTCTTCGCCAAAATCGCCTTTCACAGGTTGAGAGAAAGCAAGAGAAAATGATTTCTGATATGGAAGAAGTAATATCTACTTATTTGGTGCAAATGAAAGAAGAAAACGAAGCATTTATTGATCGCGTAAAGGGTATAGGGATTCGGTCTGAACCTATAAATGAAATCGATTCCAATAAAAATAATACTTACAAAAAAGCAAAAGAAAATGGGAATAAGGCAACTAAAGAGAAAGATTCTAAAGACATTCTTCTTCAAAGCAGAATCGGAAAGGCCTCCGTATATAAAGCAGCAAGTGCTTATAAACAAAATTCAATCGCCGTGGACAAGGATATTGAGAGTAAGCCCCCTGAAACATTAGAAGGTCATTCAGTGAAACTTCCCCCACTTGAGAAAAACTTTGATGTAATTGTAAAAAATGGGGAGTCAGCTAATCATTCAATGGACCAATTACAAGAAGATTCGTTTTTAAATCAGGTACTTGCTTTGAAAGAACAAGGATTGACGGAAGACAAAATTGCACAAAAGCTAAATAAGGGGAAAACAGAGATCGAACTGTTGCTAAAATTCCAAAGCAATCAATAGAAAAAACTTGATTGTATATTATTATTATGATATATTAACAAATGGTGTTAATACACACGCTTTTTGATTTAATCGGATGGTGCTGGCAAAGTCAGTTTCCGATTAAAAATGATCTAAGCGGAGGAAAACAAACCATTAGGAGGAAATACACATGTCAGTAATTTCAATGAAGCAATTGCTTGAAGCTGGTGTACATTTTGGACACCAAACTCGCCGTTGGAACCCAAAGATGAAAAAATACATTTTCACTGAGCGTAACGGCATCTACATCATCGACCTTCAAAAAACAGTTAAAAAGGTTGAAGAAGCTTACAACTTCGTTAAGGAGCTAGCTGGAAACGGCGGTACAATCCTTTTCGTAGGAACAAAGAAACAAGCTCAAGATTCAGTAAAAGAAGAAGCGATCCGCTCTGGACAGTACTATGTTAACCAACGCTGGTTAGGTGGTACATTAACTAACTTTGAAACAATCCAAAAACGTATTGCACGTCTTAAAGATATTGAAAGAATGTCTGAAGATGGTACTTTCGAAGTGCTTCCTAAAAAAGAAGTTGTACAATTAAAGAAAGAGCAAGAGCGCTTAGAGAAGTTCTTAGGCGGAATCAAAGATATGAAGGGTCTTCCAGACGCTTTATTTATCATCGATCCTCGTAAAGAGCGCATTGCTGTTGCAGAAGCACATAAATTAAACATTCCGATCGTTGGTATCGTTGATACAAACTGTGATCCAGATGAAATCGATGTTGTAATCCCTGCAAACGATGATGCAATTCGTGCTGTAAAACTTTTAACTGGTAAAATGGCAGATGCAATTCTTGAAGCAAAACAAGGTGAAGAAGTTACAACTGCTTAAATGAAATGCGGAAGGTGCTGGAGCTAGACAGCTATCTAACTTCAAATGCGCTAACTAATTTAGGCTACAATAAAAAGGTGATAAGAGGGAGCCCCTTTATCACCTTTTTTTAAAGAATAGGCAAAGAAGTTTTTTGATAAAGAATATTTGGTAATGATATAACTACATAACCAATTCTAAGGAGGATTTCATAATGGCAATTACTGCTCAAATGGTTAAAGAACTACGTGAAAAAACAGGCGCAGGAATGATGGATTGTAAAAAAGCGCTTCAAGAGACAAATGGTGATATGGAAAAAGCAATCGATTTCCTTCGTGAAAAAGGGATTGCTAAAGCTGCTAAGAAAGGTGACCGTATTGCAGCTGAAGGTTTAACTTCTGTGAAAGTTGAAGGAAATACAGCTGTCATTCTTGAAGTGAACTCTGAAACAGACTTCGTTTCAAAAAATGAAGGGTTCCAAACACTTGTTAAAGAATTAGCGGATCACCTTCTTGTTAATAAACCTGCATCGGTTGAAGAAGCTGCTGCTCAAACAATGGCAAATGGAGCTACTGTTGAAGCCCACATCAACGCTGCTATTGCAAAGATTGGTGAAAAACTAAGCTTGCGTCGTTTTGAAGTGAAAACAAAAACAGATAATGATGCATTTGGTGCATACTTACACATGGGTGGACGCATTGGTGTATTAACAGTACTTGAAGGAACAACTGATGAGGATGCTGCTAAAGATGTTTCTATGCATATTGCAGCTCTTAACCCTAAGTATGTTTCTCGTGACGAAGTTTCTCAAGAAGAGGTAGAACGTGAGCGTCAAGTATTAACACAACAAGCACTTAATGAAGGAAAGCCTGAAAATATTGTTGCTAAGATGGTTGAAGGCCGCTTAAGCAAATATTTTGAAGATGTTTGTGTAAACGATCAAGCTTTCGTTAAAAACCCTGATCAAAAGGTTGGAAAATTCGTTGAATCAAAAGGCGGAAAAATCCGTGAGTTCGTACGCTTTGAAGTAGGAGAAGGCATTGAAAAGCGTGAAGATAACTTTGCTGAAGAAGTTATGAGCCAAGTTAAAAAATAATTTCTACTCATACATTTATAAGTATAAGAATCATTCACAACTAGAAAATTGACATTTCAGGGAACACGATGTGTTCCCTGTTTTTCAAGACTAAACACATTAGGTACAGGTGTCTAGCGCAAGCAGTCCCCCCATCGAGTTACGGGACGCACTAGTGTCGCTTTCGTTCTCATTTAGAAAGAGTTAGGACAACTTTCGCGCGTTTCGTGTTTGTTGGGGATGGGTAATGCGCATGCGCTTTTCTATTTTACATATGGAGGTCCCTATGAGCAACCCAAAATATAAACGCGTTGTTTTAAAGTTAAGTGGAGAAGCTTTAGCAGGAGAACAAGGATTTGGAATTAATCCTGCTGTAATAAAGTCGGTAGCATCACAGGTCAAAGATTTAGCTCAATTAGGTGTTGAGGTAGCTGTCGTTGTAGGCGGAGGCAATATTTGGCGCGGGAAAATTGGGGAAGAAATGGGTATGGATCGAGCAAATGCAGATTATATGGGGATGCTAGCAACTGTCATGAACTCATTAGCACTTCAAGATAGCCTAGAACAATTAGGTGTGGAGACGAGAGTGCAAACATCTATTGAGATGAGACAAGTTGCGGAACCATATATTCGTAGAAAGGCGATTCGCCATCTTGAGAAAAAACGCGTCGTAATCTTTGCTGCTGGCACAGGAAATCCTTATTTTTCAACAGATACAACGGCTGCGCTGAGAGCAGCGGAAATTGAAGCAGAAGTGATCTTAATGGCGAAAAACAATGTAGACGGTGTCTATTCAGCAGACCCGCGCATCGACAAGGATGCGAAGAAATATGATCATCTCTCTTATCTTGATGTAATTAAAGAAGGGTTAGCTGTCATGGATTCGACAGCATCGTCGCTATGTATGGATAATGATATTCCATTAATTGTATTTTCGATAATGGAGCAAGGAAACATTAATCGAGCAGTAATGGGTGAACCAATTGGAACAATTGTAAGGGGGAAAAAATAATGCCAAAACAAGTTATTGATAATGCAAAGGAAAGAATGACGAAAGCAATCCAAGCATATACTCGTGAGCTTGCAAGTATTCGTGCAGGCAGAGCCAATGCATCATTGCTTGATAGAATTACGGTAGATTATTATGGTGCTCCTACACCGGTTAATCAATTAGCAGGGATATCTGTTCCAGAGGCGCGCTTGCTTGTTATTCAGCCTTATGATAAATCTATTCTTGGTGAAATTGAGAAAGCCATTTTAAAATCTGATATTGGTTTAACTCCTTCAAATGATGGAAGTATTATTCGACTTGCCATTCCTCAGCTCACAGAAGAGCGACGAAAAGACCTCGTAAAACTTGTGAAAAAAGAATCGGAAGAGGCAAAAGTTGCCATTCGTAATGTGCGACGCGATGCAAATGATGATTTAAAGAAACTCGAGAAGAATGGTGAAATCACGGAAGATGATTTACGCGGTTACTCTGATGATATTCAAAAGTTAACAGATGAGCATATTAATAAAATTGATTCGATCACAAAAGATAAGGAAAAAGAAATTCTAGAAGTTTAAATAAATTTATTGTGAATAAGAATAGTGACCCTCTATCTATAGGGGGTTTTTTTACTCTAACCACTGAAAAATGAGGATTAATAATAAAAACTTGTATTTGATAAGAGGTATTATTCTTATTTATTACAAATGTACATATTCTTTTTATAGAGATATCTTTCTTTATTTTTGGTATGATATTATCATGCAGAAATAGGGTTGATTTTTTTACAAGAGATTGAAATGGCACAATTACTTATTTTTTATATGTTCGAGCATGTTATTGTCTAGCTACTGCGCTACACTCGACGTACAAGGATGTTTAGTGTCGATAATGCGATAGAAAAGGAAAGCTTCACTAGTGATACATTGCAAGACTTCATGTAGAGCCTTTAGGAGGACGTCGCGACTATGTTGACTGCGAGCTTACAAGCTATTCCTACCAAAAAGGTACATACCCATCATTTACGGGTACTCACTTGTGCTTTTCGGGTGTTAGCGTTAAGGAAAGCCCCTAAGTGTATTCTTCACAGGAACAATCTGCGCTTTTATTGTTCCGAAGGCGCTTTCGCTTTTTTAATCGGAGGGTAAGATTAACCTATCTTAAAGGAGCAGTCTTATGTTAAATAAAATAAAACGATGGAAGAATCAAAGCAGTTCTTCCGAACTCCGAGAAAGAATGTTGAAAATTCAAGAGCTCCAAATTCCTTCACATATAGCAATTATTATGGATGGCAATGGCAGATGGGCAAAAAAGAGAGCATTGCCGAGAATAGCTGGGCATCATGAAGGAATGAAGGTAGTTCGGAAAATTACGAGATTAGCTAATGAAGTTGGTGTGAAAACATTGACTCTTTATGCATTCTCTACAGAAAATTGGAAACGTCCTAAAATGGAAGTGGATTACCTCATGAAGCTCCCTGAGGAGTTTCTCGGTTCGTTTCTTCCAGAGCTGGTTGAAGAAAATGTGAAAGTAATCATGATGGGTGACAAAGAAATGCTGCCTATCCACACTAGAAAAGCGATTGAGAAAGCAATGGAAGACACGAAAGAAAATACTGGTTTAATATTAAATTTTGCACTAAACTATGGAAGTCGATATGAAATAATTGAAGGGATTAAGGAAGTCTTAAAAGATTGTAAAAATGGTATAATAAATGAGAATGAATTAAATGAAGATATTTTTTCTTCTTATTTAATGACAAAGGGACTAAGTGATCCCGACCTTTTAATTCGTACGAGTGGTGAAATCCGTCTAAGTAACTTTATGCTTTGGCAGCTAGCTTATACAGAGTTTTGGTTTACTGATGTCCTTTGGCCTGATTTTTCAGAAGATCATTTTATCGAAGCGATTGAGGTTTTTCAAAACAGACAAAGGCGTTTTGGAGGAGTTTAACAAAGGTGTTGAAAATTAGATGAAGCAAAGAATTATCTCAGCGATTGTATTTGGTGCAATTTTCCTCCCGGTTGTTATTATTGGAGGAATGCCAGTTGTGGTACTAGCCTATTTATTTGCATCGATTGCACTTTATGAACTATTAAAAATGCGTAAACTCAGTATTATCTCTGTGCCAGGGATTATATCATTATTATTGTTATGGATCTTTCTTCTACCAAATCAATTTCAGGCTCTACTAAATATCATCCATTTTACAAAAATTGAGTTTGCTTTACTTGCAGTACTGCTATTCCTAACTTATACAGTAGTAACAAAGAATAGGTTTACATTTGACGATGTTGCCTTCTCGATTTTAGCAACATTATATGTAGGAATCGGTTTTTATTATTTTATAGAAACCAGGGAAGAGGGATTAATCTATATTTTCTTCTCTTTGTTTATCATATGGGCAACAGATTCAGGTGCTTATTTTATTGGCCGAGCTATTGGGAAGAAGAAGCTATGGCCTGAGATTAGTCCAAACAAAACAATTGAGGGGTCTGTAGGTGGGGTATTTTGTGCGCTCATTGTAGCCATTCTATTTCTTCTATTTACAAATATCCCAACATCATTTTTCCAGCTTCTAATAATCACAGTAATATTATCTGTTTTTGGACAAATTGGTGATTTAGTAGAATCTGCATTAAAGAGACATTATGATGTAAAAGATTCAGGAAATATTATGCCAGGTCATGGCGGTATATTAGATCGTTTTGACAGTTTATTATTTGTATGGCCGCTCATCCATTTTATTTATTTATTTTAAGAAAGCGGAAGGGCCAGTTCTAACTTAAGGGAGACACAATGTGAGGAGCGAATGGATGTCGACTATCGTAGGGAGTGGACATGGAGCTTGAAATATGAGGAGGCAAACGCTAGACATTTGCTAAAGGTAAAGCAGGGCCTTTACTCATAAAAATGATGTGTCTTGCTTTTTACAACAGGAGATGAAATATATTGAAGTATATTAGTTTAATGGGAGCTACTGGATCAATCGGCACCCAAACTTTGGACGTAATTAAAGAACATCCATCTGAATTCAAGCTTGCAGCTATTTCGGTAGGGAGAAACATTGACCTTACGAGAAAAATTATTAAGGAATTCAAACCGGAACTTGTTTCGGTTGCGGAAGAATCATTCGTAAATAGCCTCAAAACAGACTTTCCAGGCACCCATTTTACTTATGGAAAAGATGGACTAACTGAAGTGGCTGTTTATCATAAAGCGGATGTGCTTGTTAATGCAGTATCTGGAAGTGTTGGTCTTACTCCTACTTTAGCAGCTATTAAGGAGAAAAAAACAGTTGCGATAGCGAATAAAGAGACGCTTGTAACTGCTGGTCATCTTGTGATGGAAGAAGCTAAACGCAATAATGTGTCCCTGCTTCCGGTAGATAGTGAGCATTCTGCTATTTTTCAAGCATTACAAGGAGAGAAAGAAAAAAACATTGAAAAATTAATAATAACTGCATCTGGTGGAAGCTTTAGAGACCGCACGCGAGAAGAATTACAAAATGTTACGATTGAGGATGCTCTCAATCACCCGAATTGGTCAATGGGTACGAAAATTACTATTGATTCTGCAACGATGATGAATAAAGGACTAGAGGTAATTGAGGCACATTGGTTATTTTCAATTCCTTATGACAAAATTGATGTTTTATTGCATAAGGAAAGTATCATTCATTCTATGGTAGAGTTTCATGATAGCAGCGTGATCGCTCAATTAGGAACACCGGATATGAGAGTTCCTATTCAATATGCACTTACATACCCCGATAGGTTGAAACTACCTTCCGCTAAACGTCTTAATTTAGCAGATATCGGAAAGCTGCACTTTAGTAAAATGGATCTAGACCGTTTTCGCTGCTTGCGTTTTAGCTTTGAAGCAGGTAAGGCGGGGGGCACGATGCCAACTGTACTAAACGCTGCAAATGAAGCAGCTGTTGCCGCGTTTCTTGGTAGAAAAGTATCTTTCCTGCAAATTGAAGAAATAATAGAAAAAGCGTTGAGCAAGCATAATAATATCTCCAATCCTGGACTTATAGAAATTCAGGAAGTGGATGTCGAAACAAGAAAGTATGTAAACTCACTTTTATAAAGATAAGTTTCAGCAGCTAAAGGGGAAAAATATCACTATGGTTGTTGAAGCTAGATAGCTTTCTAACTCAGAAAAGATAATTTTCTTATCTTTTAAAAAGGTGGTAATAATTTGAGTACAGTTATTGCTTTTATTGTAATATTTGGGGCCCTTGTGTTTTTTCATGAATTAGGCCATTTTGTATTTGCAAAACGTGCTGGAATTCTATGTAGAGAATTTGCTATTGGCTTCGGTCCTAAAATCTTTTCTCATAAGAAGGGTGAAACAATCTATACGATTCGGCTGCTTCCAATAGGCGGGTTTGTTCGAATGGCTGGTGAAGATCCCGAAATGATCGAGATTAAACCAGGCTATCGTATTGGATTATTGTTTAATGAGAAAGAAGAAGCAAATAAAATAATTTTGACGAATAAAGAAAAATATCCTGATGCAAGGGTTGTTGAGGTTGAGCACGCGGATATTGAACATGATTTAGTCATTAAGGGGTATGTTGAAGGGGACGAAGATGAGAGACTGCAATCGTTCCCTATCAGTGCAAATGCTGTTTTGGTTGAAAATGGGACGGAAACGCTGATTGCTCCCTATGATAGACAATTTGCATCAAAAACACTTTGGCAACGAACAATGGCTATTTTTGCCGGCCCAATGATGAACTTTATCCTTGCCTTCGTTGTATTCATATTGATTGGCCTATTGCAGGGGATTCCAACGAATGATCCTGTTCTTGGGAAGCTGACAGAGGATGGCGCGGCAATGGAAGCAGGTCTAAAAGAAGGAGACTATATTCAAAGTGTCGATGGTGCAGAAATTTCAAGCTGGTCTGACGTAGTTGAAATTATCCGCAAACATCCTAATAAAGAGTTGCAATTTTCACTTGAACGAAATGGAGAAGAACTGCAGCTGCCTGTAACACCAAAAGTTCAAGAGGCAGAAGGAGAAAAGATCGGAATAATAGGTGTGTTTCAGCCGATGGAAAAATCACCTATAAAAGCGATCTCGCACGGTGCAAAAGAAACATATCTTTGGACAAAAGAAATATTTGTTATGCTTGGAAAGTTAGTAACTGGACAGTTTTCTATTGACGCTTTATCCGGCCCTGTAGGCATTTATGTTTCAACTGATACAGTAGCGAAGTCTGGGATTTTCTATTTAATGAAATGGGCAGCTATTTTAAGTATTAACCTTGGAATTATGAACTTATTGCCAATTCCTGCATTAGACGGCGGAAGACTCATGTTCTTTGCAGTTGAAGCGGTAAGAGGAAAGCCGATTGATCGTCATAAAGAGGGAATGGTCCATTTTATAGGTTTTGCCCTTTTAATGCTGTTAATGCTTGTTGTTACTTGGAACGATATTCAAAGGTTTTTCCTATAATAATTTCCCTTTAGGGTCATACTCCATTAAGGATTTGACCCTGTGCTTTTTATAAAAACGATATGTGTAAATAATATTTAGTTCGTGCATAAAATTGGCCGATGGTATACCTGTTCATTATGATGTATATTCATTTACGTGTATATCATAGGCTAGTTATAACAACAATCACTTTCTTCCAATAAATAATAGAGGTGCTATTAAATGAAACAAAGTAAGACGCTTATTCCTACCTTAAGAGAAGTACCAGCGGATGCAGAGATAAAAAGCCATCAATTATTATTGCGAGCTGGTTATATCCGCCAAAATGCAAGTGGGATCTATAGCTATTTGCCACTAGCACAGAAGGTACTAAGAAAAATTGAAACGATTGTACGAGAAGAAATGGATGAAGCAGGTGTGGTCGAATTATTGATGCCTGCAATGCAAGCAGCAGAGCTATGGCAGGAATCAGGCCGATGGTATACATATGGACCAGAGCTAATGAGACTAAAGGATCGCCATGAGCGTGATTTTGCTCTAGGAGCTACGCACGAGGAAGTCATAACTAGCCTTGTTCGTGATGAAATTAAATCATATAAAAAACTGCCGCTTGCTTTATATCAAATCCAAACAAAATTCAGGGATGAAAAACGACCTCGTTTTGGAATTTTGCGTGGCAGAGAGTTTATTATGAAAGATGCTTATTCATTCCATTCCTCTCAAGAAAGTCTTGACGAGATGTATGATAGACTTTATCAAGCGTATACAAATATTTTTACTCGCTGCGGACTAAATTTCCGTGCTGTTATTGCTGATTCTGGTGCAATGGGCGGGAAAGATACCCACGAGTTCATGGTATTATCTGAAATCGGCGAAGATACGATTGCTTATTCCGATACGTCAACTTATGCTGCAAATATTGAAATGGCTCCTGTTATAAATACTTATGAAAAAAGCGATGAGCCACAAAATGAATTGCAAAAAGTTAAAACAGAAGGCAAAAAAACAATTGAAGAAGTATCTGCTTTTCTTAATGTAGCAAAAGACCAATGTATAAAATCATTGCTATTTAAAGTGGATGACAAGCATGTTTTAGTATTAGTACGTGGAGACCACGATGTAAATGATATTAAGCTGAAGAACTTGTTTGAAGCATCAGAGGTTGAGCTTGCGGATGCTGGGCAAGCAAGTATTATTCTTGGCTGCTCATTTGGTTCACTTGGCCCAGTTGGCGTAGATTCAGTTGAAATCATTGCTGACCATGCAATTGCAGGTTTAGTGAATGCTGTTTGTGGAGCGAATGAAGAGGATGTTCACTATATAAATGTCAATCCGGAACGTGATTTCAAGGTTACAAAATATGCTGATCTTCGTTTCATTCAAGAAGGAGATCTCTCACCAGATGGAGAGGGAACCATTCTTTTTGCCAAAGGAATTGAAGTCGGACATATCTTTAAATTAGGTACGCGTTATAGTGAAGCAATGGGTGCTACTTATTTGGATGAAAACGGAAGGAATCAGCCGATGATTATGGGCTGCTATGGAATCGGAGTATCACGTGTAATGGCAGCAATCGTTGAACAATATAATGATGAAAATGGTTTAGTATGGCCAACAGGTATATCTCCATTCGATATTCACCTCATCCCTATAAATACAAAGGATGAATCACAAGCGGCTCTTGCAGAGGAACTATATATACAATTAAAGAAGAATAAATTAAATGTATTAATGGATGATCGTCAAGAACGTCCTGGTGTGAAATTTGCAGATTCTGACTTAATTGGTCTGCCAATCCGAATTACAATCGGTAAAAAAGCTGCAGAAGGTATTGTAGAAGTAAAGGTACGTAGATCAGGTGAAATGGAAGAGGTTCATAGAGATCATCTGATGGAAACAATTATGAAGCTTAGAGAAATTAATTAATCATTTATCGGATTCCTTTTATAGGAATCCTTATTTTTTATAAAGAAATTTTCCTTGCCTTCAAAGGTTATAACCCCTTTAAGGTTATGTTATAATTATCAAAGTCTAAAGTAGTCTAAAGGAAAAATGATAGATAGAAATATAAATAGATGGGAGAGAGAAAGATGGAGAATGCCCTAGGCAATAAAGAGCGTTTCCAACTCTTGCTCCAACAGCTGAATTTAACAGATGATTTGATTGTACAGCAATTTCAACAGGCTGAAATTAATAAGGTAGTGATCGAAAAAAAGGCAAGAAAGTGGCATTTTTATTTTAACCTTGAAAGGATTCTTCCCTTTCGTTATTTTAGTCTTTTTTCGACACAGCTGGAAAAGACCTTTTCACATATAGCGAACGTATCTTTTACGATTCATGTGAAAAATCAGCATTTTACTGAGCAGTTGGTTTTAGAGTACTGGCAATATGGTGTTCAGGAAATGGAGGGAATGGCCCCTCCGCTTATAAAGTTACTTAATGAACAGGTTCCCACGATAAATGGTAATAAAATCATTATTAAAGTGAGAAATGAGACAGAAGGCTTATCCATTAAACGGAAATATGCAGGGCTATTAAGCCAAGTATTTGAGACGTTTGGATTCCCTCCATTCGTCATTGATACCGAAATTTCAGCTGAAAACGCAAATGAAGAGTATCAAAAGTTTATTGCGGCAAAGGAGAAAGAGGATCAGGAACGAGGTCTTCAGGCGTTAATTGATATGCAGAAGAAGGAAGCAGAAGCTGACTCTCAAGATGCTGCAGCCCTACAAGGTCCGCTAATGATTGGATTAACGATTAAAGATGATGCAGATTATAGAAAGCTCATTGATATTGTTGATGAAGAACGCCGTGTCGCTATTGAAGGATATGTTTTTTCAGCAGAAACGAGAGAGCTGCGCAGTGGAAGAACGCTGTTAACCTTTAAAATAACAGATTACACAAGTTCAATCCTAGTTAAAATGTTTTCGCGCGATAAAGAAGATGCGGCACTTTATCAGCATGTTCAAAAAGGCATGTGGCTAAAAGTTCGAGGCAGTGTCCAAAACGATACCTTTGTCCGCGACCTTGTTATGATTGGGAATGATATTAATGAAATAAAACCTATTCAAAGAAAAGATACTGCTCCTGAAAATGAAAAGCGAGTGGAGTTACATCTGCATACGCCAATGAGTCAAATGGATGCTGTTTCATCTGTCAGTGCACTAGTAGGCCAAGCAAAAAAATGGGGTCATAAGGCGATCGCGATAACAGATCATGCAGTCGTTCAATCATTTCCAGAAGCATTTAGTGCAGGGAAGAAAAATGATATTAAGATCTTGTATGGAGTTGAAGTGAATTTAGTTGATGACGGGGTACCGATTGCATATAACAGTACTCATCGCTTACTAAGTGAGGAAACGTATGTTGTCTTTGACGTTGAAACAACAGGATTATCAGCTGTGTATGATACGATCATCGAACTTGCAGCTGTAAAAATTCGCGACGGGGAAATAATCGACCGTTTTGAATCTTTCGCTAATCCACACCACCCGCTTTCTGCTACGACTATTAACTTAACTGGAATTACTGATGATCTAGTTGAAAATGCACCAGAGGTTGAGGAAGTTCTGAGGGATTTCCATGAATGGACTGGTGATGCGATATTAGTAGCGCATAATGCCTCTTTTGACATGGGATTTCTAAATGTTGGCTATAAGAAAATAAATTTAGGGAAAGCTACAAATCCTGTCATTGATACACTTGAGCTTGCGCGTTTTCTTTATTCAGATATGAAGAACCATCGATTGAATACACTGGCAAAGAAATTTGATATTGAATTGACACAGCACCACCGAGCAATCTATGATGCTGAAGCAACCGGGTATCTCCTGTTGAAAATGCTGAAAGATGCTGCAGAAAAAGGAATAGAATATCACGATCAATTTAATGATAATATGGGTCAGGGCAATGCATACCAGCGTGCAAGACCCTATCATTGTACATTGCTTGCACAAACAGAGGCAGGCTTGAAAAATCTTTTTAAGCTTGTGTCTATTGCACATCTTAATTATTTTTACCGTGTACCAAGAATTCCAAGATCTCAGCTTGAAAAGTATCGGGAAGGTCTTTTAGTAGGATCTGGGTGCGATAAAGGTGAAGTGTTTGAGGGAATGATGCAGAAGTCACCTGAAGAGGTAGAAGAGACTGCACAATTCTATGACTATATAGAGGTGCATCCAAAGGAAGTATATGCACATCTTTTGGAGCTGGAGTTAGTACGAAATGAAAAGGCGTTAGAGGACATTATTGGAAAGGTTGTTCAGCTTGGTGATAAGCTAGGTCTTCCTGTTGTGGCAACAGGCAATGTCCATTACTTAAATCCAAATGATAAAATATACAGGAAAATACTAATTAATTCTCAAGGCGGGGCGAATCCGTTAAATCGTCATATGCTGCCAGATGTCCATTTCCGAACAACGAATGAAATGCTCGATGCATTCAAATTTTTAGGAACCGAAAAAGCGCGAGAGATTGTTGTTGAAAATACAAATAAAATCGCAGATATGATCGATGAAATCAAACCAATTAAAGATGATTTATACACACCTAAGATTGAGGGCGCAGATGATGAAATGCGCAATATGAGCTATGACATGGCTAGAAGGATTTATGGAGACAATTTACCTGAAATTGTTGAGGCCCGCTTGGAAAAGGAATTAAAGAGTATTATTGGCCACGGGTTTGCCGTTATTTACTTAATCTCTCATAAGCTCGTTAAAAAATCATTAGATGATGGTTATCTTGTAGGTTCACGGGGATCTGTCGGCTCATCCTTTGTTGCAACGATGACGGAAATTACAGAGGTTAATCCGCTTCCTCCACACTATGTTTGTCCTGACTGTAAGCATTCGGAATTCTTTAATGATGGGTCTGTCGGTTCTGGCTATGACTTGCCTGATAAGGACTGTCCAGCCTGCGGCGCGACATATAAAAAGGATGGACATGACATTCCTTTCGAAACATTCCTAGGCTTTAAAGGAGATAAAGTTCCTGATATTGACTTAAACTTCTCGGGTGAATATCAGCCGCGTGCACATAACTATACAAAGGTACTTTTTGGTGAGGATTATGTGTATCGTGCCGGAACGATTGGAACTGTTGCAGATAAGACTGCCTTTGGGTATGTAAAAGCCTATCAGCAAGATAACAACCTTCAATTGAGGGGAGCGGAAATTGATCGTCTTGCGTCTGGCTGTACAGGGGTAAAGAGGACAACTGGACAGCACCCTGGGGGAATTATCGTAGTTCCTGATTATATGGATATTTATGATTTCTCGCCGATTCAATTTCCGGCAGATGATAAAAATTCAGAATGGAAAACAACCCACTTTGATTTCCATTCCATCCATGACAACTTATTAAAGCTTGATATACTTGGACACGATGATCCAACAGTGATTCGGATGCTCCAGGATTTAAGCGGAATTGATCCGAAAACAATCCCTACCGATGATCCAGAAGTAATGAAGATATTTAGTGGGACGGAGTCTCTTGGTGTAACAGAAGAACAAATTATGTGTAAAACAGGAACACTTGGCATTCCGGAGTTCGGTACGAGATTCGTACGGCAAATGTTAGAGGATACGAAGCCTACCACATTCTCTGAGCTTGTTCAAATCTCTGGATTGTCTCACGGTACCGATGTTTGGCTAGGGAATGCACAGGAGCTCATTCATAATAGAATATGTACGCTCAGTGAAGTAATCGGCTGCCGTGATGATATTATGGTTTATTTGATTTATCAAGGTTTAGAGCCTGCATTTGCTTTTAAAATTATGGAATCAGTCCGTAAAGGTAAGGGATTAAGTGAAGAAATGGAAGAAGAAATGAGGAAGAACGAGGTTCCGGAATGGTATATTGATTCATGTAAAAAAATCAAATATATGTTCCCTAAGGCCCATGCCGCGGCATATGTATTAATGGCCGTTCGGATTGCTTATTTTAAGGTTCATCACCCGCTGCTTTACTATGCAGCTTATTTTACCGTGCGTGCGGAGGATTTTGATGTAGATGCAATGGCGAAAGGCTCTCAGGCTATTCGATCCTTGATCGATGATATAAATGCAAAGGGCTTGGATGCTTCTAATAAAGAGAAGAACTTATTAACAGTAATGGAGCTTGCGCTTGAAATGAGCGAGCGTGGATTTAAATTCAAGAAGGTTGATCTCTATCGATCAAGTGCAAATGAATTTATTATTGATGACGGAGCGCTCATTCCTCCATTTAATGCGATTCCTGGACTCGGAACAAATGCGGCTATCAACATTGTGAAGGCAAGGGAGGAAGGCGAATTCCTTTCGAAGGAGGATTTACAGCAGCGAGGCAAATTGTCTAAAACTATTATTGAGTATTTGGATAACCATGGTTGCTTAGAATCATTGCCAGAGCAAAACCAGCTTTCCTTATTTTAAGCGGAGAAAGTGGAGAGATCGTTTAAAAGCCTTGAATTGACAGCATTTCCATTTGCATAAAAAATTTGGTTATGGTATAGTCTTAATGGAAATACTATTTATAACTCTCGTAAAAGAAGAGTGGGGCAACCCACTCTTTCGTGTTGTGTACGCTTTTTTTCGTTCAGGACAAATGGATACTTTATTAATGAAAATTACAATGCGAGGTTAAGATTGTTGAAAAAGGAGGGATATTATGAGCAAAGTGACTGAAAAGGTTGAAGAATTAGTCACCCCTATTTTAGATGAACTCAAACTAGAATTAGTAGATATTGAATATGTAAAAGAAGGAAGGGATTGGTTCCTTCGCGTATTTATTGATAAGGAAACAGGTGTCGATATTGAAGAATGCGGACTTGTAAGTGAACAATTAAGTGTCAAGCTTGATGAGGTTGACCCCATTCCTTATAACTATTTCTTAGAGGTATCATCACCGGGAGCTGAACGCCCTCTTAAAAACGAAAAAGATTTTGAAAAAGCAATCGGCAAAAATGTTTTTATTAAGACGTATGAGCCCATCGATGGGGAAAAAACATTTGAAGGAATTTTAACACAGTTTGATGGTCAAACCGTATCAGTTGAAATCAAAATTAAAACAAGAAAAAAAACTGTGGACATTCCATATGAAAAAGTGGCCAACGCTCGTCTAGCAGTGGTTTTTTCATAATCAGTTTATTTATCAAAGAAAAATAATGTCTAGCGCTTACGCTTTTCTAATAAGGGGGATATATGTTTCATGAGCAGTGAATTGTTGGATGCTCTGACCTTGCTTGAGAAAGAAAAAGGAATTTCAAGAGAAGTGATTATTGAGGCCATTGAGGCAGCACTTGTTTCTGCATACAGAAGAAATTTTAATCAAGCTCAGAACGTCCGTATCGATTTAAATCTTGGCAGTGGGACGATGAGGGTTTTTGCACGTAAAGAAGTGGTTGATGAGGTATTTGATCCTAGACTTGAAATTTCAATCGAAGATGCCCGTAAATTGAATCCTAATTACCAAATTGAAGATATCGTAGAATTAGAAGTTACACCAAAGGATTTTGGCCGTATTGCGGCACAAACCGCAAAACAAGTCGTTACACAACGCGTAAGAGAGGCAGAACGAGGAATCATCTATTCTGAATTCATTGACCGCGAAGAAGATATTATGACTGGGATTGTGCAGCGACAAGATTCTAAATTTATTTATGTTAGCCTCGGAAAAATTGAAGCCATTCTTCCTGCTAATGAACAAATGCCAAATGAGCATTACAAGCCTCATGATCGTATAAAAGTATTTATTACGAAGGTTGAGAAGACAACAAAAGGTCCGCAAATATTTGTTTCAAGAACACATCCTGGGCTTTTAAAAAGACTTTTTGAAATTGAAGTGCCCGAAATCTATGATGGGACAGTTGAAATTAAATCAGTTGCACGTGAAGCTGGCGATCGTTCAAAGATATCAGTTCATTCTGATAATGAAGAAGTTGATCCAGTAGGTTCATGTGTCGGACCGAAGGGAACGAGGGTTCAGGCGGTTGTCAATGAGCTTAAAGGAGAAAAAATAGACATTGTCAAATGGTCACAGGATCCTGTTGTTTTCGTAGCTAATGCGTTAAGTCCTTCCAAAGTATTAGATGTGATTGTGAATGAGGAAGAGAAAGCTACAACTGTCATTGTCCCTGATTACCAGCTTTCACTTGCCATTGGGAAACGCGGTCAAAACGCACGCTTAGCGGCAAAGCTGACAGGCTGGAAAATTGATATTAAATCAGAGACAGATGCGAGAGAGTCTGGTATTTATCCAAGAGAAGAAACATTATTAAATTTTGATGATAATGATTTCGGGGATGAGAATTTTGATTTATCGGATGATACGGAATAATAGAGGTGAATGAGCGTGAACAATCGTAAAAAAGTTCCTATGCGCAAATGTGTCGCAACCGGTGAAATGAGACCGAAAAAAGAACTCGTTCGCATCGTTCGCTCAAAAGAAGGAGAAGTAACGGTCGATCTCACCGGCAAAAAATCCGGGCGTGGTGCTTATCTTTCAAAGGAAAAAGAAGCAGTGATGCTTGCAAAAAAGAAAAATATATTAGCCAATCATTTAGAAGTTAAAATAGAAGATTCTATTTATGAAGAACTTCTTGAGCTAATTGAGAAGGAGAAACGACAATCCAAATGAGTGTAAATCAATGGATGTCATTGCTTGGCTTAGCAAATCGGGCACGAAAAGTTACTTCGGGTGAAGAACTTACTATCAAAGAAATTAGAAACGGTAAAGCGAAGCTCATATTGCTATCAGCAGACGCTTCTATTAACACAGCAAAAAAAGTGACAGATAAGTGTAAATCCTATCATGTTCCATACAAGCTTGTAGAGAATCGGGAAATACTTGGCCATGCGATTGGAAAGGAAGCCCGAGTTGTCGTAGCGGTATTAGATGATGGATTTGCCAAAAAGCTGAAGTCGTTGCTCGATTAATTCCAGCGGGGGTGAAAGTATGAGTAAAATGCGCGTTTACGAATATGCAAAAAAACAAAATGTTTCAAGTAAAGATGTCATAACGAAATTAAAAGATATGAATATTGAGGTTTCTAATCATATGACAACAATTGAAGCGGCTGCCGTTCAAAAATTAGACGGAATCTATGGCAAGAAAGAAGAGAAGCAACCTCAAATGCAGAATAAACAAACAAACACTCAAAAACAAGAGCAAGTAAAACCAAAAACTAATTCAACTTCTAACAATCAGCAACCGGCAAACAAAAATACTTCCTCAAAGCCAACACAGAAGTCAGCTGATGGAAGAAGCCAAGGTCAAGGGAATCATTCTAACAAACCTTTCAATAAAAATAACAACAGCCAAAAAGGCAATAATAAAAATAAGAATAATAAAGGCAAACAGCAGCAAGCAGCTGCTTCACCTGCTCCTAAAAAGGTTAAGGAGCTTCCAGCAAAAATTACATTCACCGAATCTTTGACAGTTGCTGAGCTAGCGAAAAAGCTGTATCGTGAGCCATCAGAAATAATCAAAAAGCTATTCATGCTTGGAGTAATGGCAACAATCAATCAGGATCTTGACAAAGATGCGATTGAGTTGATTGCAAGTGAATACGGCGTAGAAGTAGAGGAAGAGGTAATTATTGATACAACGGATTTAGAAGTGTATTTCACTAATGATGATGATGCGGATTTAGTGGAGCGCCCTGCTGTTGTAACAATTATGGGTCACGTAGACCATGGGAAAACAACAACTTTGGATTCCATTCGGAATACTAAGGTAACAGCTGGTGAAGCTGGTGGAATTACACAGCATATTGGTGCTTATCAAGTTGAAGAAAATGGGAAAAAAATCACGTTTTTAGATACACCAGGACATGCTGCATTTACAACGATGCGTGCACGTGGTGCTCAGGTTACTGATATTACTGTACTTGTCGTAGCAGCGGACGACGGAGTAATGCCGCAAACGGTTGAAGCGATTAATCATGCTAAGGCTGCAGAGGTACCAATTATCGTTGCTGTCAATAAGATGGATAAAGAAGCTGCTAATCCTGATCGAGTTATGCAGGAATTGACTGAATATGGATTAGTTCCAGAAGCTTGGGGCGGGGATACTATTTTTGTACCAATTGCTGCCTTAAAAGGGGAAGGAATTGATAATCTTCTTGAAATGATTCTACTTGTTAGTGAAGTAGAGGAATATAAAGCCAACCCAAATCGCAATGCGGTAGGTACAGTTATTGAAGCGCAATTAGATAAAGGGCGTGGCTCAGTTGCGACCCTACTTGTTCAAAATGGAACATTAAAAGTAGGAGATCCGATTGTTGTGGGTAACACTTTTGGTCGTGTCCGTGCAATGGTGAATGATTTAGGACGACGAGTGAAGACTGCTGGTCCTTCAACACCTGTAGAAATAACAGGTCTGAATGAAGTACCTCAGGCAGGAGATCGTTTTGTCGTATTAGATGATGAAAAGACAGCTCGCCAAGTCGGTGAGGCGCGTGCACAGCAAGCGTTACAAGCACAAAGAAGCGAAAAAACTCGAGTAAGCTTAGATAATCTTTTTGAACATATGAAGCAAGGTGAAATGAAGGAACTAAATATTGTTGTTAAAGCTGACGTACAAGGTTCAGCTGAAGCCCTTACAACTGCTTTACAAAAAATCGATGTTGAAGGGGTAAATGTTCGAATTCTTCATACAGGTGCTGGAGCAATTAATGAATCAGATATTACACTTGCTGCTGCTTTTAATGCAATTGTCATTGGCTTCAATGTTCGCCCTGATATTAATGCGAAGCGTGCTGCAGAAGCGGAAGGTGTAGAAATACGTTTACACCGTATTATTTATAAAGTTATTGAAGAAATTGAACTGGCAATGAAAGGAATGCTTGATCCTGAATTTGAAGAAAAAATTATCGGTCAGGCTGAAGTACGCCAAACTTTCAAGGTTTCTAAGGTTGGTACGATTGCAGGTTCTTATGTAACAGACGGAAAGATTACTCGTGATAGTGGCATTCGTTTAATCAGAGATGGCATTGTTGTCTTTGAAGGAGAAATTGATGCATTAAAGCGTTTTAAAGATGACGCTAAAGAAGTAAATCAAGGGTATGAATGTGGGATTACGATTAAAAACTTTAACGATGTAAAAGAAGGAGACGTCATTGAAGCGTACATTATGCAGGAGATTGAGCGCAAATGATCATTGGCTTAGCAGCCTGTGAATGTATTATTTATGATGCACATTCTTTAAAAGAAAAACGAGCAGTTTTGCTTCGTATTCTTACCCGATTGAAGCAGAAATTTAATATTTCTGCCTCAGAGGTGGATTTTCAGGATGTATGGCAACGTACAAAAATAGCCATCGTTGCAGTCTCCTCCTCTAAGGTAACAACGGAACATGAATTACAAAACGCGCTTGCGTTCATTGATTCTTTTCCTGAGATCGAACGGACAATAACTGACATTGAGTGGCTTTAAGAAGAGGTGAATATAAATGAGCCTTCGAGCAAATAAAGTTGGAGAGCAAATGAAAAAGGAATTAGGCGAAATTATCGGCCGAAAAATTAAGGATCCTCGGATCGGGTTTGTAACAGTAACGGATGTTCAAGTTACTGGTGATCTCCAACAAGCAACTGTATATATTTCAGTTCTAGGTGATGATGAACAAAAGGAAAATACGCTAAAAGGCTTAGCGAAAGCAAAGGGCTTTATACGTTCAGAAATTGGACAGCGTATTCGCTTGCGTAAGACACCTGAAATTTTCTTTGAATTCGATGAATCCATTGATTATGGCAATCGGATTGATACATTACTCCATCAAATTCATGATGAAGAACGTTCGAAAGAGAATGAGGATTGAAATCATCAATACTTTTAATGGATAGACATTCGTCTATCCATTTTTTTAAATGAAGGGTGTATAACTTTAGAGTTAGAGAATTGTCTAGCTACAGCGCCTATCGCCTATCAAACTTCGGGTCTTCTCCCTACGATAAGTCAACATCGGTTCGCTCACGCTCACCGTGTTTCCTTTATCGCTGTCGTTGTCCCCTCCAGTTTGTACGGCGATGACCAAGGCGCTTCCGCTTTTATAGAAATGGAGGAAGCAGTTTGGAAGGAATATTACCTTTACTTAAACCCAAGGGGATGACCTCTCATGATTGTGTTTTTAAATTGCGCAAAATCTTAAAGATGAAACGTATTGGGCATACAGGGACACTTGACCCCGATGTGACAGGGGTTCTTCCCATTTGTTTAGGAAGAGCGACTAAAGTAGCAGAATACATAACTGATGCAGGGAAGTCATATGAGGGGGAGGTGACAATTGGATTTTCTACAACGACTGAAGATGCTTCCGGTGAGATTGTAGAAAAAGTAAAAGTGGAAGAATCTTTTTCACGTGAAAGGATTTTAGCCGTTCTGGAGAAATTTACAGGAGAAATTACGCAAACACCTCCTATGTACTCAGCTGTAAAGGTAAATGGAAAACGGCTATATGAATATGCAAGACAGGGAATAGAAGTAGAACGGCCATCAAGAACTGTCATGATCTATTCTATTCAACTTTTGGATGATCGAACAACTTTTAGCGGGGATCCAATTCGCTTTCGCTTTCGTGTTTCCTGCAGCAAGGGAACGTATATTCGTACGTTAGCTGTGATGATAGGAAAGGAGCTTGGATTTCCTGCACATATGTCTGACCTCGTTCGGATTCAATCAGCATCATTTAATATCACTGATTGCTTGTCATTAGAAGAAGTAGAAAAGAAAATGGAGACGGGGAATCTTTCAGAAAAGATTTATCCGCTAGAAACAGCTCTTTCTCATTTGCCGAAATATAGGATAAATGATACAGTAGCAAAGAAAGTAAAAAATGGGGCAGTTTTAAACACTCCAATACAATTAAAAGAAACATTGGGCCCAATTGTACTTGAAACAGAGGGTGGCCAAGCGTTAGCTATATATGAACATCATCCACAAAAGCAAGGTTTGATTAAGCCGGCTAAAGTTTTAAGAAATGAATGAATCACAAGAATAAGGCTCTAAAATAGAAAAAAGGTGAACGATCAATGGAAGTTATATCAATTGAACATCCACATCAATTTGAAAAACTGGATTTTCCTAAATTAGTCATGGCGCTCGGTTATTTTGACGGCGTCCACTTAGGTCATCAGCAAGTTATTGTGCAAGCAGGGACAATTGCGAAGGAAAAAGGCATGAAGAGTGCGGTAATGACATTTGACCCTCATCCGTCGGTTGTACTTGGAAATAGCGTCAAACATATAGAATATATTACTCCGCTTAAAGATAAAAAGGCATGTATTTCAGAATTAGGCATTGATTACTTATTTGTTGTCCATTTTTCAAAGGAATTTGCTCACTTATTGCCACAGGAGTTCGTTGATCAATATATTATTGGTCTCAATGTCCAGCATGTAGTTGCAGGATTCGACTATTCTTATGGAAGAATGGGAAAGGGTACGATGGAAACATTGCCATTTCATTCACGGGATCAATTTAGCTATACGACTGTTCCAAAACTGACTAAAAAAAATGAAAAGATTAGCTCTACATTAATCCGATCCTTGCTTCGCGAAGGAAAAATGGAAGAGCTGCCGCAAATATTAGGAAGATATTATCAAACGACAGGTACAGTCATTCATGGAGATAAGCGTGGACGAACAATAGGTTTTCCAACTGCAAATATTCAGTTAGCAGGCGATTACATCATTCCTCCGCTCGGTGTTTATTGTGTCCGTTTCTTTGTTAACGGCAAATGGTATGAGGGGGTATGTAATGTCGGTCATAAACCAACCTTTAAAAATCAGACAGCTGTTCTTCCATCAATCGAAGTTCACATATTTGACTTCGACCAGGAAATATACGGTCAAGAAGCAACAATTGAATGGCATTTGCATTTAAGGAAAGAGCAAAAATTCTCTGGTGTTGATGAACTCGTGGCACAAATTGAGAAGGATAAACAAAATGCTCTTCATTACTTTGAAAAAATCAAGGTTTAGCCTTGCTTTTTGTCACAAAAAGTTGTATTCTTATAAACGTATTAAATGAACCTTTGCTTGGCATGTCGAGTCACCGACGCTTGCTCAGTAAATGGGGATTGATAAATTAGGAGGTGAAACGGATGGCAATCACTAAAGAACGTAAAAATGAACTAATTAATGAGTTTAAAACTCATGAGAGCGATACAGGTTCTCCAGAAGTTCAAATCGCTGTCCTTACAGAAGAAATTAACACATTGAACGAGCATTTACGTACGCATAAGAAGGATCACCACTCACGTCGCGGTCTTTTGAAAATGGTAGGTAAACGTCGTAACCTTTTAACTTACCTACGTAACAAAGATGTTCAACGTTACCGTGAGTTAATCAATAAACTAGGCTTACGTCGATAAAAAGAAAAGCGGAGAGTGCTCGCTTATCGGCGACAAGTATTAGACAAGCTGGCGGGAAGATTGTACTTTTCCTTCTTGACGGATTGCTTATGACCTCGAGCCGATGGCACTCTGAGCTAGACAGTGTAGAAAAGCGGGATTTATCCCGCTTTTTTATTAGCTTTAAAAAGAACACATGTTTACATACATAAACGAGTATTTTAACTAATGAAAAAAGTGTACATACTATGAATGCGTATGATTTCATACTTAACATGTTTATTTTAATTTATAATAGTAAAGGTGTACAGCCTTTAAAGTATACAAGAGAGAGGGGTTACGAAAATGGGGCAAGATAAGCATACCTATTCCATAGATTGGGCTGGCCGTAAATTAACCGTAGAAATCGGTCAATTAGCGAAGCAGGCAAATGGAGCAGTGTTAGTCCGCTATGGTGATACGGCTGTCCTAAGTACAGCTACGGCATCAAAAGAACCAAAGAATTTAGATTTCTTTCCTTTAACTGTGAATTATGAGGAGCGCCTATATGCAGTTGGTAAAATACCTGGAGGCTTTATTAAGAGAGAAGGCCGCCCGAGTGAAAAGGCGATATTAGCAAGCCGTTTAATCGATAGACCTATTCGTCCGCTTTTTGCTGATGGCTTCCGTAACGATGTTCAAGTGGTTAGCATGGTTATGAGTGTTGATCAGGATTGCTCATCAGAAATGGCAGCGATGTTCGGCTCTTCCTTAGCATTATGTGTTTCAGATATTCCTTTTGAAGGCCCAATCGCAGGCGTAACTGTTGGCCGAATAGATGGGGAGTTCATTATTAATCCTTCTGTTGATCAAGCAGAAAAAAGTGATATCCATTTAGTCGTTGCAGGTACAAAGGATGCGATTAATATGGTTGAAGCTGGGGCGATGGAAGTACCAGAAGAAATCATGCTTGAGGCGATTATGTTTGGTCATGAAGAGATTAAACGTTTAATTGCATTCCAAGAAGAGATTGCTGCTGAAATTGGCAAGGAAAAGATGGAAATTGTTCTATATCAGATAGATCCTGAATTAGAAGCGGAAGTTCGCGGTATTTGTGAGAAGGATATGATTGTTGCCATTCAAGTGCAGGAAAAGCATGCGCGTGAAGCAGCCATTAAAGTTGTAAAAGATGGAATCCTTGCAAAATATGAAGAACAAGAAGCAGATGATGAAAAGCTAAAACAAGTGAAGCAAATTCTTGATAAAATTGTAAAAGGTGAAGTACGCCGATTGATTACAGAAGAAAAGGTTCGTCCAGATGGACGCGGCTTAGACGTAATTCGTCCTTTGTCATCAGAAGTAGGATTGCTTCCTCGTACACATGGTTCTGGTCTATTCACGCGTGGACAAACACAAGCTCTTAGCATCTGTACGCTTGGAGCACTTGGTGATGTCCAAATTCTTGATGGACTGGGGATTGAGGAAGAGAAGCGTTTCATGCATCACTATAATTTCCCTAATTTTAGTGTAGGAGAAACAGGGCCAATTAGAGGTCCAGGCCGACGTGAAATTGGTCACGGTGCATTAGGGGAGCGTGCATTAGAGCCAGTAATTCCATCTGAAAAAGATTTCCCATATACAGTACGTCTCGTATCTGAAGTATTAGAATCAAATGGTTCTACCTCTCAGGCAAGTATTTGTGCAAGTACATTAGCAATGATGGATGCTGGTGTTCCTATTAAAGCACCTGTAGCAGGGATTGCAATGGGTCTAATTAAGTCAGGTGAGCACTACTCCATTTTAACCGATATTCAAGGCATGGAAGATCACTTAGGTGATATGGACTTTAAAGTAGCTGGAACGGCAAAAGGTGTAACAGCTTTACAAATGGATATTAAGATTGAAGGCCTTTCTCGTGAAATATTAGAGGAAGCACTTCAGCAGGCGAAAAAGGGACGTATACAAATTTTGGATTCTATGCTTGCCACGCTTGAACAGCCGCGTGTAGAGCTTTCTAAGTATGCACCAAAAATCCTGACAATGGAAATTAATCCAGATAAAATTCGTGATGTTATTGGACCAAGCGGAAAGCAAATTAATAAGATTATTGAAGAAACTGGTGTAAAAATTGACATTGAACAAGACGGAACGGTATTCATATCTTCTACTAATGAAGAAATGAACCAAAAAGCGAAGAAAATTATTGAGGATATTGTTCGTGAAGTCGAAGTTGGTCAAATGTATTTAGGTAAAGTAAAACGAATTGAAAAGTTCGGTGCATTTGTTGAGATTTTTAATGGCAAAGATGGCCTTGTCCATATTTCTGAGCTAGCTGAGGAACGAGTTGGGAAAGTAGAAGATGTCCTTGCATTAGGTGATGAATTACTGGTCAAAGTAACAGAAATTGATAAGCAGGGCCGTGTGAATTTATCACGAAAAGCCGTTCTTCGAGAACAGCGTGAGCAAGCTGAAAAGGCAGAAAAGTAAAGGTTGATCAAGAGAGTCAGGAGGCCACTCCTGGCTTTTTGCATGCAGTTATATTCAAAAATATTCGTGTTTTAAAAATAAGCAAATACTGCATACTAGATAGTGAGGACTTAGGCGTTCTACCTTGTCCCTTCAAAACATAGTGTTAAGTGAAGGAGGCTATATGGATGAGAAAGGTGACTCATTTTGCGATTATTTGTTTATTTGCATTATTGCTCGTTAATAATCCATTTACAGCACAATATGTTTTCGGTTTGAGGACAGAATCTGAAAGCGCTATTAAGCAAAAGGATTCATTGTATACCGAAATTGTAAATAGATCCACTGACTACTACATCCCTCCACAGGATGCCGTTATTGATCGAGTTTGGAAAGCAATCCCTGGATTGAATGGTGTTGAAGTGGACGTTGAAGCCTCTTATAAAAAAATGAAGTCTGAAGGTAAATATGATAAAGATAAATTAGTTTTTAAGCAAATTAAACCGAAAATAAATTTAAGTGATTTGCCGCCAAGCCCGGTTTATAAGGGACATCCAGAAAAAGAAATGGTCGCCTTTATTATAAATGTGGCTTGGGGCAATGAATATTTAACGGATATACTCGCGACATTGAAAAAGCATCATGTATCTGCAAGCTTTTTTTTAGAAGGCAGATGGGTACAAAATAACCCAGATTTAGCAAAAATGATTGATGCCGCAGGACATGAGCTTGGCAATCATTCTTATACCCATCCAGACATGGCAAAAACTTCTGCTGAAAAGACAAGGGAAGAAATTCTAAAGACAAATGAGGTCATTAAAGCAACTACGGAAAAGTCTGTCCAATGGTTTGGACCCCCGAGCGGTAGCTATAGAGATGAAACGGTACTAATCGCCGCACAAGAAAAACTTGGAACGGTTATGTGGACGGTTGATACGGTTGACTGGAAAAAACCTACACCTGATCAATTAATCCAACGTGTAATGGGCAAAGTGCATAACGGTGCACTGATATTAATGCATCCTACCGATTCAACAGCAAAGTCTCTTGATCGTTTAATTATACAAATCAAGAATAAAAATTTACAAATAGGGACAGTTTCAGACGTGTTAAATACGGAACGAACGATGGATAAAAAATAAATGAATGATTTTAGGGGGAGAAACAAATATTTTGGAAATTTTTACGAAGATAGTTTAAACTAGAGGGATGCAGCAGAGTTCTGGAACAGGAGGAATTTTTTTGATTAAGAAGTATACATGTAAAAATGGGGTAAGAGTTGTATTAGAAAATATACCAACGGTTCGTTCCGTTGCCATTGGCGTTTGGATTGGAACGGGTTCAAGGGATGAAAATCCGGAGAATAATGGGATATCTCATTTTCTTGAACACATGTTTTTCAAAGGAACGAAAACAAGAACAGCTAGAGAGATAGCTGAGTCCTTTGATAGTATCGGTGGACAAGTAAATGCTTTTACATCAAAAGAATATACATGCTACTACGCAAAAGTACTAGACACACATGCTAAGTTTGCACTCGAAGTCTTAGCCGATATGTTTTTTAATTCTACTTTTGTCGAAGAAGAATTGGATAAAGAGAAGAAAGTTGTGTATGAGGAAATAAAAATGTATGAGGATACTCCAGATGATATTGTTCATGATCTCCTTAGTAAAGCGATCTATGAAAATCATCCGTTAGGCTATCCGATTCTAGGTACAGAAGAAACATTAGCCACTTTTAATGGTGAAACATTAAAGAATTATGTACATAATATGTATACACCTGATAATGTTGTCATTTCTATTGCTGGGAATATTTCAGAGTCGTTTATTCATGAGGTTGAACAATTTTTTGGGTCATATGAGGGTGGAAGCCGGGAAAAATTAGAACGAAAGCCTGCATTTCATTCAAACAATATTACAAGGAAGAAGGATACAGAACAAGCCCATTTATGTATAGGATTTGACGGTCTTCAAGTTGGTCATGATGATATGTATGATCTGATTATTTTAAATAATATTCTTGGGGGCAGCATGAGCAGCCGTTTATTCCAGGATGTAAGGGAACAAAAAGGGCTAGCGTATTCAGTATTCTCTTATCATTCCGCATTCCAGGACAGCGGTATTGTTACTCTTTACGGTGGAACTGGGGCAGCACAGCTGGATGTTCTATTTGAAACGATGCAAGAAACATTAAGCAAGCTGAAACAAGAAGGTATAACTGCAAAAGAATTAAATAATAGCAAAGAGCAATTAAAGGGCAGTCTGATGTTAAGCTTGGAGAGTACAAATAGCCGTATGAGCAGAAACGGTAAGAATGAGCTTTTATTGGGCCGCCATCGATCATTAGATGAGATCATTGAACAGATTGATGCTGTTACAAAGCAAGGTGTAGATAAAATGGCAAATGAAATATTCACAGATAACTATTCAATTGCGTTGATCAGTCCTGACGGAGAAATGCCAAAAAATAGATAATTACCAGAACAGCCTGTTGCTTTCAGCAGGCTGTTTTTATATAGTCTAATTCTTATTAAGAAACGATAAGTTAGTAAGGAGGATAAAAAAATGGAGGGCTGAAGAATGAGATTAAGTGAATTAAGCGGAAAAGAAATTGTAGATGTGAAGAAAGCAGAAAGATTAGGCGTTCTTGGCCAAACTGATTTAGAAATTAATGAGAAAAATGGACAAATACAAGCATTGGTTATTCCCTCGTTGAAATGGTTTGGTCTAAAAAGACAAGGTGATGAAATAAGAGTTCCATGGAGTCATATAAAAAAAATCGGAAATGATATGATTATTCTTGATATCTCAGAAGAAGAAGAGGAATGAAAAAATTTAGATAATGAGGCAGACTGGCATAGCCAGTGTGCTTTTTTTATTTATATAAAATCAAACTGCACACCTTCTTAAAGGGAGGGAACACGTTTTTCTTTCGTGGAAAACTCACCGTTTTTCATTTCGATACATAAGATGTTGAAGTAGTTCTAATAGAAAATTCCTGTACGAATCTTTAGAAGAAGGTGAGGGTTTCATGCTGACAGGGATACAAATAGCAGTTATCGGCGGAGATGCTAGGCAACTTGAGATCATTCGCAAACTTACTGATTTGGATGCAAAGCTTTCTTTGATTGGCTTCGAGCAATTAGATCATGCTTTTACAGGAGCAGTCAAGGAAAAAATAGATGAAGTGGAGTTTTCAACGAAGGATGCCATTATTTTACCAGTACCTGGAACTGGCTTAGACGGTCAAATTGAAACAATTTTTTCAAATGAAAAAGTTTATTTGCGAAAAGAAATGCTTAATGAAACACCTCCACATTGTACTGTTTATTCAGGAATTAGCAACTCTTATTTAGACGACATAACGGAACAGGCTAATCGGCGCCTTGTTCAATTATTTGAAAGAGACGATGTTGCCATTTATAACTCCATTCCGACTGTTGAAGGAACGATTATGATGGCAATCCAGCATACTGACACTACGATTCATGGCTCTACTATTGCGGTATTAGGGCTAGGTAGGGTAGGGATGAGTGTGGCAAGAACTTTTCAAGCACTTGGAGCAAAGGTGAAGGTCGGAGCTAGAAAAAGTGAGCATATTGCAAGAATTACAGAAATGGGGCTTACTCCGTTTAAATTAAGTGATTTAAATAATGCGGTAAAGGATGTTGATATATGTATAAATACAATCCCGCATTTGATTGTTACAGCATCCGTTATTTCAAATATGCCTGTTCATACATTGATAATTGATCTTGCCTCTAAACCTGGAGGAACAGACTTTAGATATGCAGAGAAAAGAGGAGTAAAGGCATTGCTTGCGCCGGGCCTTCCGGGGATTGTTGCTCCAAAAACAGCAGGGAAGATCTTAGCAAACGTTCTGTCACAATTAATAAAAGAAGATGTAAAAAAGTGAAAGGGGTAACGAATCAAATGAGTCTAAAAGGAAAGCGGATCGGTTTTGGACTGACAGGTTCACATTGTACGTATGATGCAGTATTTCCAGAAATCGAAAGGCTAGTAAACGAAGGAGCCGAGGTTCTTCCTGTTGTCACTTTTACTGTACAAAATACAGAAACAAGGTTTGGAAAAGGCGAGGATTGGATTCAGAGAATAGAGGACCTAACAGGGAATACAGTAATAGATTCCATCGTTAAAGCAGAGCCGCTTGGACCAAAAATTCCATTAGACTGCATGGTTATAGCACCTTTAACCGGAAGTTCAATGAGTAAATTTGCTAATGCGATGACAGATAATCCTGTTTTAATGGCAGCTAAAGCTACGTTAAGAAACCAAAAGCCAGTTGTGTTAGGGATATCAACAAATGATGCACTTGGACTGAATGGTGTTAATTTAATGAGATTGATGGCAACGAAAAATATTTATTTTATACCATATGGTCAAGATGACCCCATAAAAAAGCCAAATTCGATGGTAGCGAGGATGACACAATTATCCCAGACGGTTGAGATGGCGATAGAGGGAAAACAACTGCAGCCAGTCATTGTTGAGAGGTTTAAAGACTAAAGAAAACCCCCTGCATTTTTCTAGCAAAAAGTTTATTACTTTAAAGAATGAATATGTTAGAATGAATGATATTATAAGAAAATTCTATCATATAAAGTCAATTTATCTTTTTGCTAGAAAAAAAGATTTAAAAAAGAAAGGGGATATAAAGATGGAAAAGAAAAATGGATATCATGTAGCAATATTAGGAGCAACAGGAGCTGTAGGGCAGCAAATGCTAAAAACCCTGGAGCAAAAAAAATTCCCTATTTCTAAACTTACTTTGCTCTCTTCTCCCCGTTCAGCGGGTAAGAAAATTCAATTTAATGGTGTGGAGCATACCATTAAAGAAGTGAGTCCGGAAAGTTTTTTCGGTGTGGATATCGCATTGTTTAGTGCGGGGGGCAGTGTTTCAAAAGAGTATGCGGAACATGCTGTTAAGCATGGAGCGATTGTTATTGATAACACGAGTGCTTTTCGAATGGAGGCAAATGTTCCATTGGTCGTTCCAGAGGTGAATGAGCACGCCCTGTTAAAACACCAAGGAATTATTGCGAATCCTAATTGTTCTACGATTCAAATGGTTGTTGCGCTAGAACCTATTAGGCAAAAATATGGACTGAATAAAGTTATTGTTTCAACATATCAAGCTGTTTCTGGATCAGGGGCAGCTGCAGTTGAGGAACTTTATAGCCAGACAAAGGCCATTATTCATAACGAATCGTATGAACCGGCTATTCTTCCTGTTAAGGGGGATAAGAAGCATTATCAAATTGCCTTTAATGCAATTCCGCAAATTGATAAATTTGTGGAAAATGGATTCACATTTGAAGAAATGAAAATGATTAATGAAACGAAGAAAATTATGAGTCTGCCTGATCTTCAAGTAGCGGCAACATGTGTAAGGCTGCCTGTTGCAACTGGGCATTCGGAATCCGTTTATTTTGAAGTGAATGAAGAAGGAGTACATGTTCAAGAAGTAAAAGATCTACTTGAAACTGCACCTGGAGTCGTTCTGCAGGATGATCCAGACAATCAAATCTATCCAATGCCTGCTGATTGTGTCGGTAAAAGTGAAGTCTTCATTGGAAGAATTCGCAAGGATTTAGATGAATCAAAAGGTTTCCATATGTGGGTTGTTTCTGATAATCTACTAAAAGGGGCTGCATGGAATTCAGTCCAAATAGCGGAGAGTTTAATAAAATTAGGTATCGTAAATTAAAAACGTGAACTTTAACTTTGGAGTTTCGGATTTGTCCAGCGCAAACGTCCTATCGCCTATCAAACTTCAGGGCCCCTCCTTACGATAAGTCGACATCAATATGCTATCGCTCATTTTGTCTCCTTTATCGAAAGAACCGGCCCTTCTGCGTTTGTGCAGCGATGATTAAGGCGCTGACGCATTTCATTTGAATAAGCCTAAGCTTTGTTATCTTTGTACAAATATTTCCCTTTCATATTCTAATCGTTGCACTAGCTAAGTTAGGCGTTTTTTAGCATTTAACTTTAAATGAAGAGATATTCAGAGGTGTAACGATGAAAATTATTGTGCAAAAATATGGAGGCACATCTGTACGTGATAAAAACAGTCGAGAACATGCATTAAAACATATTAAAAAGGCAATATCCGATGGATATAAACTAGTTGTTGTCGTCTCAGCAATGGGGCGAAAAGGAGACCCGTACGCAACGGATACATTACTCTCTCTGGTAGAAACTAAAAAAATGCTGATTAACAAAAGAGAAAATGATCTCCTACTCTCTTGCGGCGAGATTATATCGAGTGTTGTCTTTACGAACATGCTTTTAGAACATGGTATTCAGGCTACTGCCTTAACAGGTGCTCAGGCGGGATTTCGAACAAATAATGATCACACAAATGCAAAAATTATTGATATGAAATGTGAAAGGCTACTTAAGGAATTAGAAGCGAATGATTGTATAGTTGTTGCAGGATTCCAAGGAGCTTCAAAAAATGGGGATGTCACAACAATCGGAAGAGGTGGAAGCGATACTTCAGCCGCCGCATTAGGTGTAGCTTTGAAAGCGGAATGGATTGAAATCTTTACAGATGTAGATGGTATAATGACAGCAGACCCGCGGATTGCCGAAAATGCCCGTCCACTATCTATTGTTACTTATACAGAAGTATGTAATATGGCTTATCAGGGTGCGAAAGTCATTCATCCTCGAGCTGTAGAAATAGCGATGCAGGCAAAAATACCCATACGCATTCGTTCTAATTACTCAGATGGGTTAGGGACATTAGTAACTACAATAAACAAAGAAGGCAGGGGTACTGACATAAGGGAACGATTAGTAACTGGAATCGCTCATCTTCCCCATATCACACAAATTAAAGTCATTGCGAAGAAGAACCAGTACAACTTACAAGCTGAAGTTTTTCAAGCCATGGCAAATGAAGAAATCAGTGTGGATTTTATAAATATATATCCAAATGGAGTTACCTACACTGTTACAGAAGAAATGTCAGAAAAAGCTATAACCATATTAAGGAACTTAGGACACAACCCAATCGTGGAATTTGATTGCGCAAAGGTCTCTGTTGTTGGAGCAGGCATGCAAGGTGTCCCAGGTGTTGCCGCTAAAATTGTAACAGCTCTATCTGAACAAGGCATACGTATCTTACAGTCGGCAGATAGCCATACAACGATATGGGTTCTTGTAAAACAGCTTGATTTAGGAAAAGCAGTCAATGCCCTGCATGATGCCTTTCAATTAGAAAAAGAAAATGTTCTGCAATAATAAATTTAGCTAAGTTTTATTAGTTTTAAAAGGGAGTGTAGCAATGATTCAATTTGGGCGAGTTTCAACAGCAATGGTTACACCTTTCGATAGGAAAGGTCATATCGATTTTTCGAAAACTACTCAGCTTATCAATCATCTCATTGAGAATGGAACAGAATCCCTTATTGTTGCTGGTACAACAGGGGAATCACCAACTTTATCTAAGGAAGAAAAGCTTGCATTATTTCAACATGTAGTAAAAGTAGTTGATAAAAGGATCCCAGTTGTTGCAGGCACTGGCAGTAATAATACGTACGCCTCTATCGAATTAACAAAAAAGGCGGAGCAAATAGGGGTTGACGGCATCATGGCAGTAGCCCCCTATTATAATAAGCCAAATCAAGAAGGGCTCTACCAACACTTTAAAAGCATTGCAGAAAATACAAAACTGCCTGTCATGGTTTATAACATACCCGGCAGATCTGCGGTAAATATTATGCCGGAAACAATCATTCGACTTTCTAAAATACAAAATATCGTTGCAGTTAAGGAAGCAAGCGGAGATTTAAATGCGATGGCTAAAATTATTGCCGGTACGGGTGAAGACTTTCTTCTATACAGTGGAGATGATGCCTTGACAATCCCTGTTTTAGCAATTGGTGGTAAAGGCATAGTTTCTGTAGCATCACATGTGATCGGAAATGAAATGCAGGCGATGATTCAGGCGTTTTTAAATGGAGAGAATCAAAAGGCAGCTTCCATTCATCGAGAGCTGCTGCCAATTATGGAAGGATTATTTGCAGCTCCAAGCCCGGCACCAGTAAAAACGGCGCTGCAGCTTAAAGGGCTTAATGTCGGATCTGTACGGCTACCATTAGTGCCACTTTCCGAGCAAGAAAGAAGTGATTTAGTTTCATTATTTATGACAAATAAATAAAGTATCACAAAAACCAATCAGCGATCATTATCTGGTTGGTTTTTTAAATATTTTATTTATTTTCTCCTTCAAGTATAATATTGGTAACTGATCTATGGTCGGACAACATATTGTAGGAGGAAGTTTACATTGAACAATCAACGAAAAACAAGCATCAAGGTAATGGCAATTGGAGGAGTAGGGGAATTCGGCAAAAATATGTACCTTGTGGAAGTGGATGAGGACATTTTTGTACTGGATGCTGGACTGATGATTCCAGAAAATGAAATGCTCGGAATTGATATTGTCATTCCTGATATCACTTATTTAACGCAAAATAAGGAACGGGTACAAGGCATATTTTTAACACATGGGCACGAAGATCATATTGGTGCTCTTTCCTATATTCTTAGTGAAATCGATGTTCCTGTGTATGGGACAAAACTTACACTTGAACTCGCGAAAGTGAAAGTGAAGGAACAGGAATTTAAAGGAAAGCTAAATTTTATCGAGGTCTGTACGGATACCAAAATTAAATGCAGCTCAAGCGAAGTATCCTTTTATCATACAACTCATAGTATTCCTGACAGTGTTGGCATTTGCATCCATACGGTGGAAGGAAACATAGTTTATACGGGGGATTTTAAGTTTGATCAAGCAGCTGCAAATGGATATAAAACAGATATTAGCAAAATGGCGCAAATTGGTGATGAAGGCGTTCTCTGTCTTTTATCTGATAGCACAGAGGCAGAAAAGCCCGGTTATTCTTTATCAGAATCAAAAGTAGTAAAACAGGTTACGGATGTATTTCATCAAGCACAAGGAAGAATTATTGCTGCTTCCTTTGCTTCAGACATTATAAGAATTCAGCATATTTTTGATGCTGCTTTTGCAAGTCGTAGAAAAGTAGCGATTGTGGGCAGATTTTCACAAACGGCAGTGGATATAGCTCTCCAGCAACAATATTTACATGTAGCTGAAGATACGATGATCCCAATTACAGAACTATCAGCTTATACTGATGATGAACTCGTGATATTAACAACTGGGGCGCAAGGTGAGCCGATTGAAGTGCTTCAGAAAATGGCTAAGCAAACCCATAAGCAAGTGAATGTTAGAAAAGGAGATACCGTTCTTCTTGCGGGATCGCCAATAAGGGGAAGCGAGGTATTCATTGCTAAGACGATTGATATGTTGTACCGAGCAGGTGCCAGTGTGATTTCTGGAAGAGGAACTTTCAATACGTCAAGTCATGGAAGCCAAGAAGAATTAAAGTTTATGATTAACTTAATGAAACCGAAGTTTTTTATTCCAGTTCATGGCGAATTTCGGATGTTACATGCGCATGCAAAATTAGCGATGGAATGTGGCTTAACAGATGAACAGATTTTTATACCTGAAAAAGGTGAAGTGGTAGAACTAGCAGATGGGATATTTCGTCCAGCTGGCCGTATCCCTGCTGGGAATGTGCTCATAGATGGAAGCGGGGTTGGAGATGTCGGGAACATTGTACTAAGAGATCGCAAGCTTCTATCACAAGATGGAATATTATTAGTAGTTGTGACCTTAAATAAAAAAGAGAAAAAAATATCAGCTGGACCGGAGATCATTTCAAGAGGGTTTGTTTACGTAAGGGAGTCAGAAGAGCTGCTTGTGGAAGCATCAAAAAAAGTTCGCGACATCGTTGAAAAAAGCATTTCAAAAGATTCTTTTGATTGGACAGGTATCAAACAAGATATGAGAGATGAACTGAACCAATATTTGTTTGAGAAAACAAAACGACGACCAATGATACTCCCTATTATTATGGAGATATAATCTAAACAAAAGGGCATCGTCTGATTCACTACTACCAGAAGGTGCTTGCATATTTGTTCATTAATGGTTTCTCCGCATTAAATCCCCATCAACGACCATACTAAACCTATATGGCTTAAGAATTCCAGCTTTATTGGATTGAAGGGAGAAAAAAATGATGGGAAATGAAAAAAAACAGAATGATTCTTTAAATGAACAGCCTGATCAAACAAAAGAAGAACAACCGCCAAGTCTGATTGATAAAATACAGCAGCTAGGTCAAACAAATGTCCCACAGCTTTCGCAAGATTCAAAAATCCATTGTTTAACGATTGTTGGACAAATTGAAGGACATCTCCAACTGCCGCCGCAAAATAAAACAACAAAATACGAGCATCTCATCCCGCAAATTGTTGCGATTGAACAAAATCCAAAAATTGAAGGATTGCTTGTCATTTTAAATACGGTAGGGGGAGATGTGGAGGCAGGATTGGCTATTTCTGAAATGCTTGCTTCATTGTCAAAACCAACAGTTTCGATCGTGCTTGGAGGAGGACATTCGATTGGCGTACCAATTGCTGTTTCCTGTGACTATTCCTTTATTGCTGAAACAGCGACAATGACGATTCATCCGATTAGATTAACTGGACTCGTGATAGGAGTCCCGCAAACTTTCGAGTATTTGGATAAAATGCAGGATCGGGTAATTAATTTTGTTACTAAACATTCGAATGTTTCTGAGGAACGCTTCAAGGACTTGATGTTTGCAAAAGGCAATCTAACTAGGGATATTGGAACAAATGTAGTCGGAACAGATGCTGTTGAGTATGGGTTAATTGATGGGGTTGGCGGAATTGGGCAAGCGCTCAAAAAATTAGATGAATTGATAGAGAAAAATAAACAAGGGAATGAAGGGATTGTTCAATGATTCTTTATACATCAATGCCTCATGAGCTTGTTTTTCCAACAGAGGCAGCTGAATATAGCAAACAAGCAATGGTAACACATAATGGAATTCCACTTCTTGTAGAAATGGAAGGAAGTCGGGAATGTACTGTGATTCGGGTAATGAGCAGTGACCCCGCTCATTTCATGGATGAAAAATATACACCAGGTACAAAAATAACATTAGCGTAACAGTGTATGGATGCAATATGATATAATGAAGAAAACTTCAGAGCAGCCACGATTGGCTGCTTTCTTTCATTCATTCAAACTGAATATTGGATGAGGAATGATATTTTTGTTTAAAATGGGAAAAAGAAGAAATTTAATTAGGTGATCAAATGGCTAAAAAAAAGCGTAGAAGAACACGAAAAAAAGAAAATATAAAGAAAACACTCCAATATGAGCTGTTTGCTTTAGTATTAATTGCCTTATCCGCCATCGCAATGGCAAAGCTTGGAGCAGTAGGAAAAGCCACAGTTATGTTTTTCCGCTTCTTCATGGGTGAGTGGTATATGCTCAGTCTATTATGCTTAGTTGTTTTTGCGGGCTATCTTATGTGGAAAAGAACGGTCCCATATCTATTACATACGAAATTAATCGGATTCTATTTAATCATATCCTCTCTCCTCTTATTGAGCCATGTTTCTCTTTTCCAGCTGCTATCGAATGACGGCAAATTTCAGGACCCAAGTGTAATTGCAAATACTTGGGAATTGTTTTGGATGGAAGTCAATGGAGAAACAAGTACAACAGATTTAGGCGGAGGAATGCTTGGCGCAACCCTATTTGCCCTCTTTTATTTTCTGTTTGATGAAGCTGGAACAAAAATAATTGCATTCGTCCTTATTATTATTGGCTTTATCCTTTTAACAGGAAAAACACTTGGGGATGCTCTAGGTAAAATGGGATCAGGCATTTCGAATGTCATGAAAAGACAATGGGAAGCTTTTATAAGCGATATGAAAGAATGGAAAGAGGCACAAAAAGAAAAAAAATTAGCTAGGCAAGCCCAATTAAAAGAGTTAAATGAAAAAGAAAAGGAACAAGAAACAGAACCTAGTATGATGATTACTAATCGAAAAGATTTCTTCGAAGAGTCTAATCCTGAACCTATTATTTCTAGTTTTACACAAAAGGCAGCGTATGAGAATGAGAAAACAGACGGTGATGGATCCAATAAGGAGAAAGAGCCTTCCACTTCTGAAGCAGAAATAGATTCCTCGCCGCAAATCACATTTACAGAAGTTGAGAATAAAGATTATGAACTGCCGCCAATGAGATTATTAAAGCTCCCCCGGCTGACGGATCAGAGTGGCGAATATGAATTAATCCACGCAAATGCTGCCAAGCTCGAAAGGACCTTCCAAAGCTTTGGTGTAAAGGCAAGGGTAACTCAAGTCCATTTAGGACCAGCTGTGACGAAATATGAGGTGCATCCAGATGTAGGGGTGAAGGTGAGTAAAATTGTCAGCTTAAATGATGATTTAGCACTTGCTCTAGCAGCAAAGGATATACGAATAGAGGCGCCAATCCCAGGGAAGTCAGCCATCGGTATTGAAGTTCCAAATTCGGAAGTTGCCATGGTGTCGTTAAGAGAAGTGATTGAATCAAAACAAAATGATAAACCGAACTCGAAACTATTAATTGGACTTGGCCGTGACATTACAGGTGAGTCAGTATTAGCAGAACTAAATAAAATGCCCCACTTACTAGTGGCAGGTGCAACGGGAAGCGGAAAAAGTGTCTGTATCAATGGCATTATTACGAGTATCTTAATGAGAGCAAAACCGCATGAAGTGAAAATGATGATGATTGATCCTAAAATGGTAGAGTTAAATGTATATAATGGGGTTCCTCATTTGCTGGCACCGGTAGTAACCGATGCAAAAAAAGCATCTCAAGCATTAAAAAAAGTTGTTAGTGAGATGGAGAGACGTTATGAACTATTCTCTCATTCAGGAACAAGAAATATTGAAGGGTATAATGATTATGTGAAAAGACATAATGCAGAAGAGGATGGCCAGCAGCCGCTACTGCCATACATTGTCGTGATTGTGGATGAGCTTGCTGATTTAATGATGGTTGCATCCTCAGATGTTGAAGATGCAATAACAAGGCTTGCACAAATGGCTCGTGCTGCGGGAATCCATCTAATTATTGCAACACAGCGCCCCTCAGTTGATGTCATCACAGGAGTCATTAAAGCGAATATTCCTTCTCGAATTGCTTTTGCCGTTTCATCTGCAACAGATTCACGTACAATTCTTGATATGGGCGGGGCTGAAAAATTGCTTGGCAGAGGAGATATGCTCTTCCTGCCAGTCGGTGCTTCCAAGCCTGTTCGAGTTCAAGGAGCATTTTTGTCGGATGAAGAAGTTGAGGAAGTTGTCAGCTTTGTCATTGAACAGCAAAAAGCCCAATACCAAGAAGAAATGATCCCAGATGATATACCAGAAACAACAGCTGAAGTTGACGATGATCTATATGATGAAGCAGTTGAGCTTATTCTTGAAATGCAGACTGCATCTGTTTCCATGCTGCAGCGTCGCTTTCGAATTGGCTATTCAAGGGCTGCAAGGCTGATTGATGAAATGGAAGCAAGAGGAATTGTCGGTCCATATGAAGGGAGTAAGCCGAGGGCAGTTCTCCTTGGTAAGCCTTCTGACGAAGCAAGTTCATAATTTAGTAAGGCGAAAGCGCTAGAGCTAAAACAATAGCCAAAAAGGGTCCATCTGCAGGTGGATCCTTTTTTATGCTATACTAATAAACTGGTAAAAAAAAGACAGAATTTCGATGAGATTAGCTATAAAATCGATAAAGATATAGGTATTTCATAAATATGTCCAATGTAGTGGAAATTTATATGCAGCCTAGATGATACCGTTTTCAAAGACTATATCGTTTTCTGTTCTCGGAATTAAAAATGTCAGTGAGAATATAACCAGCTTTTTAAGTCATTTTTGAAAATACTATTTCATTATTGGGTAAAAAGTGTTATAGTATTTTCGATTAGTAGGAATGATTGAACATCAGAGGTCTGATGTCCTTTACGAAAATTGGTTGGAGGAACACTGAATGTCTATTAAGTCAGATAACCGGCATTTATATTTACAAGTGATTGACCATTTGAAGCAAGATATTGAGAACGGTATTTATAAGGAAAGAGAGAAACTTCCTTCTGAGTTCGATCTTGCTAAACAGCTTGGCGTTAGCCGAGCGACTCTCCGGGAAGCTCTTCGTATTCTCGAAGAAGAAAACGTTATCATTCGACGTCATGGAGTGGGTACATTTGTAAATGCGAAGCCACTATTTACTTCAGGTATTGAACAGCTAAGCAGCGTTACTGACATGATATTGCAAGCAGGAATGAAGCCTGGAACCATTTTCTTAAGTTCATCAACAATGGGACCAACAGAAGAGGATGTACGCCGTTTCTCCTGTGAGATGGATGAAGAAATTGTCGTGATAGAAAGGGTTAGAACAGCAAATGGTGAACCGGTTGTGTATTGTATAGATAAAGTACCTGATAAAATACTTACTGGTACGTTTTCTCACGAGCAGGAATCCATTTTCAATATGCTTGAATACGGAACTAGCCGGAAGATTACTTATGCTGTTGCTTCTATCGAACCGATAGGATATCACGAAAAAGTTTCTCCAATCCTCGAATGTGATCCTGAAACTGCCTTGCTTGTACTTAAGCAAATGCATTTCGATGAAATGGACGAGCCGATTCTGTATTCAGTCAATTATTTTAGAGCAGATAAGTTTAGCTTCCAAGTCCTTAGAAAAAGAATTTAAAAATTAAGGGGTTTATAGGCTTAAATGAATCACTGCTCTAATAGATTCTACTGTCGGGATAAAAATAACAATAGGGGGTACATACCTTGAAAAAACGCAAATTTGGTGTAGTTTTGTCACTTGCACTAGCTGCCGGAACGATTTTAGGTGCTTGTGGAAATGGTGATAAAAAGGACGAAGGTACAGCTAAGGACGGCGGAGATAAAGAAAGCAAGTTCTCAGTTGCAATGGTAACAGATGTTGGCGGTGTTGATGACAAATCATTTAACCAATCTGCTTGGGAAGGCCTTGAAGCTTTCGGTGCTGAAAATGGACTTAAGCAAGGGAAAGGCGGATATGACTACCTTCAGTCTAAATCAGATGCAGACTATGCGACTAACTTAAATAAGCTTGCTCGTGAAGATTTTTCTTTAATTTTCGGAATCGGGTTTAAATTAAAAGCTGACGTTGACACAATTGCGAAGCAACAAAAAGACGTTCACTTCGGAATCATTGATGATGTGGTTGAACAGCCAAACGTTGTAAGCGTATTATTTAAAGAGCAAGAAGCAGCATTCCTTGCTGGAGTAGCTGCTGCAAAAACAACAAAAACAAATCATATTGGCTTTATCGGCGGAATGGAAAGCCCAGTTATTGAGCGTTTCGAAGCTGGTTTCTTAGCGGGTATCCAAGCTGTAAATCCTGATATTAAAGTAGATGTTCATTATACAGGTGCATTCGATAAAGCAGACTTAGGTAAAGCAACTGCTGCACAAATGTATTCTTCTGGTGCTGATGTAATTTTCCACGCAGCTGGTGGTACTGGTAACGGATTATTTACAGAAGCAAAAGATCTTAAGAAAAAAGATCCTACAAGAGAAATTTGGGCAATTGGTGTTGACTCTGACCAATCAGGTGAGGGCGTAGTTGAAATCGACGGTAAAGAACATAATGTAATCATTACATCTGCGATGAAGGGTGTTTCTCACGCCGTTCAAGATATTTCGAAGAAGTCAATGGAAGGAAACTTCCCTGGCGGAGAAACAATTGTTTACGGTTTAGCTGAAGATGGTGTTAGCTTAGCTCCAATTAATGACGAAGTAACAACAAAAGCAGATATCGAAGCTGCAGTAAAAGAATGGACAGACAAAATCAAAAATGGTGACATCACTGTTCCAGGTACAAAAGACGAGCTAGCTAATTTCAAAGCAGAATAATTTTATGTGAAGTAAAACGGAATAAGCGGGTTGTACGACTGACCCCTTATTCCTTTTTTAAGCGATTATATAAAGACTATTCAATTTTGGTAATTTAATTGAAGGGTTGATATGAATCAACTTTTCACTTAGATTCACCACTTATAGTCTAGTAAGGATTTAAAAATTATAGAAGTATTTTCTATAGCTTATTTTTTCAGTTTTAAAAGTCTGACCTCTTACTACTAAAAATTTCCTTATTATAAAAGGAGTGAAGAAATGGAATACGTAATTGAAATGCTGGGTATCCGTAAGGAATTTCCTGGGATTGTAGCAAATGATAACATTACACTGCAGTTAAAAAAGGGTGAAATCCATGCTTTGCTTGGTGAAAATGGAGCAGGTAAGTCTACACTAATGAACGTCCTATTCGGTTTATATCAGCCGGAAAAGGGCGAAATTCGTGTAAAAGGCAAGTCTGTTAAAATTACTAATCCGAATATTGCCAATGATTTGGGAATTGGAATGGTCCATCAGCATTTTATGCTTGTTGATCCGTTTACAGTTACAGAAAATATTATCCTTGGCAGTGAGATTACAAAAGGCGGGAAAATTGACATTAAAACAGCTGAAAAAAAGGTTAGTGAAATATCTGAGAGATATGGTTTAGCTGTTGACCCGCGTGCGAAAATTCAAGATATTTCTGTAGGGATGCAGCAGCGTGTCGAAATATTGAAAACGCTATACCGTGGTGCTGAAATCTTAATTTTTGATGAACCAACTGCCGTTCTTACTCCGCAAGAAATTCACGAGCTAATCCAAATAATGAAGACGCTGATTAAAGAAGGGAAGTCAATCATATTAATCACGCACAAGTTAAAAGAAATAATGGAAGTGTGTGATCGGGTAACGGTCATTCGTAAAGGCGTTGGTATTGGGACGGTTAATGTGAGTGAAACGAATCCGAATGATTTAGCTAGCTTGATGGTTGGCCGTGAAGTAACTTTTAAAACTGAAAAGATAGAAGCCAGTCCAAAACAGGAAGTTCTGCAAATAAAAGATTTAAGAGTAAAAGATGCCCGCGGGCTGCCAGCAATTAATGGCTTAGACCTTACAATCAGAGCCGGGGAGATTGTAGGCATCGCTGGTGTGGATGGCAACGGCCAAACCGAATTGCTAGAAGCAATTACAGGTCTCCGAAAGTCTGAGAGCGGTTCAATCCTGTTAAATGGGAAGGAAATTCGTAATTTTTCACCGAGGAAGGTAACCGAATCTGGTGTAGGACATATTCCACAGGATCGTCACAAACATGGACTAGTTCTTGATTTTCCGATTGGGGAAAATATGGTTTTACAAACGTATTATCAAAAACCATATTCTAATGGTGGAATATTAAACTATAAAGAAATTTATAAAAAAGCAAAGGGGTTAATTTCTGAGTTTGATGTCCGTACTCCGAGCGAATATACACCTGCAAGAGCATTATCTGGAGGGAATCAGCAAAAGGCGATTATTGGACGTGAAGTCGATCGAAATCCTGATTTGCTAATTGCTGCACAGCCTACACGCGGTCTTGATGTCGGAGCGATTGAATTTATTCATAAGCGTCTAATTGAACAGCGTGATAATGGAAAAGCGGTTCTCTTACTTTCATTTGAACTTGATGAAGTTATGAATGTAAGTGACCGTATTGCTGTAATTTATGAAGGGCAGATCGTTGCGATTGTTGATCCGAAGGAAACGACGGAACAGGAATTAGGTTTATTGATGGCCGGTTCTAAACGGAAGGAAGCAGGTGAAAAAGCAGATGTCTAGTCGTATGAAAAATATTATCGTGCCGATTCTTGCCGTTCTATTGGGGATTATTGTCGGTACAATTATTATGTTAATAACCGGTTATGATGCTGGTGCAGCATTTATTGCTCTATGGGATGGAGCATTTGGAGATATTTATTATACTGGGGAAACAATTCGTCAGGTGACTCCATATATTCTTGCTGGTCTTGCAGTAGGATTTGCCTTTAAAACAGGTCTTTTCAATATAGGTGTAGAGGGCCAATTAATAGTAGGATGGCTTGCAGCAGTATGGGTTGGAGTGGCTTTTGAATTACCTAAAGTGATTCACCTTCCATTAGCTGTCCTAGCAGCTGCAGCAGCAGGTGCACTCTGGGCTTTTATACCCGGTCTTTTAAAAGCAAAATTTCGAGTGCATGAAGTTATTGTTACAATTATGATGAACTATGTAGCATTGCATGTTGCAAACTATATTATAAGAAAAGTACTTTCAGAAAATAGTGACCGGACAGCGGATGTTTTTGAATCAGCTTCTCTTCGTTCTCCATTTCTTGAAGGTTTAACAGATTATTCACGGTTACACTGGGGAATTATCGTCGCACTTATATGTGTTTTTATTATGTGGTTCCTGTTAGAAAAAACTTCTAGAGGCTATGAATTGAAAGCAGTAGGCTTTAATCAACATGCATCAGAATATGCGGGTATGAGTGTAAAATCAAACATCATTTTATCCATGGTTATTTCTGGAGCTTTTGCCGGTCTTGCTGGTGCAATGGAAGGCCTTGGAACATTTGGCTATGCTTCTATAAGAGGTGGCTTTACAGGTGTCGGCTTCGATGGAATCGCCGTTGCGTTACTAGGCGGAAATACACCAATTGGCATCATTTTAGCTGCAGTTCTATTTGGTTCATTAAAAGTAGGAGCGCTGAATATGCCGCTTGAAGCAGGTGTACCAAATGAACTTGTCGATATCATAATTGCATTAATCGTTTTCTTTGTAGCTGCAAGTTATATGATCCGCATCTTTATTGATCGTATCGGCAAAAAGGGGGCGAAGTAAGTGAACTTAATGGATATACTATCAATTGTTATCCCTTCAACCATGCTGTGGGCGGCACCACTTATTTTTACAGCACTTGGCGGTACCTTTTCAGAGCGTTCCGGTGTAGTTAACATCGGTCTAGAAGGTTTGATGGTAATTGGTGCATTTACCGCAATCGTTTTTAATCTGACATTTGCTGATGTTTTTGGGGATATGACTCCTTGGGTGTCTCTATTGGCAGCGATGGTTGTTGGGGGACTTTTCTCAGTTATTCATGCGGTTGCCTCTATTACCTTCAGAGCAGACCAAACCGTTTCAGGGGTAGCTATTAACTTATTAGCGGTAGGCGTATCATTGTTTCTTGTGAAATTTATGTATGATAAAGGACAAACAGATATCATTCAAAAAGGGTTTAGCAAAGTAGATATACCGATTCTGAGTGATATCCCTATTTTAGGAAGAATATTCTTCTCAAACACATATTACACCTCTTATGTGGCAATTATTATTGCAATTATTGCCTGGTATGTTATTTTCAAAACACCATTTGGCTTAAGGCTCCGTTCAGTTGGTGAACATCCGATGGCAGCAGATACAATGGGGATTAATGTAACAAAAATTCGTTATATAGCCGTTATTTTATCCGGTGCGCTTGGCGGAATCGGCGGTGGAATTTATGCACAATCCATTACATCTGATTTCAGCCATGCAACGATTAGTGGACAAGGGTTTATGGCACTTGCTGCGATGATCTTTGGTAAATGGCATCCGCTTGGTGCGATGGGTGCAGCTTTATTCTTTGGTTTCGCGCAAAGCTTAAGTATTATTGGCTCAAGCTTGCCGTTCCTTGAGAACATTCCTAATGTATATTTATTAATTGCTCCATATGTGCTGACTATTCTTGCGTTAACAGGGTTTATCGGCCGTGCAGACGCACCGAAAGCATCTGGAGTACCATATATTAAAGGAAACCGTTAAAACGTTTGAAAGACCTTACTCTTAAATGAAGAGTGGGTCTTTTTCTTTGCCTTTAATACGATTCTAGAATTTTTTCCTATCCATAATCGAAACAGATTTTTTTCAATTTTTCTAAATAAAAAAGCCACAGATATTAAAGAAAAACTTTAATATTTTGTGGCTACCTTTAATGGCTATTAAATTAATTGTTCTTCCTCTTTTTCCTTCCTCTTCGGATTAAACAAACCAATAATAATTCCTAGCATTACCCCTATAAACGCAGGTAATACCCAGCCTAACCCAACGTCATATAATGGCAGGATAGAAGTAAATAATTGGTCAACTGGTTTTATACCGAATCCAGCTGTATTCAATCCGTCAAAGAAACTTACGATAAATGTAAAAAACATCCCTAATTGATAGACGATCTTCTTCCCGCTAAATGCATTATGGAAGAAGGTTAATATTAATAAAACAATTGCTAATGGATAAATGGCCGTAAGTACTGGTGTAGAAATAGAAATCAAATGGCTTAATCCAAAGTTTGCAACAGCTGTACTAAAAATGGCAAAAATGATAACAAAACTCCGATAAGAAATTTTAGGCAAAATTTTATTAAAATAGGAAGCGCAAGAACTGAGTAGCCCTACACTAGTAGTCATACAAGCAATAGTGATGAGAGCGCCAAGTATGACACCACCAAATGAACCAAAGTAGAGATTAGCTACTCCAGCTAAAACGGAGCCGCCATTATCCAATATACCTAATTCCGAAACACTGCTTGCTCCCATAAATGCTAATGCACTATAAAAGAATACTAAAAGAACTGCCGCAATTAAACCCGCCTTCATTGTAGATACCATAATCACTCTGCCTGATTCCACACCTTTAGAGCGAAGTGAATTGATAATAATGATACCGAATACGAAAGCTGCTAAAACATCCATCGTTAAATATCCTTCTGAAAAACCACCGAAGAATGAACCTTCTGTATATTTACCAATAGGTTTTTGAAGGGCGCCAAGTGGTTTAATGATTGCCACTATAACTAAAAGAGACAAAAAACTAATTTTAATAGGTGTTAAATATTTACCTAAGATGTCAACAATTTTTGAAGAATTTAGTGAAAGCAATGTTGCGATTGCAAAGAAAATAATTGAGAAAATTAATAGCCCCATCGTATCCATAGATTCTGGAATTAATGGACGAATACCAATTTCAAAGGAAACCGTTCCTGCTCTTGGTATCGCAAATAATGGCCCAATAGCTAAGTATAAAATAATAGAGAATATTAACCCAAACATTGGATGAACTCTAGCCGCTAATGATTGAATATCACTTTTCCCAGAATAACCTAAAGCAATAACAGTTAATATTGGTAATCCTATACCTGTAATGACAAATCCAGCCATAGCTATCCAGATATTTTCTCCTGCTTCCTGACCCATCATAATTGGAAATATTAAATTTCCTGCTCCAAAAAATAACGCAAAAAGCATTAACCCTAAAACAAAAATATAAGAAGTTGGAATCTTTTGATTCACAACTACTCCCCCCTTCTGCTAATTCCCCTTTTAAATCGATTATTTTAAAAATTACTATTTAGAAATAATTTTTAAAAGTTTCTGCCAATTCCTGGGCACTATTATTTATCGCTTAAATAAAATAACATATAAGGATAATAGACACAATATATTATTTCAATAAAATATTTAGTAATTTCTCATTCTTACTATGTATTTTGTATGAAAAACTCAATACCGATAAGGTTCTGGGCATGTCGTAATCTAATATGATTTTACAAGCATACTATTGCAGGTAATAACTTGAAAATAAGAAATAGGGCAAGTTATAGTTAGAATATGATTTAATTTAAAGGAGTTTGCAGAAAATAAATCTTGGACGAGATACATACATACAATTAGGAGGGCGTCATATGAATATTATTGCAGAAACGGTTAAACCAATGGCTGGCTATAAAGTTCATATTGTAAAAACCGATAAGTATAAAACCAATATGATCGTATGGAAAATGAAGGCACCGTTAAATAAAGAAGATGCTACCTTGCGGGCACTTTTGCCTTATGTGTTACAAAGCAGCAGTGAGGAATTTCCGACAACAGGAAAGCTGCGATCTTTTCTAGATGAGCTATATGGGGCTAGTTTATATGTGGACTTAGCCAAAAAGGGTGAGTACCATATCATAAGTATTTCACTGGAAGTTGCTAATGAAAAGTTTTTATCCGATCCGACACCCCTTTTAAAAAAAGCAATTGAATTTTTAGCTGGATTATTAATAAAACCGAATGTGAAAGAAGGAGCTTTTCATAAAGAAACAGTTGATAATGAAAAACGAACGTTAAAACAAAGAATACAATCTGTTTATGACGATAAAATGCGCTACTCAAATTTTCGGTTGGTCCAAGAAATGTGTAAAGAGGAACCGTACTCTCTCCATGTTCATGGGGAAATGGGCGCAGTAGATGCAATTACAGCAGAAAGCTTATATGAATATTATCAAAACGCTATGAAGCAGGATGAGCTTGATCTATATATTGTCGGAGACGTGAACGAGGAAGAGGTATATAGTGTAGCTACCGACATATTCAATTTTTCTGATCGAGCGCCTCTACTAATTGATTCATCTAGTCATAATGCGAAAGATAATGTACATGAAGTAATCGAAGAGCAAGATGTAAAACAAGGAAAATTAAACATTGGCTACCGAACAAATATTAAGTACGGAGATGAGGATTATTATGCCCTGCAAGTATTTAATGGGATATTTGGCGGATTCTCTCATTCCAAGCTATTTATCAATGTTAGAGAAAAAGCAAGTCTTGCCTATTATGTTGCAAGCAGACTTGAAAGCCATAAAGCATTAATGATGGTCATGTCAGGAATCGATAATAAAAATTATAATCAAGCAGTACGTATCATTCATGAACAAATGGATGCAATGAAAATAGGAGATTTCTCCGAAGAGGAGATTGTGCAAACGAAAGCAGTCATTAAAAACCAGCTACTAGAAACGGTTGATACTTCAAGAGGGATGGTCGAAATTCTTTACCATAATGTTATTTCTAAGAATGACATCTCTCTCGATGAGTGGTTGGAAAAAATGGATCTTGTGACAAAGGAAGATATTATTGCTGCTGCAAAAAAGATTAACTTAGATACTGTTTACTTTTTAACTGGAAAGGGGGATGTAAAATAATGAAAAAAATCATATTTGAACAGTTGCAGGAAGAATTATTCTATGAAAAACTGGATAATGGACTTGATGTATATATACTACCAAAACAAGGATTCAATAAAACATACGCAACATTCACTACGAAATATGGATCGATAGACAATCATTTTCTGCCACCGGGAAAAGAGGATTTTGTAAAAGTTCCCGACGGAATAGCCCATTTTTTAGAGCACAAGCTGTTTGAAAAAGAAGATGGCGATGTATTTCAGCAATTTAGCAAACAGGGAGCTTCGGCAAATGCTTTCACCTCTTTTACAAGAACGGCGTATTTATTTTCAAGCACATCAAATGTAGAGAAAAATCTTGAAACGTTAATTGATTTTGTGCAAGCGCCGTATTTTACTGAGAAAACGGTTGAAAAGGAAAAGGGGATTATTGGGCAGGAAATTACCATGTATGATGATAATCCAGATTGGCGTTTATATTTTGGGCTCATTCAAAACATGTATAAAAACCACCCAGTAAAAATTGATATTGCTGGTACAATTGAATCGATTTCTCATATTACAAAGGATATGCTTTATGAGTGTTATGAAACGTTTTACCATCCGAGCAATATGCTATTATTTATAGTTGGACCTGTCGATCAGGAACAAATCATGAAGATGGTAAAGGATAACCAAGAACGTAAAGATTATAAAGAGCTGCCCGAAATTAAACGACAGTTTGAAGATGAGCCTACAGTGGTTGTTGAGAAAAAACAGGTATTAGAGATGAATGTGCAAACATCTAAATGTTTAGTAGGAATAAAAGCGCGAAACACTAATCAATCAGGAAAAGAAATGCTAAAAAAGGAATTGAGCTTAAATGTGATGCTCGATATTTTATTTGGAAAGAGTTCAGAACATTACAGTTTGTTGTATAATGAAGGGCTGATTGATGAAACCTTTTCCTTTGATTACACAGAGGAGAATGGGTTTGGTTTTGCGATGATTGGCGGGGATACAAGCAATCCTGATCAACTTGCCGACTCAATCAAAAAGATCATTTTAGGAGCAAAGGGAACGATTACTGACGAAAGCATTGAGCGAACGAAAAAGAAGAAGATCGGCACTTTTTTACGGGCTGTTAATTCACCTGAATATATCGCCAACCAATTTACTAGGTATGCGTTTAATGATATGGATTTATTTGATGTGGTGCCAACGCTTGAAAGCATTACATTAGCAGATATAGAGCTGGCGGCAGATGAACTGATTTCAGAAGAGCAATTTACGGTTTGCCAGGTTGTTCCCAAAAAATAATTAAGATGTATAGAAGGAAAAAGCGCTAATATAGTGGCGCTTTCTTCAGTTTGCGGAAATGGGTGTAGAAAAAATGAAAAAGTTCGCATTAATAACGGGAGCTAGCGGGGGAATTGGAGGAGCAATTGCGATTAAATTAGCTGAGCAAGGTTATTCCTTATATTTGCATTACAATAAAAATAAGAATGCCATTGAACAGTTATTAGAACAATTGAAGTTTTTCGGAGGAGAATATATTCCAATTCAAGCGGATCTTACGACAACTAAAGGGTATAAGCATGTGGTGAAAAACATTTTTTCCGTTGATGCTATCATACATAACAGCGGAACAAGTCATTATGGACTCTTGCACGAATTGGATGAAGAGCAGGCGGATTCATTAATAAATATCCACGTGAGAACACCGCTTTTACTAACAAAGGAGCTTTTACCAAAGCTGCTTTCCAATGGGGGAGGAAATGTTGTTGTCATGTCCTCGATTTGGGGGCAGACGGGAGCTGCATGTGAAGTAGCGTATTCCACCGTAAAGGGGGCGCAAATAGCCTTTGTTAAAGCGTTAAGTAAGGAAGTAGCATTTAATGGAATTAGAGTAAATGCCGTCGCTCCTGGAGCTGTGCAGACAGCGATGCTCGACGGCTTCTCCTTTGATGAGCTTGAGGGAATAAAAAATGATATTCCCATGGGAAGACTCGCTTCACCTGAAAATATAGCTGATTCAGTATCATTTCTGCTTTCAGATCAGGCATCTTATATAACTGGTCAAGTCCTTGCTGTCAATGGAGGCTGGCATACGTAATATGTTCATACAACAGTAAATAAATATCATGCATATTTTGTCTCTCCGACATCCAAAATAACAATGTACAATGGTGTACAACATTGTTTTAATGAAGGAGGATAATATCATGTCTGTACTTGACAATTGGCAGCAATGGAAAGACTTTCTTGGTGATCGTCTCGATCAGGGACAGCAGCAAGGAATGAGTAAAGACACGGTTAATAACCTTGCTTATCAAATTGGCGATTACTTAGCGAAACAAGTGGAGCCGAAAAATGAACAAGAAAAAATTCTCGCTGACCTTTGGTCTGTTGCTAGTAAGGATGAACAGCAAGCCATTGCGAGCATGATGGTAAAGCTTGTAGAGGATAACGGGACACAAAAATAAGTTGGTTAAAAAAGAGAGGCAAGCTCCTCTCTTTTTTAATTTTTCGAAAAATGTATAATGGCAATTTTTGCATAGGTTTATCCTTTCATCTTTTAAGGAAATCATTTATGATATAGGAGGTAAGAAAAATCGATTGGCAACGGCTAAAGGAGGTCTTTATGAGTAAAACAGAATGGTATTTGGAATATGAAATAACAAAGAACCGTCCAGGGTTGCTTGGTGATATTTCTTCCCTTCTCGGAATGCTTTCGATAAATATTGTAACGATTAACGGGGTAGAACAAGGCCGCAGAGGCTTATTAATTTTAGCAAAAAACTATGAACAAATTGTTCGGTTAGAGTCAATATTACATACGATGGATACAATAAGATTAATAAAACTGCGTGTTCCGAAATTAAGGGACCGTTTAGCTGTCCGGCATGGAAGATACATACAACAAGATGCTGATGATAAGAAGACTTTCAGGTTTGTAAGGGACGAGCTTGGATTATTAGTTGATTTTATGGCAGAATTATTTAAGCAGGAAGGGCACAAGCTAATAGGAATACGAGGAATGCCGCGAGTAGGAAAAACAGAATCAATTGTTGCGTCAAGTGTTTGCGCAAATAAGCGATGGTTATTTGTTTCTTCAACTCTTTTAAAACAAACGATTCGCAATCAGCTTATTCATGATGAATACAATGAAAACAATCTATTCATAATAGATGGGATTGTTTCATCCAGAAGAGCGAATGAAAAGCATTGGCAGCTTGTCCGTGAGATAATGAGTCTTCCCGCAATAAAAGTGGTGGAGCACCCAGATATTTTTGTAGAAAACACTCAATATTCTATCGATGACTTCGATTATATTATTGAGCTTCGTCATGACCCAGAAGAAGAAATAAAATATGACATTGTTAATAAAAGCAAGATGTTTTCTGATTCTGAATTTGGCGGATTTGATTTTTAAGTGAGTTGGAAGGTGTTGTAAATTGACAGAACTCGGTAATCGACTGAAGGAAGCACGATTGGCTAAGAACATGAGTCTTGATGACTTGCAGGCAGATACTAAAATTCAAAAGCGATATTTAATTGGTATTGAAGAAGGAAATTATAGTATGATGCCCGGACAGTTTTATGTAAGGGCGTTTATTAAGCAGTATGCGGAGGCAGTAGGGCTTGAACCTGAGGAGGTTTTCGAGCAGTTTAAAAGTGAAATACCTTCTACGATAAATGATGATATTCCAGAAAAGCTTTCACGCGTCCAAACGAGACAGAATGTTTCTACAGGAAGATCAAAAGTTTTTGAAATTCTTCCGAAAATATTAATTGTAATTTTTATAATTGGGGCATTGGCTGTTGCTTACGCTTTTTTTCAAAAATCTACTGATGGGAACAATTCGAAGGAACCCGTTGAAAATACTGGAAAAGAGCCTGTACGTATTGAGGAATCGGATGAATTTGCTAAGGATAATGAAAAAGACACCGAACGAGATACTAGTGGAAATTCAGCAACACAGGAAGATCAGACGACTGAAGAAGAAACTGCTGAAGAGGAGATTGAAGCTCCTAAGCAAGAGATCACTGTTGCCCAATCAAGCGGCAAAAAAACTGTATATGAATTGAAAAATACGGACCGGTTTGAATTGAAGGTCGTTTCTACTGGAGAAACATGGGTCAATATTTTAAATGGAAAAGGTACGTCCTTTTTTTCTGGGACGCTGAAAAAGGGCGAAAATGAAAGTCAGGTAATAGATTTTTCTAAGGAAATGGAAGCTGAAATTGTCATCGGTAAATCAACTGAGACAGAAATCTATGTAAATGATGAAAAAGTTGAGTACGCTATTCCTCCGACTCAATCGGTTACGCAGAATATTACCATTCGCTACTTACCGAACAACGAATAGTCATCGTCCGATGACTATTTTTCGCGTTATTACTATATTGGAGGTACAATCATGAATTTGCCAAATAAAATCACTATTTCTAGAATTTTTCTAATCCCGTTATTTTTAATTGTAATGCTTGTTCCTTTTTCATGGGGGGAGCTTTCATTATTGGGAGCTACGCTTCCTGTCACTCATCTAGTTGGAGCACTCATTTTTATTATCGCTTCAGCAACTGACTGGGTGGATGGGCATTTTGCCAGGAAATATAATCTTGTTACGAATTTAGGTAAGTTTCTTGACCCGCTTGCTGACAAGCTGCTTGTGTCTGCAGCCTTAATTGTGCTGGTTGAGCTTGGCTTCGCACCTTCTTGGATTGTTATTGTAATTATTAGCCGAGAATTCGCTGTTACAGGTTTGCGCCTTATTCTTGCGGGCGGAGGAGAGGTTGTGGCAGCAAATCAGTTGGGGAAAATCAAAACATGGACACAAATTGTCGCTATTTCTGCACTATTGCTGCATAACATTATATTTGAAATGCTTTCGATTCCTTTTGATGATATAGCACTTTGGGTAGCACTCGTGTTTACGATTTGGTCTGGCTGGGACTATTTTGCCAAAAATAAGGGGGCCTTTATCAATTCTAAATAATGTTCTTTTTTCATCCTATATAAATAAGGTGGCGTTTACATGAATGCAGAAATAATTGCAGTTGGTTCCGAACTATTGCTTGGGCAGATTGTTAATACAAATGCACGCTTTTTGTCAAGACAGCTTGCCGATTTGGGGATTAATGTTTTTTATCATACTTGTGTTGGCGATAACCCGGATCGCCTTAAAGCAGTGATTGAAATTGCTGAAGATCGTTCGGATCTTCTAATTTTCACTGGGGGTCTAGGACCGACCAAAGATGATTTAACGAAGGAAACGATCGCTAAGCATGTGAATAAAAGGCTGATTATGAATAATGAAGCTCTCCAGTCAATTGAACTTTTTTTTGAACGAACAAACAAAATAATGACAGAAAATAATAAAAAACAGGCGATTGTTTTGGAGGATTCACATATTTTTCCGAATGATCATGGGATGGCTCCTGGGATGCTGCTTGAAGGAGATAAACATATCTATATGCTTCTCCCAGGACCGCCGAAGGAAATGGAGCCAATGTTTTTGAAATATGGCTACCCGGCTCTTCGATCCATACTTCAAGAGGACGATGTGATTCTATCTCGTGTTTTAAGATTTTTCGGGATTGGAGAAGCGATGCTTGAAACAGAAATTGAAGATTTAATAGATGCTCAAACCAATCCAACGATTGCACCTCTTGCATCTGATGGAGAGGTAACTCTTCGTTTAACAGCCAAGCATGAGCAAATGGATACTGCTTTAAGACTTTTAGATGAGACCGAAAATGAAATTATTTCTCGAGTTGGCGAATATTTATATGGTTATGATGAAACATCCTTGATGCATGAATTAATAAAGCGAATGAAGGAAGAAAAGCTGACGATTGCTTGTGCTGAGAGTTTAACAGGAGGGATGTTCCAGCAGGAATTTACAGCAGTCCCTGGAGCAGGAGAACTTCTAAAAGGCGGAGTTGTTTGTTATACGAATGAAGTAAAAGCAAATGTGTTAAATGTTCAGAAAGAAACAATTGCTGAAAATGGTGTTGTGAGCGAGCAATGTGCTCGTGAATTAGCTAAAAACGTCGCCTCCTTAATGAATGCGGATATTGGCATCAGTTTTACAGGTGTTGCGGGTCCTGATGAGTTAGAAGGCAAGCCGGTAGGGACAGTTTACATAGGTATTTCCATAAAGAATAAACCTGTACAAGTTGAAAAGCTAAACTTTGGTGGATCAAGGGAGGCCATCCGAGTAAGAAGTGTTAAGTATGCCTGCCATTTTTTAATCCGGCGATTAAAAGGAGATCAGAATGCCAAGTAGTGCATTCTGATTTTTTTTAATTACACGATTGTGTTGTTTCATTTTTTATATGAAATTACTTTGAAAATATCATTTCTCTCCTATGATTCTTTCATTTTTATCAATGAGCAAGCAATAAAAAAAGAAGAATAGATGTTCGCTTTTTTGCTCGACAAACGGCAAGAAAACGGTTATAGTAGACTTAGGTTTTGAACGAGAGCAAAACTTAGACTTTTTGAAAGTTAAAGAGGAGGAAGTATGAATGAGTGATCGTCAAGCAGCACTGGAAATGGCGTTAAAACAAATAGAAAAACAATTTGGTAAAGGTTCAATCATGAAGCTTGGGGAGCAAACAGATCGGAAAGTTTCTACTATTCCTAGCGGATCTCTTGCCTTGGATATTGCACTTGGAGTTGGCGGGTATCCAAGAGGACGGATTATTGAAACATATGGACCAGAAAGCTCAGGTAAAACAACGGTTGCCCTACATGCCATTGCGGAGGTGCAAGCAGCTGGCGGACAGGCTGCATTTATCGATGCAGAACATGCGCTTGATCCAGTTTATGCGCAGAAGCTTGGCGTTAATATCGATGAATTATTGCTTTCGCAGCCAGATACTGGAGAGCAGGCGTTAGAGATTGCTGAAGCACTTGTAAGAAGCGGTGCAGTTGATATTCTTGTTATTGACTCAGTTGCAGCCCTCGTGCCTAAAGCAGAAATCGAAGGTGAAATGGGGGACTCGCATGTTGGATTACAAGCACGTTTGATGTCTCAAGCCCTTCGTAAACTATCAGGTGCAATCAATAAATCGAAAACAATTGCTATTTTCATAAACCAAATCCGTGAAAAGGTTGGGGTTATGTTCGGAAATCCAGAGACAACTCCAGGTGGACGTGCGTTGAAGTTCTATTCAACAATCCGTCTTGAAGTGCGCCGTGCAGAGGCGATAAAGCAAGGACAAGATATTGTTGGTAACAAAACAAAGATTAAAGTTGTTAAAAATAAAGTTGCACCTCCATTCCGTGTAGCTGAAGTCGATATTATGTATGGAGAAGGAATTTCAAAGGACGGCGAAATTATTGATCTAGGCTCTGAATTGGATATTGTTCAAAAGAGTGGATCATGGTATTCCTTTAATGATGAGCGTCTGGGCCAAGGAAGGGAAAATGCTAAGCTGTTCTTGAAAGAAAATCCTGAAATCCGTCAGCAAATTCAAACGCAAATCCGTGACCATTATGGTCTCGATGGAGATCATGTTGTAAGCGGTGATGATGAACAAGAGGAATTTCAACTAATTGATTAATATAGTGGCGAAAAAAGCAAAGCTGAGAGCTTTGCTTTTTTATAATGAAGATAAATAACAGGTGTGTACTAGAGTAAGCCTTGACAATGAAATACCACAGCTTTACAATTAAAAATGTATATTTTACATTTTATGATGATATGAAAAACGTTGAAAAGCTTAAGTGGTGTATGTAGTTTCCTTGTACATGCCCACACTTTAAAAACGTAACACAAAAAGTTCATAGCAAGAGGAGGTGAAATGATGGAACTTTTAACAGCAATCATCATCTCCAGTTTGCTTGGCCTATTCGTTGGTGCGGTTGTTAGCTATTTTGTTTGTAAGTCCATTGCTCAGGCAAAAGTTGCAGGAGCTAAAGATGCAGCAGAGCAGATTTTAGAAGAATCAAAGCGAGAAGCGGATGCAATAAAGAAAGAAGCTCTAATTGAGGCGAAAGATGAAATTCATAAGCTTCGAACAGAGGCAGAACGTGAGATTCGTGATCGAAGAAGTGAATTGCAAAAACAAGAAAATCGTTTACTGCAAAAGGAAGAAAATCTTGATCGCAAAGATGAAACGTTAGATAAACGCGAAACACTTTTAGAGAAGAGGGACGATTCTCTTAACAAAAGACAACAGCATATTGAAGAGATGGAAAGCAAAGTGGACGAGATGGTACGTGCACAAAAAGCTGAGCTGGAACGCATCTCGGGCTTAACTCGTGAAGAGGCGAAGTCCATCATTTTGGAGCGAGTCGAGCAGGAAGTGGCTCATGATGTCGCGATAATGATAAAAGAGGGCGAAGTTCGCGCGAAAGAAGAAGCAGATAAGAAGGCGAAGGATATCTTGTCACTGGCAATCCAACGTTGTGCTGCCGATCATGTGGCTGAAACAACAGTATCTGTGGTAAATCTGCCGAATGATGAGATGAAGGGCCGAATTATTGGACGAGAGGGCCGAAACATTCGAACGCTTGAAACCTTAACGGGTATTGATCTTATTATTGATGATACACCAGAGGCTGTCATCTTATCAGGTTTCGATCCAATTCGCCGAGAAACTGCTCGTTTAGCTTTAGACAAACTAGTACAGGACGGACGAATTCATCCTGCACGGATTGAGGAAATGGTTGATAAAGCTCGCCGAGAAGTGGATGAGCATATCCGTGAAATTGGTGAACAGACGACTTTTGAAGTAGGTGTTCACGGCCTCCATCCGGATCTTATTAAAATCCTTGGTCGACTTAAATTCCGGACAAGCTATGGTCAAAATGTACTGAAGCATTCAATGGAAGTTGCACAGCTCTCAGGTTTACTAGCTGCGGAACTTGGTCAAGATGAAGTATTAGCCCGCCGTGCAGGCTTGCTTCATGATATCGGTAAGGCAATTGACCATGAGGTAGAAGGAAGCCATGTTGAAATAGGGGTAGAACTTGCTACGAAATATAAGGAACATCCAATTGTGATTAATAGCATCGCCTCCCATCATGGAGACACTGAACCTACCTCAATTATTGCTGTTCTGGTTGCTGCAGCAGATGCGTTATCAGCAGCTCGTCCAGGAGCAAGAAGAGAAACACTCGAAAATTATATTCGCCGTCTTGAGAAGCTTGAAGAGATTTCTGAATCTTATGATGGTGTTGAAAAGTCCTTTGCTATTCAAGCTGGACGTGAAATTCGTATTTTAGTAAAACCTGAGCAAATCGACGATCTTGAGGCACATCGACTAGCAAGAGATATTCGAAAAAAGATTGAAGAAGAGCTTGATTATCCAGGACATATTAAAGTAACGGTTATTCGTGAAACACGGGCCGTGGAATATGCGAAATAAGGCGATGCTTAATGCATCGCTTTATTATTTTTGAGGAAGATAAGTAAGTATAAGGTTGAAGTAGGAGAATGGTCTATTGCAAGCAGCCGATCTCTTATTAACTGTAGATCCTAAGTCGACATCCATTTGTTTTCGCTCATTGTGTCTCCCTTTTTGAAAGAATTAGCCCTTCTGCGTTTTCAAGGCGATGATCAATGCGCTTGCGCTTTTCTTAAAAGAGTGGAAAGATACAGAGTGTGGTACAATAACTAGTAGAAATACATATAAAGAAAGGGCAGTACAATGAATATTTTGTTTGTAGGGGACGTTGTCGGTTCGCAAGGGCGTGACATGATTACTGAATATGTCCCGAAGCTTAAAGAGAAATACAGGCCACAAATTACCATTATTAATGGTGAAAATGCAGCAGGTGGCAAGGGAATAACTGAAAAGATCTATCGTGGATTTTTAGAAGCAGGAGCACAGGCTGTGACTCTTGGAAATCATACGTGGGATAATAAGGAAATCTTTGAATTTATCGATCAGGCTAAATATTTAGTAAGACCAGCAAACTTTCCGGAAGGGAATCCTGGAAAGGGAATTGTTTATCTGAAATTTAATACTGAGGAAATTGCAGTAATAAGTTTGCAGGGAAGGACGTTCATGCCGTCGATAGACTGTCCATTCAAAAAAGCGGATGAATTAATTCAAGAAGCGAAGAAAAGAACATCGACGATTTTTGTAGACTTCCATGCCGAAGCAACGAGCGAGAAGCAAGCAATGGGTTGGTATTTAGACGGGAGAGTTTCAGCAGTTATAGGCACACATACGCATGTACAAACTGCCGATAATCGGATATTACCAAATGGGACTGCTTATTTAACAGATGTTGGCATGACTGGCCCATATGACGGAATATTAGGTGTTGAACGGGATGCGGTGTTAAAAAGGTTTTTAACAAACTTACCCGTTCGATTTGAAGTACCTAAAGAAGGACGTAAGCAGTTAAGTGCTGTGTTAATCGAAATTGATAAAATCAGTGGAAAAGCCAAAAAAATAAATAGAATATTAATTAATGATGATCATCCGTTTTTTTCATAACATAAAAAGACTGTATCTGAAAGCAATTAGGCTATCGGATACAGTCTTTTTTTAATTGATTTATGTCTTTATTTTGTCCAAGCCGGAATATGTGATTTATGAACTGAATATAGTAGCAATGGAATGATTTATACTGACGTGTTCATTTCCGAAAGGCATTATCTTATAAACATACCCTTTACTAGGTGAAAGAGCATCACACCTGAATGGGATTAAAGCTGTCTAAGAAGAGGTCATGGGCACGCGGGAGGGGAAAACAAGGAGGAGCTAGGAATGGAAATATTAAAAGTTTCAGCAAAATCTAATCCTAATTCTGTAGCAGGTGCGCTTGCTGGTGTTCTGCGTGAAAGAGGCGGTGCCGAAATCCAAGCGATTGGTGCAGGTGCATTAAACCAGGCGGTAAAGGCAGTAGCAATTGCAAGAGGGTTTGTAGCGCCTAGCGGAGTGGATTTGATTTGTATCCCTGCATTTACAGATATTAAGATTGATGGGGAAGAGCGAACGGCAATAAAGCTAATTGTTGAACCTAGGTAAATATATTGGACATCAGGGTTTGTTTATTGGAAATAATCTTTTTACTATATTACAACAGAAGGCTATATTGTAATCAATTAAACATGACCTGTTTGCCGTAAAAGCAAGCGGGTCCTTTTTTTAATAATCAAATGCCAGCCGGAAGGGTGTAAATAAGAATGAAAATATTTGATGCCCATTGTGACGTGCTTTACAAAATGTTTCTGGATGCAAGTATTGATTTTCACAATTCTGAGAAACTTGATGTCAATTTAAATGGGATGAAATCTGGGGGGGTAAAAGTGCAATGCTTTGCTTTATTTATCCCTGATTCCGTCCATTATGAAATGCGATTTAATGCGGCACTATACATGATTGAGCTCTTTTATGAAAGAATAATCAAACCTTCCTCACATTTACGTGTGATTATGAACCGGTTTGATCTTGATAATCTAGCTGAGGATGAAATAGGTGCTATTTTAACTCTAGAAGGATGTGATGCGATAGGAAATGATTTAGTTAAATTAAAAACGCTTTTAAGATTAGGTGTTACATCAGTTGGACTAACTTGGAATCATAGTAATTATGTCGCTGACGGGATTCTTGAGGAAAGAGGTGCAGGGTTATCATCCTTTGGAAAAAAAGTAGTCAGCGTTTTAAATTCAACCGAAACATGGTGTGATGTTTCTCATTTGTCTGAACGAGGATTTTGGAATGTGATTGAGTGTAGTGACTATCCATTTGCCTCTCATTCGAATTGTTATTCCCTTTGCCCGAATCCCAGAAATTTAACGAATGATCAAATTGCAGCCCTTATTGATCGTGATAGTGTAATAGGAATTACTTTTGTTCCTGAATTTTTAACAAGCAGGCAATCGGCAACAGTGACTGATGTATTAAGACATCTTGAATATGTTTGCTCACTTGGAGGAGAAGAGCATGTTGGCTTTGGATCGGATTTTGATGGGACTGATGGAAAGCTGCCAATAGGATTAATGAATGTGAAGGATTTTGACCATTTAATAAATGAGTTGGTAAAATATTATTCTAGTAGACAGGTTGAAAATTTTATGTTTAGGAACTTCATTAGTAGATATCCAAAAAATAAGTATTAAGAAAGGGCTAATCGACTTATCATCATGAAAAATGTAGCGCTTTTATCGAGACTTAGGGGCTAAAAACAGCACAAATCTATAATTATTTAATTAGTTGTAAAATATTCATATTTTCGACAATAATTAGTATGAAAGGGTTGCTTTTTTTTAGACTTAGGTCTAGAATTGAAAGCGTTTAGTACCCATTCAAATTCCTTATTTAAGAGGTTGTTCATTATATCGCAAATAAGGTTTCTGAAAGAGTGCTACATTTCAATTATTGTATTGTTTTTACATATTTTTCTAACGTATCTAAAGGGGTGTAAGTCATGATCAATCAACTTTCGTGGAAAGTTGGCGGGCAACAAGGGGAAGGTATTGAGAGTACTGGTGAAATTTTTGCCATTGCCTTAAACCGATTAGGCTACTACTTGTATGGTTACCGCCATTTCTCATCTCGTATTAAAGGCGGTCATACGAACAATAAGATTCGTGTTAGCACAACTCAAGTTCGTTCAATTTCTGACGATCTTGATATTTTGGTAGCATTCGACCAAGAAACAATCGATTTAAACTACAAAGAGCTCCATGAAAAAGGGGTTATTATTGCGGATGCAAAGTTCAATCCAATAAAACCAGAAGATACTAAAGCATCGATGTATGCTGTTCCATTTACGGAATTAGCAACGGAGTTAGGTACATCCCTTATGAAGAACATGGTTGCTGTTGGGGCAACATGTGCAGTCTTAAATTTAGATATTAACGTTTTTAAAGAAGTTGTGCAAGAAATTTTTGGACGTAAGGGCCAGCAAGTTGTTGAAAAAAATATGGAAGCCATTAAATCAGGCTTTGATAATATGCAAGAACATTTAGGAAGCAATGCGGAATTAATGGAGCTTGAGAAAGCAGACGGCAAGAAGCGTATGTTTATGATTGGTAACGATGCGATTGCACTGGGCGCATTGGCTGGCGGCTGCCGCTTCATGGCTGCATATCCAATTACTCCAGCATCAGATATTATGGAATACTTAATCAAAAAACTTCCACCAGTTGGCGGAGCGGTTATTCAAACGGAAGATGAAATAGCTGCTGTTACAATGACAATTGGTGCTAACTATGGTGGTGTGCGTGCGCTGACTGCTTCATCAGGTCCGGGACTATCATTAAAAATGGAAGCGATCGGCCTATCCGGTATAACGGAAACTCCACTTGTTATCGTTGATACACAGCGTGGGGGTCCATCAACAGGTCTGCCTACAAAACAGGAGCAATCTGACTTAATGGCGATGATCTATGGTACACATGGGGAGATTCCGAAGATTGTTATGGCGCCAAGTACTGTACAAGAGGCTTTCTATGATACAGCAGAAGCATTCAATTTAGCTGAAGAATACCAATGCCCTGTTATTGTTTTATCTGATTTACAACTTTCATTAGGTAAGCAAACGGTTGAACCTCTTGAGTATGATAAGGTTGAGATTCGCCGTGGAAAGCTAGTAACCGAAGAATTACCTGAAATCGAAAACAAAGGGTATTTTAAGCGCTATGAGGTAACAGAGGATGGCGTTTCACCAAGAACAATTCCTGGAACGAAAAATGGTATCCACCATGTAACAGGTGTTGAGCATGATGAACAGGGCAAGCCGTCCGAATCTGCAGCAAACCGAAATGCACAAATGGACAAGCGCTTCCGTAAAATTGAAAATATTAAATTTGATACGCCAGTTTATAAAAATGCTCCGCATGCGGAAGCAGATCTATTAATCGTCGGTTTCAATTCAACTCGCGGAGCGATTGAAGAAGCAATGGGCCGTTTGGAAAAAGATGGTTTAAAGGTGAATCATGCACATATTCGTTTAATCTATCCATTCCCGTCTGATGAATTATTGCCGCTTGTAAATTCTGCGAAAAAGGTCGTGGTGGTTGAAAATAACGCGACTGGGCAATTGGCAAATATGATTAAGATGAACGTCGGTCATGCTGAAAAAATGACAAAAATGTTAAAGTACGACGGAAATCCATTCTTGCCGCATGAAATTCATACAAGATGCAAGGAGTTGGTCTAAATGGCAACATTTAAAGATTTTCGTAATAGTGTAAAACCAAACTGGTGTCCTGGCTGTGGCGACTTCTCCGTTCAAGCTGCGATTCAGCGTGCGGCAGCAAATGTAGGACTAGAACCTGAAAACTTAGCTGTTATTTCTGGAATTGGCTGTTCTGGCCGTATTTCAGGATATATTAACTCATATGGTTTACATGGAATTCACGGACGTTCACTTCCAATTGCAACTGGGGTCAAAATGGCTAACCGTGACTTAACGGTTATTGCCTCTGGCGGAGATGGAGATGGTTATGCAATTGGAATGAGCCACACAATCCACGCGATTCGCCGAAACGTAAATATCACTTATATTGTAATGGATAACCAAATTTATGGTTTAACAAAAGGGCAAACATCACCAAGATCAGCTACAGGCTTCAAAACTAAGTCAACGCCTGAAGGTTCAATTGAACAAGCGATTGCTCCAATGGAAATGGCATTGACTGCTGGTGCGACTTTTGTTGCCCAAAGCTTCTCTACGGATCTTAAGGATCTGACAGCATTAATTGAAGCTGGGATTAAACATGAGGGATTCTCCTTAATTAACGTATTTAGTCCATGTGTTACTTATAATAAAGTTAATACATATGACTGGTTTAAAGAGAATTTAACAAAATTGAGCGATGTGGAAGGCTATGATTCTTCTAATAAAGAAATGGCTATGCAAACATTAATGAAGCATAATGGCTTAGTTACAGGTCTTATTTATCAAGATACAGAGCGTAAGTCATATCAAGAGCTATTAAATGGATATTCAGAAATTCCATTAGTTCAAGCAGACTTAACTCTTGATCAGGCACATTTTGATAAGCTTGTTGAAGAATTTATGTAGAATATAACGACAGCCCAGGGTAGATTCCTGGGCTGTTTTTATGGGAAGAATGATCCGTCTGACCAATAATAACTTTTCTGAAATGTGATGATCGTCACGTTCAAATTCGATAAATTCGTATAATATTATTATTTGTGAATAGACACATCTCATTTTTTTAAAATGAGTGTAGATCAGTGAATGAACACTAGTCCCATGCTAGGATTTCTATTGTTTTCAATTCATAAAGGCTTTATACTATAATAATGTGTGTAGTTAATCTTACTTACGATATTTTTTATTATAGAACCTTAAGAATTTCCAATAGATTTTCTCGCAGGTACAAAACAGAGAAAGGGGACAAAATTTATGAATGAAAAACAACGACTAGATAGTCAGCAAGTGGAAACAGCTAATCCATCGGACAAAAAATCCGAAAAGGATTATAGCAAATATTTTGAAGCGGTGTATACACCACCATCCTTAAAGGAAGCGAAAAAGCGAGGAAAAGAAGAAGTCACTTATCATAAGGATTTTGATATTCCACAACAATTCCATGGGATGGGAAATGGACGGAAATTCTATATCCGTACGTACGGCTGTCAAATGAATGAGCATGATACTGAGGTTATGGCAGGGATCTTCATGGGACTTGGCTATGAACCGACAAATACTGTTGAGGATGCCAATGTCATATTATTAAATACATGTGCAATCCGGGAAAACGCCGAGAACAAGGTGTTTGGTGAACTGGGTCACTTGAAGCATTTGAAAAAAGAAAAGCCAGACTTACTTCTAGGTGTATGTGGATGTATGTCCCAAGAAGAGTCTGTAGTCAATAAAATTTTGAAAACATATAATCAAGTAGATATTATCTTTGGAACACATAATATTCATCGCCTCCCAAACATATTGCATGAAGCATATATGTCAAAGGAAATGGTTGTAGAAGTATGGTCTAAGGAAGGCGACGTGATTGAAAACCTTCCGAAAGTACGTCAAGGGAATATTAAAGCTTGGGTTAATATCATGTACGGATGTGACAAATTCTGCACGTATTGTATCGTTCCTTATACACGCGGGAAAGAGCGCAGCCGCCGTCCGGAAGATATCATCCAAGAGGTTAGGCAATTAGCTGCCCAAGGATATAAAGAAATCACCCTTCTTGGTCAAAATGTTAATGCTTATGGGAAAGACTTCGAGGATATGAAATACGGTCTAGGCGACCTAATGGACGAAATTCGCAAAGTTGATATTCCGCGTATCCGTTTTACAACAAGTCATCCTCGCGATTTTGATGATCACTTAATTGAAGTACTTGCAAAAGGCGGAAATCTCGTTGAACATATTCATTTGCCAGTTCAATCTGGTTCAAATGAAGTGCTTAAAATCATGGCACGAAAATATACGAGAGAACATTATTTGGAGCTAATTCGTAAAATCAAGGCTGCTGTTCCAGGCGCAACATTTACTACAGATATTATTGTCGGCTATCCGAATGAAACAGAAGAGCAGTTTGAAGAAACGCTTTCACTATATCGTGAAGTGGGTTATGAGTCTGCCTATACGTTTATTTATTCTCCTAGAGAAGGAACACCAGCAGCAAAAATGCAGGATAATGTTCCTATGGAAGTGAAAAAAGAACGTCTACAGCGTTTGAATGGACTTGTAAATGAGCTTTCCGCTGAAGCGATGAAAAAGTATCAGGGTCAAATTGTTGAAGTTCTAGTAGAAGGAGAGAGTAAAAACAATCCTGATGTATTAGCAGGCTATACAAGAAAAAATAAACTTGTCAACTTTATTGGGCCAAAATCTGCTATTGGGAAAATTGTGAAAGTAAAAGTTACCGATGCAAAAACATGGTCATTAAACGGAGAAATGATAGAAGAACTTGATGTGGTAGAGGTGGAGTGAAATGGCAAAATATACAAAAGATGACATTATTGCTCGAGCGAAAGAGCTTGCACGAATGATTGCAGAAACGGAAGAGGTAGACTTTTTTAAGCGTGCAGAGGCACAAATAAACGAGAATGAAAAAGTTCGTGCAACGATTTCAAATATAAAGGGCTTGCAAAAACAAGCAGTTAACTTACAGCACTTTGGTAAAAAGGAAGCGTTGAAAAAAACAGAAGATAAGCTAGAAGCCCTTCAAAATGAATTAGATGAAATCCCAGTTGTACAGGAATTCAAGCAATCTCAAATTGAAGTGAATGAATTGCTGCAAATGGTTGCTAATGCGATTTCTAACACAGTAACTGATGAGGTGATCCTTTCAACAGGTGGAGATTTGCTGAGCGGCGAAACGGGGTCACAAATAAAAAATAGCGATTGCTCACACCATCATTAGTAATGCGAAAAGCGCCTTGTTCATCGCCGTACGGACTGGAAGAGCCCTGACTGAGATAAAGGAAACACGATAAGCCGTTAGGCGAATCGATGTTGACTTATCGTAGGGAGGGGATCTGAAGTACGATAGGCGATAGGCGCTGAAGCAAGACAGCATTAGATAGACGGAAAACCCCCTGAAATTATTCAGGGGGTTTCTCTATAGTTAAAAGGAGGTATAATCGGCCTGGTTCGGGTTGTGGAGGCTAATTATTTCTAAGCAGATCTACTGCTCTTAAAAATTCTTTTCTGTATTCTTGCTGATCCTGTAGCGCAGCATTCAGCGTGGAAAGTAAAGATTCATTTAAAGTTTTTGAACCATTTTGATTGGAATCATTGCCCAAATAGTTGAGAAGGAAAGTATATACGAGAAGCAAGGTTGAATAATTATCTACGTAGGTTAAATTGATGGCACGTCCACCCGTTCCGCCTGCAGCATGGTTATTAATAGAGGGGATACCAGCTTCAGCAGCCATTTCAAGCAATTCTTCAGGAACTCCAAGTTGTTTGAGTACTTCGGGATCTAATTGTAATTTATTATTTTTATTTCTATCAAGCATTTTCCATACCTCCCTTCTCTTTGGACAATCACTGGTTCTACTGTGCTTTTCAGGACAGAGGCAATTCGCCTTTCCCTTTCTAAGCGTGGTTGCTTTCTACTTGATTTGCGTTGTTCACTGAAATTGCTTGTGAATCACCACCATTTGCCACATTAAATTGAGCAGATAGGATTGGAATATTGATTAGTGATGCATTAACTGCAAAACCGCCAAGTGAAACAGGGATTTGTACAGGGATGTTCACCTGCGGACTATTTCCCTGCGCTGCGAAAGTAAAGGCCTTAAATGCATCTCCGTTGCTGCTGACGCCATTAACAGCTTGTCTTTCATTCTTTACAGGGCTTGTCTGAGAGTCTTCATAACATCTATTTGCCAACATCATTTCTCACCTCCTCCAATGTATTAATTGTTCCTTACTCCTTTTCAGTGGAGTTATTATTTGTAAGATCAGTAAGATCTAAATCAAGTAATGATACACCATTTAATGAAAGTTTTATTTTCTTATTATCATCAGATGTTTCAAATACAGGCAATAATTTGCTAAGTGCTGGGAGAATATTCTGAACACCGTTAGACCCTAAAGAATTTTCGCTGAATATTCCGTTTAAGTTTTTTAATGGGTTTATTCCATTGAAAAGATTTCCGTTCAGGGGATTTGCTGATAAGTTACTTAACTTATTAGAAACAAGTCCATTCAATGACTCTGCTAAAGTTTTTGAAATTTTATCTGCTAACTCTTTGGCTTTTTCTCCATTTATTTCTTTGCCATTGAAATTTATTTTCAAATTGGAACCATCTAAGTTGGCCATGCTGATCACCTCCTTCTCGTTACTGTATTATATTGGTGAAAAAGCCAAGCTGTATCCGCGTTTTAATGAGGGCAAACATATATTTTTATGAAACTGCCAAACGGTGCAACTGGCAAAAGAACAAATGATGAAAAAATATGTCTATAAAGGAAACCTATTCTACGAACAATTACCTGTTTATAAGATATGTGCTCTCTAATTTAGTAATATGGCACATTCGCCCTGAAAAAGCATACTATGAATTATGCCAATACATTTACCTAACATTCATCAAGAAATATCGCACACTAGTCTAATATCCCGCATAGGATGAATTGAAAATGAATGAGGAGGTTCGCTCGCAATGGGAGAATACAGAGAGATAATAACAAAGGCGGTCGTTGCAAAAGGACGAAAATTCACCCAGTCCAATCATACGATATGCCCTAAACACCATCCGTCAAGCATCCTTGGCTGCTGGATTATAAACCATACGTACGAGGCGAAAAAGGTCGGTAAAACAGTCGAGGTTAGCGGCTACTATGACATTAACGTTTGGTATTCCTTTGATAATAATACAAAAACAGAGGTTGTTACAGAACGTGTTAATTATAAAGATGTCATTAAATTAAAATACCGTGATCCTGATTGCCTTGACGACCATGAAGTAGTGGCACGCGTATTGCAGCAGCCTAACTGCTGTGAATGTGTGATTTCACCAAATGGAAATAAAATTATCGTTCACGTGGAAAGAGAATTTCTCGTTGAAGTGATTGGTGAAACGAAAGTATGTGTAGCTGTTCATCATGATCAATGTGATTGTGATGATGATGAATGGGGCTTAGATGAAGTCGAAGATGATGCATTCGAAGATTTAAATCCAGATTTTTTAGTTGGAGATGAAGAAGAGTAATAACTAGGAGGGCCTGCTTCCTAGTTTTTTCTTTTTTAGTATTATCAATCTAGCATTTGTTTCTTTTAAAAATTTGCAAGTGACCAAAAAGCAACCAAATGATCATCTATTATTGAATAGGTCACTTGCCTTTCTTTTATCTTTAATGGTTAAGTGATTGTAGGAGTTAGAAGTTTCCTTTATATTTGTATGTTCTAACTAGAATTGTGTTAATACTCACATACTTCTAAACAATTCCCGTCTACATCAAAAAATTGGAAGTATTTAGCGCCATATTCCTTTACTTCTTCAACTTTGACTCCGTTAGTTCTTAAGTATTCATAAGCTATTTGTGCGTTAGGTACATAAAAGTTAAAAGAACTTCGTCTTGGTTGAAAATAATTTTGATCGTTAGTGAGGAATAAAGTAATAGATGTATCCCCGAATTTCACACACTGATATTCTCCTCTTTCACTTTTCCAGTCTGGAATTCCTCCTAGGATTTCAACATACCAGTTTAGTGATTTTTCAATATCTTTTGTTGGAACAAACACTGTGTCAATCCGTTGAAATATTTTAGACATGAACGAACCCCCATTCAAATTTTATTACAATCAAATTATTTCTAGAAATGTATGGAATTTCCCTCTCATCAATAAATAATTTTGTGGTCTATGAATAATAAAAATCTCGAAAATATCTTATCCAATCTTAATCCTCTTTCAATTTGTCAGATCATCTCCCTTTATGCGAAATAAAGCAGCAAGTTTCATGTTTAATTGTCTGTAAATTTAGATTATAATAAATAAAAATTTAAAAAGGGAGGCTTTCCTGGTGGGGAATTATTTTCTATTTATATTCATGGCATTTATGCTGATAATTTTACCGGGCCCGGACACAGCGGTTATTACAAAAAATACAATCACCAAGCGAAAATCTGCAGGGTTACAAACAACTGCTGGCACGCTTGTAGCATTACTCATTCATACAACGGCAGCTGTGTTTGGTTTATCCGCTCTGATTGTTAAATCGGCTTTCCTTTTTTCTATTCTTAAATATGCAGGAGCTGTATACCTGATTTATCTTGGCTGCAAATCGATTTTATTTATTATAAAAAAACAGCCACAAGCTGCTGCTAACTCTGAGCAGGTTAACAAATATGGTAAAGAATCAAACTTTAGGCAAGGGTTTTTAACGAACCTATTAAATCCAAAAGTAGCAGTATTCTTCCTTACCTTTTTGCCTCAATTTGCCGGAAAAGGTGATCATGCATTTTTTGAATTTTTAACACTAGGCTTAACCTATACCTTATTAACATTGATTTGGTTTTTCTTCTATATATACTTAATTCATTTTATAAGTGACTTTATGAAGAAGCCTTCAACGATAAAGGCAGTAGAAGGGGTGACAGGAGGAGTATTGATACTATTTGGTTTAAAATTAGCTTTGGAAAAGAACTAGTTTGATTGGTTAAATAGTCCTTATTTACAATCGGTGTATCCTATTTTCTTCCTTCACATGTTAAAATGATTAATTGAAAGAAACCTAGGAGGTAGGCTTATGTTCAAAAAAGTTGCTTCAGATGTATTAGGGTTAAGTGATGTTGGAAGTGTGATCAAGCCTGTTGATTATGACAAAGTAGATGCAGATGACTACGTTCTTCATGAGGACAACGAAAAAATTTACTTCTTAATTAAATCAAAATCGGATGAATATTGCTTCACCAATAAAGCATTAATTCATTTAGACGGCACGAGTGCAATGAGTAAAAAGCGAACTTTAAAGCGATATGCATACAAGGAACATGCGATTTCAGATGTAATGCTTGAAACAGCTGGCACGGTTGATTTGGATGTGGAGATAAAATTTGTGATCGGGCCTGTTCATTTTTCGATTGATGTTCACAAAAAGTATATTGAAGAATTGAAAGATCTATATAAAGCACTTATTCGTATTTCGGAAATTTGCCATGAAAATGAAGTGTCCATGTCTTATGCCGAAAGGAGCTTGGAATTAACTTCAAATACATTTAGCCGTTCTGCAATTCCGCAGGATAATAATTTTGTAGATAACTTTAGAGTATTAAATGAAACCGCATTTAATTGGCTTATGAATAGCAGAAAGAAATACAATGTAAAAGATTTTGGTTATGTGTTTGAAAAATATATTAATAATTGAATCAGTGAAAGCAGCGATCTTAATTTTATGATCCTGCTTTTCTTTGTTATAAGAAACAAAAATAAATAATACTTTATGATATAATAGGTATATAAAAAGTTACATTTGAACATTTGGAGGATATTATGGCAGCTTATACGCCTATGATACAGCAATACTTGAGAGTAAAGGCAGATTACGAGGATGCCTTTTTATTTTTTCGTCTTGGAGATTTTTACGAGATGTTTTTCGACGATGCCATTAAAGCATCACAGGAGCTGGAAATCACCTTAACGAGCAGGGAAGGCGGCTCAGAAGACCGCATTCCGATGTGTGGGGTTCCATACCATTCTGCACCACATTATATTGAACAATTAGTTGAACGTGGATATAAAGTAGCTATTTGTGAACAAACGGAAGATCCGAAACAAGCAAAGGGTGTCGTTAAACGGGAAGTTGTTCAATTAATAACGCCTGGGACAATGATGGAAGGCAAAGGTCTTCATGAAAAGGAAAACAATTTTATTGCTTCGATCAGCTATTTTGCTGATGAAACCTTTGGATTTGCCTACAATGATCTTTCGACTGGTGAAACGAAGGTCACTATGATTAGCACTGGCTTTGATGAGGTATTGAATGAGCTATCCATTTCAGGTGCGAAAGAAGTAATTATTGCACACGATTTCAATGGAGAGTGGCAGCGAAAAATGAAAGAGCGTTCTGTTCTGACCATCTCGTTCGAAGAGGATTGTACGAGCAAAGAGAGCTATCTGCATTTACTAGAGGAGATTAATCAGGACAAGCTTCGTCAAACAACTGCTAGACTATTTAACTATTTATATCGTACGCAAAAAAGAAGTTTAGATCATTTACAGACGGTATCTACTTACCAAACGAATCAATATATGAAAATTGATTATTTTTCCAAAAGAAACTTGGAACTAACCGAAACGATTCGTTCCAAAGGAAAAAAGGGTTCGTTGCTATGGCTTCTCGATGAAACAAAGACGGCTATGGGTGGCAGGCTGTTAAAGCAATGGGTAGATCGTCCTCTTGTAAATGCGAAGGAAATTATTCGCCGGCAAACCCTTGTTGAAACCTTTATTGCCGCCTTTTTTGAACGGGAAGAATTAAGAGAGAAGCTAAAAGAGGTTTATGACCTTGAGCGTCTTGCAGGCAGAGTAGCATTTGGGAATGTAAATGCGCGTGATTTGGTCCAATTGAGACGATCTTTGCTCCAGATTCCTGAGCTGAAACAATTGCTCAGAAAGCTTTCTAACGATGAGGCGGGAATACTTGCTGAAAAGCTTGATGCCTGTGAGGAAGTTGTCGATCTTTTGGATCGTGCTATTGCAGAGAATCCGCCTTTGTCTATTAAAGATGGGAATATGATCAAGGATGGATACGACGAGCAATTAGATCAATATCGTGATGCTACAAGGAATGGGAAAACATGGATTGCCCAGCTTGAAAAACAGGAGCGGGAGAAAACGGGTATCAAATCATTGAAGGTTGGCTACAATCGTGTATTTGGCTATTATATTGAAGTGACAAGAGCAAATTTACATCTATTAAAAGAAGGGCAGTATGAGCGCAAACAAACTTTAACAAATGCTGAGCGATTTATCACACCTGATTTGAAAGAAAAAGAAGCACTTATTTTACAGGCGGAAGAAAAAAGCGTAGAGCTGGAATACGAATTATTTACAGCAGTCCGTGAATATGTGAAGGAATTCATCCCAAGATTGCAATCTCTTGCAAAGTTGGTAAGTGAGCTTGATGTCCTGCAATGCTTTGCTACAGTTAGTGAGGAAAGACACTATGTGAAGCCTTCGTTCACAAAGGAACGTAGAATTGTGATTAAAGATGGCAGACACCCAGTCGTCGAAAAAGTCATGAACGCACAAGAATATGTACCAAATGATTGTTATATGGATGCAGAAAGAGAAATGCTGCTAATAACTGGGCCAAATATGTCAGGTAAAAGTACGTATATGAGACAAATTGCTTTAACTGCCATTTTAGCGCAAATTGGCTGCTTTGTGCCTGCGTCAGAAGCTGTTCTACCTATATTTGATCAAGTATTTACAAGAATTGGCGCAGCAGATGATCTTATCTCCGGTCAAAGTACGTTTATGGTTGAGATGCTAGAAGCGAAAAATGCGATTGTTAATGCCACTCAGGATAGCCTTATACTCTTTGATGAGATCGGCCGTGGAACATCAACCTATGACGGTATGGCGCTAGCGCAGGCAATTATTGAATATATCCATAACCGTTTAGGTGCGAAAACATTATTCTCCACCCATTATCATGAATTGACAGTATTAGAAGAAGAACTTCCAATGGTTAAAAATGTCCATGTCAGTGCAATTGAGCAAAATGGCAAAGTTGTCTTTCTTCATAAAATAAAAGAAGGAGCTGCTGACAAGAGCTATGGGATTCACGTCGCACAGCTTGCTGAGCTACCTGAGGAACTAATTACGAGAGCAAATGAAATTTTGACGAAGCTTGAACAGAAGGATGAGCAGACAACGCAGCCTCCTCCTGAAAAGAACATGCATAATATCGCTGAAGATGCTGCTCAGCTTTCCTTCTTTGATGAACCTGTTGAGAAGAAACCAGCGGCATTGAGTACAAAGGAAAAACGGATTATTGAAAAAGTAAGAGATATAGATATTTTAGATATGACACCAATGGAAGCACTAAATACGCTATATGAACTACACAAGAAATTAAAAGGATAACCGCTTGAACATGGAGGTGTAGGCAATGTCCAAAATTATTCAGCTAGATGACGCACTCTCAAATAAAATTGCCGCTGGGGAAGTAGTTGAACGGCCAGCCTCTGTCGTAAAAGAACTAGTGGAAAATTCAATTGATGCTGGTAGTACCATTATAGAAATAGAGGCGGAAGAAGCAGGATTAGCAAAAATTCGCATCATTGATAATGGGGATGGCATTGAGGAAGACGATGTATTGACGGCCTTCCAACGCCATGCAACGAGCAAAATTAAAGATGAAACAGATCTATTTCGAATTCGAACATTAGGTTTCCGTGGGGAAGCATTGCCCAGTATTGCTTCTGTTTCGAGAATTGATATGAAAACTTCGACAGGAGAAATTGGGACACGCATTCAGGTTGAGGGAGGAAAAGTGGAAGCTATTGAAAAAGCTCCAGGACGGAAGGGAACAGATTTAACCGTATCCGATCTGTTCTTCAATACACCAGCAAGACTCAAATATATGAAGACTATTCATACGGAGCTCGGAAATATTACCGATGTGGTCAATCGTTTGGCTCTTGCCCATCCGGAAGTTTCTTTCCGCCTCATTCATAATGATCGGAAATTACTGCATACGAATGGGAATGGCGATGTCCGTCAAGTATTAGCATCAATTTACGGCATGAACATTGTGAAGAAAATGGTGCCGATAGTCGCTACTTCTCTCGATTTCCATATTAGTGGCTATGCTGCCCTGCCTGAAATTACTAGAGCTTCACGGAATTATATTTCTACAATGATTAATGGGCGCTTTATCAAAAATTACACGCTTGCAAAAGCGATTCAAGAGGGATACCATACACTGCTGCCAATCGGGCGCTACCCAATTGTCCTTTTGAATATTGAGATGGACCCGTTACTTGTCGATGTGAATGTCCATCCTTCAAAAATGGAAGTTCGCTTAAGTAAAGAACAAGAATTAAATGAACTTGTTGCTGGTGCAATTAAGAACGCCTTTAAGTCACAAGAATTAATCCCAACAGGCTTTACAGAACCGAAACCAGTTAAGCCGAGGGAGGAACAAACATTTTTAGAATTGGATCATGTTCCAGTTTTTAATCCAATACGCGAAGCAGCTGTGGAAAAGTCTAGTCCTTCCTATATTCGTGAAAATATGGTCGAAAATGAGCCGAAAAGGGATGCTTCTTCTAGTTATCCGAATGAAATGTACGAAGAAATGGATCATGCTGCTGATCCGTATGTACCTAATATTGAAGAAAAACTGGATGAGGTGACGAGCCAATTAAACATTAATCAACCCAACCAGATTCAGGCTTCAAGAGTCCCGCCTCTATACCCAATTGGGCAAATGCATGGCACATATATTTTTGCTCAAAATGAGAAGGGTTTGTATATTATCGACCAGCATGCTGCGCAGGAACGGATTAAATACGAATACTTTAAAGAAAAGGTTGGACAAGTTGAGAGTGAGCTTCAAGAAATGCTGATTCCACTTACTTTTGAATATTCCACCGACGATTATATTAAAATTGACGAATATAAAAATGAACTTGAAAAAGTTGGTGTCTTCCTTGAACCATTTGGACACAATAGTTTTATCATTCGCTCCCATCCACAATGGCTTCCGAAAGGGGAAGAGAAAGAAATTATCGAGGACATGATTGAACAGCTCCTTTCTATGAAAAGAGTGGATATTAAAAAGTTAAGGGAAGAAGCAGCCATCATGATGAGCTGTAAAGCTTCCATTAAAGCAAATCACCATTTAAGAAATGATGAAATCCAAGCTTTGCTTGATGAGCTTAGACACACTTCAGATCCATTTACATGCCCGCACGGACGGCCTATCATCATTCAATATTCAATTTATGAGATGGAGAAAATGTTTAAACGGGTGATGTAATTTTAAAGAATAGGGAAGCCTTGATTTATAAGGGCTTCTCCTTATTTATTTACTAATTTTCTTAAAACTTATTAAGATTTTCCACTTTCATAGAAAATACTTCACCACAATTTTTGCAAAAAGTAAGAATTATACCTGATCCTAATGAAAATGTTTTGTTAAGTGGTCTAACTTTCGCATAACCATCTAATCGACCTTTTGTGAACTTTTTACTCCCACAAGAATTGCAAATTTGAATTTGGTTATTCATATTATCCCCCTAATATTTATGTTTTAATTCTTATTACGTTTTTTTAGAAATAAGGTTTAAAAAAAGCAGGCATGAATGAACATGCATGAGATAAAGTTTCGTGGTTATGCAGCCTTTAAATGGTTCAATAAAAAAGGGGACCTACTTAGGTCCGGAAGAAGTTTGGGCAAAGAACTCTCTGATTTCTTTTAAGGAAATGCCCATTTTAAATGCAAGAAGTATAAGTTCTTTCCATTCTTTATCTAATGAATTTTTTTCCAAATCACTCATTAGTGTCCCCTCTTTTTATGTAATATTTTGGTTATCCTATAAAATTATGGAACCACCGTGAGTATATTGTATACTTTGTATCTTTACATTTTCTATACAAGTTTGACTAAGGACTTTTAATAAATTAAGCTCGTTACCGTTTAGAATTACCTTTTCAAGAAGATTGTCAACATAAGTCTAAAAAAATAGATCAGTAATTAACTCTCAGACTATGAAAAAAGCCCATCCTAGGCTGATGAGCTACAAATAAGATTATATAACTTTTCTTAAAAGATTTGGAATATAAAATAATGGATAGATCAGTAAGAACAAATTAGGGATCCACCAAGTAACATCAAAATCACTACTGAAAGTCCAAAATGAAATCGCTTGAAGTCCAGCACAAAATGTAAGGACTAATGATATTAGTGCCATTTTGCTCCAAATATTATTCCCTTTTTTATATAAATATAAGCTTGTTAGACCAGTAATTGATACGAGTATGTCTAAAGGGAAAAATGACCAATTCCAAGCGACTAAAATAGGGTTATTGTAGTCATTATATAAATACTCGTTTGGAATTAATTCAAGAAATGTAACTAACCAATAGATAATAAAGCCAATATCAGTTATTAAAAATAGTATTTTTAAAGTTTTCATCGTAATCTCCCTAGAATTATTTTCATTATTTTCAATGGAATATACGAATAAAAACTGTGAAAGTTTCAGTAGAGACAAAATAAGCAATTTAAATAGTACGGTTTTGAAGCATAAAATGTAAATACGGGAAAAAGGTTTCCTCCTGTTATAATCTTAAAATAATGGTTTTTGAAAACCATTAATACTGGCAATAACAGCAATTTGTCCAATATGGTGTTTTTCATGTGAATAAACATGATCAAACAGCCAGTTTAGAGTTGGCACTGTAGGTGGTGTCCATCCGTCCGAAAACTTAGGGATTTCCACTATTTCATTTAATTGCGAATCTTCTAATTGGTATAGGATATCATCTGTATATTTTCTAATCTGAATATAGCTTTCTAAGATTTCTTTAGGGGAACAGTATTCGTTAACATTTAAAATACAACTTTTTTTAAGAGCAACTTCATTAATCCAAAAATCCTCACTGCTGGTTATATGAGAAATTATCCAAGCAAGATTATTTGGATAAATATCTGATTTGATAAACCAACATTCTTCATCAAGATTGGTTAGGTAGGGTATTAAAGTTTTTCTAGGAACGTTTCGAAATGGAAAAAGCAAGAAAAACATCCTTTCTGTTTATATTATGTTTAAGTTCATTATAAACAAAAAAATGTTGCCAATGTTATAAGAATCCTAATATTATATTTGGGGTTTAGCAGTAATTCTTTTTCCAAAAAACATACATTGCTTTTAAATAAAAAAACCACTCTAAGTGGCAATAAAAGTACTAAGTATTTTTGTTTATATAATTATGTCTTATTGATCACAAACCCATACTGAACCTACCCAATAACAATTAGGGCCATTTGGCTTAATTTCCGATGCTGCAGATGCAGAAGTTGCACCGAATAATGCTACGGCAAATATGATGATGCCTAGTTTCTTTTTCATATAATCACCTCCCTAAAGTGATTATATATTTTTTGTTGGTAAATAGAACATAAATATGTTTAAATTAGGAAATCACAAAAACCAAATAAAAAAGCAGTACAACCTTAAGAACGGAAGTGGCTGGTGATGTGAATTGACTAATTGGGATTAATGAAGATAAAGAATTTGAAACATTAAAGATTACTTTAGCTGCATTAGCAAGAGAAATATAGTGTTAATTCGGTGCATTTAAGAGAAGAAAAAGCTATAAATGCTGGTCTCGTAGATCTTCTAAAAAGGATGCAATGCCTATATAAAGGTGCAACCAAAGGAAAATCTCTATTAGGATATATTCCTGAGAGTAGCAATGATAGTAAGGAAGCTTATTAAAATCCAATAAAAGCAATAAGCGCGGTTTTTTACAAACTTAAAAGATTACCATCCATTAGGATGGCAATCCATTCTGATATCAGTCTGCTTCAATACGAATAGCCGAAATTTTTTGACAGTCAACAATTAGTGTTGAACCTGGTTCAGTTTCAAGATCTACGAAGAAAGCACAACAAGTTCTGTTGTTTAAGTTAATAAACTGAACGTCTTCTAACACTTGACCGCTATCGAGAAAAACATCTACTTCAGTTTGAGGTTGCAATTTTCTTAAGGTATCACAAATACAACCTTTACATCTGTTGTGGTGCTCATTTTCCTCTTTTTTACATTCATTGCATTGACAACTTTTTGAAATTTTAATACTCAACATCAATCACCCTCCTTTCCTATAAAGATTAGTTATAGTTTATGAGCAGATGAGATTTACGTATGGACAAACAGTGAGGATTAAAAATACATTTTTACAATCATTTATTATGAGGTGATTGAAATGACTTACCCTTGACTGGAGCAATAAAGTCAATTAATCATCAAGCTACAACTCCTCCAGAGGACATTTGCTGATAAAAGATCGGGAGTTTTATTAAATGGATTCTTAAAGGAACCCTTTGTACTTTAAATAGCTTGTGGTAGTTACGGTTATACACCTACTTCCATTTGTATACAATTATGGTAGTATAATAGGAGGACATAAGGAGGAGAAGCGAATGAAGAAATTATTTTGCTTATTAATGATTAGTATATTGATTACCATGACTTCAGCGTGCGGACAGGGGGAAACGGGCAACAATAAATCGTCAGATGATATTTCTGAGAAAACAGGTAAAGAAAATTCTGAAGAACAATCCATAGAAGTTGATAAAGGCCTATTAAATGTTGAAATAACTTTGCCAGCCTCTTTATTTGAAGACCAAGATATTCATGGGGTAATAGCAGATGCAAAGAATGAAGGGATCGATGACATTAAACAAAATGCCGACGGTTCCTTAACTTTTACGATGTCAAAATCAAAGCATAAAGAAATGATGAAAGAATTAGAATCGGAACTATTAGAATCTATTGAAGATGCTAAGAATAATGAGGACTATGTTTCAATTAAAGATGTTACTCATAATAAATCATTCTCAGAATTTACATTAATTGTCGATCAAGAAAAATACGAGAATAGTTTTGATGGCTTTGTTGCATTTGGTTTTGGCCTATCAGGAATGTACTATCAGCTATTTAATGGAGTTAGTGCAGATGATTATAAAGTGACTATTATTATCAAAAGTGAGGCAACCGGAGAGGTTATTAATACGATTGCATATCCTGATGCGTTAAATGAAAGTGAATAATTGCTGATAGGCACCTAAATTTAGGTGCCTTTTATTTTGAAAAAAATCAGTTGGGAATAGATCAGAAGGAAAGTGGATCGTTTTTTACAGAATATAACTATTCATGTACACCATCAGGATAATTTTTATCCCAGTTTTTATCCCCGGTGTGTTCAAAGTCTTGTGCCGTTCGTTCCAAGACATCAAGCATCCATTTTTTTGTTTCTTGTATTGTATCGTAAAAAACCTTTTCTTCAACTCCAGATGTCTTTACTCCAGCTAATGCATTCGAGGCAATTAGCCGTCTATGCTCATCTACTTTCTTATCATACTCATCAAATACATGTTTTACGAAAATAGATAAGTCTTTTTGTTCCTTTGATAACTTTTGTTCAATTGTCGCTAATCTTTTATCCATTCGTGTTCTCCTTTGTTTCTAAATGATGATTGTAACTTTTAAATATAATTCCCTAAAGTTGGGAATACCATGTTCCCTTTTACTGAATCCTTTTATATTTCCCTGATTTATTATATCTACTAATATTAATATATTATAATTTTATTATGTAAACTAAGGTGTGTTAAAAATAGAGTGTACTCTTTAAAGAAGGAGTACACTCTATTTTTATCTCAATTACTTAGCTGCTGTCTGCAATTTACCAATATATTTTAACGCTTTGCCTGTCCCAATCGCTACTGATTCTAGTGGACTCGGAGCTAGATGGACGGGAACGGAGATTTCGTTAGCAATCCATTCCTGCATTCCGTTAATAAGAGCGCCTCCGCCAGAAAGGATAACTCCTCGATCAACAATATCCCCGCTTAATTCAGCAGGGCTATCCTCTAAAGTTGCTCGGATTGCTTCCAGTATGTGAAGCAACGATTCTTTAAGGGCCTCGCGAATTTTGTATGAAGACAAAGTGATAGTCTTTGGCAGCCCGGTTACTAGGTCTCGTCCACGGATGTCCATTGTTCTTTCCTCATGATCAATTAAGGCATAGCTAATTTCCATTTTTACTTGTTCGGCAGTTCTTTCCCCGATAAGTACATTGAAGTCCCTGCGAACGTACTGGATAATATCATCATCTAGCTTGTCTCCACCAATACGAATAGAATGGCAAGCCACCACACCACCATAAGAAATGATGGCAACTTCAGTAGAGCCTCCGCCAATATCAACCACCACATTTGCTATTGGCTCATCTACTGGCAAGTCCGCACCAATGGCAGCGGCTACAGGCTCTTCAATCAAATGAACTTGCTTAGCACCAGCATTTTTTGCCGCGTCCTGTATAGCTCTTCTTTCTACACTTGTAGAACCAGAAGGGGTACATATAATTACATTTGGCTTCCTAATTGAAAATCCAGCTTTTTTTGTAGCTTTCCCTATAACATACCGAAGCATTTCCGTTGTTGTTTGATAATCGGCAATAACCCCATCTTTTAATGGCCGGATTGCGATAATTTTACCTGGTGTTTTTCCGATCATCTCTTTTGCCTCTTTACCGACAGCTAACACCTTTTGTGTCACTGTATCAATTGCAACTACAGAAGGTTCATTAAAAGTAATTCCTTTATTTTTACAATATACGAGAATATTCGCAGTTCCTAGATCAATTCCAAGTTCATAAGTTGTAATCATTGTTTCCCACCTATTTTCTTTTCATTCATATTCCATATAATCTTCTAATACGTTAACATGAAAATGGGGGTTTAAAAGGAATTGTTATCGTAACGTAAATCAAATGTAAAAAACGAAGAAACATTTACCAATATATTTAATAAATGAAATGAATATGGCAGATTATATCCAATAGAATGTGAATAACAGGTACATTTTCTGTTAATAATGTTTAGATGTGGAAACGGAATATGCTTTTGAATGATAAATAACGGGAAAGTATTTTATCAATATGATACGATAAGGGAAAATATCCTTGTTATACAATTAGGAAATAGATAATATAGTAGGCAGTAAAGGCAGTGAGAGTAGATTGAACAAAAAGGAAAAGCTTGTTGTACTAATTGGTCCAACAGCAGTGGGGAAAACGAAACTAAGTATTGAATTAGCAAAAAGGTTTAACGGAGAAATAATAAGCGGCGATTCGATGCAAATTTATAAAGGGATGGATATCGGTACGGCAAAGATTAAACCGAGTGAAATGGAAGGAATTCCACATCATTTACTGGATATTAAGAATCCAGAAGAATCGTTCTCAGTTGCCGAGTTTCAAGAACTTGTCCGACTAAAAATTGCGGAGATTAGTCAAAGGGGAAAGCTTCCAATGATTGTTGGCGGTACTGGCTTATATATCCAGTCAGTCATATATGATTATCAATTTTCTGATGCTCCATCTGATGAGGCTTTCCGTGTTAAACTTGAAGAGAAAGCAAAAGCAGAAGGAAATGAGAAAATTCATCAGGAACTGATGGAAGTTGATCCAAAGAGTGCTCAAAAAATTCATCCGAATAACGTACGAAGGGTAATCAGAGCCTTGGAAGTGTACCATTGTACAGGAAAGACCATAAGCGATTTTCAGGAGAACCAGCAGCCAGAATTGATCTATGAAACTGCGATGATTGGTTTAACGATGGAACGGGAAAAACTGTATGATCGTATCAATAAGAGAGTGGATTTAATGGTAAAGGAGGGGCTTGTCCCTGAAGTAGAGAAATTATATGTAAAGGGGTTAAATGACTGCCAATCGATTCAAGCAATAGGCTATAAAGAAATTTATGAATACTTTAATGAGCACGTAACGCTTGAAGAAGCAATTATACAGTTAAAGCAAAATTCCAGACGTTATGCAAAAAGGCAATTAACATGGTTTCGAAATAAAATGAATGTCGACTGGTTTGATATGACTGACTCTGTTGGTTTAGAAGGATTTGAAAAAAAACTTAATGAAATTTCCGCGTATATTGAAGGAAAGCTGCAATTAAAATCGAATACATATTATTAGAGATAAAAGAGGAGGAAAAAGAATGAAAACATCGATCAACATTCAAGATCAATTTTTAAATCAGCTTCGCAAAGATAATACAAATGTAACGGTCTTTTTATTAAATGGATTCCAAATCAGAGGACAAATTAAAGGGTTTGATAACTTTACTGTACTATTTGAATCTGAAGGAAAGCAGCAGCTTGTTTATAAGCATGCTATTTCAACTTTTGCCCCTCAGCGAAATGTACAGCTGGATATGGATAACCAATAAAAGTCTGTTATATAAATAAATGAACGTGACCCCCGCTTCTATTGGAGCGGGGGTTTTTTTAGTATGTAGGAAAGTTATAAAAATAGAAAACAGGAGAGAGTTTTTAAACCAGAGTATTTCTAGCAAGCTGAGATTAATCTTAACCTAGCTAAAATTAATTGTTAGTAGTCAGCTCCTGCACGATGAGGGAGGGTGCTTTTTAATAACTGGAATGGTCTATTCCATCCTCCTTTTCTTCATTTTCCTCTTCGCTTCAGTATCCTATATCAATTAAGTTGAGCATCGAATCGACAGTATACGGGAGTTGGTGCGGATTGATCCGGAGAAATTAGTATTCTATTTCATTATGATTATTCTAGTATTGTTTTAATATATAGAATAATTTATAATATATTAAAAGTTTAGAAAATGATAAACTTTTAAAGGAGGGGTGATTTTTGAAAATATTCGATATTCATTCAGATCTTTTTACGGATATAGCTTGGCGAAGAAGTAAAGGTGAACGAGATATTTTTGACAACATTCATTATCCTCGTCTGAAAAAAGGGGGAGTCGATTCGATTCTTTGTGTTTTTTGGGTTGAGCCTGCTTTTAGAAACAATCCAATTGCGAGATTCCAAACGATTTTTCAAGAGGTAATGGAAGACTTGCTAAGATCAGAACATGCGAATATTTGCCGAACTGTTCATGATATGGTAGATAAAGATTGTTCAGGGAAAATTAATGTTTTTTTAGGAATAGAAGGATTAAGCTTCGTAGAAAAATGGGGGAATCAATCAGCATCGGAAAATGTTGAAAACGCTTTCGATGATCTGAAGAAATACAATGTCAGCCATGCCATATTTGTATGGAACGAATGGAATCTATTGGCGAGTGGCACAGGTTCACTTGAAGAACCAAAACAAAGAGGGCTTACAAGATTGGGTGAACAGGCTGTAAGGAAAGCGAATGAGCTGAATTGGATTTTGGACGCTTCTCATTTAGATGAAGCTTCTTTCTGGGATATGCATCATATCAGCAGTTTGCCGATTATTGCATCCCACAGTAATGCTCGAGCGCTTTGTGATAATGAACGGAACTTAACGAATGATCAAATAAAAGCGGTTGCTTCAAGGGGAGGGATAATTGGATTAAATGCATACGGCGGTTTTGTCGAAGAATCGAATCCGACATTGGATCATTTTATCGATCATGCGATATATATAGCGGATCTTGTAGGACCAGAACATCTAGCATTTGGTTTTGACTTTATCGACTATTTATCCTCCTATGAATTAGGTGCGCCATTTTCTGGAAGCACAAAAGGTTTGGAGGATGTCACAAAAATACCTAATCTTCTCGAACGTATGGCTGCTAGAGGATTTTCGAATAAAGAGATAGAGGCAATCAGCTTCTATAATGCATTTCATTTTATCGAAAAGCATATGAAAATAAAAGTTTAAGGGGTAATGAAAATGAAGCATACACTCATTCAATCCGACGATATGATTACACTTTGGGGTATTATCGTCGTATGGGCAGCAGCAAGTATTTTTTTAGAACAGAAGTATAGCTGGGCAGGGAAAATTTCAGGAGCAATTATTGCGCTTGTCGGTGCGATCATTTTATCGAATACTGGTGTGATTCCGACAGAATCTCCTGTTTATGATGCGGTTTGGACATTTATAATCCCGTTAGCGATTCCACTCCTGCTTTTTCATGTTAACTTCAAAAAGATATGGCAAGAGAGCGGAAAACTGCTAATCATCTTTCTTCTAAGCTCAATTGGTACGGTTGCAGGGGCAATAATCAGTTTTTTCTTATTAAAAGATCATATTCCCTACCTTGATAAAATAGGAGCGATGATGAGTGCTTCCTATATTGGCGGGGGCGTGAACTTCGCGGCGATGGCGGCTAAATTTTCTCCGCCTGGAGAAATGGTTTCAGCAGCAGTTGTAGCGGACAATTTAATGATGGCACTATACTTCGTTGTATTGATGATTATTCCAACCATGACGTTTTTCAAAAAACGTTTTTCGCATCCTCATGTAAGGGAAGTGGAAAGCGGCAAATCTAAGGAAGATGGAAAAACACTTGCTGAAAGTTATTGGAAACGAAAAGATATATCATTGAAAGATATCGCGTTATCCATTGGAACTTCTTTTTTCCTTGTTATTGTTTCATTTAAGCTGGCAGCGTTTTTCGGCAGTGTCATTCCATCAGGAGATGATGTATCGTTTGGCTTAAACTTATTGAAGGGATTAATAGGGGATAAGTATTTGGTGTTGACAACATTAACATTTTTGGTGCTAGCACTTTTCCCAAAATATTTTGCAAGTATTAATGGAAGCCAGGAAATGGGTACATTCTTAATTTATTTATTTTTTGTAGTTATTGGGATACCAGCATCCATCCCGCTTATTGTACAAAACGCTCCGTTACTGCTCGTATTCGTTGCGATTATCGTCGTCATTAACATGCTTATTTCACTAGTCGCAGGAAAAATATTAAAATACGATCTGGAAGAAATTCTATTGGTGAGTAATGCAAATATTGGCGGCCCAACAACAGCAGCTGCGATGGCAATCGCCAAAGGATGGAAAAACTTGATTGGCCCCATTTTGGTTGTCGGAACGATTGGTTACATTATAGGTAACTATATTGGCACAACATTAGGTCTTTGGTTTTCAACGATTCTGTAAATATAGCGAACCCGATAGTCCTAGAACTATCGGGTTAATTTTATGATATGATAGTTGTAAAATACTAGACTAGAAGAGGCGATTGCAATGTTTGATGGAAAAAAAATAAGACAATTGCGGATAGAACAAAATCTTTCATTGAAAGACCTTTCTGAAAAGTCAGGGGTCAGTCTTAGTATGATTAGCCAGATTGAAAGAAGAAACACAGATCCAACCTTAACGACGTTATACAAACTATGTAAAGGATTGGATGTTTCAATATCTACTCTTTTAGGCACGGACGAACAAACGACGCAAATTGTACGAAAAAATGAACGGAAAACAGTCACTTTTCCAAAATCTAATTCAAAATATCAATTGCTGACTCCTATTAACGAAGGAACGATTGAAATGATTATGATCCATCTAGAAGCTGGACAGGAGGATCAGCAGCTTGTTGAGCATTCCGGTGAGGAGTGTGGCTATGTGGTGAAAGGTGAGATGACAATTTTTCTCGGAAATCAGGAGTATATATTAAGGGAAGGCGACAGCATTCGCTTTAAAAGTACAACTCCGCATCGATTTTTCAACCATACGGACGAAACCGTCATTTCCATATGGGCTATGACTGGAAGAGTCTTGTAATTTCCTAGGTCTATGTGCAGCTCTAATTTAACGTAAATTTACAGGCTGTAAGACTCTCATTCAATAAGGAAAGATCAATTTTCGGCAAAAAGGGATCGGAATAAATTCATTCCAATCCCCTTTAACAACCTTTACTTATTTAATGTATTTATGGCCAACTAAGTCTTTAGAAATGATTTCAGTAGGAATAACGAATTCAACAACGCCCATATTACCAGGTGCAACTTCATATTCATCAAAAGAGATAACTAATTGATGATCCTTGTTAATATAGAAGTTCTGATCAGCAGTAATTTGCTCGAATCTATCTGCTTTATTTATGTCTTCGATGCCTGAATCGCTTAGCCAGTAAACTTTATTGCTATCTTTCTTCATTTGTTCTTTCATTTGATTTTTAATATTTTCACTAATATCTGCTATATAATCATTATTTTTAAATAAAATTGGAAGTGTTAATAGAACTTGTTCTTTTTTATCAATTGTATCGTATTTCATTATTGTAGATGAAGAGCCTTTAACTTTATCAGTATATCGTCCGATAGAAAATATAAGTTCATCATCTGTTTTTACTTCATAACCTGTATGGACGCTTAAATGCCCATTTCCTTTTTCCTTAATTTCATTTATTTCCTTCTTAAACTCATCATATAATTTTTGGTTTTCAGCTAAATACTTTTGATTAAGGCTGCTTTCGAGCTCTTTATTTTCAAGATTTTCTATTTTAGGAACTTGTAGCTGGGCATCTACATCTTTTCCTTCAGCGGTAAAAGAAACTCCCTTTACAATAGTCCCAACTACAGGTACATCTGATAAAGTTTTCGCGAATGATGCGCTTGTATTCACGCTTGCTGTAAAGATAGCTGCTGCAGAAGTTAATCCAATAATCCATTTATATCGTTTTTTCATTAAAATCATCTCCAGTTTAATAGTAAATTAATTTTGCGGTATCTTGAGCGGTTCTTACACCGCCCTACCAACCATATTATTTAGTTTTACAGGGCCCTTTTTTGTTAGATACGTATCTTTGCTGTGTTACATAAAATAGACGCCAAGGGTAAGAAAAAAGTTTGATAGATGTCATTATTTTTTTTAAAATAACAAAGGTTACTAAAAACTTCTTGAGCGTTGTAATGCAATTTAATGAAGAGAACAGGTTCTATTCAATTTAAATGGCATGCTGGGCTAAATCATTGTAATTAAATAATGGCGAACAGTGACTAAGACTGTTCGCCATTTTCAAAGATTATTAAACGCTTTGTGAAAGGATTCTAGAGATCCTATAACTTGGATGCCATTATCTATTATCTTTTTGTCGAATCTTTAAAAGCTCCAGTCCTTTTAACAACGCTTCTCCTCCAAAGCCTGCAATGATGGAAAGGAGGATAACTTTCAGTGTTGAATCAGGATCTGTATAAACAACCAAAAAAACAGCACCAAGAGCCCCTAAGATGACTTCTTCCCAAAATCCTAGATAAATAAACTTTTTTGTTTTTCGGGGCATTACTAGTTTCCCCTCTTTACTTAGATGCCCTGCCACACCGACTAGTCCACCAATCAAAACAGCGAAGATCATGTTCAACAACATTTGCACTTCACACTCCTAAAGTCGTGATTTTTGGTTAAGCGACCTTAGTTTGATTCTTGGTGTATTACTAGTATATAAGGATATTGATTAAATTAGAATGTGTAAAAATACCGAATTTTCCAATAATTACCCTAGGAAAAGTATACTGCATAATAATTACATTTTTGGAATGGTCATACTAATGCATTATATTTTAAGGTGTGTTTCTCTGCCTTAGTTAAACTCAGTAATACTCACACGACGACTTTATGCTGAAGCGGGGGATTTTTGTGCGTTTTTCAGCAAAATCTTTAATGAAGTTAGTACGGCTTGAATACATATAGATATAGTATTTTTTTATAGGAGTCAACCCATGATCTTATATAGGCATTTGTCACAAAAATTTACTTCTAGGCGTATACTGTTTTGAGAACGTGAGGTGAACGCTTTTGGACCAACCGATTCGCATGAAAAATAATGGGCAGATCAGTATTGTCCTTAATTCACAGAAACGAAAGACGTTAGCGAAGGAATTACCTGAATCTCAACCTCTTCCAAAAGATATTCCACCAGAACATGCAGCACTTAAAGATATTGAAGAGGAACTTGGCACATTAGTCGGCATGGAAGAAATGAAAAGAATGATTAAAGAAATATATGCATGGATATATGTAAATAAAAAACGCGAGGAGTCTGGGTTAAAGGCAGGAAAACAGGCACTTCATATGATGTTTAAAGGAAATCCCGGCACTGGCAAAACAACAGTTGCGCGGTTAATCGGCAAGCTCTTTCAAAAAATGAATGTGTTATCAAAAGGGCATTTAATTGAAGCTGAACGAGCAGATCTTGTAGGAGAGTATATTGGACATACCGCACAAAAAACACGTGATTTAATAAAAAAAGCGATTGGCGGAATCCTCTTTATCGATGAGGCATATTCACTTGGAAGAGGCGGGGAAAAGGATTTTGGCAAAGAAGCAATTGATACGCTTGTCAAGCATATGGAAGACAAGCAGCATGATTTTATTCTTATACTTGCAGGCTATTCGAAGGAAATGGACTATTTTCTTACATTAAATCCCGGGCTGCATTCACGTTTTCCCCTTGTCGTCGATTTCCCTGATTATTCGATTATCCAGCTGATGGATATAGGCCAGCGGATGTTGAAGGAAAGAGAATATATCTTCAGCCATGAAGCAGAAAAGAAGCTGCGTGAGCATTTAATATGGGTAAAAACAGTGTTAAACCCAGTGAGTTTTTCAAATGGAAGATATATTAGAAATGTCATTGAAAAATCCATACGAGCGCAAGCAATGAGGTTATTGATGCAAAATACGTATGATCGGCATGAATTAATAACGATAAGAAGCAATGATTTAGTTTTTGAAGAGGATTAGCAAAAAGAAAGGATTCCGCCGTTGTGGAATCCTTTCTTTTAGGAAAAGTGAATGCTAAGTACCTAGTCTTCGGGCCGGAAGCTTCCATTTATATGTATAGGAAAGGACTCTTAATCCAGTAATGACAATAAATAAAGCATATAATTCAAATGGTGATACGGCAATTTTTAGTCCAATGGCGAATCCGCAAAGAATCGCCCATACTGCATATATTTCTGCTTTTAAAACAAGCGGCTTCCTCCTAGCGAGAAGGTCACGCACGATTCCGCCTCCACTTCCAGTCAGAACTGCCGCAACGATCACCGCGCTTAGCGGATGGTTCATTTCTGAAGCATAAAGTGCTCCTTGGATAGCGAAAGCCGATAGTCCAATTGCATCGAAAAAATTCCCCCATTTTTGCCAGTGCTTTAGTAAGTTTTGAGGAAAAAGGAAAACGGCAGTAATTGAGAGCAGAGCAATTTGGAAAAATAGTCCTTGCTCCCACAAGGCGGATACTGGTACACCTATTAATAAGTTCCGAATCGCTCCTCCCCCAAAGGCGGTTACGATGCCTAAAATATACACACCTAATATGTCATACTCTTCTTCCATGGCAACAATTGCTCCGCTAATGGCAAAAGCGATCGTTCCAATCATACTTAAAACTTCCCAAGTCATTAGTTTTGCTCCTCTAAGATGATGAATACCAATTGAAATAGGGGATGGAATGTAAAACTTGCCAGAACCCCTAAAGTTTATACTTTTTATAGATTCCGAGTTTCCATGCAAACATTATGATTTTATCAAAAATATCGAAAATTACAATGCTTTTAATATAATTTAAGGATTACTGTTGGAAATAATAAAATATAACGTGGGTTTGTACGAAAATTAGAGTTGCCCTATAATTTTTGATATGATGGTTATTAGATCAACGAATGAAAGAAGGTTGTTAATTGGAACAAAAGACGGAATTGGAAAAAGTCATATTAGTTGGTTGTCAAACGAATGAAGATGATCAACGATTTGGTTATTCGATGGAGGAGCTCGCTTCATTAACGGAAACTGCAAAAGGAAACGTATTAGCAACCGTGACACAAAAAAGAGAGCGTATCCATCCAGCTACATACATAGGAAAAGGAAAAGTTAATGAACTATCTGCTCTAAAGGAAGAGATGGAAGCAGACATAATTATCTTTAATGATGAATTATCTCCTAGCCAGGTTCGAAACCTCTCTAAAGGCTTGGATGCAAGAATTATCGACCGTACGCAATTAATTTTGGATATTTTTGCAGGAAGGGCACGTTCGAAAGAAGGGAAATTACAAGTAGAGCTTGCCCAGCTTCAATACTTACTTCCTCGCCTTACGGGACAGGGGACACAGTTATCAAGACTTGGTGCCGGAATCGGGACGCGTGGACCGGGTGAAACAAATCTTGAATCTGATCGCCGTCACATTCGAAATCGTATTAATGACATTAAAATGCAGCTTGAGGTTATAGTGAAACACCGGGATAGATACCGGGAAAGACGGAAAAAAAACAAAGCTTTCCAAATTGCTCTTGTTGGCTATACAAATGCTGGCAAGTCAACATTATTTAATCGGTTAACAGAGGCAGACTCCTTAGAGGAGAATCAGTTATTTGCTACACTAGATCCTATGACGAGAAAAGTTATTTTGCCTAGCGGATTCTTAACACTGTTAACAGACACTGTCGGGTTTATACAAGATTTACCTACCACTCTGATTGCGGCATTCCGATCAACATTGGAGGAAGTGAAGGAGGCTGACCTTTTGCTCCATTTGGTTGACAGTTCAAGTCCTGATTATTACCAGCACGAACAAACCGTAAACAAGCTGTTAGAGGATTTAGAAATTGAAAAAATCCCGCAAATAGTAGTATATAATAAAAAAGATCTTCAGCACCCGAATTTTGTCCCAACAGCAAAAACGAAAACCATACAAATAAGTGCATTCATTGAAGAGGATCGAAATCATTTAAAAAATTTAATGGAAGAAACAGTGCTAAGTATGATGAGTTTCTATCATGTAGAGGTGCCTTCTTCAGAAGGAAAGTTTCTTTCACAGTTAAAAAATGAAACGGTCCTTCGCGAACTTTCCTTTCATGATGAGAAGCAAATCTACATTTGCAAAGGATATTACCTCGAAGATCATCAAATTGCTGGACAAATAAGTAAATATAAAAAATAGACAAGGAGAACAACATGTTTCAACAACTATCATATGGGGAAAAGCTGCAGCCAATTGTAAATGAAGTGGAGCAGCATATTGCATCAGTCCTTCAACAAATTGATATGCGGATTGACGATAATCAATACAGAGTATTACAAAGCTTTCAAAATAATAAGGTAAGCGATTCGCATTTCATCCCAACAACTGGTTATGGATATGACGATATTGGCCGAGATACACTCGAAAAAATCTATGCGGAAGTATTTGGCGGAGAGTCCGCTCTTGTTCGTCCGCAGATCATTTCTGGCACACATGCGATATCCATTGCCTTGTTTGGCATTCTACGTCCAGGAGATGAATTGCTTTATATAACAGGCAAGCCTTACGATACATTAGAAGAGATTGTAGGCATTAGAGGAAGCGGCAATGGCTCATTAAAGGAATTTGGTATTTCCTACAATAGTGTTCCTTTGAAGAATGATGGTTCTATTGATTTTCAAGCAGTAGAAATTGCCATTAAACCAAACACAAAAATGATCGGGATTCAGCGTTCAAAAGGGTATGCGACACGGCCATCCTTTACAATTGCTCAAATAAAAGAAATGATTCGGTTTGTGAAAGAAATCAAACCGGATGTAATTGTTTTTGTAGATAATTGCTACGGAGAGTTTGTAGAAGAGCTGGAGCCTTGTCATATCGGAGCTGATGTAATGGCAGGCTCACTCATAAAAAACCCTGGTGGCGGCATTGCTAAGACAGGCGGATATATTGTCGGAAAGAAAAAGTGGGTGGAGTCATGCTCTTATCGAATGACCTCACCTGGGATTGGTGCGGAGGCAGGGGCAAGCCTATATAGCCTGCAGGAAATGTATCAAGGCTTTTTCATGGCCCCGCATATTGTTGGTCAAGCACTAAAAGGGGCAGTGTTTACTTCAGCCATTTTAGAACGATTTGGCATGAATTCTTCTCCAAAATGGGATGCGAAGAGGACGGATTTAATTCAATCCGTTCAATTTGATGACCGTGATAAGATGGTGGCATTTTGCCAAGCCATTCAATTTGCGGCCCCGATCAATTCACATGTGACACCATATCCAAGCCCGATGCCTGGGTATGAGGATGATGTGATTATGGCTGCTGGTGCTTTTATCCAAGGTGCAAGCATTGAACTTTCGGCAGATGGTCCCATAAGGCCGCCATACGTTGCCTATGTACAAGGCGGGCTTACATATTCTCATGTGAAAATTGCTATCTGTCATGCGCTTAATGGATTATTAGAAAAAGGGTTAATTGAAGTCAAATAGAAACAGATTTTTAAATATATTACATGTATTGAGCTTGGATGTGAATCATCCGAGTTTTTTTATTATGCGGCTTTTTCTATAGGGGATATTGTAAAAAATATCGTGTGTGTCAAAATTTGTATCTAGTTACAACTGTATATTAGGTGGGTTTTAAAATTAGAAGGTGAAACTTCAAAAGGTAATGAACGTCCAATTTATAAAGGAGGGGTATGATGAGAATCAAATATTTGTATATAGTGAATATCGCATTCTCTATATTTTTGATTATGGGTTGTTCAAATACAGCTGTTAAAGAAGGTAAAGGAGTAGAAAGTGAATTTCCGCCAGCTATGACTGGACTAGTCCGTATTGACGGAATAGAGTATCAAATGGAAGAGGGCAATTATCACTGGGAAAGAAAAAAAGGTTTAGAGACTGAAGTTGTGTCAACTGACCACGCATCACCGTATCAAATGGCGAACAAGATAAAATCTATTAGCGCAAAACCAAATGAAACAATTGATATTAAGATCGAAGAAGAACCGGAAATTTCAGTTTATTTATGGAATGAAAACGGAAGAGAAAAAGAAATCGAACAGGTTGCTAATCAAATAACCGTTCCTTCAAGTAAGGGAAAATATATTTATGAAGTCTTAGCAGAATGGTCTAATGGAACAGTTTCCTATGCATTTGTTATAGATATTGAATAACACTGAGTGTTTAGTTATTAAAAGAGTGGGGAACCTTGAAAAATAAGGGTTCCCCTATTTTTATAGTTTAAGAGTATAATGATTTTAAAAAAGTGATGTAAGAAAACCTAACATAAAGTTGACAGGAAATCTTACATCGTTTATTCTAAGAAAAGAAAATATGTAAAGGAGGAGAAAGAAGTGACTGGAAGCAATATTCGACGTTCCATGCCGCTTTTTCCAATTGGGCCTGTCATGCAGTTGACAGACTTGACTGCTAGGCAAATTCGATATTACGAAGAACACCAATTGATTTCTCCAGCTCGATCTGAAGGCAATAGAAGATTATTCTCGCTCAATGATATTGATAAACTTCTTGAAATTAAAGATCTTTTAGACCAAGGGATCAATATGGCGGGGATTAAACAGTTATTCTTTGTGAATAACCAAGAAAATATTGCATCTGATTTAAAACCTAAATCAGAGAGAGAACTGTCTAATGATGAAATTAGAAGACATCTTAGAAAAGAACTTGTACAAGCAGGTAGATTTAATCAACCATTATCAGGCCAGGGGAGTATAACACGCTTATTCCACTGATGCTTTAACAACTAAGGAGGAATGTTTGTATGGCAAAGTTTACAAAAGAGGATATTAGAAGAATTTCAGCAGAAGAAAATGTTAAGTTTATCCGTCTCCAATTTACAGATATTTTAGGAACAATCAAAAACGTTGAGATTCCTATAAGCCAGCTGGAAAAAGCGCTAGATAATAAAATGATGTTTGATGGTTCCTCAATTGAAGGGTTTGTTCGAATTGAAGAATCAGATATGTACTTATTCCCGGATTTAGATACATGGGTAGTATTTCCGTGGACAGCTGAAAAAGGGAAGGTTGCACGTTTAATTTGTGATATTCATAATGCAGATGGGACTCCATTTCAAGGGGATCCTCGCAATAATTTAAAGCGTATTTTAAAAGAAATGGAAGAAGCAGGATTCACAGACTTTAATTTAGGGCCAGAGCCTGAATTCTTTTTGTTTAAATTAGATCAAAATGGAGATCCTTCTCTTGAGCTAAATGATAATGGGGGCTATTTTGATTTAGCGCCAACAGACCTTGGAGAGAATTGCCGACGCGATATCGTTCTTGAGCTGGAAGAAATGGGCTTTGAAATTGAAGCATCACATCATGAGGTGGCGCCAGGTCAGCATGAGATAGACTTTAAATATGCGGATGTTTTGACAGCATGTGATCAAATCCAAACGTTCAAGCTTGTTGTGAAAACCATTGCTCGTAAACATGGATTGCACGCCACTTTCATGCCAAAGCCATTATTTGGTGTTGCTGGCTCGGGGATGCATTGTAATGTGTCTCTTTTTAAAGAGGGCAAGAATGCTTTCTTTGATGAAAAAGGTGATTTGCAAATGAGTGATTATGCCCGTCAATTTATTGCAGGGATTCTTAAGCATGCTACAAGTTTTACAGCGGTTACCAATCCAACAGTTAATTCATATAAACGATTAGTTCCAGGATATGAAGCACCATGCTATGTAGCTTGGTCTGCTCAGAATCGTTCACCGTTAATTCGTATTCCTTCTTCACGTGGAGTGAGTACACGTGTGGAGGTTCGAAGTGTGGATCCTGCAGCAAACCCATATTTAGCAATGGCTGTTCTTCTAAAAGCTGGTCTTGATGGCATTAAAAATAACCTTGTTCCTCCAGCATCAGTAGACCGCAATATTTATGTAATGAGCAAGGAAGAGCGCCTTGCTGAAGGGATAGATGATCTTCCATCCACATTAGCTGAAGCGCTGGAAAAATTAAAAGGAAATGAAACAATTATTTCTGCCTTAGGCGGTCATATTTATGAACACTTCGTTGAAGCGAAGGAGATTGAATGGGATATGTTCCGTGCGCAGGTCCATCCATGGGAGCGTGAGCAATATATGTCAATGTATTAATAATAATGACCGTTGGAGCAGTATGCTCTGACGGTTTTTTTGTTTTCGAATACGAAAAAAAGCCAAAACAATTGGCTTTCAAAAAAGTGATCTTTTATTCCCTCTTAATATAATGTTCCTTACTATTAAAATTTGGATTCTTATGATCCGGAAGAAACCATTCAGTAGTAATTGTTATCTGGTGTTCGATAAAGAGCTCTTTTAACTCTTCCATGAAGACTCCCTTAGTCATGTCACAGGATGGACTGCTTTGAATGCCGAGAATACCAGTCATTTGATACCCGCATTTGATGTATTCCTTCAATTGTTCGATAACTGGCAATAGAATTTTTCGGCAGTGCTGACGATATTCTTTATTATCATATTCCTCATACGTCATAGATGGGCGCTCTAATCCTAAAAATGTGAATTCAGGACAAGGCAGCTGTATAACCCCCAGACCTTCCTTTTGAATCCAATCTAATGCCGTAGGGATCGCACCGAAACTACGTGCTTCCCCTTTAATAACGGTGTTTTGATTAAGAATGCAATGGGATACGAGCAGAATTTTCTTATTACGCTGCATGTCGGTGATTTCCTGTATATATTTTTTTGAACATAGGTAATTTAACAACGATAAACATGACTAATAAACAAGTGAAAATTTTATCGACAAAGTTCCCGGTGATTCTTGATATAAAGGTAGAAGCAAAAATACTTTCACCTGCAGCCCTCATCCATAAAACGATCACATCCATGCCGCTTCCATCCAAACCGCCAAAGACAGCTACAGCAATAGGGGTTCCAATAAGTGGTGCAATAATAGAAAGAAGAATTCCTGTTATAAGTGCAATATACCATTTTGTGAAATTGAATTTTCTTGCCATGAATCCAACAACAATAGCAATTGCCACATTAACTAATCCGAAAAAGAAAGCTGTTGGGCTTGTTGTAACGCCCAAAACAACATTCGTCAACAGACCTGTTAAAGCACCCCACCAAGGCCCAAAGATAACGGCCATTAATATTGTTCCGATAGTATCAAGAAATAAAAGTGGGATTTTCATTGCTGAAACGACCGTTCCTAATACAACATTCATAGCAATGCATAAAGCGCCATAATTTAGAATAACAGTTTTTCTATTACCCATATTCTATTCACTTCCTTTCTATTCTTTTTAATGAACTATTAATAAATATCACTTTAACTAAAAAGTTAGAATGACATTTATCACAAATCGCTCGTATATCGAAAATAACTATAGATTGCAATCGTTTTTATAGATGAAACAAATAGCGATTTGTTTCGAATAATTCTGATGCAAATATTTGGAGCCTCGGATGATCTGGAAGTAGCAAATTTGCATGGAAATGTGTAGACTGAACCTAATAGATAGACTAGGAAATATAGTAGGATAACGATCATTCTTTATGGGGGAATTCTAATTTATGAAGCGAGTAGATGTAACATACGTACTTCTTTTTGATGAGCAGAGTGAGAATGTTTTGATGGTAAAAAATAAAGGAGAAAACTCTTCTTATTACACACTTCCTGGAGGAGCAGTTGAACCAGGAGAAACACTTGAGGAAGGAGCTATCCGTGAAGTTAAAGAAGAAACAGGATTTGATGTTGAGATTAATGGTGTTTTTTCTGTTAGTGAAGCATTTTTCGAAGATAGAGGACATCATGTGATTTTCTTTACTTTTAGAGGGAAAATCATCGGCGGAGAAATGAGTATTTCTATGCCAGACGAAATCGAAGAAATTACTTGGATGGATTCTCAGAAAGCAGAAGATTTCATACATGTAACCAATTCAAAGGGATTGATAAAACGTCAATCAACAGTACCCTATTTACTTAGAAGAAATGTTATTCAAAAGCCTTGATTGATTTACGATCGGGTATTTTGTCTAGCTAATGAAGGTTTTCAGGTAAACATGAGCAAAAGAAGCATGATTCAGGTATTAGCGAAGTTAGTATTAGCACAAAAACGCCAATAGTATATTTAAACAATGATCATAAATAAGAGGTGTTGTGTGGTGAAACGAATGCATTTTGATCAACAGACCGAGCATTATGATGAACGACTAATTCAAATTGATGAGCAAATATGTTCTTTACTAAAACAAAGAAAGGAAGTCTCAAATAATAATTCCGGTTTTCCGCCGCTTGAAGATATTTCAAAATGGGCAGAAAAGTTTGATTTGTACGAGGATCTCTTAAGGTCTTTGTTTGGTTTATTAGAAAATGATGAACATTTCCGACCGCGAGTAGAACCAATTGATTTCCAAAAATATATACCTGTTTTAAAGTCTGTAGAAAACGATCAGAGTTTGTATTCCGTAACTTTTATTCGGCAATACGCAAATGCAAGTGTAATTAATTTTAATATTGATTGGGAACCTGAAGAGGATCAAATTAGAGAAAGATTTCTTCGACATAGTTTTTGGGAGTTATCGTTAGGAGAAGGATTTGATTGTAGAGCAACTGGCGGTGGAGGAACGGAGGGGCATATAAGTTATAACTTTATTGTATCTCCTCCTTTACCTGACAATATTTCTGGACTAGATTTGAAGTTAACAGAATATCAAACTCCACTCTATAAAAAACCAACAGGTCTTGAGCTTATCTTTCATTTATAATTTAAAATGGGTGCTTGTTTGGTTCGCCAGGCTCATTAGGGCTTTAAAAGAAGTATTAAACTACAAATATTTAAATCATTATCGAAAAGGTGCTTCCTATAATTGGTCGCACCTTGTTTGAAAATGACTGTGGCTGCTGCTGCATTGTCATACCGACAGACCTTCACATTTAGAAACCACTGGATATTAAAAGGCTTAAAAGTATTATCCATTTATTTATTTTTTAAACCTCTTTATCTTGAGACAATAATACTGCGCTTTTTTAATTCTACTTTGATTTTTTCATGTACCTTGGCTTGCTTAAATAAAAGAGCAAATCAGAGGTAACAGGAGCCCCCGAAATTCTTTCTTTTGTCTCACTAATATTTTTTTGGCGTGTTGATTAAATGTCATATCGTTGTCTTAACAATCTGACAGACACTTCAATTATTCGGTTTCCCACTTAATTCAATTGACTAATAAAATTAAATAAGTTAATGTTAAAATTAATTTATTTAATAAAATTATAAAATTTTATAAAAAAATTTAATTATTTGTTTGATAATAGAGAAAAATAGTGTATGATATGATTAAATAAAAGAGAGGAGAATTGTATGGCGTATCCTTTACTCACTAATTGTCCTGTATGCAGCAGGGCACTTAAAATTACTAAGTTACAATGTACCCATTGCCAGACAATAGTAGAAAATGAATTTGAAGTTTCAAAACTGGCGGCCCTCGGCCAAGAACAGCTGCATTTTATTGAGATATTTCTGAAATGCCGTGGAAATATCAAAGAGGTTGAGAAAGAGCTCGGAATTTCCTATCCAACTGTCAGAGGAAAATTAGATGAAATTATTTCTGATTTAGGGTATTCCTCTCAAAAGAAATCGGAAGTGGATAAGAAAAAAATTGTGTCATTATTGGAAAAAGGCGAAATTACAGCAGAGAAAGCCATTCAGTTATTAAAAGAGGGGGAAGTATAATGAAGGACGAAATTTCAAGAGTCTTAACGCTGGTCGAAGAAGGAAAGATTGATAAGGAAAAAGCAAGTGAATTAATTGATGTTTTACAAGGTGAAAAGCAGCCAGAGCAAGTGACGTTAAAAAAAGAAGTCCCATATGGAAATAAGATGTTAAAAATTCGTGTGACATCTGAAGAAGGCGATAATGTAAATGTGAATTTACCAATTAACCTAGTAAAGGCTGTTTTAAAAGTAGGTACAAATATTGCTGAGAGGATACCTGAGGCAGAAAAATATGTCAAAGATATTAACGTTGATCTGCTCATCGAGGCAATTGAAAATGAATTGGACGGACAGATTGTTGACATCACCTCAGCTAATGGTGATAAAGTTTTTGTGGTGATTGAGTAGATTATGTTAAAAGTAAAGGTGAAGGTAAAGGATAAACGTTTTTTCATTCCTGTTCCCTATGCGGTTTTACATTTAGGCAGCTTAATTATTACATCAAAAAAGATAAATCAAATAATAAATAAAGCCATAGAAAAGGATGGCAGCAAATTTATTTTTCCGGAAATTGATAGAAAAGATTTGAAGCCGTTGCTGCAGGGATTATCTAAGTGCAGTGGACTGATCCTTGTTGAAACGAAATTGAAGGATGGAACAGAGGTAGAAGTAAAGCTTTAAATTAAACATATTAATTGCTAGTTATCTACTAATAGACGCAAATTAAATACTTCATTGTTCCATTAAAGAGCGTAATTCAGCATTAGGAATTATGTTCTTTTTTTATTAAGTAAGCTTTCTAGAATTAAGGATTTTTACACCTTTCAAAATTTGGGTGATCAGTCGATGAAATTAATTTTATCAAAAGCGCTAGATTGTTGAGGGGAACTGATGCAATTACTAAGAAACGCTTTTTTGATGGCATTACTTGATGAAACTTTCCATACTTTTACTCGTATAGGATATAAATGATGGAATGGAAGGGGTGTTTACATGTCAGATCCATTTATAATGGGTGATCATATGTTTCAAATTGTCCCTATTTTTATTGGAATTATTTTTGTGATAGTTATCGGTGGTATTTTATTTTCTGTTTTAAAAGGGATTGGTCAGTGGCATAAAAATGAACAGTCTCCGGAATTGAGCGTGCCAGCTATTGTTAAATCAAAAAGAGCAGATGTATCCAGAAGGGCAGATATGCATTATCAACACGATAGCCATCACCACCATTCTTCAAGTACACAAACGAAATACTTTGTTACTTTTGAGTTCGAAAGTGGTGATCGTTCGGAATTCCATGTTTCTGGTAAAGAGTATGGGTTACTTTCTGAAAATGATAATGGAATATTAAACTTTCAAGGAACTCGATATTTAGGCTTCGAGCGGAAGAAGGTGAAGAAAGAGAATAATTATGTTGAAAGACAACCAGAAAAAAATTCCTTCTAATATTTAGGAAACATTCGAGGGAATAAAAAATTTGTACTAACAAAAAAATGGTCAAGACTTATGTTCCATTCTTAAAAATCAGGTAACATATAGCCGTAATAAAATGACAAAAGGGATCTTTATTTAAAGGTCCCTTTTGTCATTTTATTACCAGTAAATGAATGACCCATATAAGCCCTGCTAAAACAATTCTTTTTATGAAAGAATTGTTTTAAGGTTAATGTAAGG
>NZ_JALDXW010000082.1:0-6183 GCF_032154635.1 Cytobacillus sp. | reverse complement strand
ATTCATTTCCATCAACATCAAATATGTGAGATCCTCGACCTTCTGTAATAAAAACAGGAGGAGAGTCAACCAACGAAAATGCACGTACCGGGCTGTTCACTCCTCCAGGAATCACATTTTTTGCTTGTTCAAATAATGCTTTGGAGTAAGAATCCACTCTTTTTGTATTCATTTATTTCCCCCTCTCAATGAGTCTTCCGCTCATTTATAAGTTCAATCTCTATATTTTTTTATTTTAAAATTAAAATATAAATATTGGTAATTATCACAAAAAATTAACTTAATATAGAATATCGTCATTACTTATTTTTATGATTATTTTTCTATGATAGTTATTTCCTATGATTAGTGAGTAGTTATGAAACGTCCTAAATCAAACTCTTTTCACAAGTTTTTTGACCTTTTAAAAAGGTGTGTGTTCTGGACACTCTTTAAGGGTAAAAAGATTAGTTAAAGGCATGTTTTAATAAAACTTATTGAAAAAAGAGGAAGGTACCCAAACAGCACCTTCTTTTAGAAATTATCCCTTAACATCAGTTAAACTTGCACCAAAATTGATATGATATACATTTTCACCGATCACCAATGCTGGGACTGATTTTACTCCAACCTTTTCTGCTTCTTCAATACGATTTTGGTCTGTACCAAGATGCACCACTTCCGGAGTAATTTTTGATTTGTCAAGATAATCAAGAACCATTTGCTCCGCATCTACACAAACTGGACAACCTGCATGATAAAAAATTGCTTTTGACATTACAATCATCTCCCATATTTTTTTGTAGCATTTCTACTTAATTTAAATTTTAGAAGGTGCCATAAAAGTAAACAATATCAAATTACCTATGATATCCATAGGTAAAACTAATTGAGTTTTTCAAAAGCATTATCAGTTTCTATCGAAGTTATGTTTTATTTAACAATCAAAAGAATTAACAAAAATTAACTAGATCGTCGCTTAACAAGCGCCGAATTATTTTCTGATCATTACCAAGAGAACGGGCTTGTACTGGGGTATGTTTTAATTATTGAAAGGATCAACATTGTTATAAAATATCATAGAGGAACTAGTAAACATTCATAAAATAAAGGAGATATATCGCGGTCAAGATGTTATAAAGAAATAGTTTTGAAGGATGATCTTCATTTCTATTATTGACATAGATACAAAAGTAAATAATTTTCAAAGCTACGCTAGTGATAATAGGTATTCGTCAAAAATAACAGGTGAAGTTGTGAAATGAAAAAAATAATCAATTTCATAATCATTAACGCAGCTCAAACCTCACATGACCGAATTAGCAAGTGTTTTTGACATTTTCAAAAAATAGATATATAGGACTCTATATTACAAACTCCTATCGGGATGCCTTGCCGATTAATAACTTTTTTCACATTTACAATAGCATTTCCTTCATAAATTCGGCCCATAATCTTATCAATTTTCCACCCTTCTTTTTCACTTAATCTTGGTTTAATTGAAACCACACCAAAAATAACTTCCATATTATTCATGAGTTCTTCTTCAAGTACTAATCCGTTAATGATGTCTAAAACTAATTATTTATCATTACTTTTCTACCAGCAAGCACCCCTGTTATGAAAATAATCACCGCAACAAAAAGTAACATGTATAGCGGCGTAATCCAACTTCCTATTAAATCGTGCAGCCTACCAAAAAGAATTGGCCCTAAAGCCGCGAGGAAATAACCAAAAGATTGAGCCATTCCCGACAATTCTGATGCCTCATAACCACTTTAGTTCGTAATGTAAAAAACATTATTGACAAACTATATCCACTTCCACAGCCAATTCCAATTAAAATTACTGAAATAGTTATTAAAACAAGATTAGCACTAAATAAACCGATTGTGCCGAGAAGAAAAACAGCTCCTGTCAATGCTCCTAATATTTTTTGATTCTTCATTTTATCGGCAACAACTGGGATTAAAAAGTTAATTGGAATGAGCGCAAATAACATAAGTGAAAGTATCCATCCTGCTTGACTTGACGAATACCCATGGAACTGTAAGATATCAGGTAACCATGTTAAACATGTATAATACATCAACGATTGAAGTCCCATGAATAAAGTTACTTGCCAGGCAGTGAAAGAAGTCCACATATTCGTTTTCTTTTGATCGGATTGCAATTCAGGTTTTGGAACTGGATTTTTAACTTGCGAATACCAAATATACAGGCTAATGATTACTAAGATTCCCCATATACCTAATGCACCTTGTCACCCAAAACTGCCAATCTTTGAAATTGGTACACTAAGACCTGAAGCTAATGCACCAAAAGCGTTCTTAAACAATGCATAAAGCCCTGTCATTAAACCTACTTTAAATGGAAAGTTCATTTTTATAAGACTTGGTAATAATACATTTCCAAATGAAAATGAACTAATTGATGTTAATGGGACACGTAAAGTAGAAGCAAATAACATAATTCCAATAACTAATAATAGAACATCTTTCCTTTTAACACTTATTTGCTCCATATTTAGAGACATACGATTCCTCCTATAATCTTTTACCGGAGCCGAGCGCGCCCGCATCTACGATCAACACATGCGCATCCCGCAAGGCCTGTTGGCCTGCATCACCAATCGGCCGGAAATTCTGCTGCCTGCTATACCGAACCGGAGACATCGCTGCTACCCCCTTCTGTTTATTCATCAAAGCATCAGTGACAACTGCAAAGCCGTCCATCCCGGAATGGCGAAAATACGACATTGGCTGTGGTGCGTGAAGCACCACAGCCAATGTTTCGGCGATACTATGCATGAGCGGTATTTAATCATTCAAGACCTACAATGCGGAGTAGTTCATCAGGTCGATTTAATCTGTATTTTGCCACAGTACGCTCTGGTTGCTTGCCCCCCCACATCGCTAAGGCGAAATCGATTTGAGCCCCGTTCGCGCATTTCTGATCAAATACAGTATCTCCAACATAGAGCGTTGTCGACGGGTTGATCTTAGTTTGTTCTACATACTTGAGCAGCGGGTCAGGCTCAGGCTTATGCCTAGACGTATCGTCCGCGCAAATAATGTGTGAGAAGAGTTCGCTAATACCATGAGGCATAAAATCAACTTTGAATTCCTCGCGTAATTTGGATGTAACAACACCCGTATGAATGCCTTTTCCAACCAACTTTTTAAGCATCTCTTCAATCCCAGGATAGAGGATCATCATATGATTATTCCTTTTTACATAAAGCGTTAGCTTTTCAGCAACGCGCTTTACATCCGAAACCCCCAAGAAGTTCAAACTATTTTCACTAGTCATACCCAATATAGGAATCAATTCTTCACTCGGGTACTCCATTTTCTTTTCTTCTCTTAAAACTTGCTGTAAAGCCAAAATGATCGCTTGGTCTGAATTAAGAAGAGTACCATCCACATCAAATATAACGGCTTGAATCATATTAAAAACCTCCTATTTTTCGCAGATCAAACTCCGACTGAAGTAGGAAATGTGTTCTTTCATATAATAAAAGCTCAACGCATAGCCTTTATCCATAACCCAATCTGCTATTCGTTCAGGCGATTCGAACGAAACATGTTGTAAGTAATGAATCCTTACCTTATTCGACTTCCTTAAAGTATTCTTTCGTTTTGTTCAATGCAAAAAGAAACTGCTCTACATCCGCTTCTGTATTGTATAAATAAAAGCTGGCACGAACTGTCGCACTAGCGCCAATATGTCTCATCAACGGTTGACAGCAATGATGCCCCGCACGAATCGCGACGCCATACGTATCCAGAACCGTAGCCAGATCATGCGGATGTATCTTGCCTAAATTAAAGGTCACTAAGCCAAACCGCCCTTCCTCCGGACCATACATCGTCAAATGTTCAATTTGCTTCATTTGTTCTACCGCATAGCTGGTCAATTGCTTGTCATGTGCTTCGATGACATCCAACCCAATTTCCTCAAGAAAATCAATGGCCGCGCCCAAGCCAATTGCGCCTGCGATAATGGGAGTCCCCCCTTCTAACTTCCAAGGAAGTTCCTTCCAAGAGGCGTCATAAAAACCCACATCCGCGATCATTTCTCCGCCAAATTCGATCGGCTCCATTTGTTCGAGATAAGCCTTTTTTCCATACAACACTCCGATGCCTGTTGGTCCGCACATTTTATGTCCCGAGAAGGCATAAAAGTCACAATCCAACTCTTGAACATCCACCTTGATATGCGGAATGCTCTGGGCTCCATCTACCATGATGACTGCCCCACGATTATGGGCGATTGCCGCAATTTGTTTCACTGGATTGGCAACTCCCAATACGTTGGAAATGTGTGAAATAGATACGATTTTCGTGCGATTCGTAATCGTGTTCTCCGCTTCTTCTATTGAAAGTGTTCCGTCAGTTTGCAGTGGGATATATTTCAACACTGCACCTGTCGCCTTTGCCGCTTGCTGCCAAGGAAGGAGATTGCTGTGATGCTCCATAGCAGAGACAACAATCTCATCGCCTTCTTTGCATACGGCTCGTGCATAGCTGCTGGCGACAAGATTAATGGATGAGGTTGTCCCGCGCGTAAAAATAATTTCCGCCCCCCATTCCGCATGGATAAAACGGGCTACTTTGGCTCGCGCCCCTTCATAAGCTTCTGTTGCACGCGAGCCTAACGTATGAACACCTCGATGGACATTCGCGTTATCTTGTTCATAATAGTGTTTTAAGGTTTCTATCACCTGAATCGGTTTTTGCGCTGATGCTGCGCTATCCAGGTAAGCAAGCGGATAACCGTTAATGGTTTGACCCAGTATAGGGAAAAGTTTTCTTATGTTAGAAGTATCCAAAATCATCACCCTTTATTGCTGATTTTATTTAGTGCTTGATAATGAGCGCTGATCATCCTTTCGATATCTTCGTCGGAATGGGCTGCCGAAACGAAACTCATCTCGTAAGATGTAGGGGCAGTTAAAACGCCGTGCTTCAGCATGGCTACATAATATGCTTTAAATAACTGCATATTTGAACCTTTAGCTTTATCGTAGTCTACAAGCTCCTGCTCCGAAAAAAAGGCTAAAAACTTGGGATCCGACCCTGTTTATTTAGGGTCTTGTAAGCATATAGGCAGCAACCCTATCAGGCACTCCCGGCACGATGATTTTATCGCTAGGTCCACATACAGACATGATCATCGTTATAATCGCACTGCTCGTTCCTTGCACAGAAAAAAATGTATGATCTACCTCAAAAGCATTAGCAGCCATGCGCTGTGCTTCTTCAATCACGCCAATAGGCTGGTGAAAATCATCCAATGGCGCAATATTAATCAAATCGATGGACAAGGCATTTTCACCCAGAAAAGTTTTAAACCCGCATTCCATCCCTTCTCCTTTTTTATGACCTGGTATATAAAAAGAAATCGGGTTTCGACTCGCAAGTTCTATCAAAGCTGTAAACAACGGTGTACGACGATGATCCATTCTATTGTTCAATTCCTTTCGAAACGAGATATCATAATCAACATTATTAATCATAAATTGAGTTTAATTATTGTTCAATTCAATTAATCATATAATAACAATAGGTTATAACTATGATAAAAAAAGGAAATCAAGCCAGATGCAAGGATGGCGTTCATCCACTGCCATTCTAGATTTTAAATGAGGAAGTATGGGAGCATTCTTGAAGTGAGGCTACGTGGGTAAGATACTTATGAATGCAACCTAGACAGGGTTTCGATACAATTAGATGCCCCTCCTTTTGCAGGGTAGAAATATCAATCCCAATCTCGAAATGCGCTAGCAACTCCTCCGGAATAGGCTGGGGCACATCAAAAATAGCTCCATATTGACAATTTATGAGTTTAAATAGTTTATAAAATCTTGAAGCATTAATTAACTCTTTTCTTTAAATACAATGCAGCAAATTCATTGTAGAGGCATTTACTAATCAAAGTAACATTCGTGGAATATGTCTCTCACTACATAAGTATTTAGATAAGAATGTATTTAGAGGAGTTTATTGAAACTTGTTGAAAAATAAGGAAAATAGGTTTATACTTTTATAGTTGGTTAATTATACCAATATAATTACAAAACAGAAGAACTATGTATAAATGATACGATTATACAGCATTAGAGTTAAGCAACATCCTTGCAAACAAATAACTACAAATGCTCAGAACCAAATTTTTGATCATTATTACATGAAAACCCTT
>NZ_JALDXW010000081.1:0-6224 GCF_032154635.1 Cytobacillus sp. | reverse complement strand
CTCAAATTCACCTTTCTCTTTATTTGAAGCTAGTTATGTCCCAGCCTCTTTTTTTATATTGGTTTTTTCGTGTTTAGAGACCCAAAAAGTTCCTGCTGCAGTTTCTTAAAGTTTATATACATGGCAATTCGCCATGGAACAATCATTCCAAAGGCAAGGATCCAGAACATGCCACTTAACTGGCCATAGTCAATCGATGAGCTCAAAATTAACTTCCCAGCCATACGAACAACGAGTAAACCAACTAATATATAAAGAAAAGCCTTTGAACGCTTTAAATAAATATCCTTGTCCCTTATTTCAAACTTAGAGGTTTTTATTAGTAAAATTGAAAACAGCAATCCTACTATTACTGCTTCCGCGATTTCCAATGGCGTCACTCGAAAGTATGGAAATATGAACATGAACGCACCTGTGCTCATAAAAATTGGCGGCAAGATTATCTTCTTTGCAGTTGCTGGTTTTTTCGCTGCTTTCATTCGGATGAACATAGCTAAAATAGCCATGCAGATAGCGCCAATCGATGTAATAATAACATAGTTCATTATCTTTCATCCTTCATCCTTTATTTTCATCATTCATTATATCCCATCCAAGCAAATTGGGGAACTTAAAACATAAAAAGCTAACTCTTAAAGGTCATAAATAAGTTTACACTTATAGCCCTTGAGTCAGCTTACATCTTTAACTTAAGACTCTATTTACAGCATCCATTACTCGCCCTTCATCAAAAGGCTTAACAATAAAATCTTTTGCTCCTGCTTCTATCGCTTCTACGACCATTTTCTGTTGTCCCATTGCCGAACACATGATGACTTTAGCATGTGGATATTCCTTCTTAATTTCTTTTACTGCCTCAAGTCCGCTCATTTCAGGCATCGTTATATCCATTGTAACTAAATCAGGATTTAGCTCACTATATAAACGGATCGCCTCTTTTCCGGTTTCCCCTTCTCCGACAATTTCATGGTTCGCTTTTTTAAGAATATTCGATAACGTAATTCTCATAAATTTCGCGTCATCAATAATCAGTATTCTTGCCATCGCTGTTTCCCCCTTGATCAATACAACGGAAGTACTATCAATTATATCTGATTGACCCATAGAAAACTATTAAAAAGATAATAATACTAAATAAATGATAAAAAAGAGCACATGTTTAAATATAGCGAATATTCCGTATAAACACAATTCTAATTATACGACAAATTTCGTCAACCCTGAATTAAAAGCCTGTAAACCCACCAAAAATTGGTGTAAGTATCGCAATGATTTTAGTCATCCAGTCAAAAAATAACACGATTCCCATTACCATCATTATATAGCCGCCAACTTTCATAATCGCTGCACTATGCTTTCGTATCCATTTCATCTTGCCAATAAAGAATGAAAGGATAAAGAATGGGATAGCAAAACCCAGAATATAAGCAATCATATAAAACATTGCTGAATTTGGATTAGATGCTGCGAGCGAAATAACTGCACCCAAAATCGGTCCTGTACACGGAGTCCATCCAGCTGCAAATGCCATACCAATCAAAGATGAGCCGATTAAACCCGAAGGCCGGTTTTTAAATTCAAATTTTCTCTCCTTCATTAAAAATTCCGGCTTAATAAAGCCTACTACAAGCAAGCCAAAGAAAAAGATAAAAATAGCGCCAATTTGACGAATTAAATCTTTATAATCAGCAAAAAAATTCCCCAAGAAGGAGGTTCCAAAACCAAGTGCAATAAAAATTAGAGAAAAACCAATAAGGAAGAATAGGGTATGTAACATGCTACGTCTTTGAAGCATCGCATTTTCCTCTTTCAGCTCACCAACGGACATGCCAGTTATGTAAGATAAGAAGGCTGGATATAATGGTAAACAGCAAGGAGAAATAAAACTTAGAAAACCAGCTGCTAATGCTAAAAATACATTTAAATCTGTCATCTTTAACCTCTCCTATTTAAACTGAGTCTTCACTCATTCTAACAAATATGCCCATGAAAAGATAATGTTTAGATTTGAACAATTTGTGTCTGTTAAATTAAAAGAAGAATAGCATTTGTAAAAAATTGTAGGTAGAGAAGATGTTTCTTTTGAATTATTTCCCATAATTCGCTATACTATAGTAAATACTAACAATATTTGTTAGAATCTTTCATGTTTTTACATGGTTTTTTTCTGGAAACCCCAATGTAAGATCATTTATGTTAAAAAGACCTGAAAGGAAATTGGCTGTGTCAAAACAAGATTTAATTACTTTAATTGAACAAAAGAGGCATGAACTCATTCAAGTAGCTATGAAATATGGATTTACTTCTTCACTAGCTATTAGAAATAGCCAGGAATTGGATAAATTATTAAACGAGTATAATGATATTTTCAAAAAAAAAGTGCAAACACATTAAAAAAACCAGCAACGGTCATATAGCCTTGCTGGTTTCCTTTTTTTAGATCCCACTTTTCCCTATTATCCCACTACATCCTCCACTCGATCTTCCAACCCGTTTTGTAACAAGTACATTTTATGATACAATCCACGTTTTGCTAGAAGTTCTTGGTGATTGCCTCTCTCTACAATTTCTCCTTGATGAAGGACAAGGATAAGTTCTGCATCCTGAATCGTTGAAAGCCTGTGTGCGATCGCAATCGTTGTCCGTCCTTTTCTCATCTTCGCTAAGGCTAGTTGTATCGCTTCTTCAGTTTCCGTATCGATATTTGCAGTCGCCTCATCAAGAACTAGGATTTTTGGATTAGCGGCAATGGTCCGCGCAAATGCAAGCAGCTGTCTTTGCCCACTTGAAAAAGTGGAACCCCTTTCTACAACTTGATGATTATAGCCATCATCCAATTTTTCAATAAATACATGTGCCTGCACAAACTGTGCTGCAGCTTCAATTTCCTCGTCTGTCATGTCTTGATTATGAAGGCGAATATTATCCTTAATTGTCCCAAAGAAGATGAATGGATCTTGTAAAACCAAACCCATTTTCGCTCTTAACTCATCTTTGGAATATGATTTAATGGAGTCCCCATCAATGAAAATTTCTCCTCTTTCAAACTCATAGAAACGCATCATCAGATTAATAATTGAGCTTTTTCCACTTCCAGTATGTCCAACAAGTGCGACGGTTTCCCCAGGTTTTGCCGTAAAGGAGATATTTTTTAATACATCCCTTTTATGATCATATGAAAAGCTAACATTACGAAATTCTATTTCACCTGATCTGATGCTGAAATTTTCATTTGTTTTCTGTGCAGGAGCAAGTTCCGTTTCATCCATCACCTTAAAAACTCTGGAAGCTGCTACAATCGCCTGCTGGTACATAGAGAGACGCTGCATCATATTATTAACTGGCTCAAAGAAACGGTCTAAATAGCTAATGAATGCGTATAGAACTCCGATTTCAACCGGACTGTTAAACGATGAAATTCCAAAGAAACTTAAAATAAGGATAATGGCAAAAACATAGACTAAATCAATTGCTGGTCTTAATAATAAGCCATCTATCTTTATATTACGCATTCCTGCCTGATAATGCAGCTCATTAATTTCCGCAAACTCCTTACGCAATCTTTTTTCTTGGCGAAATACTTGAATAATCGCCATTCCTTGCAGTGATTCACTTAACTTCGCATTTAGCTGGCTAAGCCTTTCTCTTAAATCCTGATAAAAGATCGAGCTATATTTTCGATAGGCTCTCATGATGAGGAAAAGAAGCGGCAGGATCACTAAGCAAAAAAGGGCCAGTTTAACATTTAAGATGAACATCGCAATAAATATCCCAATAATCAGAAAAGCACCTTGAATAAAAGTCACTAATACATTAACAAACATGTCTTTTATTGCTTCGGTATCATTTGTAACACGGGACACGATACTTCCAGCTGGTGTTATATCGAAATATTTTAATCCAAGCGCCTGCACTTTCGAAAATACATCTACACGAAGCTGCTGGATAATTTTTAACGCAATCTCCTGAAACTTGAGCAATTGAAAATAGGAAACTAAAACATTCATCATTTGTATACCTATAAATGCAGCTCCTAAAGCAACTATTGGTTCAAATACAAGATGACGAGGTTGTAAATAATCATCAATAAAAATTTTGATCAGTATTGGTCCCAATATATCTCCTACTGTTGTAAGCAGGAGCAAACTAAATGCGAGTATCATTGTTTTAATATGCGGCTTCGTATAGGAAAGAAGGCGAAAAAGAACTTGCCGCTGCTCTTTTCCCTTAATTGCTGTCGTCTTTTCCATTCTTTTATCCTCCATGCTCCACAAGTTCTTCTAGCTGCTGATGCAGGTACATATCTTTATACCAGCCATTTTCCAGCATTAATTCCTCATGTGTCCCTCTTTGCACAATTCTTCCTTCATCAAGGACAAGGATCAGGTTCGCATGCTGGATTGCACTTAAACGATGTGCTGTAATGATCGTTGTTTTCCCTTCCCTATTCTGTTTTAATGCATTCAAAATCTCCTCTTCTGTTTTTGCGTCAACAGCTGATAAGGAGTCATCTAATATTAAAACTTCAGGATTCATGATCAATGCCCTTGCAATAGATATTCTTTGCTTTTGCCCGCCAGAAAGGGAAACACCTCTTTCTCCAACAACCGTGTCATATCCTTCACTAAATTGAAGGATGTCCTCATGAATATTAGCTGTTCTTGCAGCTTCATATATTTCATCCATCTCTACTCTTGGATTCGCAAAAGCAATATTTTCACCAACTGATGCAGAAAATAAGAAATGGTCTTGTGGAACATATCCGATTGCTTCTCTTAGCTTCTCGAGCCGGTATTCAAATAAAGGATGACCAGCAAAATGAATCGTCCCATTATATCCTTCAAATTCACGAATAAGCAGTTTTAATAGCGTTGTTTTACCTGAACCTGTCTTCCCTACAATCCCTAGTGTCTCTCCTCTCTTTAAGGTAAAATGGATATCCTGTAGAAGAGGCTCTGTTTCATCTGGATAGGAAAACTCTGATACATTAAATTCAATATCCCCACTTGGAATGATATCAATCGAATTCATTTCATCTACTATGTCAGCCTTTTCAGCAAGGAGCGCTGTTACACGATCGTTCGATGCGCGTCCCCTTTCAACAATGTTAAATAGCCATCCAAATGCAAGCATCGGCCAAATGAGAAGCCCTAAATAGGTTGTAAAGGAAACAAGCTGGCCAATCGTTAATTCATCGTTTAGCACATATTTTGCGCCGAATGCAATCGAAAGGAAATAGGAAATGCCTACAATAAGCGAGATGGTTGGATCAAATAGAGAATCTATTCTAGCTACTGATATATTTTTTTGAACAACATCTTCCGAAAGCTCGCGAAAATCTTCGATATCCTCTTTCTCTTGTCCAAATGTCTTAATTACTTTAATACCAGTTACACTTTCCTGCGTTTTATCGTTAAGAGAAGAGAATGCCTCTTGTGCTTTATGAAATTTCTTATGCAGCATGGTCCCATACCAGCTTGTTAGAATAGCCATAAGCGGCATCGGGATTAAAGCAATTAATGTCAGCTTCCAGCTTATTGTTGTGGCCATTGCGATGATTACAAAGCCACCTGTCGCTAATGAATCAACTAAAGTTAAGACACCAGAGCCAGCAGTTTGCTGAATCGCCTGTAAATCATTCGTCGCATGCGCCATTAAATCGCCTACACGCTTTTTTTGATAGAACGATTGGGACATATTTGTAAAATGCTGATAGAGCCTATTTCGTAATTGCCTTGATAATTTCACCGCAGAGCCAAAAATCATTATTCGCCAATAATATCGAAGGATGTACAATAGTGCAGCTGCAGCAATTAGCACCCCGATCCATGTAAGCATTATGTTCGTCGTTAATGTATCATTTTTAATATGGTCAACAAATATCCCAATTACTTTAGGTGGAATTAACTGTAGAAATGCCACAAATAATAGGATGAGAATCCCCGTCAAATACGCTTTCTTCTCCTGTTTGAAAAACCACATTAAATCTAAAAATACTTTCATGCTCATGTCCTCCGTGATAGTAGATAACCCATTAAAGGAATTATGTATTAATATCAAATATTTTCCATACTGCAAAATAGGTAACTTAAATAGTTTATCAAATATTAAAAAAATAAGAAAGATTTTTATTTTAATTTAGATAAAAGAAAAAGCACTCATATTTGAGTGCTTGTACACCATTATTTTGTTTGCTTGTTCATGGCGTTCATCATTTGATTGAT
>NZ_JALDXW010000080.1:0-6228 GCF_032154635.1 Cytobacillus sp. | reverse complement strand
TTTTATGGAAGAAGTTAAAATTCTGAAATAAAAATGCCCTCCATTAAAACAGAGGGCATTCGTAAAGGACTTTTTATTAAGTAAAAAATATTTTTTAAATAAAGAGCTTTCTTTTAATACAATAGTGAGACCATTCACTTCATTTCTCATTCTTTATATGAAAATTTTGCATTTTAAGGCTCACTTAGAATTCTTACAAATTCAGAAAAAATTCACACCAATTATAAAAAGATTCTCACGAATTATGAGAAATCACACATATTAAACCGCTTCACTGCCCCTATTCCTCTCATCCTGCACGAAAAGGATGCCAAGCTCATGATGATCGCCTTCATATAAAGCTCGCTGGGCAAAGCGAATTTGTCCATTTGTATCAAGTACTTCCAGCTTACAATGGGCACGATTTTTCAGAAGGGCTTCATAGAACCCATTCTTGTCATGGACATGAATGCCATTTACTTTCGTAACAATTTCGCCAACCTTTAATCCCATATGACTAGCTGGTGATTGCGGAATAATCCCCAAAACCATGACACCATGATTTCTTTTTGAGAAAAAGAAAGGACGGTTTTCGTCTGCCATTCGCTGCCTTAATGTGATAATTTCCCTGCCCACAATGGCAATGGTTACGACTGCAATCGAAGCGATCGGGAACCAATAACCGGAAATAGACAAAAGCAAGATGATCGTACCAAGCCAAATCACCTTTTTTCCCGTTTTCTTTAGTGCATCGATAGGGAGATTTCCTTGGATTTGCTGGAAAAAGCCAATGGCGAACGGGACAAGAAGGATAGAATAGGAATGCCCAGCAATGGAGAAAACTGGCCACCATTCAAAAGGATTCTTAAGTACCTCGCCTGGAATCACCAAGAATATCGGGATCATCCAAAGACGCTTTACCTCATGTACCCCAACCCTTTGCCCTCTTTTGCTTTTTATCAGCTTTGGAGACGTTCCCTTTCGCGCATTTTTGAAAATAAGGATTCCTTCTCCAATTAATAACAAAGCAAGCAGGACCGCAATAGCTGGAAAAACAGCTGGTTTCGCATCAGAAATAGACGTTAAAAAAGATGGAAGCGGCCATTTTTGTTCAACTGCAAAGATTGTTACAAAGAAGGCAAACCCTAACGTATAAGCAGGTGCCATCCAGCGAATTTTCGTTGTGAAGCTCCATAAAATCGTTAATACCGCTGTAAAGACAATTGTCTCTAGCGGGATAACAAGTCCTGCCGCTATTGTAATCAGAGACAAAACAAGCCCGATTAATAAGCCTAACGGAAGAAGCTGCCTCAGCTCAAAATATGCATTTTCCGCTCGAACATGAAAATTGCCCCTCTCTCGTTTCACCCGGGAAACGCCTAAGATAGCAGCTAAAAAGAAGAGATAATAGAAAACAGGATGAAGAAAAAACTTACCCGCTCCCTTTACAAATTCAATCAGCCATTCTTGAGCCAACATAGCCACCAACCTCTATTAATAAATTTCCATAAGAAATATTCAAGTGTCCAATATCTATTACTCTTTATTCTACCAAAATGTACACACAAAACCTATTGCAATATGAAATAAACAAAAAATAGCAGAAGGATGCCCTCTGCTATTTATGTTACAGCATACTGTCTGCTGATTGAATATAATGAAGTGTCCACCTCTCACGGACAAAATAAGCCACATTGTCCACAGCCGGTGCCAGGCACCGCGGGAAGACATTTTATAGGGAGTTTTGTTTTAGCGTGCCAGGAATCTTAGAGCGGTTTGAAGCTGGGTGTCGTTTTCTTCTTTTTTCATTTCGTCAATGATTGCCTTTTCTAATGCTGCAGCAGTCTTTTGATCAATTGCCCCACTTGCATGTAGACCGGAATACTTTTGAAAGGCCATTACGGCAACCCTTGTAGATTCACTGAAATATCCATCTTTTCTTCCCGGGGAAAAACCTAGTCCATCAAGCATTTCCTGTGCATTTTTCACCTGCTCATTGTTCATGTCCCGTACCAGCGTCTCTTCTAATTGCAGTGGATGCGTATTAAAAATTGCAGGCTGCTTGACTTCAAGTGTCGGCTGAATGCCTTTGTCATGAATCCAATTTCCATCAGGGGTCAGCCACTTAAATAAGGTCAGCTTTATATTGCTTCCATCCCCCATTGGTACTGGCTGTTGAACCGTTCCTTTACCAAATGTTTTCTCCCCAATTAACGGGTATCCTTCCGCCTCATTTAAGGCACCCGCCAAGATTTCGGAAGCAGACGCACTTCCATTATCTATTAAGACCGCAATTGGGTACTCTTTTACTTCGGTCAAGCTTGAAAAGTATCTCTTTTTCTCTCCATTCCGACGTTCAATTTGAATGATTGGCTTTTCGTTTGTAACAAGACCCTTCAAGATCTCTTGGACAGATTCCAAATAACCCCCTGGGTTTCCGCGAACATCAATAATTAGCCCCTCTAGCCCCTTTTTCTCTAAGCCTTCAAGTTTTTTTTCAAATTCTGCTGCTGTATCCTCTGAGAATGAGGTAATCTCAATATAGCCAATAGCTTTTCCATTTTGTCTTTTCAGATCAGAATAGACAGTAATTTGCGGAATTTCATCTCGTTTGACTTCAACAATTAGAGGGTCAACCAATCCTTGGCGTGCAATTTCGAGCTTTACTTTTGTCCCTTTTTCCCCTCTTATTTTTAATGTAGCTTCAAATAGATCGAGTCCTTCTATGCTTTCACCATCAATCTTTAAAATTTGATCCCTCGGTTTTAGTCCCGCCTTTTCTGCCGGTGAATCCTTAAATGGAGCAACGATGACTACCTTTCCATTATCCATGCTTACTTCGGCCCCAATTCCTTCAAAAGAAGATTCAAGTGATTCGTTGAATTGTTTGACTGTTTCCTTATCCATATAAACTGAATATTTGTCCGAGAGTGTGGAAAGCATTCCTTGAATGGCGCCTTCTACTAGCTGTTCCTCTTCCACTTTTTCAACATAGCTATTTAATATTAAATGATAGGCCTTTTCTACCTTTTTTAAATCTCCTGCTGAAATGGGAATTTGGCCTTCCACTGTAGGCGCCGCTTGATTTTCAATACTAACCTTAGGTTCATTTTTATTCATCCATTGCATTCCAGCATATGTACCGCCCGCTCCCGTCAAGAGAGACCCTGTCATTAGCAGTACAATCCACTTTCTGTTCATCCCCATCTTCCTTTCCTTCGATGTGTACCGATTTTTATTCATTCTACAATTTACTTGATTCACCTTTTTTAGGGATGCTAATTCAATATATGAAAAAATGGGACGGGTTATGAGAATTTTTTTACTATAGCGATTTCCGTATTTTTCAAGTCGATGTATTTATTTGATAACTTTTTACGTTTATCTAGCAAGTTGATTGCTTTATCTAGCAGATTTTTAATTTTATCTAGCAATTTACTAAGTTTATCTAGCATTTGTTATTTTTTTCGCATAAAAACATGCATGAGCATCTGCTAACAGCCAAATGTGTAAATGTCGGTCTTACATAAAGGGCTTGCTCAATTAGTCAGACCGACCATTTTTTTACATAAAAAAAGGAAGAAGCTTAGCTCCTTCCTTTTTTATATTTTAAGAAATTTACGTACTGACATCATGCTGCCCCAGACTCCAATTAACGCACCCATTAGGAGCAATAATCCGGATACTTGGTAAACGAATGGACTAAACTCAAGAATTTCCATGAAGTTTCCTTGCAGTTTTGGTGCCAGGTAGTCATATATATAGTTATATGATATTGCGATGAGCGCGATTGGAAGAATAGATCCAAGTACGCCAAGCCATAAGCCTTCAAGGAAGAATGGCCAACGAATGAATCCGTTTGTCGCACCTACTAATCTCATAATCTCAATTTCTCTTCTTCTCGATACAATCGTAATTTTGATCGTATTTGAGATTAAAAACATAGCTGTAAACAGCAAGCCTACGATCAAAACAAGCCCAACATTTCTCGCCCCATTAAGGAAGGAGAATAATTTTTCAACTTCACCCTGACCGTATTTTACTTTCGCAGCATAGTCAAATTTTTCTATTTTTTCGGCAACCTTCATGACATCTTCTGGATCTTTTGTTTTCACAACTAAGACATCATTTAATGGGTTGTCCTGCTCAAATAGTTTATAAGCTTCTCCTTCTTCACCAAAACTTTCAATAAGGTTATCGAGTTCCTCATCCTTTGGAGAGAAGCGAACAGTTTTGACCTCGGAGAGGCCTTCAATCTTCTTTTCCAAAGCGATTTGATCTTCTTTGTTAGCTGCGACATCAATATGAACACGAATTTCGACTTCTTGTTCAAGGGTTGATGCAACTTTATTAAGATTCATCATAATGACGAAAAATACCCCGACCAAAATAAGCGTGACAGTAACCGCACTTGCAGATGCAAATGTCATCCAGCCGTTTCTTCCGAGACTTTTCACACTTTCTTTTAAATGACGGCTAAAGGTACTAGCTTTCATAGCCATAGTCCCCCCTTTGCTCGTCACGGACAATTTTTCCACCTTCAATTGCAATCACACGATGTTTAATTTTATTCACGATTTCTTTATTATGCGTTGCCATAACCACAGTTGTTCCTCTTGTATTAATTTCATCAAAAATATTCATGATTTCCCATGATGTTTCAGGATCAAGGTTTCCAGTCGGCTCGTCAGCGATCACTACTTTAGGTGAATTGACGATTGAACGGGCAATCGAGACACGCTGCTGCTCTCCTCCGGATAATTCAGTTGGCAGCATCCGTGCTTTATGCTTCAAATTAACAAGATCCAGTGTCTCCATGACCTGCTTCTTTATATACTTTGGCTGTTCCTCTGTTACTTCAAGCGCAAATGCAACATTTTCATAGACAGTCAGTGTTGGAAGCAGCTTGAAATCCTGGAAAACGACTCCGATATTACGTCGAAGAAGAGGAACCTTGCTCGTTTTTAATTTCGCCAGATTAATCCCATTAATCATAATCGAACCACTAGATGGCTTTTCTTCTCTATACATCATTTTTATAAAAGTGGATTTACCGGCACCACTCGGACCAACCACATAAACAAACTCTCCCGCTTTGATTGATACGTCAATCCCATTCGCGGCAACTACCCCGTTTGGATACTTCTTAAATACATCCTTCATTTCTATCATTTCTATCACACCCAATATCTTTTCTGTTTATATAAATGGTTCGCAGTTCCGACTCACGAATCAATATCTTTTCATTTAAATGATTTATTCTCAGATCTACTATTTCGTCAAAAAACGACATCTTCCAGACAAAAAGGGATAAAAACCAACTTTATTTTCATTCAGCTTTCATTATAACATCAACAATCATTAAAAATCCTTGAAAAATTATTACAGTTTCTTTTCAAAGATAGAAAAGCGGAAGCGCCTTGTTCATCGCCGTATAAACGCAGAAGGCTCCGACTGAGATAAAGGAAACACGGTTTGCGGCAGCGAACCGATGTTGACTTATCGTAGGGAGGAGACCTGAAGTTTGTTAGGCGCTGTATTTTAATATACTTTCTTATCTTAGCAATAGAAAAAACGTTCTGCGGCAAACAGAACGTTTCTTGTAGAAATTATTTTACTATTACTTTTTAGCAGCTAACCATTCAGCAACTTGAGATGCTTCATCTCCGCTAAGTAATCCAGCAGGCATTGCACCTTGTCCATTAGCAATGATTGATTCAATATCCTCTTTAGAGTGAGTTGAACCAGCTTTGTCTAGAGCAGGACCTACGCCGCCTTCAAGGTTACCGCCATGGCAGCTTGAGCATTTTTGATTGAAAAGCTTTTCGGCATCGCCAGCATCAGCTGTTGTTGTTTCGCCGCCTGTTGTACCTGTGTCCTTATCTTTCGCAGTGTCGTCATCCCCGCCGCCACAAGCAGCAAGAGCAAGAACAAGAGAAGACCCTAAAAGTAATGCTAGAAGCTTCTTTTTCACTTAAAAATCCCCCTCTGGTAATATTACATATCACAGTTATATTATACCAATATTAAGCACGATTGAAACCCTCACCAAGCACCTCTGATGCATCAGTAACAATGATAAACGCAGTCGGATCAATGCTTTTGACCAATTGTTTCAATTTTGTGAACTCCGATTGATCAACGACACACATGAGAATTGGACGCTCGCTATCAGTATAACCACCGTATGCTGTTAGTTTTGTCACACCTCTATCAATTTTATTCAAAATTCCTTCACGAACTTCATTT
>NZ_JALDXW010000079.1:0-6374 GCF_032154635.1 Cytobacillus sp. | reverse complement strand
TTGAATTAACGTTGACGTTCTTGCTTTGTTTAGTTTTCAAAGAACTATTTATTAAAGCAGGATTTTATTCTATCATTCTATTCCAAAACAGTCAATTACTTTTTTGAAATAATTTTTAATAAAGCCAATAACAGAAATGAATCGTACTAAAAACATTATCTGCCAAAAAATAATGAGTGTATAGCGATAGGATTAAATTCTCGAATTCTATTCATCTCATTAGGTTTATTATATTAATATAATTTTATAAAGAAGTCAACACTCTCTCCAAAATAATTTTCCCAGTGGGATTTTAGTAGTTATAGTCTATTTATTAAAAGGAATATTCATTCCCTTTACGAGTTTTTCTCTCAAAAAATAGACTTTTTTGTCTTATTCTTAGAACTTTTGTCGAACCTATTTCGGAATAAGAAATATCTCCTATAATACAAGTAAGAGAAGATATTTAATAGGAGAATGGTTAAATGAATAAGATTACCCTTGAACAATTAGTACTACGGCGGATTAATAAAATAAGAGAGGAAATGATACTTACCGCTCATGAAACTGGAATAGATAGTATTGAAACACTTAAATTCAGTCAAAAGCTAGATCGATTAATATATCTTCATCTTTTGCATTTTTCCTAAACACTTAGCATAGACAGTAGCTTCATTCACAATCAAATAGTGAATGAAGCTATTTTTGTCTATTCATGAATTCCCCTTATCAATTATGAAACTCCGCCAATTCGTCCATAATTATGTATAGCGGATAAGCTAATTCTTATGGGGGTGAAAAACATGTCCTATAATCTCTTTAATCTATTTGTTCGACTCCCACTTTTTTTGAGGGTTCTGATCATTGCACTAATCGTAATTATTTCATTTGGGTCATTCGTTCATTTATTAGAGCCAGAACAATTCCCAACGATATTCGAAGGAGTATGGTGGGCTATCATAACCGCTTCTACAGTAGGTTATGGAGACTTTGTCCCTAAATCTATGCCAGGGAGGCTAGCAGGAATGACCCTCATCTTAACTGGAGCTGGTTTTTTAGCTACATATTTTGCCAGTTTAGCTACGGCTGCAGTTACAAAGCAAAATGCGTTTTTAGAGGGAAAAGCTGATTTTAAAGGGAAAAATCATATTATTGTCATTGGCTGGAATGAGCGAACCCGAGGAATTCTTCATACACTTTGTACGAATAACAAGAGTATCTCCATTGCTCTGATTGATGAATCCCTAGATAAGAATCCCTTACCCCATATGAATGTTCATTTTATTCGGGGACGTTCGAATTTGGACGAAGTTCTTATTAAGGCAAATATATTTGATGCAGTAAAAGTAATTATTACCGCAGACCCAAACAAAGGAGAGCTGCAAGCGGATATGGGATCCATTTTAACACTGTTAGCAGTAAAGGGGCTTAACCGCGAAGTTCAATGCATTGTAGAAATTTTAACTTCAGAGCAGGTGGCAAATGCCAAAAGAGCTGGAGCAGATGAAATTGTACAAACAAACATCCTTACAAGTTATGTAATGATAAATAGCATCTCTTCTCAACAACTCGTTTCATCCTTCTTGGATTTATTGAACCAGCTTGATAAGCGAAACTTAACTTTTAAACCCGCAGTGCCCGAAGTCGTGAATATGACGTTTATGGATTTAAGCCACCTGCTTATGAAAGAAGGAATCCTTTTATTAGGAGTAAAAAGAGCGGAAGAAACGTTTTTGAATCCTCCCCATCCATTTACAATTATTCAACAAGATCAACTTATCGTTATAATGAATGATTAAATCAGAAAAGCGCAAGCGCCTTGATCATCGCCGTACAAACTGGAAGGGCTGCGACTAAGATAAAGGAAACACGGAGAGCGTGAGCGAACCGATGTTGACTCAATCGTTGCGGAGGCGACCTGAAGTTTGATAGGCGATTGTCCGCTTGCGCTAGACAATTCTCTAACACCAAAGTTATATGCTTATCTCATAAATAAGAGCGTCATCCATTTGATGACGCTCTTTCCATTACTTTAGCCGCTTTTCCAATTCTGCCTTTTTCTCTTCAAAGCCCGGCTTTCCTAAAAGGGCAAACATATTTACTTTATACGCTTCCACTCCAGGCTGATCAAAAGGGTTCACTCCGAGCAAATACCCGCTCATTGCACAAGCTTTCTCAAAGAAGTATACAAGATAGCCGAACGTAAAAGCATCTAATTTCGGAACCGAAATAATTAAATTAGGCACTCCGCCATCCGTATGAGCGAGCATCGTTCCTTCAAAAGCTTTATTATTGACAAAATCTACACTTTTTCCAGCAAGGTAGTTCAAGCCATCTAAATCATTCTCTGCTTCTTCAATGAATAATTCGTGGCGCGGTTCTTCCACCTTTATGACCGTTTCAAAAAGATCGCGTCTTCCCTCTTGTACATATTGCCCCAACGAATGAAGGTCCGTTGAGAAATTTGCTGATGATGGATAGATTCCTTTTTGATCCTTTCCTTCACTTTCTCCAAACAATTGCTTCCACCATTCGGCAAAATATTGAAGACCTGGCTCATAATTAATAAGCATTTCAATTGTTTTTCCTTTGTTATACAAAATATTCCGGACAGCCGCATACTGATATGCTGTATTTTCTAGGAGCTCAGATTGACTGTACTCCTCACGCGCTTGCGCTGCCCCTTTCATCATTTGCTCAATATTAGCACCACTAACAGCAATCGGCAATAATCCAACAGCCGTTAAGACCGAATAGCGACCACCAACATCATCGGGAATGACAAAGGTTTCATAGCCTTCTTCCATTGCTACTGTTTTTAATGCCCCTCTTGCCTTATCCGTTGTCGCATAGATTCGATTTCGAGCTTCTTCCCTTCCATATTTTTGTTCTAAAAGCTGCCGGAAAATACGGAAGGCAATTGCTGGTTCCGTTGTTGTACCTGACTTTGAAATGACATTGATTGAAAAGTCCTTCCCGTCAAGAAGATCAATCACATCTTTCATGTAACTCGAACTAATATTATTACCGACAAATATGACTTGAGGAGTGCCTCTCTTCTCTTTCGAAAGTACATTATAAAAATGATGGGAAAGCATTTCAATCGCTGCACGTGCGCCTAAGTATGATCCGCCAATCCCAATTACCAATAATACATCAGAATCACGCTTAATTTTCTCAGCTGAGTTTTGAATCCGAGCAAATTCTTCTTTATCATAACGAACCGGTAAATCAATCCACCCTAGATAATCGCTTCCAGCACCTGTTTGCTCATGTAAAGAATGATGTGAAACTTTAACAGCATCCTGTAAATATGTAATCTCATGTTCGCCAAAAAACTGAAGAGCATTTGAATAATCAAAACGAATATGTGACATGTATGATCCTCCACTTTCCCTAAAATTATTATAAGGATGCCTTGTAAATTTCCATAACATCTTGATTGTTTAATTTCGCAAAGTTGCCAAACTCACCATTCACTGTTGCTTTATCTGCCATTATCTGAAGCTGGCTTTCATCAATGCCATAGTCAGATAGTCTTGCCGGTGCGCCAATTCGAGTCCAGAACTCCCGAAGCTTTTCAATTCCCTCTAATGCTGCTTCCTCTACTGATTTCCCTGAAGGGTCAACACCAAACACTCTAACGGCAAGCTGTTTAAACCTTTCTGGTTTTACATGGAGGTTGTGCTTCATCCAATTCGGAAACAGAATAGCTAAGCCGCCGCCATGAGGAATATCATACACTGCAGAAACGGCATGCTCAATATTATGTGTTGCCCAGTCTCCCCGATACCCCATGTTTAATATGCCATTTAGCGCCATTGTACCCGCATATAAAATGGTAGCACGATACTCATAGTTTTCAAGATCAGAAAGAAGTTTTGGTGCGGTTTCCATAACAGTAATTAGCAATGATTCACACATACGATCCTGAAATTCTGTATTCTCAGCTAAATGGAAGTAATGTTCAAGAACATGTGACATCATATCAACCATGCCATAGACCGTTTGATCTCTAGGAACTGAATATGTATGAACAGGATCCAAAATAGAGAACTTCGGAAAAACAGCAGGGCTTCCCCAACCATATTTTTCATTTGTTTCCCAATTCGTGATAACAGACCCTGAATTCATCTCAGAACCAGTGGCAGCCAACGTTAAGACTGTTCCGAATGGCAGTGCTTCTGTTGCAAAAGCTTTTTTAATGACTAGGTCCCATGCATCCCCATCATACTTTGCTCCAGCAGCAATTGCCTTCGTACAATCAATTACACTTCCCCCACCTACAGCTAAAAGGAAGTCAATTCCTTGTTCTTTACAAATTTCAACTCCTTTTCTAACGGTTGAAATTCGCGGATTCGGTTCAACGCCAGAAAGTTCAAAAACCTCTGCGTCCATAAGCTTCAATTCATTCATTACTTTCTCATACAAACCATTTCGTTTAATGCTTCCTCCGCCATAAACAACTAGAACTTTATTCCCGTATGGCGGAACTATTTTATGTAATTGCTCAATCTGATCTTTACCAAAAATTAATTTAGTTGGATTCCAAAAAGTAAAATTTTGCACGATTCCCACTCCTTTTCGTATAGTATGATCCTCTATTTGCATTATTATATCATTAGAGATACTAGAGTTATGTCGAAAAAGCTTGAATAAAGAAAAGGGGAAGCACTTTGGTCATCGCCGCACAAACACAGGAGGACTGCTTCTTTCGGTAAAAGAGGCACAATGAGCGATAAATGGATGTCGACTTATCACAGGGAGGGGATCTGAATTGTGCTAGGAGATAGGCGTTTATACCAGACAATTCTCTATCCCCAATATTCTAAATTCTGATATCATAAAAAAATCCTCGCACATTATCATGTGCAAGGATTTTTTGCTCTATAATTAGCTTAATACCTTTTTAATACGCTCAATTGCCCAATCTAAATCCTCTTCGCTTATCACTAGCGGTGGAGCAAAACGAATAACAGTATCATGAGTTTCTTTACATAATAAACCTTCTTCTTTTAATGCCTCACAATACTTTCGTGCTGGTTCTGTTAGTTCAACGCCGATAAATAGACCGCGTCCGCGAACCTCTTTAATGATTGGATTATTTATTTCTTTTAATTGTGCTTTGAAGTATTCCCCAAGCTTGAGAGAACGTTCCGCAAGCTTTTCCTCAACAAGAACATCAATGGATGCAATTGAAACAGCACATGCCATTGGATTTCCGCCAAAAGTAGAGCCATGTGAACCCGGGTTAAATACCCCAAGAACTTCTTTATTAGCAACAACACATGAAATCGGGAAAACTCCCCCGCCAAGTGCTTTACCTAAAATATACATATCCGGATCTACATCTTCCCATTCACAAGCAAACATTTTACCTGAACGAGCAAGACCTGCTTGGATCTCATCAGCAATAAATAAGACATTATTTTCTTTACAAGCCTCATAGGCTTTCTTTAAGAAGCCCTCAGGAGGAATGACGATACCAGCTTCCCCTTGAATAGGTTCAATTAAAAATGCAGCAGTGTTTTTAGTTATAGCATTTTTTAATGCCTCTAAATCACCATAAGGAATTAATTTAATACCTGGCAGCATCGGACCAAATCCGCGCTTATATTCTTCATCTGAAGATAAAGAAACAGCTGTCATTGTACGGCCGTGGAAGTTTCCAATACATGCAATAATTTCCGCTTGATTGTCTGCTACTCCTTTTACATCATATGCCCAGCGGCGTGCAGCTTTAATAGCTGTTTCAACTGCTTCTGCCCCCGTGTTCATAGGAAGTGCCATTTCTTTATTTGTCAGCTTACAAATCATTTCATACCATGGCCCAAGTTGATCGTTATGGAACGCCCGTGAAGTAAGTGTTACTCGGTCAGCTTGATCCTTTAAAGCCTGGATAATTTTTGGATGGCGATGCCCTTGGTTTACTGCTGAGTAAGCACTTAGCATATCCATGTATTTATTGCCTTCAGGATCCTCTACCCAAACCCCTTCAGCTTTAGAAATGACGATTGGCAGCGGATGATAATTATTTGCACCGTATTTTTCAGTTTGTTCAATTAAACTATTTGTTTGCGTCATTTGAGTCATGAGAACCATTCCCCCATTTTCGATTAAATACTCATTCATTGTAACCTAAATCGCTAAAAAGAGTCATTTAATTACATAAAAATTGATACAGGTTTTAGTTTCCCCTCTTCGAAGAAGCTTATTTTAATACATCTCAGAAGTTGTTTTCGCTTGCATATGAAGCTGGATGTAGTCAGGACCGCCTGCTTTAGAATCTGTTCCTGACATGTTAAATCCGCCAAATGGCTGGTACCCAACAATTGCACCAGTACATCCACGGTTGAAGTATAGGTTTCCAACATGGAAATCTTCACGTGCTTTTT
>NZ_JALDXW010000038.1:0-33843 GCF_032154635.1 Cytobacillus sp. | reverse complement strand
TTCCCATTTATTCAACAACACTTACATCAGAGTAAATAATCAATCCTATAGTTGTGCAAAGTACTAGCCCCATCACAATTGTGAACATGATTTAGCCTCCCTTTAAACGCCCTTATTTATTTTAAATTTACCATAACCACATCGTAAATATTTAAAATAAATATGAACATTCTGTTAAGGAAGAAAAACTACTTGAGCCTATGCTTTGCGCTTCTTTTTTCTGAATTCTAGGGTCAAAAGCAATACGTGTAACGACATCAGGTATCCTCCTTTAGCTCAAGCTAGGTGGAATCCTTCTCCACCCATAAGATTGCTTGACGGCATTGCATTAAAAAATTCATTTTAAACTACCACCTTTCATTGTATATTTTAAGTAAATTAAAAGTGACGATACATTGAGAATTGACGATCACGGTTTTGTTCGTGAATTTTTTTGACCATTTGATTATGAAGTACTTCTTCCATAGAAACATTGCGTTTCTTAATGGTAATTGTAAAAAACAATATGTTTAATGTCATGATAAATTTCACCTCCTTTAAATGATCCCTATAGGGACAAAAAAGCCGCAAAGAGACATAGCTCCTGCGGCATCTTAAAATTGGGCACAAAAATGCCGCAGGAACACGATTCTCCCAGCGGCATGGATAAGCTAAGTAAAATAAATTAAGCGATCCATTTCCAGTAGGTCGAATTCGTTAAATATAAATCTGCATGTAATTTTCCAATAGCAATCAAGTTCATCATCATTTTATTCGACCCCCTTTTCAGAAAATTTTTCACTTACATTGGTAATTATAGCCACATGCGATCTATTTGTAAACCTTTTTTTTGCCTAAATTTTAAATTTTTCCAATTATATCACTCAACAAAAAACGCCCACAATAGGGCGTTTTCTATCGATTATTAATTTTCCAATGCTTCTTGTAAGTCTTCGATTAGATCCTCCACATCTTCCAGTCCAACGGAAATGCGAACTAATCCATCTGTTATTCCAAGCTCCGCACGACGCTCCTGTGGAATGGACGCATGTGTCATTCGAGCAGGAACGGAAATTAGACTTTCTACAGCTCCGAGGCTTTCTGCTAATGTAAAATACTTTATTTTCTCCAGAAGAATATCTGCATTTTTTTCACTGCCTACATCAAAAGAAATCATCCCGCCAAAGCCTCTCGCTTGCTTTTTGGCTATGTCATGATTTGGATGTGTTTCAAGGCCAGGATAATAAACCTTCGTTACAGAAGGATGGCTTTGCAGGAATTCAACAATCGCCTTCGTATTGCTTTCTATTTCTTCCATACGAATCCCCAGTGTTTTAATTCCTCTCATTAGGAGCCATGAATCCTGAGGACCAAGTACACCGCCTGTTGAGTTTTGGACAAAGTGCAAGTCTGTAGCCAGTTCATCGCTATTCACAACGACTAATCCGGCAACTACATCGCTATGCCCGCCAATATATTTCGTTGCACTATGCAGGACTATATCTGCTCCAAGTTCAATCGGTGTTTGCCAGTAAGGGGTAGAGAAAGTATTATCCACAATTGTCAGCAATTGATGTTCCTTTGCTACTTTTGCCGCCTCTGCAATATCCGTAATTTTCAATAGCGGATTAGTCGGAGTTTCTAAATAAAGAGCTTTCGTATTTGGTCTAATTTCAGCCTTAATATTTTCAAGCTTACTCGTATCAACAAAGGTTGACTCGATGCCAAAACGGTTCAATACCTTTGTCATTACGCGATACGACCCACCATATACATCATCGGTCATGATCACATGGTCACCGCTATTAAAAAGCATCATAACCGCAGTTATCGCTGCCATCCCCGAACCGAAGGCAAACCCTGCCTTCCCGCCTTCTAAATCTTTTATTAATTCTTCAAGCGCATGTCGTGTCGGATTGCCCGTCCGCGAATATTCAAACCCCTTATGCTTCCCAACACTTTCTTGTTTGTATGTGCTTACTTGGTAAATTGGCACGGATACAGCACCTGTATTTGGGTCTCCAGAAATTCCGCCATGAATGAGTTTCGTTTTTCTTCTCATTTATATACCGCCTTCATAAATTTTTTTGCTGATATATCGGTCACTGCCATCAGGAAAAATGGTAACAATATTTGTTCCTTCCTTTGCCTTCTTGGCCTCTTCTAATGCAGCATGAAGGGCTGCACCAGAAGAACTTCCAACTAATAATCCTTCCTTTAAAGCCAATTCCTGAACGAAGCGAAAAGCATTCTCATCAAGGACTGTATGGATTGCATCGAAATAGGTTGGATCGATAAATTCAGGCAAGAACTCCATTCCAATCCCTTCCGTTTTATGAGGACCAGATTCACCGCCATTTAAAATCGATCCTTCTGGCTCTACAATCACAGTTTTTATCTTAGGATTCTTTTCTTTTAAAAAGCGGGAAGTCCCCATAAAAGTGCCGCCAGATCCTGCTCCAGCAACGAAAATATCAATTTGGCCGTCCATTTGCTCCCAAATTTCCGGTCCTAGCGTTTTATAGTAAGTATGTGGATTCGCAGGATTCGCAAATTGCTGCGGACAAAACGAATTTGGAGTCTCATCAAGTAGCTGCCTTGCCCTTGCAATTGCTCCTGCCATTCCTTCGCTTGTTGGTGTATGGACAATTTCTGCTCCAAGCGCTCTCATAATGACTTGTTTTTCCATACTGAATTTTTCTGGCATACACACAATCACTTTAATCCCTTTATTCAAAGCTGCAAGTGCTAAACCAATTCCTGTATTCCCAGCTGTCGGTTCAATGACGGTTCCGCCTTCCTTCAGCTTTCCGCTTTCCATTGCTTCCCTCAAGAGTTCCTGCCCAAGACGGTCTTTCACACTTCCCCCTGGGTTTAAAAACTCAAGCTTTGCAAATAAGTGGACACCTGCAGGAAGAGCAAATTGATTTAGCTCCAGTATGGGTGTATTTCCAATTAATTCATGAACACTTTTAACGATGTTCAAACATACCCCTCCTTCGTTCGGAGTTATTGTTTCATCGCTGCTACGATCTTCATGACCAAGTCAGCTGAATGCAACGCAGCCTTTTCAAGGAATTGATCAAACGAAACATCTGATTCCTTTCCTGCAATATCTGAAAGTGAGCGAATAACGACAAATGGTGTTCCAAACTGATAGGAAACTTGTGCAATGGCCGCGGCTTCCATTTCAACCGCTTGAAGGTCCGTAAATTTGTCGCGAATAAACTCTACTCTAGCAGGATCATTCATAAATGAATCTCCAGTAGCAATCAAGCCGCGCACAACTTGAATATTTTTAATTGCTTTCGCACATTCTTCCGCAACTTCAACCAATCGGCTGTCTGCTACAAAAGCTGGTGGCAGTTGTGGAACCTGCCCATATTCATATCCAAATACCGTTACATCGACATCATGGTGTCTCACTTCAGTAGAAATAACAACATCTCCTACATTTAACTGTGGATTAAAGCCACCAGCAGACCCAGTGTTAATGACATAATCCGGTTTATATCTTTCAAGAAGAATAGCAGTTGATAAAGCTGCATTTACTTTTCCTATTCCTGAGCGTAAAAGCACAACGTCTACTCCATCCATTTTTCCGCTTGTATACTCGCAGCCCGCGATTACTTCTTGTGTTTTATCTTCAATTTTTTCTCTTAAAAGTGTTACTTCTTCTTCCATTGCTCCGATGATTGCAATTTTCATAATCAATACCTCTTTCTTAATTTTTCACTCCTTCCATAATCCAGACAAAATCATTGCATTGCTCGAACCTTGGTGTAAAACCATTCTGTTCTAACAACCCTTTTAAGAATGGGATTGTTGTATAGTATTCTCGCTGCAAATCTTCTGAAAGATTATGAAAGCCGTTTTCTATTGCTTTTTCTATTGCCCTCTTATAGCTTATAGCAGACTCATACATTGTATCCGCAAAGACTATTTTACCACCTGAAGCAAGTAGGTTTCCATACTTGGCAATAGCTGTTTCTTTTTCCTCATCGGTTAAATGGTGAAAAGCATAAGAACTTACGAATGTATCAATTGGTTGATCAAGAGGGAAGCTTAGAAAATCGCCTTCTACAATCTCAGCCTTATTTGCTAGCTTTTGCCTAGCAATTTTTCTCATTGAAGAAGATGGCTCCACTCCGGTTACCTTCAATCCTTTTTCTATCATCTTTACTGTTAAATTTCCTGTACCAGGTCCAAATTCAAGGACGTGACCAAAAGAGCGATCGGCAACTATTTGCAATAATTGATCATAATGTTTAAATACTTCTTTATATTCTATATCGTGTCCAGATACACTTTCATCGTAGGTATCAGCCCACTGATCAAATAGCTCGATAAACTCTTTCCCCATTGCATTCACTCCTCTGTATTATACACTTATAATTCCTATAAGTATAGTATGTATTAAACAAAAACATGTTCTTAATTTAACATAAATATGCAGAACATTCAACTACACAAGTGAAGGAGACGTTATAAAAAGACACCCAATTTTTTGAAATTTAGGTGTCTTTTCTCCATAATTATAAGTGACTCGTTCTTCTTGTCTTATTCTTCAATGAGGCATTTAAGCCCGATGAAAGAAGATAGAATGAAAACAGCAATAGCGTGAGAATATCATATCCCCATTTGTCAGTCCCAAATACATGTTCTTTAGAAGGCGGAAAAGGGGAACCTTTCAGTTGCTGTTTTCCATCATCAGTCGTTATATACCCTATTTTTTTGGAATACTCTAAATCATAAGGTGCTGCATACGGTCCAATTATGGAAATAATGACAAAAAAGGATAAGAGGGCCATTCCTATAATCAGTAAAATATTGGGTTTTCTTCTCATTTGGCTAGCCACCTTTCAGCTGCTGCCAATAATAATCTAAGTAAATAATAACAGCTCAAATAAAGAACAAATAAGGATAGCAAGCAAATGATCACAAGATTATACTGATAGCCAAACTTATTTGAATGAACAAATATAAATGATGCTAGTCCACGAGTATTGTATAAATACTCAACAATAAAGAGATTGCCAATCATAATGCTTAACACTTTATGTAAATCAGCCGTCAAAAAAGGAAGGACATTTGTTGTTACATGGAAGAAGTAAATAGATCTTTTGCCTAGCCCTTTAGATTTTGCTAATAGGATATAGTCCTCACCCGCTATTTCCGAAGTAATCTCAGATAAACTTTTAACTAAATAGATGGCGGGGATAATAATCAACGTAAGAATGGGTAAAAAAATGGCTGGATCATTCATGGAAGAAGAAGCTACTTTAAAAGTCTTTATTCCTACACTTTTATTAATAAAAACGACAGCTAACTGCAGAATAAGCACCAATAGAAAATCTGGAATCATTCCTAAAAACCCTAAGCTTGCATGGACCCAGCGATTCGTTTTCTTCCAAAAGAAAATCCCTAAAAAGATTGAAAAAGCAATAACAATGATGGCCGAAATTATTAAATATAAGTAGGAGGATAAAAAATAGGAAACTAGATCACTAAGAATCAAACGCGTTCGATTGCCTTGAGCATAGTACCAAGCATCTCCAGAAAAAAGCCCCCAAAAAAATTCTTTAATGGTTGTAGCCATTCCTTCTACATCGAATGCTACCGTTTTATCCATATTAAATAAGCTTACAGGAAGAGCTGCAAGGATTAGCAATAAAAAAAGACTAATTATGTGACGACATAAAGCTGCCATTTTCCCTCCATAAAAGTAGATTTTACCTATATCTTATCAGAATTTTCTATTATCAGAAATACAATTTTAAAAGGGAATACTATAGAGGTTTTTAAGTTAAATGTATTACAATATTCAAGAGGAATATTTATAGGAGGATTTTTGATGATATGAACTTTCAGCTAGATTTAATTGAGGATAAGATCGAATTTTTTGAAGCCTATGATTTAAAAACATTAGAGAAAAATATTCAAATTCAAATTGAAAACAATAAAGCTATTTTACTTTCTGTCCATCATGTTTCACATCAGATGAGCTTGGAAGAGAATGGGAGAAAGCATTATTCGGCCGTTGTGCATTTTAAAGCAAAAAGATGAGGCAAGCAAGCTAGCTTTCCTCATCTTTTTTGCTTTCTTACTTCTTTTCTACTTCATGTAATTCTTCTACTTTCGTTGGCTTCCAGCCTTGCCCATCGACCCAGTCAATATAGACGCGGTATACTTGCTTTTGGTCTTTTGTTGTAATCGTTCCAACGGATTTATTAAATCCGTTGTTTCCAAGAAACCAAACACTCATATTGCTTTGATCAACACCTGTTGCATAAGAGATTGCCTGAAGCATTTCTGCCCAGTCCACAGATTCTTTATCGTAAACAGCATAATGATCCCCGGTTTGAGTTGTTCCAATCGGCTTCCAGCTCGGGTTTTCAATCGTCTTTTTCACATTTCCACTGCTTCCGCCTTCGGTAACAACCGCCTCTTCTTCATTGGCCGGAACTGGATTTATTTCATTTTCATCTTCTGTGTTTGCAGCAGTTTCTTCGCTTTCTTTGATGCTTTCTGTTTCAGACTCAGCTTCCTGCTCATCTTTATTTTCATCAATAGCTGAATTCTTCTTTTCTTCTTTATTTATATTTTTCTCGTCTTGTTTTGACTCAATTTGCTGTTCTTTTTCCGCTGCATTTTCATCATTGTCTCCAAAAAAAATTTTTACAGAAACAAAAATAATTAGCAGTATGACGAGCCCAATGAGCATATTTAAAATGAAATTAGTTTTTCTGTGTTTTCCCCTCAATTCGGATCTTGATTCCCGACTTGATGAATCATAATTACGGTCCATAAGAAAGATTCTCCTTCCCATTCTTTTCAATCTGTTTATAAGATATTCTTTCAATATTTTAACATGACTTATTAAACAATGAAAAACATCTCAATCTGTTTCTCCTTACCAGACGGAAAATAAGCAAGGAAAGTTTCACTTTAACATGATCCTTACGCAGAAAAAAGAGGCTAATGTTTTAATTTTGACCATGATCATTGCGATAGATTTCTTTTACAATATCAGCAAATAACGGACTTGTACTGCTTGTGTTCCCGGTCGCTCCGAGCCTTACTGTAACAAGTGCATATTTTGGTTTATCGAAAGGGAAATAACCTGCAAACCACTTATTATAAAGAGGCTTATCCCCGCTCATTCTTCCCGTTTCTCCCGTACCAGATTTGCCTGCTACTTCAAATGGAAGGTCTTGTAGGCTTTTTCCTGTTCCATTTTTATTAACTACCACTTCACGAAGAAGCTTCTGCAGCTTCATGGCCGTATAGGGAGATATCGTCTCTCCTTCCATTTCCTTCTCTTTAAAATCAAGCAATGAGGTACTATTCTTATACTCAATTTTTGATGCCACACGAACCATTTTTTTATTCCCGCCTCTAGCAATTGTTGCCATCATATTAGCAACCGCTAATGGGGTTGCCCGAACTTCATGCTGGCCAATCCCTGTAAGTGCAACAAAGTTATTATCTTTTTTAGCATCTTCTCCTAAGAAGACTCTACCATTATCCTCTTGCACCTGTTTGAAACCTTTAAAATGGTAAATATCTCCGACCCAGCCAACGGGGCCCATTAATGAAAGCTTTTCAGCATAATTTTCGAGAATATTAGGGTCTATTTCCTTTAATTCCTTCGCTATTGTCGCAAACGTATTATTACAGCTTCTGGCAAAGCTTGCAGAGAAATCAAGCATTCCATATTGAAATAAAGGGTCAGGTTCACCTGTAATGGTCTTGCTGCAATCAAATTGTCGAGATGGATTTGTAAGCTCATAATCAATTGCTGCCGCAGTCACCACCGTCTTAAAAACAGACCCAATAATTTGCTCCTTTAACATGAGATTTTCTGTTCCGCCATTTTCTTTATTAAAAGGATCTGCCTGATTGATTGCCGGACGGGAGACCATTGCTAATACAGCGTTTGTTTCTATATCAAGAAGAACTGCACCTCCACGCTCTATTTTGTGCTTGTCGACTAGTTGCTCAACCGTCGCTTGCAATGCAGGATCTAATGTTGTTTTTATATTAACTGGATAAAAAGGGTTTGCTGGTTCCACATATTTCACATTTATCCCGAATAAAGGTCCACCAGTCGCATCAACATGATAGACAAGCTTTGATTTACCATCGGGCAATAAAAATTCATCAAAGCTCTTTTCCATTCCAGTTAGCCCTACCATTGTTTTCGAGGATAGTTCTTTATCCGGGTAACGATTGCGAAGCAATGTTTCGTTTTCTCCAGTAATGCCAATTAAATGCTCAGCTGGATTTTGTCTTAAATGATACTTTTTTTCAACGGCAAACACACCTGGAATTTGTAAGGCATTGATTTTCTCTATTTGGGGTTCAGTCAACTCAATTGGATTTGGCTCACCATAAGCAAATGGCTTCTCTGCCTTTTCTACTGCATGTTTGAGTGCATATTCGGATGCACCAATGATTTCAGCTATTTGCTTCCTGTCCCAATCCATTTTTTTCAAAAAAGGGAAGAGGATAAGAACTGGTTTGCTTTGATGAGTAATAGGTGTCCCATCTCTGTAAAGAAAATTTCCTCTGCCTGTATCAAGGATCATCTCCTGCGAGCGCTGAGTAACACTAGCCTCCAATAGATTGATCCCCCTTTTTGTAAAATGCTCTGTCTCCACTAATTGGAGCTGTATCAGCCTAGCAAGCAAAACGATTAATCCAGCGAAGCATAAGCATGACCATATAACTGCTCGTTTTTTCCACATAAAAAAACACCTCTTCAAAAGTTTTGACGAGGTTTCTACTTTTCAAACTATTTTTTAGCCGATTGATGAGGATGAGAAATAGTTTTATGTAATCTTAATTGCAATTTATAGGTTCATGAATTCTTTTCAGTGACCAACTTTTCCCCACTTATATGGACTTATATTAAGAAAGGAGAAGGTTTTCCCTTCTCCCTTAACTACCAATTTCTTACTTAATTGTTATGATTCGTACGTCCATTTCTCCACCAGGCGTTTGAACCTTTACTTCTTCGCCAACTTTATGGCCGATTAGGCTTTTCGCAATTGGCGAATCATTAGAAATTTTGCCATCAAATGGATCTGCTTCAGCACTACCTACAATCGTATATGTTTCTTCTTCTCCATCAGGAAGTTCGATAAATGTAACAGAACGGCCTAATGTGACTGTATCGCCACTCATTTCGTCTTCTGAAATGATTTTTGCATTACGGATCATATTCTCAATTGTAGTAATACGACCTTCTACGAATGCCTGCTCCTCTTTCGCTGAATCATACTCTGAGTTTTCTGATAAGTCTCCGAAGCTGCGGGCAATTTTAATTCGTTCTACAACTTCTTTACGCTTAACCGATTTTAAATATTCTAATTCCTGTTCAAGCTTTTCTTTTCCAGCTTGTGTCATAGGGAAAACTTTTTCCATTGCCAAAACCTTCACTCCTTCAAATTTTCACAACTCACATCGTGATTGTGTTCTTTCTTTTTTATGTAATAGGAAAATGCATATGAGCGCGTCCTTCGTTTAAGGACGCGCCTAGGACTTATTATATATTTTCTATGCTATTGTGTCATAAAAAAGACTTTTGTTCAAGAATTGTTTGAATTTTTGTGACCATTAAATCGATTGCAACATGGTTATGTCCACCTTCAGGGATAATAATATCTGCATAGCGCTTTGTCGGCTCAATAAATTGATTATGCATCGGGCGAACAACATTAACATATTGGTCAATAACAGAATCCATTGTTCTGCCGCGTTCATTAATGTCTCTAGATAAACGGCGAATAATGCGCAGATCAGCATCTGTATCAACAAAAAGTTTGATATCCATTAGGTTGCGGAGACGCTCATCCTCCAACACTAATATCCCTTCTAAAATAATAACATCCTTTGGCTCAACTGCAATCACTTCATTTGATCTCGTATGCACCGCATAATCATAAACAGGCTTGTTTATTCTTTCGTATCTTAGCAGCTTTTGGATATGTTCAATTAATAAATCATTATCAAAAGCAAGGGGATGGTCATAATTTGTTTTTAAACGTTCTTCAAAAGGCAGATGTGCTTGATCCTTATAATAATAATCCTGCTCTAGCATCAAAATCGAATGTCCTTTAAAAAAGTCATAGATCGATTTTGTCACACTCGTCTTTCCAGATCCAGAGCCGCCGGCCACGCCAATTACAACAGGTTTGCGTTCCATAGGATTAAATCTCCTTTCGCATCATGTTGTTTGGAAATACCGGTTTATCAAGCTTAAATTGTACAATTTGGAGCGGGTGCCGCGCTGCGTCCAGCTCGTTCCCCTTTTCATCCCAAATTTTATCAATTACATGAGTAAAGTTCTCTATTTCTGGTCCAAAAAACTCTACTTCCTGCCCCGGTTTAAAATGATTGCGCTGCTGAAGTGTAACGATTTTCGTTTCAGGATTATAGTCTAGAACCAAGCCAACGAAATCAAAATTCGTCTTTTTGCTATGATTTCCAAACATTTGCTCCTTATACCCTGGAACACCTTCAAAAAATGCTGGAGCTGTTTCACGGTTTGCACATTTTGCTAATTCTTCTAGCCATTCCTGCTTTATTTTGAAGTTTGCAGGATCTGCGCAATAAGCGTCAATTACTTTACGATACACACTCACAACTGTTGCTATATAATGTATGGATTTCATTCGTCCTTCAATTTTTAAACTGTCAATACCAAGCTCAATCATCTGTGGGATGGATTGAATTAAATTGAGATCTTTCGGGCTCATTGCAAATGGAGAATCCCCTTCATTAAAGAAAGGAACTTCATTTTCCCCTTCTAATTGATAGAGATCATAATCCCAGCGGCATGACTGACAACATCCCCCACGATTTGAGTCACGAGCTGTCATATGGTTACTTAGTGTACAGCGTCCTGAATAAGCTATACACATCGCACCATGAACAAAGGTTTCTATTTCGATATCGACCTTTTCTTTCATCTCACGAATTTCTTCAGCACTTGTTTCACGAGCAAGAACGACACGCTCTAACCCTTCTTCTTTCCAAAATTGTACGGCCTTCCAATTGGATAAAGACTGCTGTGTGCTCAAATGAACCTCAATTTCAGGAGCGACTCTACGACAAGTCTCAATAATTAACGGGTCTGCTACAATAATCCCTGCGATACCTGCCTCTTTTAGCCCAAGCATATATTCTTCTAACCCATCAATATTCTCATTATGAGCATAAATATTTGTAGTAACGTAAATTTTCGCCCCATATTTTTTAGCGAATTCTACGCCCTCTTTCATTTCCTCAAATGTAAAATTATCCGCATTTGAACGTAGACCATATTCTTGACCGCCAATAAATACTGCATCCGCACCATAATGAACGGCAATTTTCAATTTTTCTAAATTCCCTGCCGGTGCAAGCAATTCGGGTCTCTTCACGATTACCCTTTTACCGTCCACAATTCGGGAAATTTTATCTTCCACTACTGTCATAGGTAATCCTCCTTAATTAAAAGCATAAGCGGCTCGCGCTAGATATTTTTTAGTAAACCGTTTCTTTAAAGAAAAACCCAGTATCCAATGGACGATTAGCAGGCTGAATTTCTTCTATTTCACTTAGAAGCTCGTCCTTCACATCTTCATATTGATCCGGGTCTTCGATACAAAGATCAATTGCTTTTCGATATCGCTTCGTTACTTCAAGGATATACTCAGGGCTTTTTAAGATGCCATCAATTTTAAATGAATCTACATTTGCCTCAATCATTTCTTGAAGCTCGTCAATGATACAAATATCATTCGGACTCATAATATGTGTTCCGTTCTCATCTTCAAAAATCGGATATTTGTTGCCCCGTTCTTTATCATGCAAAAACATATTATGTTCTTGCCTACGATTTTCTACTTCCATAACTTTCCCTTGATATTCATAATAATTTCCTAAAAGTGAACGCTTAGATTGGAACATTGTCATCATTCCATGAACCTGAACCTCAATTTCTACTTCAGCATTCTCTTTCATTTCGATAATTGCATCCATATTAATTTCTCGTGCTAGAACAGCTCTTTTTGCCCCTTTTCTGCCCCAATAATTACATGTATACCAATTCGTCCCCGTTGTCTCAGTACTCCAATGCAATTTCATATTTGGCGCTGCTTCACGGGCTGCCATTAGAACAGCTGGATCACCAAAGATCACAGCATCTGCATTTACTTCTTGCAAGAATGCAATATAGTCAGAAAGCTCCTCAATCTTTTCATTATGAAAAATCGCATTCATAGCCACATACACTTTCTTCCCTTTTTCATGGGCAAGCTCAATGGCTTTTTTTACATCGTCCCTTGAAAATTCTCCAGCAAGACGTAAACCGTAACGCTGTTCACCTAATACAAAAGCATCCGCACCTGCATCTGCTAGCGGCATGATGTCTTCAACACGAATGGGTGTAACTAACAATTCTGGTTTTGACATTTCATTCACCTCTTTTTACTAATCGCAACCCCGTCACCTACTGGCAAAATTGTTGTATAAAAGTCAGGATGATTCATCAGCCATTTATTAAAAGAATCAATTTTTTTCACGAGATTGCGTGTACGTTTGTTTTCAATTTCTGGCTCACATACGAGTCCTTTAAAAAGTACATTATCTGTAATGATGACACCTTTATCATCGAGAAACTGAGAATATATTTCAAAAAAACGCTGATATTGCCCTTTTGCCGCATCGATAAAGATAGCCTGAAAAGGGCCATAATTCTTTACCAGTGGTTCAGCTTCAAGTGCATCCCCTTTAATAATTAGAATCTGAGCTTCCTTGCCAGCCTCTTTAATATATTGCTCAGCAAGCTCGTAACGCTCTGCATCCCTTTCAATGGTTACTATTTTACAGTTTGGAAGTGCATCAGCCATTCGAAGAGCAGAATACCCGATTGCCGTACCAACCTCTAAAATATGTTTTGGCTGCTGGATTCGCAAAAGCTGAAGCATCGCTTCAATTCCTGCAAGCTCCATAATCGGTACGCCATGATCATTGGCATATGATTCCATTCTTTGAAATATTTCTGGCCTAGCCGGTATAATTCCCTCTATATAAGCATGCAGCTTTTCATTTTCCAAGCTGCCATCACCTCTATCATTTAGACATGAAAAAAATAGCGTTCACGAAAGTGGATAATGAGTCATGCAAAGATCTTTGCATAATATCAGCTTTTTAAAGCCGTCATCCTTACTCGCCCGTGGGTTACGCTATCGTAAAAAATATAAAACACTTGAACTATTTTATCACAAATTAAAGGGGAATGCTAATTTTTCATTCATTCCCCTTTAATTTGTCACTTATTTAATATGTTGGGCTTTCTTTTGATTATGCTCATCAAGTGTTTTCGAAAATAGAACTTCCCCTGTTGAAGTTGCTAGGAAATATAAGAAATCAGAATCGTCCGGCACTAGTGCTGCTTCAATAGATACAACTCCTGCGTTAGCAATTGGTCCAGGTGTCAGACCTGGATATTTATAAGTATTGTAAGGCGAATCAATCTCCAAATCCTTATAAAGAACTTTTTCCTTATGCTCTCCTTGTGCGTATAAAACGGTTGGATCTGTTTGCAAAGGCATGCCTATTTCCATCCGATTATAAAACACACTGGCAATCTTATTTCGATCCACTTTTTCTGTTGCCTCTTCTTCAATTAATGATGACATGGTTAATAATTCATGAACTGATAACCCGCGTTCTTCCATTGCAATTCGGTATTCATCTAGAACATCAACCGTTTTGTCCAGCATAGGTGTAATGACTTCTTCAATTGTAGGATTTTCTTTATAAAATGAATACGTTGCAGGAAATAAATATCCCTCTAACGGGTATTTTATATCTTTATTAAGAATATCCTCTGTTAGAAGGCTAGGATATTTCTCCATTAACGATTTTATGAAGGATGGATCATTAAGCTGCTTCATTACTTCTTCTGCATTTCTATTCGTTTTTTCAGCAATAATACCCGCGATTTGATCAAGCTGTTTTCCTTCAGGAATGGTCAATTTAAATACCAATTCTTCTTCTAGCTTTCCAGTTTTGAGACTGTTAATGATCTCTGGAATTGTCATGGAAGGATTCAAGGTATATTCGCCAGCCATAAAACCTGTTTCATTCCTAAATTTAACGTAATATTTAAAGACTCTGGCATCCTTAATAATTCCGTTTTTCTCTAAAATTTTACCAATACTCGTAGATGATGACCCAATCGGGATTTCAACCTTTTTTTCTTTTTTATTATCTGGGTCTACTGGCTGAATGGCAGATTTAATATAAAAATAGCCGCCGCCAGCAATCGCACCTATCGTAATAACTAAAATAATTGCGATAATCAAAACGATTTTTCGAACTAATCGTGCTTCGCTTTGGCGTTCAATCATCTTTTGCCGAATCATATCTCTTTTATCGTTTTTATTTTCTTGAGACACTAATTTCCCCTCCAATCAAGCTGCAAACTTTACATTTTCAGCTTAAACCTATCTAGTCAAGTTGCTTTTTTATATCTCGGCTTATTATACTATATTTTCTTTTAGCAGTCGCAAATTAATACAAAAATCAAAGGGAACAAACAATTTTTACCAAAAAAAAGCTGACTTGTCTGTAGACAAGCCAGCTTTTTTACTTTCTTATTCTTCCTCTTCTGCAAGAAATGCGTTAAGCATCTCTTCAATCATTTCCCATTCTTCATCCGCATCTGGTTCAATCGGAATCAGTTCCCCATCCTGATTATCATCACTTGGAATAAATGCAGAAGCATGAATATCAATTTCCCCATCTTCATCTTCTTCCGCACCAATTGGATAATAAAGGACATAGGATTTACCGAATTCCTCTGAATCAAATGTAAAAAGGACTTCACATAATTGCTCGTTACCCTCTTCATCTACTACAGTAATATTTTTTTCTCCGTGTTCCATTTTCTTCACCTCATTAATTTTTGCTATCTAAATAGCCCTGTAAGATCATAACGGCAGCCATTTTATCAATGACCTTTTTTCTTTTTTTACGGCTAACGTCCGCTTCAAGTAAAACCCTTTCAGCAGCTACGGTTGACAAACGCTCATCCCATAATATGACAGGCAAGTGATAAAGCCTTTCAAGCTCAGCAGCAAACTTTTGATTGGCTTCTCCACGCGGACCAATTGATCCATTCATATTCTTTGGTAAACCGACAACAATTTTACTTACCTCATGATCTTTTATAATCTTTCCTATTTGCTCGAAACCAAAGTCATTTTCTTCTTCGTTAATCTTTATGGTTTCTAATCCTTGCGCTGTCCAGCCAAGTGCATCGCTTAGCGCTACGCCGACCGTTTTTGAGCCGACATCCAATCCCATCGTCCGCATATATTATCCCTTTCGCTGCTGCTTCAAGTATGATTTAACAAGCTCTTCGATGATTTCGTCCCTTTCAAGTTTGCGGATAATGTTACGTGCATCCTTATGACGGGGGATGTACGCAGGATCCCCAGAAAGAAGGTAACCAACAATTTGGTTGATTGGGTTATACCCTTTATCTTGAAGAGCTTCGTACACTTGTAATAACACTTGATTAACATCATGCTCGATTGGCTCTTCAGGAAAATTAAACCTCATTGTTTTATCAAATGAGCTCATACTTTACACCTCTTTTTTGATTGAGCGTTAAGCGGGGCCTAGTACAAGCCGATTCCGCTTTTCTTTGTCCAGCTACAGGCGCTATCGGCTCGAGGTCATAAGTCAATCCGTCCAGAAGGTTAAAATACAACCTCCTTGCCGGCTCGCCTTATGCTTGTCGCCGATGAACAATCGCCTTCCGCTTTTCTTTGTCCAGCTACAGGCGCTATCGGCTCGAGGTCATAAGTCAATCCGTCCAGAAGGTTAAAATACAACCTCCTTGCCGGCTCGCCTTATGCTTGTCGCCGATAAACAATCGCCTTCCGCTTTTCTTTGTCCAGCTCCATCGACTAGGGGCTCGAGGTCATAAGCCATCTCGACAAGAAGGTTAAAGTACAACCTTCCTGCCGATTTGTCTTATGCTTGTCGCCCCTGAACAAGCCGATTCCGCTTTTCTTTCATTCTACACTACTTTGTTGTGTTATCAAATGGATTTGACCCATTCTTCAACAAAATTCAATGCACTTTCGAGCTTTTCCGGGTCTTTTCCGCCAGCTTGTGCCATATCTGGACGGCCTCCGCCCCCTCCTCCGCATCGTGTAGCTACTTCCTTAATAATCTTTCCAGCGTGGTAACCTTTTTCAATCAAATCATTTGTTACACCGGCAATTAAATTAACTTTGCCTTCATTCACACTGCCAAGAACAACGACTGCTGAGCCAAGCTTATTCTTTAAGTCATCTGCCATATTGCGCAGATTATTCATATCTGTCGCAGCAACTTTTGCTGATAATACAGTTACTCCATTGACTTCTTTCGTATTTGAGACAAGGCTGCTAGCTTCAATATTACCCAATTTTGCTGCTAATGATTCATTTTCACGCTGAAGCTGCTTCATTTCTCCGAGTAAAGTCTCAATTCTTGAAGCTAATTCCTTCGGGTTCGCCTTTATTTTTGCTGCAGCTTCTTTAAGAATGCCAATTTGATCATTTAATAATTGATATGCTGCCTCACCAGTAACGGCTTCAATCCGACGAGTGCCAGCTCCAATTCCGCTCTCAGATACGATTTTAAATAATCCAATTGTCGACGTATTAGGTACGTGACATCCGCCGCAAAGCTCTAGGCTATAATCGCCAACTTGAACAACACGGACGATCTTCCCGTATTTTTCACCGAACAATGCCATCGCACCCATTGCTTTTGCTTCTTCAATATTTTTATAGTCAATGTTCACATCAAGGGTGCGCCAAATTTTCTCATTCACAATGCTCTCGATTTTTTCTAATTCCTCAGAAGTAATCTGACCAAAATGAGAGAAATCAAAACGTAAACGATCTGGTTCAACAAGCGACCCAGCTTGATTTACATGCGTTCCAAGCACATCCTTTAACGCTTGATGCAGCAAATGTGTTGCAGTATGGTTTTTAATTACTTTAGAGCGGATTGATTCGTTCACTGTCGCTTTTACTTGCTGATCCATTGTTAAGCTTCCTATTTCTACTACTGCACGGTGAAGATTCTGCCCATTAGGCGCCTTTTGAACATCCTTTATTGCTACTCTTAGTCCTTCAGCCTCTAACAAACCTTGGTCAGCAATTTGTCCGCCGCTTTCAGCATAGAATGGTGTGATATCCAAAATCAGCTGTACTTCTTCACCAGCTTCTGCTGAAGATACTGATTGTCCATCTTTAATAATCGATGCAATTTTCGAATCAGTTACAAGGGAATCATAGCCGACAAACTTGCTTTCAACTTTAATTTCTCCTAGCACACCACCTTGGACTTGCATGGAATCAACGTCCTGTCTAGCTGCTCGCGCCCGTTCACGCTGAAGTTCCATCTCTCTTTCGAAGCCCTCATGATCAACTTTCATGGCTTCTTCTTCTGCGTATTCTTCTGTTAATTCAACAGGGAATCCATACGTATCATACAGACGGAAGACATCTTCTCCTTGAATCGTATCATTTCCAGCCGCTTTTTCCTTTTTAATGACAGATGAAAGGATCGCTAAGCCATCATGTAAAGTTTCATGGAAACGCTCTTCTTCATTTTTAATTACTTTTTGAATGAATTCTGTTTTTTCTTTTACTTCTGGGTAAAAGTCATTCATAATCTCGCCAACAACAGGGACTAGCTCGTACATAAATGGACGGTTAATATTAATTTGCTTTGCATAGCGTACAGCTCTGCGCAGCAATCGACGTAATACGTAGCCTCGTCCTTCATTAGATGGAAGCGCTCCATCACCAACCGCAAAGGCAACTGTACGAATATGGTCAGCAATCACCTTAAATGCCACATCAATTTCTTTATTCACACCGTATTTTTCTCCTGAAATCTTTTCTGTTCCATGTATAATCGGCATAAATAAATCTGTATCAAAGTTTGTCGGCACATTTTGTACGACTGAAGCCATTCGTTCAAGTCCCATTCCCGTATCAATGTTCTTTTTCGGTAGCGGAGTATACGTGCCATCAGGATTATGATTAAATTCTGAGAACACTAGATTCCATACTTCTAAATATCGATCATTTTCTCCACCAGGATATAACTCTGGATCATTAATGTCGTCCCCATACTCAGGTCCACGATCATAGAAAATCTCTGTATTTGGACCACTTGGGCCTTCACCAATGTCCCAGAAGTTTCCCTCCAGTCGAATGATTCTTTCCTCAGGCACGCCAATTTTTTGACGCCAAATGTCAAATGCCTCATTGTCCTCTGGATGGATGGTAACCGATAATTTTTCCTTATCAAAACCAATCCATTTCTCATCCGTAAGAAATTCCCAAGCCCATTCAATTGCTTCTTCTTTAAAATAATCGCCAATTGAAAAGTTGCCAAGCATTTCAAAGAAAGTATGATGGCGTGCTGTTTTACCTACATTCTCAATATCATTTGTCCGGATAGACTTTTGAGCATTCGTAATTCTTGGGTTTTCAGGAATCACACGACCGTCAAAATACTTTTTTAATGTTGCCACACCACTATTAATCCAAAGCAAGGAAGGATCTTCATGCGGGACGAGTGAAGCACTCGGCTCGATGGCATGTCCTTTTTCTTTAAAAAACTCTAAAAACAAACGACGAATTTCTGATCCAGTTAATTGTTTCATGTATATAGCCTCCTATTTTTACTTTCAATACAATTAATATTTCTGCTTAAACCAAGTATGGTAAAAGTCAATCCACATAAAGGTATTCAATACGCTGACCAATCATTTACTTTTACATAAAAAAAAGCCCTCCTCCCGGACAGGGACGAAGAGCTATCTCGTGGTACCACCCTGATTTGAATAGAAAAGCGTCAAATAACAGATGCTTTCTATTCATCTCTCAAATCCTTAACGCGGATAGACGGCAGGAATTAGCTGCACTCCGGATTAGCGTTCTGTTATCCTTCATCTAGGAATTCTTCCAGCCTAGGAACTCCCTCTCTGACCATATGCGTAAGTGCCTTAGGCGGCCTCGACAAGCATAAGACAATCCGGCTGGAAGGTTGTTCTTTAACCGCGGATTAGCTTAGACCAAAGAGGAGTTAGGCACTGTAGCTAGACAATTAGATGGACTATAACATACTCGTTCCTTCTTCATGTTACATTTATAGTTTTGATTATAGTCGAATTATAGCGAGTTCAAAATGGATTTGTCAAGAACGTTTGAATTTTGGGTTCGGTCCTTTTATAAAATGGAATCTTGCATGAATAAGGCTCACCTTGATTATCGCTAGAATAGGAACTGCAATGATTAGTCCAATCACTCCACCCGCTTCTCCTCCAGCAAGGAGAGCGAACATGATAACGAGCGGATGCATATGCAAACTCTTGCCAACAATGAATGGTGACAAAATATTGCCTTCAATAAATTGGAGAACAAAAACGATAACGACGGAGATGATAATCAATTTTACTGACATGGTGGAAGCGATAATTACAGCTGGGATAGCCCCAATAATTGGTCCAAAATAGGGAATAACATTTGTAACACCAATTAACAGGCCAAGCAGTAGTGGATATTTTATCCCGACTATCCAAAATAGCAAGGCAGAAATGGCACCAATGATCACACAAACTAAAAGCTGTCCCCTAATATAGCTTCCTAATGATTTATCAACATCACGCAAAAAGAGAATCCCTTCCTGTCTCCACCTTCTCGGAGTTAAATACCACACAGTTCGTTTCATTAATTCATAATCCTTTAACATGTAAAAAGAAATAAAAGGAATAATGGCGATGATTAAGGAATAGTTTAAAATACTTATTAAGATGTTTATACTTTTCGAAAGCAGCTTATCTAATGCTGATTCCATAGCCAAGATCCCATCATCAATTCTTGTTTGTAATCCATCCGGCCAAGTGGAGGTTTTATGCTGAATGATTTCGATCCACTCTCTGTATTGATTCGCAAATTGCGGGGCATTTTCCGTTAAGTCTCTTAATTGATGAATAAATGCTGGTATTCCTTTGTAGAATGCAAAACCCATTCCTCCGAAAAATAGAATATAAATACAAAAAACGGCAACTCCTTTGTTTACTCCACTTTCATGGAGCTTTTTAACGATCGGATGAAGCAAATAGGTGATAAAGGCACCAATGATAAAAGGAAAAAAGACAGCAAAAATAATCTTTAACATAGGCATCCATAGTTGTTGAAGCTTTAAAAAAACAAATAAAACAATAAATAATAAAAGGAGAAATCCCAATCGGTAAAACCATTTTAATCGAATATCCACACTGTTCCCCCCTCTCTTATTGTGAGTGTATACTTTTGGATTTATGCAAAAAGGGCTGACACCCAAAATGATGTCAGCCCCTATTTTTTAAAACAAAGCCTTTGTTATTCGTTTTTGTATTTTTTTTCTTTGCCGTCCAGACATAAGATTATTTCTTTGGGCAAGGCCATAAGCGGCCATACCTGCACCAAAAACAAGCGCTGAGGTTAACACTCGATTCATTTGTTTCACCTCGATTTTTTTATAAATTATAAAAGGTAGCGGCGTTCGTCTTCTTCAAACAAATCATCAAGCGAACTCAATGTTCCGTCTTCTTCCACCTGATGTGTATTTATCACACCTTTGGATAAAGAAAGCTCGATAAAACAGCTCCAGCAATAATATTGGCTTATTCCAATTTTCCCGATATCTTTGCTCTGGCAGTTGGGACATTTCAGCATGGAAAAGACACCTCACTCTTTAACATTTACGATGATGGTGTCCTTACCAATTGCTGGGGGCAATTCGGTTTTGATTACGCGTTTTCCTTCCAGCATATCTGAAAAGAACCCATCCGATAATTCATACCCTACAATTGTCCCCACTTCTTCCTGAAAATATACATCTTCTAATAACCCAAGCCGCTCACCCTCGCTTGTCATAATCGTTTTACCAGTTAAGCGATTTCTTCCTTCAAAGGTAAATTCATGTGACTTTTTAACTGGTATCAGAATCGATTGGTTCTCGATCATGACTCCATCCCATCCGAAAGAGGATACATCTTGAACATTCAAATGAAACATTTTTTTCAGCAAAGCTCCTTTTCGAACGAGCAAGCTTTTTACTACCCCACTGCCTGATATACAAATATCACAAACCTCGCCAATTTTGGCCCCGCTGCTTAATTCAATTACTGGGAGTCCTTTTAATAATGAAAATGTCCGCAAAAGTTTGTCCCACCTTCCCGGAACATTCTTAGTTTGCTACATCTATAATAAAAAATAACGTGAAACGCTTTCCATTCCCACCAGCAAAAAGATGATTAACGTTTATTGTATCTTGGTTTGTTAAATCTTTCGTTCCTTTCACCGCCATCAGAAAGCTCTTCGGAAAACTCATGCTCCTGCTTCTTATTAATAAGGTTGGATGTTTGAATTTGGGCTGAGCTTAAATTATTATTAGGAGCTGCTTCTTGATTCCATTTTCCCATATAAATACCTCATTTCTTTCCTTAAAGTATTGATAGTAGCGATTGACTTCCGCACAATCAACCAAGCTTTTTGGCATTCCAAACAAGATTTTTTTAGGAAAAGCCATCTAAAAAGACAGCCTTAATTGGCTGTCTTTTTAGGTATTTTCTAATTCCATAAAATCATACGGCGTTATATTTTCCATACCAATTAACGGGTCGATATTCATTAATTCCTCTTCATAGGTTAGAGGAGCTGCATTAGATTCGAGTTCTTTTTCTTTAGTAGTGTTTTCTGCAATCGCTTCTTTTAGCTTTTCTGTCAGACTTGTTAGCCGTGATTGCTCGTCTGCTCTTTCGACACCTATCTTCAAGGCTTCTTCTTCCCCACATAGGATAAGAAACTGTTTACTGCGTGTAATGGCAGTATATAGTAAATTTCTTCGCAGCATACGATAATAGCTCTTAACCACAGGAAGAATAACAATAGGGAATTCACTTCCCTGCGATTTATGCACAGAGCAGCAATAAGCATGTGTAATTTGATTTAAATCTTGTTTGGTGTAGGTTGCTTCTGCACCGTCAAATGAGACGACGACCATGTCTTGCTTCTCCGTATTTTCTTTCGCATAAAAAATCGAAACTATTTCACCCATATCCCCATTAAAAACATGGTTTTCAGGCTGATTTACTAATTGAAGAACTTTATCGCCAATTCGATATTTCACATCGCCGAAAGCTAGTTCTTTCCGTGATCCGTCATTTGGATTAAATATTTCTTGGATAATTTCATTTAAACGGTCTATTCCAGCGGGTCCCTTATACATCGGTGCGAGTACTTGAATATCCTTTGCTGTATAGCCCTTCTTCTTGGCATTTAAAACAACTTTTTCAATCGCTGTTGCGATTTGCCCAGGATGACATTTAATAAAAGATCGATCCGCCTGCTGGGCGGAAATATTGGCTGGAAGCCTGCCTTTTTTCATTTCATGTGCAAGCTCAATTATGGATGAACCTTCTGCCTGCCTGTATATATCCGTTAATTTAACTGTTGGGATACGTTCTGAACAAAGCAAGTCCTTTAACACCTGCCCTGGGCCAACCGATGGCAGCTGATCTTCATCCCCTACTAAAATTACTTGCATATTGTCCGGAATCGCTTTAAAAAGCTGATTGGCGAGCCAAATATCGACCATCGATGTTTCATCGACAATGATAATTTTACCTTCTAACGGATTTTCTTCATGCCGATCAAACCCTTCCGTTCCATTCCATCCAAGAAGTCTATGAATCGTAACTGCAGGTAAGCCTGTCGACTCAGTCATTCTTTTGGCTGCCCTGCCAGTCGGAGCTGCTAGGATAAACGGAAAAGGTTCTTCCTTTTTATAATCCTTTGGATCTAATGAACAGCCATGCAAATCCCCATATAATTCAACAATTCCTTTGATAACTGTTGTTTTTCCTGTACCTGGGCCACCAGTTAAGATGAGCATTGGCGACATTAAAGCCGTTTGGATCGCGTCTTTTTGAGTCGGCGCATACTGTACCTTTAACCGCTCTTCTAATTTTCCTAATGCGAGCAGAAATTCTGACTCTGGAAACTGATCTTTATATTGCGTTTGCTTTAATACCCGCTTAATATTGGTTACTAATCCTTTTTCAGAAAAATAAAGGGAAGGCATATACAATCGCTGCTCTTCAATCATTATTTTCCCCTCTTCCCCAAGCTTGACGATTTCTTGGGAAATGCTTTCGAACTCAATATGATCACGCTTATTTTCTTCGAGAAGCTTTTTCACACTAGGCAATAGTGCTTTTGCCTCCGTGAATACATGTCCCGCCTGCATGCTATCCGTTTCAAGTATGTACAAACAAGCCGCTCTAATCCTATCTGGATGACTTCCTGAAATCCCTATCTGATAGCCTAATTCATCTGCTCTGCCAAAACCAATTCCTTCAATATCCTCGACTAGCTTATACGGATTATTTTGAACAACATCTATCGTTTGCTCTTTGTAAGCCTGATAGATCTTCATGGATAACTGTGGACCAAACCCATATTGATTCAAAGCAATCATTGCCTGTTCAAGACCTTGATGCTCCATTAATGTATCATATAAGTTTTTGGCTTTTTCCGGTGGAAGTTTAGGAATTTGCTCAAGCAAAGAAGGCTGGTTAAGAATTCTTGAAATCGCATTTTCTCCTAATGTTTCAACGATACTTTCTGCGGTTTTCTTCCCTATTCCTTTAAACAGCTCACTTGATAAATAATTTACGACACCTGGTTTTGTCTGAGGGATGTCCTTGCGATAATGATTGGCCTGAAACTGGACTCCGAATTTCGGGTGTTCTTTTAATTCTCCATAAAAAATATACGTTTCCTGTTCATACATCTTTGGAAAATAACCAGTCACCACGGCTTCTTTGTCCTCATACTGATCATTCGTTTCCTCTACACGAATGCGTATAACCGAATATAGGTTTTGATCATTATGAAATATTGTGACTAGATGCTTTCCCTTTATATATGTTCCTTGTTCGGCAAATAAGTCTAAGGAGTCCTGTTTCTCCATCATTTTTCCCCCTCTCCCTCTTGATACATGCAAATTATTGGATGTCGGAATTTCCTTTTTCAATTAGCTTTTTTCCATAACCGGCAAGTAAATGATCCGGTTGGATCTCTAATGCCTGATTGAAATACTCAAGAGCTTTTTCTACTTCTTCTTTATAACCATAAGCAACACCAAGATTATAATAGGCATCCGCATGTTTAGAATCAATCTTAATACATTTTTCTAAATGTATAATAGATTCGTCTACAAAATTATGTTGGGCTAAACATAAACCATACTGAAAAAACGCTTCAGCATCATTAAGATTTAGCTCAGTGCTTCTTTGGAGGTATGGAAGAGCTAATTTTCCTTGTTCAAGTGCAACTAATGTCAGTCCAAGCATAAAGTAATTATCACCTGACTCCAACCCTTTTTTCATTGCAGTCTCAAACATTTTTTTGGCTTGTTCAAATTTTTGAAGCTCATAATATAAATTACCTGCACTATAATAGGCAGCGGCAGCATTTTCATCCAGCTCAATCGCTTTTTCATAAAACTTTAAAGCCTTTTCAACCTCACCAACAGCAGAAAGAACATTGCCGAAGTTAATATAAGAAACGGGATCTGTTGGGTTTTGTTCAATCGCTTCCATAAAAGTCTTAGCTGCTTCTTCCCATTTTCCTTCTTGCATATATTGAATACCAATTTGGTTATGATCCATCTATGTTCACTCCATTCTTATTTCAAAATTATAGCATAAGAAAAGCGGAAGCGCCTTGCTCATCGCCGTACAAACGCAGAAGGTTTTCGACTGAGATATAGGAAACACGGTGAGCGTATGCGAGCCGATGTTGACTTATCGTAGGGAGGAGACCTGAAGTTTGATAGGCGATAGGCGCTGGAGCTAGACATATAAGAAAAGCGGAAGCGCCTTGCTCATCGCCGTACAAACGCAGAAGGTTTTCGACTGAGATATAGGAAACACGGTGAGCGTATGTGTGCCGATGTTGACGCAATCGTAGCGGAAAAGACCTGAAGTTTGACTGTAGCTAGACACTTTCCAAAGTGCAAAGGATATAATTTCTGAATCATGAAGAAGCCTCAACTCTAATTAATAGAATTGAGGCAGCCTATTTATCCAACATAATCTAGTCGTTTTCCGTCTTTAAATACTTCATCAATCGTTCCCCCGCCAAGACACTCGTCCCCATTGTAGAAAACGACTGCTTGCCCAGGTGTAATCGCACGAATCGGTTCATCAAAAACAACTCTCACTTTATTGTCATCCAATAGCTCAACGGTTACTTTATTATCAGGTTGACGATATCTAAATTTCGCAGTACATTCAAATGTTTTCGGTTTCTCGTCATTTGATACCCAACTGACATTCACCGCTGTAATCGCATGTGAATACAACTTTTCATTATGAAAACCTTGTCCGACATAAAGAACATTTTTCTTTAAGTCCTTGCCAATCGCAAACCAAGGTTCTCCAGAGCCGCCAATGCCCAGCCCATGACGCTGACCAATTGTATAATACATAAGCCCATCATGCTTGCCCATTACTTTCCCATCGAAGGTTTCCATATTTCCAGGCTGCGCAGGCAAATAGTTGCCTAAGAATTCTTTGAAATTCCGCTCGCCAATAAAACAAATGCCTGTACTGTCCTTCTTCGTTGCCGTAGCGAGTCCAGCTGCAGCCGCGAGTTCCCGTACTTTAGATTTTTCAATATTGCCGATTGGGAACATGACCTTTTCAAGCTGTTCTTGGCTTAATTGGTTTAAAAAATACGTCTGATCCTTATTTTCATCGATTCCACGAAGCATTTTAACCTCACCATCACGATGCTCCACTCTTGCATAATGGCCTGTAGCTAAATAGTCTGCGCCAAGATTCATTGCATGCTCAAGAAATGCTTTAAATTTAATTTCTTTATTGCACATCACATCCGGGTTTGGCGTTCTTCCTGCCTTATATTCATCAAGGAAATAAGTAAAGACCTTATCCCAATATTGCTTCTCGAAATTAACTGCATAATAAGGAATGCCGATTTGGTTACATACACGAATTACATCTTCATAATCCTCTGTAGCCGTACAGACTCCATTTTCATCGGTATCATCCCAGTTTTTCATAAAAATGCCGATTACATCATAGCCTTGCTCCTTAAGAAGAAGGGCAGCAACCGAGGAATCGACTCCACCAGACATCCCGACAACAACTCGAGTATCCTTTGGTGCTTTATTCATTCCATTTCACCACGTTTCTCATTAAAATAATCTATTTTGTTAATCGCTTAACGATTTTACTCGTTTCTTCCGCTGCTTTTTCAATCTGCTCTAACGTATTGTAAAGCCCAAAACTAAAACGGATTGAATTTTGCAGACGATCGTCACCTTGACCAAACATGGCAACAAGCACATGGGACGGATCAATAGAACCTGCTGTACAAGCGGACCCGCTCGATGCCGCAATACCTGCCAAATCTAAATTGACAAGCATAGCCTCCACATTTGTTCCAGGAAAGCTTAAGTTTAAAACATGGGGCAATGAATAATCAAGTGATCCGTTCTGTCTATATGCAATTTGATTTTCTGTTAGTATTTTTAGAAAAGCAGCTTTGAATCCCTGATACTCTATTACCTTGTTTTCCATTTCCTGCTGACTGATTCGGACTGCCTCAAGAAAACCGGCAATAGAGGGCACATTTTCTGTCCCTGCACGCCTTTTTCTTTCCTGCTCTCCGCCAAATAAACGTGGAGGAAGCTTCACATCTGTGCTTGCATACAAGAACCCGATTCCTTTAGGGCCATTTATTTTATGAGCAGAAACTGATAGTAAATCAATGCCCGATTCTTTTACATTTATTTTTTCCAATCCGTATGCTTGGACAGCATCTGTATGAAAAATAGCCGAATGTCCAGCAAGAATTTGCCCAATTTCTTTAATCGGCTGAATGGTTCCGACCTCATTGTTGCCATACATGATCGTTACGAGGATTGTATCATCCCTTAAAGCTCTCTCAACATCTGCCGCATCAACTCTTCCTTCTTGGTTGACTGGCAGATAGGTGATTTCAAACCCTTGCTTCTCCAGTTTCTGACAGGCATGAAGAACCGCATGATGCTCTATTTGCGTAGTAATTATATGTTTTCCATGCTTTCCGTACGATTCCGCCACCCCAAAAATTGCGTGATTATCTGCTTCTGTTCCTCCGCTTGTAAAAATAATCTCGTTTGGCTCGGCATGAATGCTTTTCGCTAATTCTGCGCGGGCTTCATCAATTATATGACGGGCCCTGCGGCCAAAATGGTGGATGCTTGACGGATTGCCAAATTCTGAGCCCATGACCTCCATCATTTTCTCAATCACCTTTGGATTTAATGGCGAAGTCGCTGCATGGTCCACGTAAATCCGTTCCAATTTATTCACCTTCTTATCTGAAATTGATTATCTTATCACAAATGTACTGTACTTTTTCAATTCACAAACCAGTTTTATATTTTACAGTTCCCCTTTACTAATTTACCAGCCACTTTTACTTATTTACAGGCCGCTAACTCGGTTCAGATTAAATGTAAAACATATACCCCTCAGAACCGCCATCATCGTTATAGTTAGCTAAATCTTCAACCGTTGTATTGTCTAAAACATCTTTCACAGCATCGCGAATACGCATCCAAAGATGTTTCTTAGCAGGTTCCTCGTCTTCAATACCTTCGACAGGGCTAATTGGCCCTTCCAGCACACGAATAATATCACCGGCAGTAATTTTTGAAGGATCATCTCCAAGCACATAACCACCATACGCACCGCGAATGCTTTTTACTAAACCAGCATTTCTTAATGGGGCGATAAGCTGTTCTAAATAATGCTCAGACAAATTATTCGTCTGCGCAATTAACTTTAATGAGATCGGACCTTCTCCATGTTTTTTTGCTAATTCAATCATAATCGTTAATCCATATCTTCCTTTTGTCGATATTTTCATCAACTGACACCTCTATCCTTCTCTTTACCAATTGTTGTATATACTTCCTTTTTCAAACTTGTTAAAAATCGGTCGGTTATCATTTGGCATTGCGGCAATGCCTTTCCTGCCAGTGGCCCAATCGCCAAACCAATGATCACGGTTCCCCAAAAAACAGGTCCACCAAGCTGCCAGCCGATAATTAAGACAATCACTTCCATGCAGCTTCGAACACGGCCCACCTTCCACCCCGTTCTCGATGTTAAGGCAATCATCAGACTGTCTCGTGGACCTGCTCCAAACTGTGCTGAGATATAAATGCCCATTCCATAGCAATAAATTACAATCCCGCAAAGAAACATCACGATTTTACCAGCTAATAAAGACGGAGTCTCCATAAATGGCAGCAATAAATAAAGATCAATAAAAACACCAATCAAAACCATATTTAAAAAGGCACCCATTTTGGGAAACTCTTTTGAGATAAGTGATGCAACGGTCAAAATCACAATGCCGACAATTACTGACCAGCTTCCAATTGTCAGCCCAAACTGATAATATAGGCCAACATGCAGAACATCCCAGGGCGTCGCTCCTAAATCGGCAATTATTAATAATACAATTCCAAGGCTCATAACGAGAAGACCAGTTAAATACATAATAAACCTCGCACCAACTTGACCGCTTTTCTTCGTAAACATTCCCTTTATCTCCCCGCCATGAAGGTTTATTCTTAGTAATTAGATAGACTTTTGTAATTATATCACATTTACTCAGCATTATCATTTTGCCGGAACATGGAATATGGTATGTTTATTTTAATAACATTTGAACGTTTTGGAGTGATATACATGAGTATTAAACCATTGGCCTTTCGGATGCGGCCAAGGTCCATTGAAGAGATCATTGGTCAGGAGCATCTTGTAGCCGAAGGCAAAATTATTCATCGGATGGTAAAAGCCAAACAGCTATCCTCGATGATCCTGTATGGTCCCCCTGGAATCGGCAAAACCTCCATCGCAAGTGCCATTGCGGGAAGTACAAGCTATGCTTTTCGCACGCTCAATGCAGTCACAAACAATAAAAAGGATATGGAAGTCGTTGCGGCAGAAGCAAAAATGTCAGGGAAAGTCATTCTTCTTCTTGATGAAGTCCACCGGCTGGATAAAGGAAAACAAGATTTTCTGCTTCCCTATTTAGAAAATGGGATGATTACTTTAATTGGGGCAACAACTAGCAATCCTTACCATGCCATCAATCCAGCAATCAGAAGCCGCTGTCAAATTTTCGAATTAAAGCCTTTATCCGTGGACAACATTAAAGAGGCTCTTTTAAGAGCGCTTGGAGATAGTGAATATGGTTTAGGAGAAAAGCATGTTACTATTAGCGAAGATGCACTCACACACTTTGCAACGGCTTCTAATGGAGATGTCCGAAGCTCTTTAAATGCATTAGAGCTAGCTGTTTTATCTACGGAGCCTGACGATTCCGGCATTATCCGCATTGATTTGCCATCTGCCGAAGAGTGTATGCAGCGAAAGAGTTTATCTCATGACAAGGATGGGGACGCACATTATGATGTACTTTCCGCCTTCCAGAAATCGATTCGCGGCAGTGATGTAAATGCTGCATTGCATTATTTAGGAAGATTAATTGAAGCTGGAGATCTGCAAAGCATTGCAAGAAGATTGATTGTGATAGCCTATGAGGATATTGGATTAGCTTCCCCCCAGGCTGGAGCAAGAACACTCGCTGCCATTGAAACAGCCGAACGGGTCGGATTTCCTGAAGCAAGAATTCCGCTCGCAAATGCTGTCATTGAATTATGTTTGTCACCAAAATCCAATTCAGCGATCATTGCTATTGATGCGGCCTTAGCAGATATTAGGGCTGGTAAAAGTGGAGAAGTTCCCGATCATCTAAAAGATGCTCACTATAAAGGGGCTAAAGAGCTTGGCAGGGGAATCGAATATAAATATCCACATGATTACGAAGGCGGCTGGGTGAAACAGCAGTACTTGCCTGACCGCTTGAAAAATAAAATCTACTATGAGCCGAAGAAGACTGGGAAATTCGAACAGGCTCTAGCAACAATTTATAGCAAGATAATGAAATAGAAAAAGTGCTAGAGCAGAAAAATTTTCTCACTAAAAGTTAAACTTTTCTACATTATAAAAAAAAGGATGGCAGCTGCCATCCTTTTTTCTATGCAGCAACATCCCTCTTTTTGAATACGTAAAAGGCAATTGCTTGAAAAAGCAGGAAGTAAACAATGATCATTACGATTGAGAAGCCAAGTGTCATCCCCTCTACCATCGGAGCTCCCTCAAAGTATTGAAGCAAATCCGTATTTGCAAAAAGAATATATTTCGCCCATTCATATTTGATTGCAATTAGCCTTGTCATCTGGCCGCCCATGAACATAAGGAAAAGGGACAAACCGATTGCTAAGGAGCTGTTTCTAAATGCAGCAGATATCATGAATGCCATTGTTGCCAGCATAATCATATTAATCGATTTTAGTCCGAAGTAATTAATTAGATGCAGAAGCATGCTCTGCTCCGTTATAGAACCGTCATAATAATTCAAATATGGTACTGGATCATTAGGGAAACCAAAGAGAACCATTCCAAGTATCCCTGAAAAAGCAAACAGGATGAAAAGCATGAACAAGCCAAATAGCAAGACTGTTAAATACTTTGCCGCCAATATTTTTCCTCGTTTGATCGGTCTTATTAAAAGCAGCTTGATCGTTCCCCAGTTAAATTCACTGGCAACAATTCCCGCAGCAATAATGATTGTGAACAGACCAGCAAATTCAATCATTTGTGATGTATCTGCTAAGAATCCCCAGACTGAATACTCTTCATTTGGCGATATATCATTTTCGATTCTGTATTGGTTAATAGCAATTTCTCTTTCATAGCTAATTTTTACTTCTTGAGGAATCGCATCCCCCATTTCAGTTAATTCTTTTTGATAGCTTTCATTCTGTACTTGAAGACCTTTTTTCCAGTCCGTATTATCCGGAACACTTCCTTTGCTGTCCTGGTATTTAATAAAGCCGCCCATCACAGTTAATACGAATAGGAGCAGCCCGATCATGACATACGTTCCCGTTCTTCTAAATATTTTCATCCATTCATTTTGAATCAGTTTAATCATGAACAAGATCCCCCTTTTGTGAAGTAACCTCAAGGAAACGATCTTCTAAAGTCTTCGTTACTTCCTTCACTCCATATATCTGTATATCATTGTTAACAAGTCTTTTTATTACTTCAGGTACTTTCTCCTTCTTAAGTGGCAAAGCAACCCCATTTTCAGTTAGTTGAACTTTACTGTCAGGATGCATCTCTTTAACGATTCGTCCAGCATGCTCTTTTTCTTCTACCTCAATTTCATAAATTTTCTCAGTCCCCTGAACAAAATCAGTCATAAGCTGAACATCAATGAGCTTTCCTTGTTGAATGATTCCAATTCGGTCACACATCATTTCCATTTCCGATAACAAATGGCTAGATACGATGACTGCCATATCCCTTTCTCTCGCCAGCTTTCTAACATGATCCCTGATTTCGCGGATACCAGCAGGGTCCAAACCATTTGTCGGTTCATCAAGAATTAAGATTTTCGGATCATGCAAAAGGCACTGCGCCAAGCCAAGGCGCTGCCTCATACCTAGTGAATATGTTTTTACCTTGTCATGAATTCGGTCTGTTAGTCCAACGAACTCTACCGTTTCAGCTATTTTTTCTTTTGTAACCCCCTGGGACATCCTGGCAAAATGAACAAGATTTTGATATCCGCTCATAAACTTATACATTTCTGGATTTTCAACAATACCTCCTACATGTTTAATCGCCTTCTCAAAATCTGATTGAATACTGTGACCGAGAATTTTAATATCACCGGAAGTCATTCCTATCAAACCGACAATCATTCGAATTGTCGTTGTTTTTCCTGCTCCATTTGGGCCAAGAAAGCCAAATACCTCCCCTTTATTGACGTTAAAGCTAAGGGAATCAATAATCGTTCTGCCCTTTATTATTTTTGTTACATTTTGAATTTCCACGAGGGTATCCATTAATTTTTCTTTTCTCATTCTTTAAAAGTCTCCTTCATCCACTGAATAATAGATAATCCTTTCGTTTCTCTTAAATTCTCAACATTTTTCTGATCAATGATTTTTCCATCTTTTATAGCAAGCACCTCATCCAAAAGCGGCTCGATCTCATCAATTTCATGGGTCGCAATAACAACTGTCTGATTTTCAAAATCAATATAGGATAGTAAACCTTTTACAATCGAATCTCTTACCATTGGGTCAAGACCTGAAAAAGGCTCATCTAATAGCAAAACAGAGGTCTCTCTAGCCAGTGCGAGCACAAGTTTCAATCGGCCCCGATTACCTTTTGACAATTGTTTCAGCTTTTTATCAGGATCCAGCTTCATAAATGTTAGTAATTCGTTCGCACGATCTATTCGAAAATCCTCAAACTGAGAGGCATAAAAATCAATCATATCTTTCACATTAAAAGGCTGATAGAACATATCTAGTTCGGATAAATAAGCAACCTCTTTAGCGATTCTTCTATCGACTGCTGTTCCTTTAACTAGAACTGTACCCTTAGATGGATGTACGAGGCCGGCTATTATTTTTAATGTGGTTGATTTTCCGCTTCCGTTTGGACCGATTAATCCATAAATTTTCCCTCTTTCTAGCGTGAAGGATACATCCTCTAATCCTGAATCCCGACCATATTTTTTAGTAATATTCTGGAACTCGATCATCTTACATCTCTCGCTTTCCATTAAAGTATCTTTTTAAGCCAGAGACCATATCCTCTTCTGTAAGTCCAAGTTCTTTCATATTTTTAACAAACGATTCAATGATGTCCATTTGCATAACGAGTTTTAATTGATGAATCATCCCTTCATTCTCTGTAACAAACGTTCCTTGTCCTCGTTTCGTTTCCACGATTTCCATCCTCTCCAATTCACTGTATGTTCTTTGAATCGTATTTGGATTCACTCCTGTTTGCACCGCCATTTCCCGAACGGAAGGGAGCTTGTTTCCCGGCAATAATTCGCCCCGGATAATTTGCTGATTTATTTTGTCAGCAATTTGCATATATATTGGCTTTGATGCTTGAAATTCTTCGCCCATATCATCACACCTCCACTTTCCGTTCGAGCAGCCATACGGAAGCATAAAACACGGCAAAAACTATCACCGTATAAATAATCCCATTCATGATTGAAAATTCAACTGTATCTACAAAACCAGCTGAAGCTGAAGATTTGCCTACTTTAAACTTTAGCGAGAAGGTATCAAGTTTAAAAACTCCAATATTTTTAAGTTTTTGATAAACTGGAAGATTGCTCACATAATTGCCGACTGTTGTAATCAGAAGCCATGTGCCTATCACAATAGGCCACCGGATGGATCGGAGGAATGGTACCTTTTTCAAAGAATGGAATAAGGACCAATAAAATAAAACCCAGACTCCTAAGAAAAGAGTGCCTAGCGTAATTCCAAGTCCAATTAAAGTGATATTGAAAGCTGGCCCACCGGTTAAATTAAACAGGCTTTCCCCATCCACTGAATTCATTAGTCCCCATAGCACAACAATAAATGCGACTAGAAATGATACTACATATAAAACAAATCCAGCTGTTAGTTTCGCCAGAAAGAGAACGGTTCCGCTATTTGGGTTATGAAGCCACAGCTGGGTTTGCCCTTCTATATTAAGAGACGTCAGAAGATAGGCAGGCAGATAAAATACATGCCCAATTAAAATCATGACCGCTATAACAG
>NZ_JALDXW010000037.1:0-33927 GCF_032154635.1 Cytobacillus sp. | reverse complement strand
CCTTCTTGACGGATTGGCTTATGACCTCGAGCCCCTAGGCGCTGCAGCTGGGTATAAACTAAATGCGGAAGCGCCTTGTTCAGCCCCGACAAGCACAAGACGAGACTCTCGGAAAGGTGGTCCTTTACCTTTCTGGGAGTCTTGGCTTGTGACCTCGAGGGGCTAGGCGCTGCAGCTGGGTATCTCTAAATGCGAAAAACGCCTGGACTGGCACTGGAAATTAGAATCTACTAATCAAATCTATAAAATAATCTTTTATATAAAATACCTTCATTACAGACAAACACCTAGAAAAAATGTGATCAGCTAGAACCGATCACATTTTTTCAACTCTTCTATTTTATCATGTTTATGTGTAAATGGAACTTCCAAAATTAGTTTGCTTCTTTTACATGAACATTTAGTGTAGCTGTCACTTCAGCGTGAAGTTTGACAGACACTTTTGTATAACCCAATGTACGTATCGCATCAGGCAGTTCAATTTTTCGCTTATCAACTTTTAAATTATGTGCCTTTTGAAGCTCTTCTGCAATCTGCTTGCTTGTGATCGAACCGAATAAACGGCCGCCCTCACCTGCTTTTGTTGAAAACTCTAAAGTAATTTTATCCATGACTTCCTTAAGTTTTTTTGCATCAGCAAGCTCTTCAGCTGCAAGCTTTTCCTCTTTTTTCTTTTGGGCATTTAATGTGCTGACATTTGCCTGGTTTGCCTCAACTGCTAAGCCTTGCTTAATTAAAAAGTTTTGCGCATACCCATCAGCAACATTCTTTACCTCACCTTTTTTTCCTTTCCCTTTTACGTCTTTCAGAAATATAACTTTCATGCTTTCTTTCTCCCTTCAATATATTCATCAATTACACTTTGCAAACGTTCTTCCACTTCATCCAATGAAACATCTGATAGTTGGGTGGCTGCATTAGTTAAATGTCCTCCACCTTCAAGATTTTCCATAATGACTTGAACATTTACATCGCCTAACGAACGCGCACTCACACCTACTGTATATTCTGATCTTTTTGAGATGACAAATGAGGCGATTACCCCATCCATCGTCAATAAAGTGTCAGCTGTCTGCGCGATCAGCACCTGGCTATACTCCTCATCAGGCTGCCCCTTTGCAATGGCAATTCCCTCTCGATAAAAGTATACATTCTCAATGATTTTGGAGCGTTTAATATACGTATCTACATCTTCTTTTAAAAATTTTTGCACAAGAACAGTATCTGCTCCAAGCGAACGCAAATAAGATGCCGCATCAAATGTCCGTGATCCTGTCCTTAATGAAAAGCTCTTCGTATCTACAATAATCCCCGCCAGTAATGCAGTAGCCTCAAGCATTTCAACCTTTACATTCTTTGGCTGATATTCAAGAAGCTCTGTTACAAGCTCAGCGGTTGAAGAAGCATATGGCTCCATATAAACAAGCAATGGATTTTTAATAAACTCCTCAGCACGGCGATGGTGGTCGATAACAACGACATGCTCAAGCCTATGAATAAGCTTTTCTTCAATCACCATGGAAGGTTTATGTGTATCAACGACAACTAATAACGTATCTTCTGTCGCAATTTCTAGTGCTTGAGCAGGAGTGATGAACTTCTCGAATAATTCTTCCTTCTTTTGTATTTCTGTCATTAATCGTTGAATACCTGTATCAATTTCCTGGAAATTCACTACAATATATCCTTCACGATTATTCATTTCTGCAATCTTTTGAATCCCAATCGCTGCCCCAACAGCATCCATATCTGGGTTTTTATGTCCCATGATAATAACTTTATCACTTTCAGTTATTAATTCCTTCAATGCATGGGCAATGACTCTGGCACGAACTCTCGTCCTTTTTTCAACTGGATTTGTTTTCCCTCCGAAAAATTTCACTTTTCCATTCGTCTGTTTAATAGCAACTTGATCTCCGCCTCGTCCAAGTGCTAAATCAAGACTGGATTGAGCAAGAACTCCCAGTTCAGGAAGTGATGATACGCCGGTCCCCACTCCAATACTTAAAGTTAAAGGAATATTATGTTTTGAGGTTGTTTCCCTTACCTCATCAAGAATGGTAAATTTCCCTTTTTCAAGTTGCTGAAGAATTTGCTCATTATAGACAGCAATGAATCTTTCTGATGAGACTCGTTTTAAAAATACACCATTATCAACTGCCCATTTATTTAAAATGGAAGTGACCATATTGTTCATGCTGCTTCTAGTCTGGTCATCCATTCCCTGTGTCAGCTCATCATAATTATCTAAGAAGATAATGGACAGCACCGTTCTTTCTTCCTGATACATTTTTTCGATTTCTGTTTGCTCTGTCACATCAAAAAAGTATAATAGCCGTTCTTCAAGTTTTAGTATGACACGGAATTTTCGGTCATGAAGAGTAATAATTTCTGTTTCCACTTCCTGCTTTATTAACGGTATGAGTAAATCCCCGACATCATAAAGCGATCTTCCCACTAACGTATCTTCATCAAAGCATGAGGCTAAAAAAGGATTGGTCCATTCAATGAAATATTCATCATTAATCAGCATGATCCCAATCGGCATTTCCATCAGTGCCTCTTCACCGACTTTTTTAACCCGGTAAGACAGAGTGGTTATGTATTCTTCTGTTTCCTTCTTCTGTGCTGCATCCACTTTAAAAATATAATAAAAAGGAGGGAAAAGGAGAATAACGCCCAATATACTCAAAAGCCAGTTATAATACGCTAATAATCCGAGAAGCACCACTGTTATGCCCATCAACCCAAAAATGGGATAGCGAATGGACCGCTTTTCTAAATAAGAAGGCATTTTTTTCAGCTCCCCAACAGTAGTGTTAGATGATTTTCAAAAAGTTACGGTTCCCTTTTGAACAATCATTTATCCATTTTTGTTTTCTAACCTTTTCCTTAATTCAAACCCTAAGTCAATTATACCTAATATCCTAACAATAGGAAGGAGAATTGGAGGAAAGATTGTGAAGACTGTTGCAATAATAGGAACAGCTTTAGGTATGCCTTTCTTATGGCAAATATAAAAGATAAACGCCAGCCCTTGAACAACCATACAAAGCTGAAGGATAAACGAGAGATTCACCAAGGCTAGATACCAATAATCTCCCTCTTCAGGTTTTAATATAAATGACGCGATTATAATCACCAAATAGTACCAAAGGATGCTTTTTGGCAAGGTAATTTCTTTAAATGGCCTTCTTTGCTGCGGGATTACTCCAAACCTTTTAACAATCGGAAAGGAAACAAGCTCGATTAATAGAACAGTGGTTACAGCGGTCAGGACGAATAGGCTTGGTGTCAATGACTCAACCATTTTTATCATTGCTTCAAATTGTTCCATAGCTGCCCCATCATTATTACGGCTTAACATTTCAAAAATTGCCACAGATTGATCGAGGGAATCTCTCATCGTACGAATCAATTCTTCAATGATATTCATGTTAAAAATAACAACGAATACAGCATATAGTACAATTGACGTAATTAAACAAACTAGGGTAGCTGCAATAAAGGAAAACGCTCGACTCTTTTTTTCTTGGATAAAATGCCCTATTACAAGACCGGCTATCCCATAAATTAATGTAAGCGGAATGGCTAGAATCGCTCCTACTATGATAGAAAGAATGATTGCAGCAACGAAGAAAACAAAAGAATCCATTCGGGTATTTTTTGCCGCAAATAAAATAAACGGAATGGCTAAAAATAAGTTCGTAACAAGCCCTAAAACCGGAATGTAGAGAGTCAATAATATTAAAACAGCAAAAACAGCTAAACAAAGTGCTCCTTGTGTTAACTTATGTGCATTATTCAAATTTCCACCCCCTAAATGGGCACTCATACTATCTATTTTAGCTAGTAATATAGTGAGATTCAACCATACTGAACTATACAAAAGAACAAATGTACTTATTGTGGAGTCCGACTCCTTATTTTAGAATGAGTCAGCTGCAAATGGAAAAGGGATATCAAAAATATGACATCCCTTTCTTTTTTAATTGATTTTAAACTTTTCAACCACATCTTTTAATTCATTGCTTAATTCCGTTAATTGTTCTGCCGATTCTGCAACCGACTGAAGCGCATGAAGCTGTTCATCTGTAGAAGCACTTACTTCCTCACAAGAAGCAGCTGCCTGCTCTGCCATCGCAGCCATGCTATGAATCCCGCTTACTACTTCTTCTTTACTCTCAGCAAGGTGAGTCATCTCATTGCTTATATAAAGGATGGAATTTCTCATTCTTTCAACAAGCTCTGAAATATTTTGGAAGCTTTGTTCTGTCTCACTGACCACTTCAGATTGCTGATTAAAAGTCTCTTTCGTCTTATTCATTGATTCAACGGCTTGGAATGCACCGTTTTGAATATCAGTAATCGTCAGCTTCACTTCATCCGTGGCTACAACTGACTGTTCCGCAAGCTTTCTTACTTCTTCTGCGACAACAGCAAAGCCCTTCCCATGTTCACCTGCGCGAGCAGCTTCAATACTAGCATTTAAAGCTAATAAATTCGTCTGTGAACTTATTTCTGTAATAGTGGTCATAACCTTTTCAATTTTTACAATCTTATTCTCTAGATCAGTGATAACTTCTTCCATGGAGCCAAGATATTCCCTTGAAGTAGTAAATGATCCTTTTAAATGACCAATCTGTTTAATTCCTGATTGATTGATGTCTTCTGCTTTTTCTGCGAGTGACGTCATTTCCGTAGCCTTTTCGCTAATATCATTAATTTGATTGCTTAACTGGTTAGACAATTGATTCGCTGATTCTGCGTCTGCTGCAGACTGTGTAGCCCCTTTAGCAATTTCATTAATAGCAGCGGCCATTTCCTCACTTGAAGCATTTGTTTCTTCGGAGACTGCACTTAAACTTTCTGCTGATTCTTTTACATTATTAACAGATAAATTGACTGCAGTCAGTATCGATTTCATATTTTCGACCATTGTGTTAAAATGGCCGCTTAATTCGCCAATCTCATCCTTGGAAGTTACATTCACTTTCACCGTTAAATTTCCACTTGATACTTGATTAAATGCCTTCTTAAGTAATGCAAGAGGCCTTGTTAAGCCAACAGCTACAAAATAAGTAATTGCTATCGCTATTACAATACCGATCATTGAAATAAGAACAATTCTATTTCTTATTTTCAAGGCAGTCACCATTAACTCCTTGTCAGAATAGGCTGCGCCCACCTTCCAATTTGTATCTGATACAGTATCAAAAACTAACTTTTTATCTGCACCTTCAAATACATATTCGATCACTCCATCCCCTTCGGAATGGTCATACATTTCTTTTATAAATGGAAGATCCATCAAGTTATTACTTCTTTCTGTAGGGTGGACAATTGCTGTTCCTTCTTGAGAAAAGACAAACGGATATCCGTTATAACCGATGTGCACGGAACTAATCATATTTGTTACATCAGTAAGCTTAATATCTAAGCCGATTACACCAATTACTTTTGATCCTTCTTTAACCGCATAGGATGCCGTCACGACATACTCTTTTGTAGCTGCATCTTCATATGGTTCGCTCCAAACCACCTGATTAGGATTCGCTGCTGCTTTTGTATACCAATCCCGAGAAGTTGGATCAAAATCTGCTCCTAAATCTGCCTTTGGCATAATATTTAAATCTTTATTGGCGCTTGCTGCATAAATGGAAGCAACATCTTTATTTTTATCAAGGAAATTAGTAAAGTCCTTTTCTAGTTCAATATTTACCTTTTCATCTCCAGCAACCTTTATATAATCAATTACACGTCCTGATTCCGATAAATATTGCATATTGGTAGAATATTTACCAAGAAACAATTGAAGTGAATTATTCATTTCTGCAACAATACTCTTCGTTTGACTAACTACTTCTTTCTCTATTTCATGATCTGTCTGCTGATATACAAAAAAACCAACTGTTGAAAGAACTGCAATAAATAAGACAGAGATCAGTAAAATTAATTTGCCTTTTATTGATTTTAACAAGACGCTTTCCCCCTTTTTTTGTTTAGATTCTACTATCATTTATTCTAATTTTTTTAATTAAATGAATGCCCTTCACCGTCCATTGGTTTTTCCTACTTCCCCTTCATATGAAATATAACTAACCAGTCATTATTTCGACATAATTTTTTATACTTTTACTACTTTTAGTATAAATTTCATTAAAAAATAATTACCAATGTTGAGAATTTTAGACAAAAAAAAGCAAACAAAAAAAAGACACCGATTAAATCGATGTCTTTTTTAAATATTATTCACCTGAAACATAAGGCAGTAATGCCATTGTACGTGCGCGCTTAATAGCAGTTGTTAATTTACGTTGGTATTTAGCGTTCGTACCAGTTACACGGCGTGGTAAAATTTTACCGCGCTCTGAGATGAATTTCTTTAGAAGATCTACATCTTTATAATCGATGTGAGTGATTCCGTTTGCAGTAAAAAAGCAAACTTTACGACGTTTTGCACGTCCTCCTCTACGTCCTCCCATAGCCATGGTTATTTCCCTCCTTTATGTTTTGTTTTTAAAAAATAATCGGTTAGTTAGAACGGTAGATCATCATCTGAGATATCAATTTGGCCATCATTGGCAAATGGATCTTTATCTACACGTGTATATCCCTGATTATCTCGGTTGTACTGCGGTTGTTGATTCTGATTGTTGTTGTTCCCAAATGGGAAGTCCTGTTCTCTAGGAGAACCATAGCCTGCGCTGTCGCTTCTATTACTATTGCGCGGTTCTAAGAATTGAACACTTTCAGCCTGAACTTCAGTCACATATACGCGCTTTCCGTCTTGGCCTTCATAACTGCGTGTTTGAATTCGCCCATCAACACCTGCAAGACTTCCCTTTTTCAAGAAGTTTGCAACGTTCTCGGCAGGCTTCCTCCAGATTACACAGTTAATAAAGTCCGCTTCCCGTTCACCTTGCTGATTCGTAAACGTACGATTTACTGCAAGAGTAAAAGTTGCAACTGGCACACCATTTGGGGTATACCGCAATTCTGGATCCTTTGTCAAACGTCCGACAAGAACAACACGGTTCATCATTAGAATCAACTCCTTCCAACCATTGTTCCACATGGAACATTTTTGTAAAGCAATCTATTATTTTTCGTCTTTAACAACGATATGACGGATAATGTCTTCGTTGATCTTAGCTAAACGTGTGAATTCATCAACAGCTTTTGCTTCTGCATTCACGTGCATTAATTGGTAGTAGCCGTCACGGAAATCATTGATTTCATAAGCTAAACGACGCTTACCCCACTCTTTAGAATCAACTAGTTCCGCACCATTATCAGTTAAGATTGTGTTAAAACGCTCGATAAGAGCCTTTTTAGCTTCATCTTCAATATTTGGACGGATGATGTACATAATTTCGTACTTTCTCATCACTTTCACCTCCTTTTGGTCTAAACGGCCCGAATATACGGGCAAGGAGCAATTATTCATTACTCACAAGTTGAAAGTATAGCATATAACCTTGTTTTTTGCAATGAAAGCCCTGCATTTGTACAAAAACTTTTATGAATGAGCAGCTTAAATCTAAATGTATATCTTTAACCTCTTACTTTATTGCATATGCCGATTAAAGTATTTGCGCAATCCTTCTCCAAGAATATTAAAAGTTAATGTCGATATTACAATGGCCAGCATAGGAAAAAATGGAATCCAAAAGGCAGTAACCACATCTTTGCGTGCTTCCCTTATCAGTGTGGCCCAATCCACACTTGTATTGAATATTTCACTTTGACCATAATTAATCTGGGTCAGCTCTTGTGAGATAAATATATTTAATATAGCTAATTGGCCAATTAACATGATCACACGGCCTGCATCGATAAAAAAGTTCACTACTATGCTAGGGAAGAGATTCGGAAAATAATGGGATGTCAGCATTTTAAACGGCTTGACACCAATTGTTATTCCAGCTTCTATAAAGGTTTTTTGTGAAAGGGTATGGGCCTGCTGCTGGATAATGAAGCCCACCCTGCCAACCTCTACAAGTGCAATAATAAGGATGGACCAATAATATCTTTGTTCATGAAATAACAAAAAGGGTAAACAAAGAAGTAAAGCCGTCGTAAATATGACTGGAAAACTAGAAAAAAGTTGATTCCACCATTTATTTAGCCAAGAAAAGAATCCTTTATTTTTCATGCCAAGAAGACCTAAAGGAACAGCGATCACATATCGAATAATAACAATCATAAATATAAGGAGAAAAGTATCCTTTGCCCCTACTACTAATAAACTTAATAAATCCCGTCCTTCCCTGTCTGATCCAAGCGGGAACTTATCAGATGGCGGAAAAGGGGCAGTTTCAATTTCCCCAGGCCCAGGGAAAATAACCCGTTCTCCCTTTAATTCTGCATCCACAAAAGGAAGGCTAGGGCCGATTATCGTTAAAAATGCTAACAGCACTGCCATGATTAGTCCGATAATTAGATAGTAATTTTTCAGTTTAATCACCCCATTATGGAATCCGAAGACTTCTCTTAATAATAAATCCTGTCACCTGAGCTATGATAACTAAAAGCAAAAAGCAAAGGCCAATTCCAATAATGACGCCTGGTTCAAAACCGCTTAAAGAACCTATATTAAAGGATAGATTGAAGTCAAGCGCAGTAAATAGCCTATAGGCCATTCCTTCATAGCCAATTAAATATTCAACAATAAGAAGGCTTGATAATGTATGGACCATTAATGAAGTCATGTGGGGTAAGATCGTCTTTAAGCCATTGCGCAAAATATGACGTTTAATTACTACTTTCATAGGAAAACCCTTAGCTTTCGCTACTTGAATATAATATTGCCCCTCCTCATCCGAAAGAGCTGCTGAGGTAATTCTAGCCATATACATCATCGGATAAATAGAAACTAATAAGGCCGGCACAATAAAGCCATACCAATTTAACTGGCTAAAAAGACGTAAAGATGGAAAAATAAAGATAACCAGCCACTGAAGACAAACCACTATAAAAAAGTCAGGAATAGATTGCAGGAGCCAAGTCATTCCATTCCCAAAGATATTTTTCCTATTTAGTTTATTTTTGTAATCAAATACTCCCTTCCATATACCTAAGAAAAGACTTAAAAAGAAAGCAGGAATAATAAGTTTTAAGCTATTAGGAAAATAACGCTTTATTTCATCCTCTACGGTCACTCTTGCATAACGTGTATCTCCCAAACTTTTTTCCGTCCAGACAAATTGCAAAAATTGGGCAATATTATCTTTATATTCTTTCCAAGAAAAAGAGTATCCCATTTCCACAGTCATAGCTTTTCCACTAACAACCATAGCTGGATTGCGCGGAAACAATACAACTAAGATTAGAGCTACAATGATCATTACATAAAGAACGAGATTCTTAACAAATGATCCGGCAACCTTCATAATAACCCCCAATAAATGTTATTTTACAAAATTATACCAAATATTATATGAATATTCTATTAATTATTTATTTTCTATAAATTAGTAAATAATTAGCAAATAAAAAACACTGCATGTTATATCTGCAGTGTTTTAAAGTACATTCACGATTAAACATTGAAACGGAAATGCATAACATCCCCATCTTTAACAATATATTCTTTTCCTTCTAATCGCACTTTCCCAGCTTCTTTTGCCGCTGTCATACTTCCAGCAGCTAATAAATCTTCATAAGAAACCGTCTCCGCACGGATAAAGCCTTTCTCAAAATCAGAATGGATCACGCCTGCACATTGAGGAGCCTTCATTCCTTGACGGAACGTCCATGCTCGAACTTCCTGTACGCCAGCGGTAAAATAGGTCGCCAATCCAAGCAGGCTATATGCTGCACGAATTAACTGATCCAAACCTGATTCTTCAATTCCAAGCTCTTGAAGAAACATTTCCTTTTCTTCTCCTTCAAGCTCAGCAATTTCTGATTCAATCTTTGCACAAATAACAATAACCTCTGCATTGTCTTTTTCAGCAAATTCTTTCACTTGCTGCACATATTCGTTAGAAGATGGATCAGCTACATCTTCTTCCCCTACATTCGCTACATAAAGAACGGGCTTAATAGTTAACAAATGAAGCCCTTTTGCTACCTTCATTTGCTCATCTGTAAATTCAACCGTACGCGCAGGCTTATCTGCTTCAAAAGCTTCCTTTAATTTTTCTAGAATCTCCATTTCAAACATGGATTCCTTATCTTTTTGCTTCGCCATTTTCCCTACACGCGCGATGCGCTTATCAACTGTCTCTAAGTCAGCTAAGATTAACTCTAAGTTAATGATCTCAATATCATCAATCGGATTTACTTTCCCTGATACATGGGTGATATTATCATCTGCAAAGCAGCGGACAACTTGACATATCGCGTCCACTTCACGAATGTGAGATAGGAATTTATTTCCTAAACCTTCACCTTTACTAGCTCCTTTTACAATTCCGGCAATATCTGTAAATTCAAAGGCAGTAGGAACTGTCTTTTTTGGTTGAACAAGCTCCGTTAATTTGTTTAGGCGGTAATCCGGTACTTCTACGATTCCAACATTCGGATCAATTGTACAGAACGGATAGTTTGCAGATTCTGCTCCCGCCTGGGTAATTGCATTAAATAATGTAGACTTCCCAACATTCGGCAATCCTACAATCCCAGCTGTTAAAGCCATTATTGCCACTCCTCTATTAAAAAATATCTATTAAAAATTATATAGTTATTCTGGTAATACCCTTCACAATTATAGAGATATAAGGGGGAAAAGACAAGCACTCACCAAACCTATGCAAAATGGACGTTATTCCTCGCCCTTCACAAGGATTTTTTTCATTTTACGCGCAAATTCCCTGCGAGGAATTAACACACTATGTGCACATCCCTCACATTTTATGCGAATATCTGCCCCCATCCGAATCACTTTCCAGCGATTCGTTCCGCATGGATGTGCCTTCTTCATTTCAACCACATCATTTAAATTAAATTCTTTTTGCTCCAATGGATAACCCTCCCACACAAATCTAGCTCTTTTACTTTATTTAAGCGTAAATGACCAAAATTATCAAAGGCTACCTTGTTTTAATTATCCATCCTTAATCATGCACAGGACTTTTCGCCTGGATTCCACTTTTCATTTAATCGTTATGTATACATTACTAAATTCTTCCGTATACTGTTACTACTATTCGAAAAGTGAAAGCGCCTTACCCAGAAGCAGGCATAGCACAAGACGAGCCACACAAAAGCTGGACAACATTATTGTTCATGAATATTTAAGTTACTAGAAAAAGGGGTGGAACCAGTGAATTTACGAAGTAATCTGTTTGATAAAAAAGACGGTGCAGCAAGAATTCCTTATGATGAGACAAATGCGGCAGGGGAATTAGCAAAGGCAATTAAACATCTATTGCCAATTGGAATAACTAGCCGCCCAGTTGTTATAGTCTGCATCGGTACAGATCGTTCAACTGGTGATTCATTGGGGCCACTTGTCGGTACACTGCTTGAAGAGAAAAAGCTATCCTCTTTTTTTGTATACGGCACACTTGAAAACCCTGTCCATGCAGTTAATCTAGCTGAAAAATTAGACGAGATTAAAAAGACTCATTGCAATCCATTTATTATTGGAATTGATGCCTGCTTAGGCCGTTTAAAAAGCGTTGGCGTCATTCAAGCTGGAGAAGGTCCTGTAAAGCCTGGGGCAGGTGTAAATAAGGATCTTCCTGAAGTAGGCCATATTCATATAACAGGGATTGTCAATGTAAGCGGATTTATGGAGTTTTTTGTTTTGCAAAATACAAGGCTTCATCTTGTACTAAACATGGCTAAAACGATTGCCAATGGGATATACAAGGCAAGCTTAGCATATGATTCCAGTCCTATTATATCGGCGTTTAAATGGGAATCTGACAAAGAACAGGACATTCAAGGCAGCATTGGAAAAGCATAAGCGCCTTGAACATCACCGGACACAGAAGAGAACTTTATAAATGAAATGACTAAAAAGCTAGATTTCCTCTCTATTAGTTGCTAGACATATAAACGATATAAATAAAGGATGGTTACAATTATACCCGTTACTAGAATAGCCGGGAGTAGATTTGCTACGCGAATTTTTGTTATTCCCGCCAAATTCAAACCGATAGCAAAAATCATAACCCCTCCCGTAGCAGTCATTTCTGTAATAAAACTATTCATTAGCTCTGTCGGCACAAATCGATCAATTTGCATCGCAAAAAGTGCAATCAATCCTTGATAAATAACTACTGGGAACGCAGAGAACAGCACCCCAATCCCAAGTGTCGTCGCTAATATTAATGCGGTAAATCCATCAATAATTGATTTCGTATAGAGTACATTATGATCGCCTCTTATCCCGCTATCTAATGCACCGATAATGGCCATGGCACCGATGACAAATATTAATGTAGCTGTTACAAACCCCTGTGATATACTGCCTTGATCACTTGAACCAAGCTTTTTTTCAAGCCAGTTTCCGAGTGCGTTCAATTTATCCTCCAAAGCGAAGTATTCGCCAAGTACCGCACCAAAAACGAGACTTAAGATTACAATTAAAAAATTTTCACCTTTCAATCCCATTTGCAGACCGAGAACCATAACAGCAAGTCCGATCGCATACATGACTGTTCCCTTCATATTCTCAGGAATGCGATTAAGCCGTTTTCCGATCATTGTTCCAACAATAATCAATAATCCGTTGACAAGCGTACCTAGTAGAAACATCTTCTTCACCTAATTCAGTTTATTTCGAAAATCGAATATTTTTAAAATACACTACCATGAATCTCTTCTTCTTTACAACCTTTTTTTTATTATTTAATCCTCTTCTAAATAAAAAATCGTAAAAAAATAACCATCTAATAGATGGTTAAAAGAATTACTTTTTCTCTAATAATTCTATAATTCGTTCTAAATCTTCCTTTGAAAAAAACTCTATTTCAATTTTCCCTTTATTCTTTGATTGCTTAATGGTAACAGTTGTTCCAAATCGATCACGCAGGGAGGACTCACGTTCTCTAATAAAAAGATCTTTTTGATTCACTGGTTTCTTTGTTTCACGTGGAACATTATTCAGCTGTTGAATAAGCTGTTCAAGCTGCCGGACATTCAAATGATCCTTGATTATTTTTTCTACAACTGCCGGAAGCTTATCCTTATTTCTTAATCCTAAAAGTGCTCGTCCATGACCCATGGAAATTTTCCCTTCCGTAATAAGCACCTGAATTTTCGGAGGAAGGGAGAGCAATCGAATATGGTTGGCAATATGAGGTCTGCTTTTTCCTAGACGCTTTGCTAATTCTTCTTGTGTTAGCTTGAGCTTTTCCATTAATAGCTGATAGGCTGTTCCTTCTTCAATCGGGGATAAATCCTCGCGCTGCAAGTTCTCTAAAACGGCAAGCTCCATCATTTGCTGTTCATTTAACTCTCTTACAACCACAGGAACCGTTTCAAGCTTCGCTTCCTTTGCCGCTCGGAAACGTCTTTCACCAACAACAATTTCATAGCCTTTAATACTTTTGCGAACAATGATCGGCTGAAGAATGCCATGTTCGATTATTGATTGCTTTAACTCTTCAATCGCTTCCTTGTCAAATACTTTCCGAGGCTGATAAGGATTGGGCCGCAGCTCTTTTATTCGAACTTCTTGAACCGTTTCTTCCTTCACGGTCTCCATATTTGTAAAAAAAGCATTTAGTCCTTTTCCTAAGCCTTTAGCCATTCGAAACCACTTCCTTTGCCAAATCGATATATACTTCTGCTCCACGGGATTTAGGATCATACGTAATAATTGGCTCACCATGGCTTGGCGCTTCACTTAAACGAATATTTCTAGGAATAATCGTTTGATACACTTTATCTTGAAAATACTTTTTCACTTCTTCAATAACTTGCAATCCTAAATTTGTCCGTGCATCAAGCATCGTTAACAAAACACCTTCAATTTTCAATTCATGATTTAAGTGCTTTTGGACGAGGCGGACAGTATTTAATAGCTGACTTAATCCTTCTAACGCGTAATATTCACACTGAACTGGGATAATGACTGCATCTGATGCGGTCAACGAGTTTAGTGTAAGTAAGCCTAGTGAGGGAGGACAATCAATAATTATATAATCATAGTCTTCCTTAATCTCTTCCAGCGCCCTCTTTAATCTTACTTCTCTGGAAATCGTCGGCACTAATTCAATTTCTGCTCCTGCTAACTGAATGGTCGCTGGAATCGCATATAAATTTTCAACAGAAGTTGCCATAATTACTTTTGAAGCTTCTACATCATCTACTAGAACATCATAAATACATTGTTCCACATCTGCCTTTTCAATCCCAACACCACTTGTTGCATTTCCTTGCGGATCAATATCGACGATTAAGGTCTTCTTACCTATGTATGCCAAGCATGCGCCAAGATTTACTGAAGTAGTCGTTTTGCCCACTCCGCCCTTTTGATTCGCAATTGCAATGACTTTGCCCACGAAATCACCTACCTTCATCTTCAATTAAGGTTATAGAAAGCATATATGTGAAAAAATCCAACGTTTAAGAAATGAATAAACTGCCATATTGAAAAATGGCAAGCACGTAATCTATTTTAACATGAAAAAGGATAGAGAATATTCTTTTTGTTAAAAATATGGAGAAGGAAAAATGTAGATGTGTAAAAGCCTGTGGTGCACACACGCAGAAAATGATCCAAAAGAACGATCAATGTTCTGCATGCATACCCCACAGGCAGTAATATACTTATCGATATCTATTAATTTTATGAAAGCTATTTCTTTTTAGGAATTTTTATTGTGATCTGGTAAAATTCATCAAATTCCTCTTCTTTGGAATCTAGATTAATTCCGCTATCCGATACCATTGACAGCGATTGGCGAATCGTATTGACCGCAATTCGCATATCCTTGCTGAATGCTTTTCTTTTTGGCTTTGGTTTTGAATTACTTTGTTCAAGAAGCCTAATTACACGGTCTTCTGTCTGCTTAACGTTTAGATTTTTTTCTATAATTTCTTCTAGCATTTTCACCTGTTTTTCAGGATTTTTCAATGGGATTAATGAACGTGCATGTCGTTCTGTAATCGCCTTACTTAATAAAGCATCCTGAACAGGCTGAGGAAGCTTTAATAGTCTAAGTTTATTAGCAACTGTAGACTGCCCTTTACCTAAACGCTGGGCTAATGCCTCCTGCGTTAGATTATGCAATTCGAGAAGCTTTCCATATGCTACGGCTTCTTCAATTGGGGATAATTCCTCCCTTTGAAGATTTTCAATTAATGCAACAGACGCTGTCTCCGTATCATTTAAATTTTTCACAATAGCTGGTACTTCATCCCAGCCAAGCTTCTTCATTGCTCGCCATCTGCGTTCGCCAGCAATAATTTCAAACTGGCCATTTTCAAATTCTCTTACAACAATCGGTTGAATAATGCCGTGTGTATGAATGGTTCGTGACAGTTCCTCAATTCGATCATCATCAAATACCGTTCTTGGCTGAAAACGGTTAGGGACAATAAGGTCAATGGGAATTTTCTTTACCTCTTCAAATTCCTCAATCCTCTCTATATCCACTTGTTCTTCGATCTTTTCCGCTTCTACTTGTTCTCCCTTTTCGCCTAGGCCAAAAAAGCGTGAGAAAGAATGCTTCATCACCCTGCACCACCTTTACGAAACTCCCTATTACATATTCTCTATAAAAATGACAAGTCCTTCCGAATTACTATATTAACCTGTTTTTCCGTACTAAAATTGTGAACATTTTTGTTCTTTTCATTTATGAACTACTATTTCAATTTTACAGAGATCTATTTCATTAACCCATTCATTATGCCATATTTCTATGAAAAACGTAACATTATTCAATTGGTGTCTTATTTGGAGTACCTGGCTTTCTTGGGTACTTTTTCGGGGTAGATTTTTCTTTTTTGATAATTAATATATTCCGTTCACTTTCTTCTTGCGGAAGTGTAAAAGAATAAGATTGATTAAGCTTTCCTCCTAAGACGGCAATCGCCTTCTTCCCAGCTTCTAATTCCTCTTTCGCACTTGCACCCTTCATAGCTACAAATGTACCGCCAACCTTAACAAGCGGCAAGCAGAGCTCACTAAGCACAGATAGTCTTGCTACAGCCCTCGCTGTAACTACATCATAAGCTTCACGATGCTCCTTTTTCTGACCAAAGGTTTCCGCTCGGTCATGGATAAATTGGACATTTTTCAAGCCCAATTGATTTGAAAGATGCTCTAAAAAACTAATTCGTTTATTTAACGAGTCTACGATTGTTACATGCAGTTCTGGAAAGGCAATTTTAATAGGCAGGCTAGGAAATCCTGCACCAGCACCTACATCACAAATATGTATTGGCTCTTTAAAATCAAAATAAAAAGCAGCCGTAATCGAATCATAAAAATGTTTTAAATACACCTCTGGCTTATCAGTAATAGCCGTTAAGTTCATTTTTTCATTCCATTCCACTAATGTAGAATAATATGTTTCGTATTGTTGAAGCTGCTGAGGGGAAAGCGAAATCCCCTTCGCCCCCAGCATTTCAATAAATTGTTCTATATTCATCGCCAAGTCCTTTCCAAATGTCACTCTATTCGTTTGAAACTCTTGCGATCCGCCCTTGCTCAATATAAATCAGCAAAATTGATATATCTGCTGGATTTACACCAGAAATTCTTGAAGCTTGTGCAATAGATAAAGGCCGAACTTCTTTTAAATTATGTTTCGCTTCGGTTGCAAGCCCATTAATGGCATCATAATCGATATTCTCTGGAATTTTCTTATCTTCCATCTTTTTTAAACGTTCAACTTGCTGAAGGGATTTTTCAATATACCCCTCATATTTAATTTGAATTTCTACTTGCTCTTCTACATCCGCATCAAGCATCTCTTCATGAGGAACAAGTTTCTGAATATGCTTATACGTCATTTCAGTTCTCTTTAACAGATCAGAAGCCCGAATCCCATCCTTTAGTTCACTTCCGCCCAAACTGTGAATCAATTCTTGAACGTCAGCAGACGGCTTAATGATCGTTTTTTGAAGTCTATTAATTTCTCCTTCAATTGACTGCTTTTTTGCCATGAATTTTTGGTATCGTTCTTCCTTAATAAGACCAATTGAATAGCCAAGCTCTGTTAAGCGTAAATCTGCATTATCATGACGCAGCAATAAACGATATTCTGCACGTGATGTGAGCAAGCGGTACGGTTCAGATGTTCCTTTTGTGATGAGGTCATCAATCATCACCCCAATATAGGCATCAGAACGGCCTAAAATAACTTTTTCTCTTCCTAGCGCCTTTAAACCAGCATTAATTCCAGCCATTAAACCTTGTCCAGCAGCTTCTTCATAACCAGACGTGCCATTAATTTGACCGGCAGTAAATAAGTTTGTTACCTTTTTTGTTTCTAATGTTGGCCATAGCTGTGTTGGCACAATTGCATCGTATTCAATGGCGTATCCTGCACGCATCATTTGCGCATTTTCTAAGCCAGGTACACTTCTAATTAGACGATGCTGAACTTCCTCAGGTAAGCTTGTAGAAAGCCCCTGAACATATACTTCCTGTGTATTTCTTCCTTCTGGCTCCAAGAAAATCTGATGACGTGGCTTATCGTTGAAACGAACCACCTTATCCTCAATTGATGGACAATAGCGCGGACCTTTTCCTTGAATCATTCCAGAGTACATTGGCGACCGATGAAGATTGCTATTAATAATTTGATGAGTTTCTTCACTCGTATATGTTAACCAGCAAGGCAGCTGATCTGTAATATACTTTGTAGTCTCATATGAAAAAGCTCTTGGTGTTTCATCCCCAGGCTGGATTTCTGTTTTGCTATAATCAATCGTATGACTGTTTACCCGAGGAGGTGTACCTGTTTTAAAGCGGACTAAATCAAAACCAAGTTCCTCAAGGTGCTCAGAGAGCTTAATAGAAGGCTGTTGATTATTCGGACCGCTTGAATATTTCAATTCCCCTAAAATGATTTCTCCTCTTAGGAAAGTACCTGTTGTAATAATGACTGTTTTAGAGGTATAGACTGCGCCAGTTTGAGTTACTACACCTTTGCAAACACCATCTTCCACAATTAATCTTTCGACCATTCCTTGAATAAGTGTCAAGTTCTCTTCTTCTTCAAGAATTTTCTTCATTTCGTGCTGATACATGAATTTATCTGCTTGTGCCCTTAAAGCGCGGACAGCTGGACCTTTTCCTGTATTCAGCATTCGCATTTGAATATGGGTTTTATCGATTACTTTCCCCATTTCTCCGCCTAGTGCGTCTATTTCCCGAACAACGATTCCTTTAGCCGGTCCGCCGACTGATGGATTACACGGCATAAAGGCAATCATATCTAAATTGATTGTCACAACTAATGTCTTTGCACCTAGACGTGCTGATGCAAGGCCAGCCTCACAGCCTGCATGACCTGCGCCGACAACGATGACATCATAATTTCCTGCTTCATATGGCATGATGCTGCCTCCTTCATTACTTCTTTTATTTTATCTATTTTCGTAAACATTGTAGCTAATTAATCCTTAATTGGCAGAGGTTGAATTCCGCGGGGTGGGCAGGAGTCTTGCACCATCCTCTCCATTCAACTTAGCCTTTTTCAAACATCAAACATCAATCTATTTTAAAATAACGATCCTTTAGAAATTGACTTTTATTTACCTAAACAAAATTGCGAAAACAGCTGGTCAATAAGACTCTCATGAACACTATCTCCGATAATTTCACCAAGTATTTCCCATGTTCTTGTTAAGTCAATTTGAACAATATCTATTGGTGTTCCCATTTCAACTGCCTGTATCGCTTCTTCAATTGAATGCAATGCTTGATTAAGAAGGGCAATATGGCGGGTGTTAGATACATAAGTCAAATCCCCTGCTTCAATCGATCCTTCAAAAAATAATGAAGCGATTGCTTCCTCTAATTCATCTACGCCTTTATCTTCTAATAATGATGTCGTTACAAGCTTGTGATTTTTTGAAAGCTCTTGGACTTGTTCCATATCAATGACTTGAGGTAAGTCTGTTTTATTAACAATCACGATCACATCCATGCCCTCAACTGCTTTAAATAAATTTTCATCTTCTTTCGTAAATGGCTCAGAATAATTAAGAACGAGCAGAATCAAATCTGCTTCTTTTAACACTTGCCGTGATCTTTCTACACCAATTCGTTCTACAATATCCTCCGTTTCACGAATTCCAGCCGTGTCTAATAATCGCAATGGTACTCCACGAACGTTGACATACTCCTCAATCACATCTCTAGTCGTCCCAGGAATATCCGTGACAATTGCTTTATTTTCATGCACTAGACTATTCAGTAATGATGATTTCCCTACATTTGGCCGCCCTACGATTACGGTTGAAAGTCCGTCCCGCAAAATTTTCCCCTGCTGAGAAGTCCGGAGCAGCTTTTCAATCTCCTCTTTTACATAGGTTCCCTTTTCTAACAGCATTCGATGTGACATTTCTTCTACATCATCATATTCAGGATAGTCAATATTCACTTCAACGTGAGCCAATGTTTCTAATATTTCTTGGCGAAGCTTTTGAATAAGCTTAGATAAGCGCCCCTCCATTTGACCTAAAGCCAAATTCATCGCACGATCAGTTTTAGCACGAATTAAATCCATAACTGCTTCAGCCTGCGATAAATCTATCCGTCCGTTTAAAAATGCCCGTTTTGTAAATTCTCCGGGCTCAGCAAGTCTTGCCCCATTCGTTAGCAGCAGCTGGAGCACACGATTAACTGAGACTATACCCCCATGACAATTTAGTTCAACAACATCCTCTTTCGTAAAAGTTTTTGGACCTTTCATAACGGATACCATTACCTCTTCTGCTACCTGTTCCGTCTTTGGGTCAATAATTTGACCATAATGAATCGTATGGGAGGATACTGTTTGTAACCTTTTTCCACCCATTCCCTTAAATAATTTATCTGCAATCGCAATGGCCTGATCACCACTTAATCTTACAATGGCAATGGCTCCTTCACCCATTGGTGTAGAAATAGCCGCAATTGTATCAAATTCCATTTAAAACCCACCTCACTTACTGCCTCAAAAAATCCGTTTATCCCAAATAAATAGAATAGCACATGCTTATTTTTAAGAAAAGAATCGCGTACCTCATATCTGCAATTATCCACAAGCATTGTTTGATCAGCATTCTACGTTCTTTTTATCCACATCTCTTAAAAATTATTATGCTTTATTTTAACTTATCCACATGTGAATAACAATAAAACCATATGATAATTCATTTTCTAGTATTATTGCACAAAATAAAAAAAGACAAAAAAACTCCCAATCCATGGATTGGGAGTTAAAGCCGCTTTTCTATTTGTCTAGCTCCAGCGGCTACCCCCTCGAGGTCATAAGCCCAGCCGTCCAAAAGGTTAAATAGGCAACCTTTCAGCCGGCTGGTCTTATGCTTGTTGGGGGTGACCAAGCCGCTTTCGCTTTTCTACTTTATTGGTGAGATAACAAGATGGCGATGCGGATCGGTTCCACTAGAATATGTTTTTACTCGCTTATTTTCTGCCAGAGCAGCATGAATTACTTTTCGTTCGTATGAAGGCATTGGTTCTAATGCTACATTTTGGCCCGTTCTTAACGCCTTTTGCGCTAATCGTTCCGCTAATTGCGTTAAGGTATCGTTACGTCTTTTTCGATAATCCTCTGCATCAAGCAAGACATTTATATATTGATCTGAGTAGCGATTGATAACAAGCTGTGTTAAATATTGTAATGAGTTTAACGTTTGTCCCCTTTTTCCAATTAAAAGAGCAATTTTCTCTCCAGTTAGGATAAATTGGATATTCCGCCCTTCGCCCGCTACTTCTATCTCGATCGGAGCACCCATTTTTTCACTAATATCTACCAAGAACTTCTTTGCTTCCTCAATTGGGTCTTGTTTCAAAACAGCCTTCACAATTGCTGGCCTCGCGCCAAAAATACCGAAAACACCTTTTTTCCCTTCATCAACAATCGTAATCTCTACGCGCTCTTTTGTCGTCTGTAATTGAGCGATTGCCGACTTTACTGCTTCCTCGACTGTAGTCCCCGTAGCAGTTACTTGTTTCACTTTTTTGCTCCTCCTGCATTACCGGTTGCTTTTGCATTCTTAAGCTCCGGCCCTTTAATAAAGTACGTTTGAACAATCATAAAGATATTCCCTACAACCCAGTATAATGATAGAGCAGCTGGGAAGTTAATCGCAAAGACAATAATCATGATCGGCATCAGCCAAAGCATCATAGCCATTTGCGGGTTTTGATTCGCTGTTCCAGCCATCATCATCTTCTGCTGAATAAATGTAGTTGCCCCTGCAATTAACGGCAATAAATATATGGGATCTGGCGCCCCGAGATCAAACCATAGAAAATTATGGTCAGCAATTTCTCTCGTACGAGTAATTGCATGATAAAAGCCAATTAAAATCGGCATTTGAATGATTAAAGGAAAACATCCAGCTAGTGGATTGACACCGTGCTGCTGAAATAATGCCATTGTTTCCTGCTGCAGCTTTTGCTGTGTTTTTTGATCCTTTGAGCTGTATTTCTCTCTCAATTTTTGCATTTCAGGTTGAATTGCCTGCATAGCTTTTGAACTTTTCGTCTGCTTAATCATGAGTGGCAGCAAAAATAAGCGAATGATGATTGTAACTAGGATGATAGATAATCCAAAGCTCCCGCCTGCAAATTCTGCAACTTTAATGATAAACAATGAAAGCGGATAAACTATGTATTCATTCCAAAAGCCTTCACTCTCTGAAGTAATTGGCTGTTTAATCTCCGTACAGCCCGATAATAGAGCGATAACGAAAATTAATCCAATTACCAGAAATACTCTTTTTTTCAAACGTTTTTTCCTCCTAACTGCTTAGAAAATAATTATATTTATTTATTCCCTGCATAAACACAGACTTACAAATATTTTAGCATCTTTACTTGCTATTGTCTTTAAATTAAGCAAGCTCAGAAAATTATAGTTTATTTTTCTTTGGGGGCAAAATACTGTTGTCCATTATTGCCAGATTTTTGTTTTTTCAAAACCCTAGAGAGCTTTAATACATGGGTTAGACTTTTTTTTATTTCCTCTAAACCCATTTCAGCTACTGGCTTTCTAGCAATAATAATATAATCAAATTGGCTATGTATTTCATTCTCCATTTCGTGAAATGCCTGGCGGATATATCTTTTTATCTGATTTCGTGTAACTGCATTTCCTATTTTCTTACTGACTGAAAGGCCAATTCGAAAATGCTCCTGTTCTGGCTTTTTTAACGAATAGACAATAAATTGGCGATTTGCAAATGACTTCCCTTTCTTAAAGGCCTCTTGAAATTCTTTATTTTTTTTTACCCTATACTGTTTTTTCATCGTCATTTACACCACCTTTAACCCAATACGTATTTCTATGATTATGGAAAAAAAGACCACTGACGTTTCAGTGGTCTAAGCAGATAATACTTTTCTTCCTTTACGACGACGACGAGCAAGTACATTACGTCCATTAGGCGTACTCATACGACTACGGAATCCGTGAACCTTACTTCTCTTACGCTTACTTGGTTGGTAAGTTCTTTTCATTATATGACACCTCCCTCGAGGAATAGCTGCTAAAGACAGTCTTAACTATTATAAAGATGCTACTAGAATATTGTCAACTCTTGATTATAGAAGTTGAAAATCTTTTTTGAAATTTGAAAAGATCTACACTAGGAGAGTTTACTCTTTTTTCTGCTTTCTGTCACTCAAAAATTTATATTTTAATAAAGTAAATTTCTGCAAGAGAATCTACTCCATTCGCCTTGTGGATAAAAATTCGACAGCCTTTTCATTATCCACAACACATATTGACAGCTTTTTCACATAATCTTATCATGTGGACAATTTTTATACCCAATATGTTATGCTTGTGGATAATATCTGAAAAACCGTTGCACCTCATAGTATTATCTGTTATCATAATTGTGTTTTCACTCTTAATAATTTATTGTGTATAACTCCTTTATCCACAGATTGTGGATATGATGTGGACAGTTTATTCGAATGGTTTGTAAAACATTGTCCACAGGTAGTGGATATTGTCGAAACCCTACTTTACTTCCTTATTATATATTTTTCCACATTTTCATTTCGATTAGTTCTAATTTAATAGACTAAATAGCTCTAGGTTTAAACAAGGATAAAGCAGGACCCATAAACTATAAAGATGTTTTATTAAATATAGGTTGTACGGCTTGTATAACCTATATTTTTAATGTGGAATTTGCCCGCATTAAAAAAGGCAAAAGGAGGGACAATGGTTGGAGAATATATCGGATCTTTGGAATAATGCTCTTGCTAAGATTGAAAAGAAAATCAGCAAACCAAGCTATGAAACATGGTTGAAATCAACAAAAGCTCACGCCCTTCAAGGCGATACATTAGTCATTACCGTTCCAAATGATTTTGCCCGTGATTGGCTTGAAGAGCGTTACTCCAAACTGATCTCAGAAATTGTCTATGAAATAACTGGGGAAGAATTAGGAGTAAAGTTCATTATTCCGCAAAATCAAGCAGAAAGTAATATGGATTTACCTAATCCGCCAAAGAAGGGGAAAAAAGAAGACGAGCAGCCAGAACTGCCTTCGATCATGCTTAATCAGAAGAATACATTCGATACATTTGTTATCGGTTCGGGTAACAGGTTTGCCCATGCTGCTTCTCTCGCTGTAGCGGAAGCACCAGCAAAGGCTTATAACCCTTTATTTATCTATGGTGGTGTAGGGTTAGGGAAGACACATCTAATGCATGCGATCGGACACTATGTTTTAGATCATAATCCATCTGCTAAGGTCGTTTATTTATCATCAGAAAAATTTACAAACGAATTTATTAACTCTATTCGTGATAATAAAGCGATTGATTTCCGAAATAAGTACCGTAAAGTTGATGTGCTTTTAATTGATGATATTCAATTCTTAGCCGGAAAAGAATCAACACAAGAGGAATTCTTCCATACTTTTAATACATTGCACGAAGAAAGCAAGCAAATTGTTATTTCAAGTGACCGGCCGCCAAAGGAGATTCCAACATTAGAAGATCGGCTTCGTTCTCGATTTGAATGGGGTCTCATCACTGATATTACTCCTCCAGATCTTGAAACAAGAATTGCTATCCTTCGCAAAAAGGCTAAAGCTGAAGGACTCGATATTCCTAATGAAGTAATGCTGTATATAGCTAATCAAATTGATTCAAATATCCGTGAATTAGAGGGAGCACTTATAAGAGTAGTCGCTTACTCCTCTTTAATAAATAAAGACATCAACGCAGATCTAGCCGCAGAGGCGCTGAAAGATATCATTCCTAGTTCTAAGCCGAAAGTAATTACGATCCACGATATTCAAAGAGTTGTAGGAGAGCATTATAATGTAAAGCTTGAGGATTTTAAGGCAAAGAAAAGAACAAAATCAGTTGCTTTTCCTCGGCAAATTGCTATGTATCTATCAAGAGAATTAACAGATTTTTCACTGCCTAAAATTGGTGAAGAATTTGGAGGAAGAGATCATACGACTGTTATTCATGCACATGAGAAAATATCAAAGCTTGTCCAAACAGATACTCAATTTCAGAAACAGCTGCGTGAAATTCATGAAATTCTGAAAGTATAATGTGAATAACTCTATTTCGCTTACACACAGTCTGTCCACATGTGGATAGGCTGTGTTTCCATTCAAAAAACTGAGTTATCCACATATCAACAAGACCTACTAGTACTTCTATTATTTTTTAAAAGAAAATATATAACTATACACCATAAAAAAATATATCGGAGGATTAAAAAAATGAGATTCATAATCCAACGGGATCGTTTAGTTCAAAGTGTTCAAGATGTAATGAAAGCTGTCACAAGCAGAACAACCATCCCTATTTTAACAGGGATCAAAATTGTTGCGACAACAGATGGAGTGACATTAACGGGCAGTGATTCAGATATTTCAATTGAATCTTTTATCCCAAAAGAAGAAGCTGAAGATGAAATTGCAGAAATTAAACAACCTGGAGCAATCGTTCTCCAAGCAAAATTCTTTAGTGAGATTGTAAAAAAATTGCCTACAGATACAGTTGAAATTCATGTTGAAAATCAATTGCAAACGGTAATCCGCTCAGGAAAATCTGAATTTAAGCTAAATGGCTTGGATGCTGATGAATATCCACATTTGCCGCAAATTAAAGAAGAAAATATCTTTAAAATCCCAACAGATTTATTAAAGGCAATGATTAGACAAACAGTATTCTCAGTGTCCACCTCAGAAACACGCCCCATCTTGACAGGTGTAAACTGGAAGGTTGGAAATGGTGAATTAACCTGTGTTGCAACAGATAGCCATCGATTAGCATTGCGAAAAGCAAAAATTGAGACAGAAGCGGATGATAGCTATAATGTAGTCATTCCAGGAAAAAGCTTAGGTGAACTAAGTAAAATCTTAGATGACAATAACGATTTAATTGATATTGTAATTACAGAAAACCAAGTTTTATTTAAAGCAAAAAATCTCTTGTTTTTCTCAAGATTATTAGAGGGCAATTATCCGGATACTTCAAAATTAATTCCGAATGAAAGCAAGACGAATATTGTCGTCAATACAAAAGATTTCTTACATGCTATTGACCGTGCTTCGCTGCTTGCTAGAGAAGGAAGAAATAATGTTGTAAAATTTACAACTATTCAAGATGGAATCATTGAAATTTCTTCAAATACACCTGAAATCGGTAATGTAGTTGAAGAACTTCAAAGCCAATCGATTGAAGGAGAAGAATTAAAAATTTCTTTTAGTGCTAAATTTATGATGGATGCATTAAAAACACTAGAAGGATCAGAAATTACGATAAGTTTTACAGGGGCAATGAGACCGTTTGTCATACGGCCAATCAATGATGATTCGATACTCCAATTAATTTTGCCAGTTCGAACATATTAAAAATAAATGAAAAAGCTGCTCGTACGTTTGCGGGTAGCTTTTTCATTTATTTATGTTACCTTTGAATATTAATCAGTTATTTAGTAGAATAAAGTATTAGAAGCTATTTTTAGATACAGAAAGAGTGAAATGATGACGCAAATAAAAATTAATACTGAATATATTGCCTTAGGGCAATTCCTGAAGGCTGCGGATGTAATCCAAACAGGTGGAATGGCGAAGTGGTTTTTAAGTGAATATGATGTTTTCGTTAATGGAGAGCAGGATCAAAGAAGAGGAAGGAAGCTTCGTAAAGGAGATAAAATCGATATACCTAATTATGGTTCCTTTGAGATCATTTGACAAATGATTCCTGCAGCAGACAGTTCAACATGAAGCAAAAAAAGCAATTGACCGAAGCTTTAAATAGCTAAAAGGATGTAGCGTCTATGCATATAGAGCAATTACTTTTGAAAAATTATCGTAATTATGAAGAGTTAGAGGTACACTTCGAAAACAAAGTGAATGTTATTTTAGGTGAGAATGCACAAGGGAAAACAAATGTGATGGAATCCATCTATGTATTGGCCATGGCAAAGTCTCATCGAACATCAAATGATAAAGATCTTATACGCTGGGATCAAGAGTATGCTAAAATAGAAGGACGGATACAAAAAAACTATGGTTCATTACCAATGCAATTGGTCATTTCCAAAAAAGGAAAAAAGGCTAAATGCAACCATATTGAACAGAAAAAGTTAAGTCAGTATGTAGGAAATATGAACGTTGTCATGTTTGCTCCCGAAGACCTTCATCTTGTAAAAGGCAGTCCGCAAGTAAGACGCCGTTTTATTGATATGGAAATTGGCCAGGTGTCCCCTGTTTATTTACATGATATCAGCCAGTACCAAAAAACTTTACAGCAGCGTAATCATTATTTAAAACAGATGCAAATAAAAAAACAATCCGATCATACAATGCTTGAAATTTTGACAGAGCAGTTTATTCAGATAGCTGTGAAGATTGTATCTAAGCGTTTTGAATTCTTGAGGTTGCTTGAGAAATGGGCGCTGCCCATCCATGAGGGCATATCCCGAGGTCTTGAAACGCTGAAAATAGAGTACAAGCCGTCAGCGGATGTATCAGAACAGCTAGAATTGTCGAAAATGATAAATGTGTATGAGGAGAAATTTGCTAAAATGAAAAATAGAGAGATAGAACGTGGAACTACTCTATTTGGACCACATCGGGATGATCTTCTTTTTTATGTGAATGGCCGGGATGTTCAAACATTTGGGTCACAGGGGCAGCAAAGGACAACCGCTTTATCTGTTAAACTGGCAGAGATTGAACTCATTCATTCAGAAATTGGTGAGTATCCGCTTCTTCTTCTTGACGACGTTCTTTCTGAATTGGATGACTACCGTCAGTCCCATTTATTAAATACAATACAAGGGAAAGTACAAACCTTTGTAACAACAACGAGTGTCGATGGAATTGATCACCAAACATTAAAAGAGGCAGCTGCATTTAATGTTAAAGCTGGCGGTATAACTAAGATTCAATGAGGTGAGTGTTTGTATATCCATGTCGGAGAAGATATTTTAGTTCGTTCAAGGGATATCATTGCGATTTTAGATAAAGAAAGTGTTAACTCTTCTAAGTACATAGAAGAGTTTTTAGAATGCCAGAATGATTCTGTTGTAAATCTTGCTAAAGGGTCTTTTAAATCAGTAGTTATCACTTCAAAGAAAGTCTATTTTTCCCCACTGGCTTCAGGAACATTGAAAAAACGTACGCAATATTCAGTTACCCACAATTATTAAATAATGAGAAGCTAGTAATAAAATAACCTGACAGTAAACGTCAGCTTTTATATAGATGATTGGTTTGTAAGTTATGCATAATGAAAGTGTAGGTGATCGATGTGTCAATAGAGCAAAAGGCTGCACAGGAACAGTCCTATGATGCGAATCAGATACAGGTGTTAGAAGGTCTTGAAGCAGTAAGGAAGCGTCCTGGAATGTATATTGGTTCTACAAGTGCTAAAGGTCTTCATCACCTTGTATGGGAGATTGTTGATAATAGTATTGACGAAGCATTAGCAGGATATTGTTCAGAAATTAATGTGTGCATCGAAAAGGATAATAGTATAACCGTAACGGATAATGGCCGGGGAATACCTGTAGATATTCAAGAAAAAATGGGTCGCCCAGCTGTTGAAGTTATTATGACCGTTCTGCATGCTGGAGGGAAATTTGGCGGCGGCGGATACAAAGTATCAGGTGGATTACATGGTGTCGGAGCATCAGTAGTAAATGCGCTATCTACGGAACTGGAAGTGTATGTCCACCGTGATGGCAAGATACATTATATAAAGTTTGAACGAGGAGTTCCTTGTGCGGATCTTAAAGTAATAGGTGAAACAGATCATACTGGGACAACTACTCACTTCAAGCCAGATAGTGAAATCTTCACGGAAACAACTGTATATGATTATGATACACTTGCTAACCGTATTCGTGAGCTTGCTTTCTTAAATCGTGGATTAAAGATTACGATTGAAGATAAGCGTGAAGAAAATAAGAAAAGTGAATATATGTATGAAGGTGGAATTAAGTCATACGTTGAACATTTAAATCGTACGAAGGATGTTATACATGAAGAGCCGATTTATATTGAAGGGGATCGTGACGGTATAAATGTTGAGGTTTCCATGCAGTATAATGACGGTTTCACTGGAAATATCCATTCCTTTGCTAATAACATCAACACGTATGAAGGCGGAACGCATGAAGTAGGATTTAAAACGGCGTTAACTCGAGTTATTAATGATTATGCTAGGAAGAATGGAATATTTAAAGAAAGTGATGCCAATCTTTCTGGAGAAGATGTACGTGAAGGATTAACTGCAATTATCTCTATTAAGCATCCTGACCCTCAATTTGAAGGACAAACAAAAACAAAGCTTGGAAATTCTGAAGTTCGTGCAATTACAGATACTATTTTTTCAGAAACACTAGAAAAGTTCCTGCTAGAAAATCCAGCAGTTGCCAGGAAAATTGTAGAAAAAGGACTGATGGCAGCACGTGCAAGGCTTGCCGCAAAGAAGGCGCGTGAATTAACAAGAAGAAAGAGTGCCCTTGAAGTATCAAGCTTACCTGGAAAATTAGCGGATTGCTCTTCTAAAGATGCTTCCATATCTGAGCTTTATATCGTTGAGGGTGACTCAGCAGGCGGTTCAGCTAAACAGGGCCGTGACCGTCATTTCCAAGCGATTCTTCCGTTAAGAGGAAAAATCTTAAATGTTGAAAAAGCAAGATTGGATCGGATTCTTTCGAATAATGAAGTAAGAGCGATGATTACAGCTGCAGGTACTGGAATAGGAGAAGATTTTGATATCTCTAAAGCAAGATATCATAAAATTATCATTATGACGGATGCGGATGTCGATGGCGCTCATATTCGTACTTTATTGTTAACCTTCTTTTATCGATATCTAAGACAAATTATTGAAGCCGGATATATTTACATTGCCCAGCCACCGTTATATAAGGTGCAGCAAGGGAAGAAAATTGAATATGCATACAATGACCGGCAGCTAGAGGAAATCATGAGCAGATTACCAAGCCAGCCAAAGCCAAATGTACAGCGGTATAAAGGTTTGGGGGAAATGAACCCTGGGCAGCTTTGGGAGACAACCATGAATCCTGAAACAAGAACGCTATTGCAAGTGAGTCTAGAAGATGCGATTGAAGCTGATGAAACATTTGAAATATTAATGGGCGATAAGGTAGAACCACGTCGTAATTTTATAGAAGAAAATGCACTTTATGTAAAAAATCTAGATATATAAATAGGATGCCAGGATAGACTTCAGATTATTCTATCCTGGTTTTACATAAAAAGGCGCAGCTGGACAAATAGAAAAGCGAAGGCGATCAGTCGCCAAATGATAAGCATGTAAACATGCTGGAAGTTTCACTTATAAGGGAGGTTCTTTAAATGGCCGAAACTCCGAAGTCTCAGATAAAAGAAAGAAATATAAGCACTGAAATGCGTGAGTCATTTCTTGATTATGCGATGAGTGTTATTGTATCTCGTGCATTACCAGATGTTCGAGACGGTTTAAAGCCTGTTCATCGCCGTATTCTATATGCGATGCATGACCTTGGAATGCACTCGGATAAGCCGTACAAAAAATCAGCTCGTATTGTTGGGGATGTTATTGGTAAATACCATCCTCATGGCGATTCAGCAGTATATGAAACAATGGTAAGGATGGCACAGGATTTTAACTATCGATACATGCTTGTAGATGGCCATGGAAACTTTGGTTCAATTGATGGGGACTCAGCAGCAGCTATGCGTTATACAGAAGCTCGGATGTCTAAAATTTCCATGGAACTTCTACGAGATATAAATAAAGATACGATTGATTATCAAGATAACTATGATGGAGAAGAAAAGGAACCTGTTGTTCTACCTGCACGTTTTCCTAACTTATTAGTTAATGGAACATCAGGGATTGCGGTAGGGATGGCAACGAATATACCGCCACATCAGCTTGGAGAAGTAATTGACGGTGTCTTAGCAATAAGTAAGGATCCCGAAATGACCATTCAAGAGTTAATGGATATTATTCCAGGGCCAGATTTTCCAACTGCTGGTATTATTTTGGGACGCAGCGGGATTCGTAAAGCTTATGAAACGGGAAGAGGCTCTATAACTTTAAGAGCGAAGGTAGAAATTGAGCAAAAGGCAAGTGGCAAGGAAGTTATTATTGTTAACGAAATTCCATATCAAGTGAACAAAGCGAAATTAATAGAAAGAATTGCTGAGCTTGTTAGGGATAAAAAAATTGATGGCATTACTGACCTTCGAGATGAATCTGATCGCGAAGGTATGAGAATTGTTATAGAGGTTCGTAAAGATGCCAATGCTAACGTATTATTGAATAATTTATATAAGCAGACAGCTTTGCAAACAAGTTTTGGGATTAACTTACTTGCTTTAGTTGATGGCGAACCTAAAGTTTTAAACTTAAAGCAATGTTTAGTTCATTATTTAAACCATCAAAAGGTTGTCATTCGCCGCAGAACAGAGTTTGAGTTAAGAAAAGCAGAAGCTCGTGCTCACATTCTAGAAGGTTTGCGTATTGCACTAGATCATTTAGATGAGGTTATTGCGTTAATCCGAAGCTCTCAAACAACAGATATCGCGCGTGAAGGATTAATGACGAAGTTTAATCTATCTGAAAAACAGGCACAGGCTATTCTTGATATGCGCCTTCAACGTTTGACTGGATTAGAACGTGAAAAAATAGAAGAAGAGTATGCTAGCCTAGTTAAACTAATTGGTGAACTTAAAGCTATTTTAGCGGATGAAGAAAAATTGTTGGATATTATTCGTGAAGAATTAAATGAGATTAAGGAACGTTTTAATGATGAGCGCCGCACGGAAATTGTTGCAGGTGGAATCGAGCAAATTGAAGACGAAGACCTTATTCCGCGTGAGAATATTGCCATTACATTGACTCATAAGGGGTATATTAAACGGCTTCCTGTATCGACCTATCGTGCTCAAAAGCGCGGAGGCCGTGGAATTCAAGGAATGGGAACAAATGAAGACGATTTTGTCGAGCATTTAATTACTACTTGCACCCATGATACGATACTTTTCTTTACCAATAAGGGAAAAGTTTATCGTTCTAAAGGGTATGAGATTCCTGAATTTAGCAGAACAGCTAAAGGGATACCCATTATCAATCTCCTTGGAATTGAGAAGGATGAATGGGTGAATGCGATCATTCCAGTAGAAGAATTTGTCGATGACTGGTTCCTATTCTTTACAACAAAAATGGGAATATCCAAGCGTTCCCCTCTGAGTTCGTTCGCACATATTAGAAATAATGGACTAATTGCATTAAATTTAAGAGAAGAGGATGAATTAATTTCTGTTCGCTTAACAGACGGCAATAAGGAAATCATTATCGGAACAAGTAACGGATTGCTTATTCGATTCCCTGAAACTGATGTTCGTTCAATGGGGCGTACTGCAACTGGAGTGAAGGGAATTAGCTTAAACGGTGATGATGAAGTTGTCGGAATGGAAGTTTTAGAGGAGAACTCTCAAATATTAATTGTCACTAAAAACGGTTATGGCAAGCGCACACCTTCTGAAGAATATCGTATTCAGGGAAGAGGCGGAAAAGGAATTAAGACATGTAATATAACCGAGAAGAATGGAAATCTTGTTTCTATGCGGGCAGTAACTGGGGAAGAAGACTTAATGTTAATTACAACTGGTGGAGTTCTGATTCGTATGGCGGTAAGCGATATTTCTACAATGGGACGTAATACCCAAGGGGTAAGATTAATTCGTTTAGATGAAAGTCAAAATGAATTTGTTGCTACTGTAACGAAGGTCGAAAAAGATGAGGATAAACCAGAAGAGGAATTAACAAAGCCAATCGAAAGTGCTGATTCACAAGATTCATACTTTGAAGATGATGGGGATAATGAGCAGGAGTAATAATAATGAGGAGGAACACAATTTAGTGTTCCTCTTTTTTATTAAAATGGAGTAGAATAGTATTTAGGACTCATGACATTTGAGGTGTGAAGAAATGCGTGTAAATATAAATGAGCTTCAAGAGGGATGTATTTTAACAGAAGATATATATAGTCTGACAAATCGCCCTATCGTTAGCAAAAAGACGGTTATTACAAATGAATTAATTGAAATACTAAAAGCTTTTTTAATTAGAGAGGTTCATGTAGACAACTTGATGGTTAATGGCTCTGCATTTCTGTCAAAAGAAGACTTGGATGATGCTGGAATTGAGCAGAAAAATCCTCCATCTATTACGGAAGCTAGTCTCGAAGATGCATTTTTAATTGGTGTCCGAGAGTATAAAAGAGAATTTAATAATTGGCAGGCTGGTCTTCCTATTGATATTTCAAAGATTAGGAATATCATGATCCCTTTAGTAGAGAAGTCAGAAAAAACCCCTTCTGAATTATTCTCTTTGCACCATCTATCAACACAAGATGAATATTTATTTCAACATGCCGTTGCGGTTGGGTTAATAAGTGCGTTTATAGGAAAAAAACTTAAAATGAATAAAGGGGACATTGTTCAGCTGGCTATAGGAGGATGTTTATCTGATGCTGGAATGGCAAAAATTAAACCGGCTATTTTAAATAAAAAATCTACTTTAACACAACAAGAATTCGAGGAAATGAAAAAACATACGACCTATTCGTATAAAATGGTTCAGAATATCTCCCTTTTAAGGGAAACGACAAAAATTAGCATCTTGCAGCATCATGAAAGATTAGACGGCAGCGGCTATCCATTAGGAGAGAAAGATAAGAAAATTAATATTTTTGCTAAAATCATTGGTGTTGCTGATACGTTCCATGCGATGACATGCAGCAGGCTATACAGACGGAAGCAATCGCCGTTTAAGGTGTTAGAAATGATGCTTCAAGATATGTTTGGAAAATATGATATTACTGCAATGAAGGCTATTGGGTCCGGAATTATGACTTTTTCAATTGGAAGCAGTGTAAAGTTATCTGATGATCGTATTGCAGAAATACTCTTTATAGAAGAAAAATCCCCAACGAGACCACTTGTAAAAATTAGCGATACAGGTGAAATTATTCATTTAGAAAAGAATCGCCAATTATTTATAGAGGAAGTACTAAAGTAGGCCTTACTTTTATGGTCTACTTTTTATGTATAAAAAACTGCTTGCAATTATTATGGTATGTTGATATAATAATTCAAGTCAGCAAGAGGAAAAGTTATTCAATAAAAGGACTTGACTTTTGATGACGAATATAATACAATAATAAAGTTGCTTCTTACATAAGAGGTTACAATATAAATAGTATTGCTCTTTGAAAACTGAACGAACAAAAAACGTCAACGTTAATTTTTAAGTCT
>NZ_JALDXW010000078.1:0-6596 GCF_032154635.1 Cytobacillus sp. | reverse complement strand
CGATTTTCTTCTAATTTAAAATTAGTAAATGGTTCATGTTTGTATGGTTGTACCAAAGCTTTCCGCCTCCTATGTATTAAACTGCATCCTTTAACCAGATGAAACCGCTTATATGAGTTAGTATATCTCTCAAACGGCTCCCATCCCAACAAGCTTATCTTATCATGTTTCATTTCACTTCATCAAACATTCTGTGTAAATGAATACTATACTACACTAATAATTAGAGATAATATTGTGATTTGTACAATCAGTCATATTATCTCTATTTTTATATTATTGATAAATATGAACAAATGGTTCGTTTTGGTCTGCTTTACGGACAATTAACCCTTCGGGACCATTCACTGACGAAATTTCTACTTGTACGGAAATATAAGCAGGGAAATGTTTCACTACAAGGGCTGTAACATATTGGGTGAAGCCAATTGCTTCTGCTTTCCCATAGAATTGAATAGGAATACTAATATTAAGCTCCTGCAGTTGTCCATCTGCATAAAATGCCTTCCCTATTACACCATTAAAATTAGGAAAATACGTTTCTACATCTTGTTTAAAGTTAAGAAAGGTATTTGAATCATCTCGATGAACTTCTGAGGCTTCTTTTGATGGGAATTGCAAATACTCTTCTTTTACCTTTTCCCATCCCCCTAGGTTAGCACTTCCCTTTTCTGCACTCGCATAAGTAAAGAAAGTACCAGGAACAACTGATGTCCTGCTTTGTTGTTCAAATAAAGCAATTGTAATTGGAACATCCTTTAAATCATCCATGTTACGTAATCGCTTTAATACTTCATCGGCAAGCTTTTTCCCTTCCTTTTCAAGCTCTGCATGGCTAATTTTCGTTTCATACCAAGCACCGAATTGAACTTTTTGATAATAATATACTGAGTTCAAAGCAAGGCCGACAACTACTCCGCCTAATTTATACTTTCCCTCATCATTTTTCACATAATAATCATGCTCTAAAACATGTGCAAGATACTTTGGTGTTTCTTCTTTTCCATTATCGAGAGGATTAAGACCAAGGTTATCCTCTTCCTCTAATTTTTTTTCCTTCAATTGTTCAGGCGTATACTTGCGGTTTAGCCAAAGACGAACTTGATCGCTTTCTATAAATTGTCCTTCCTGAAATACATATTTATCTGTATCATATATATTTTGAGCTACTCTCATTAGCCCTGTTTCAAATTCAGTCAGATTATATTTTGAATTAATATTATTAACTACAAGCCCTCTTGTTTTACTTGGTTTAAAAGGCAGGATGGTTTGATAGTAATTATCTGATATTTTGTAGTTAGGTATGATCGCTTTCTCTTTTGCATCTTCTTTATCTTGAACGACTTCCTCCTGCTTATTAAAGTTCGGCGCACAGCCTGTAAGCAGAAGAACAAGAGATAGAGATAGCATTATTATTTTTTTCATGGCATTTCCACCTCTTACACTTTTAATTCTTCAATCAGTCTCTCCTCGTCCCAAACCTCGATCCCTAATTCCTGTGCTTTCGCAAGTTTTGACCCTGCATCTTCCCCTGCGATAACAATATCTGTCTTTTTGCTGACACTTCCTGCTACGTTGCCGCCTAGCGCTTCGATTTTGTCCTTCGCTTCATTTCTTTTCAGCTTCTCCAGCTTCCCGGTTAGCACGACTGTCTTTCCAGCAAATATCGATTCTGACTGATCAATGGATATAGGCTTTGGTCCAGTGTATTTCATATTCACTCTGGCAGCTTTTAGTTCATCAATTAATGCTTTTACTTCGTCTAACTCAAAGTAACTGACAATCGAATCAGCCATTTTCTCCCCTATTTCATTAATGGCCGTTAATTGTTCATAGTCTGCTTTCATTAATTCATCCATCTCGCCAAATTGCTGGGCCAATGTTTTGGCTGCTTTTGCTCCGACATGCCGAATCCCAAGACCGAATAATAGTTTTTCAAGAGAATTCGCTTTAGAAATCTCAATTGCTTCCAGCAGATTATTTGCAGACTTTTCACCCATGCGTTCAAGCCCAATGAGCTGTTCATAAGTTAGCTTATATAAGTCAGCTACATCCTGAATGAGATTTTCTGCAAATAATTGGCTGATTACTTTTTCTCCCAGACCGTCAATATTCATCGCATTGCGTGATACGAAGTGAATTAACCCTTCTCGTATTTGTGCTGGACACTTCGGATTTATACAGCGCAAAGCAACCTCACCATCCAGACGGACGAGTTCACTTTCACATTCAGGACAGTGAGTTGGCATGTGAAACTCAACTTCTTCTCCAGTTCTGCGTTCTGCTAAAACATTTACAACCTCAGGAATGATATCCCCAGCTTTTTTTATAACCACTTGATCTCCGATTTTGATATCCTTTTCACGAATAAGGTCTTCGTTATGAAGGGATGCCCGTTGAACCGTTGTTCCAGCTACACGAACAGGCTCAAGGATTGCTGTTGGTGTGATCACTCCTGTTCTGCCCACACTCAACTCAATTGACTTTAACGTCGTTACGACCTCTTCTGCCGGAAACTTATAGGCAATAGCCCAACGCGGGCTCTTCGCTGTTGTCCCAAGCTGCTCCTGCTGTTCCAAAGAATCCACTTTAATTACTATGCCATCAATATCATATACAAGATTTGGGCGCTCAACTGTCCATTTCTCGATATATTCTAAGACTTCTTCAATACTTTTGCATTTTTTCCGTTCTCTATTTGTCTTGAAGCCAAGTGTATCTAACAAATCAAGTGCCTCACTATGGGATTCAACACCTGTCTCACCTGTATCTGAAACGCCATACAAAAACACATCAAGATTTCTTGAAGCTGCAATTCTCGGATCCAGCTGTCTTAATGAGCCTGCCGCAGCATTTCTAGGATTAGCAAAAGCTTCCTCTCCCTTTTCTGCCTTTAATCTATTTAAAGCCTCAAAGGAACGTTTCGGCATAAATGCCTCTCCACGTACTTCCATGGATAAGTTTTTATTTAATCGCAAAGGAATAGAACGGATCGTTCGTAAATTTGCGGTAATATTTTCTCCTGTTGAGCCATCTCCACGTGTTGCCCCGAGAACAAATAAGCCTTCCTCATAGCGAAGGGAAACAGCCAATCCATCTATTTTTAATTCACATACATAAGAAACATTCTCTCCAGCAGACTGCCGAACCCGGCGATCAAAGTCTCTAAGATCCTGTTCATTAAAGGCATTCCCAAGGCTTAGCATTTGTGATTGGTGCTGTACCTTCTCAAACATGTCAAGAATTTCGCCACCGACACGCTGGGTGGGAGAATCTGCCGTTTTCAGTTCAGGAAATTGAGATTCTATTTCTATCAGTTCTTTAAGCAGCCGATCATATTCAGAATCTGGAACAGATGGCTGATCAAGGACATGATATTCATAATTATACTGGTTAAGCAATGTTTGTAATTCTTTTACTTTCTTTTCAGCTGTCAGAAGGTCCATATATCCAACCCTTTCTAGATTCATTAGCCTTTTGTAATCGGTGCAAATTTAGCCAGTAACCGTTTAATTCCAATTGGTTTTGGAAAAGCAATATCAAGTTCGGTGCTTTCTCCATCACCTTTCACACTAACTACTGTCCCTGTTCCCCATTTACCGTGAACAGCTTTATCGCCAACCTTCCAGCCGAGTCCATCACCGCCAGTATCATTCATCGCAGGGCGGATAACAGGCTTTCTCTGCGGCTGTCTTGCAGAAGCAGTACCAAATGAAGAAGCCCCAAAAGGTGAAGCTGTTTTTTGTGCAGGCTGTAAGCCATCTAATAGTTCTTCTGGAATTTCTTTAATGAACCTTGATGGCGGATTCATATTGGTTCGTCCGAACAATGTACGCATTTGAGCATTCGTAATAAACAATTCTTCTTCCGCTCTTGTGATTCCCACATAAGCGAGACGGCGTTCCTCTTCCATTTCTGCTTCTTCCATTAAAGAACGGCTGTGAGGAAATACCCCTTCCTCTAAACCGATCAAAAAGACAACCGGAAATTCTAGCCCTTTCGCTGAATGAAGAGTCATTAAAACAACCGCATCTGCTTTTTCTCCATCCTCATCTAACTTATCGATATCTGCGACAAGTGCTAAATCCGTCAAAAAGGCCACAAGACTTTTGTCTTCACTGCCTTCTTCAAAGTTTTTTGTCACGGATAGAAATTCTTCCAGGTTTTCAAGCCTGCTTTGCGCTTCAATTGATTTCTCCGCAACCAGCATTTCTCTGTAGCCTGATTTCTCTAATATTTCCTCAACAAGCTCTGTTACAGAAAGGTATTCCTGCATTCGTGTATAATTTTTGATTATATCCCGAAATTCAGCTGCTGCTTTCGTTATTTTTGGGCTCAGTCCAATTAGATCGATTGAGTCCAATGCGTCAAACATCGTCATTTCATGAAGCAAGGCGAAGTTAGCGATTTTATCAATAGAACCAGAGCCAATGCCACGCTTTGGTACATTAATAATTCTTTGGAGGCTGATATCATCGTCAGGATTGGCAATTAAACGCAAGTAGGCAAGAATATCCTTTATCTCTTTCCGATCATAGAACTTGATTCCGCCAACAATCGAGTACTCCATGTTAGATTTTAGAAGTACTTCCTCCATCACACGGGATTGTGCATTTGTACGATATAGTATGGCGATATCAGATAGATTTCGCTTTCCTTCACGCATCAATTCTTTAATTTTGCCAACGACAAATTGCGCCTCTCCTTGTTCACTATCCGCTCGATAATAGAAGATTTTATTTCCTTCCATATTTTCCGTCCAAAGATTTTTCGGCTTGCGATTCATGTTCCGTCCAATGACTTCATTGGCCGCTTGGAGGATTCTTTTTGTGGAGCGGTAGTTTTGTTCAAGCAAAATGACCTGTGCATTGGAATAATCCTTTTCAAATGAAAGAATGTTAGCAATATCCGCTCCGCGCCAGCGATAAATCGATTGGTCTGAGTCACCGACAACACAAAGATTCTTAAAACGTGCAGCAAGAAACTTAACAAGCATATACTGAGCTCTGTTCGTATCTTGATACTCATCTACGTGAATATATTGGAATTTGCGCTGATAATATTCTAGCACTTCCGGCACCCGCTGGAATAGCTGAATAGTTGTCATAATAAGATCGTCGAAATCTAAGGCATGATTTCTTCTCAATCTTTTTTGGTATTCAGTATACACATCACTGACTACGTTTTGGAAATAGTCACCAGCTGTTTTTGCGAATTCTTCTGGTGTTGTTAATTCATTTTTTGCCGAACTAATCGATCCGAGTATAGCACGGGGATCAAACTTTTTCGGATCAAGGTTTTTATCCTTTAATATAGATTTAATAACGGATTGCTGATCCGTCGTATCTAGGATTGTAAAATTCCTGTTAAAACCAAGCCGGTCAATATCTCTTCGTAAAATCCTTACACACATTGAGTGGAAAGTTGAAATCCAAATTTCATCTGCTGCTCCGCCCATCATCCTTTGAATACGCTCTCTCATTTCTCTAGCAGCTTTATTCGTAAAGGTAATCGCCAAAATATTATAAGGGTTCACCCCTTTTTCAACCATTAAATATGCAATTCGATGCGTAAGAACTCTTGTCTTTCCACTGCCTGCCCCTGCCATGATTAGAAGGGGGCCATCTGTTGCTTTAACCGCATGTTGCTGCTGTGGATTTAATCCATCTAACAGTTTATCCGATAAGTAATTCATTGACTTTCTTCACCACCATACAAACATATGTTCCTGATTTTATTCTAAAGCTTCTTCTATTACGAATCAAGTTCTCCATATACAAACTTAGCTAATTTGATCAAGAGGGGCATTTTTCACTGCGGGTACTGTTTTTAATGCAGCACTTACGTCAGTATATATAATGTTTCCAACGACAACGACATCTGCAGCTGCAGCCATTTCTTTTGCTTGCTCTGCTGTTTCAATCCCCCCGCCGTAAAACAAAGTAGTTTTATCTAGCCCTCTTTTTACTTCTGATACCGTTTCCGGATTTCCGTATGTTCCACTGTATTCAAGATAAAAAATCGGCAGCTGGAACATTTTTTCTGCCATCATCGCATATGCTTTGATCTCATCTATCGATAACGCGGTCTTCGCATTTGTAAGTTTCGCTGCTTTGCATTCTTCATTGAGAATACAATAGCCTTGTACTAAAATTTCCTCCCAATTCATCACTTCACCAAATTCTTTCACAGCCTCATGATGAAGCCCAGTGATCCATTTTGTATCCGTACTGTTTAAAACAGTCGGAATAAAGTAGAAATCAAATCCTGGTGTAATTGAATCGATTGTAGAAACCTCAAGTACGCAAGGAACAGTATACCTGCGGATGCGTGACATTAAATCAAGCACTTTTTCTAAAGTAATACCGTCCGTTCCGCCAACAATGATCGCATCCGTTCCCGATTCACAGATTTTTTCTAAATGATCGTCTGAAATACTTTTATCTGGATCAAGTTTAAACACATGTCGCCATTCGCGAACATTATACATCCATACTTCCCCCATTCTAACATTCCATTTCATCATTATATCATTAGTATTATAATGAAAAAAGAAAAGCGCAGAAGCCTAAAGTAAGCAATAATAGGCATAAGGG
>NZ_JALDXW010000012.1:0-134772 GCF_032154635.1 Cytobacillus sp. | reverse complement strand
CTTCCAAAAAGTAGAAATATTGGACCCTAAAAAGAATTTATGAACCCGACAATTCCAAAAACTAGAAAAATCGTGTTCTAAAACGAGATTATAAACCTGATTTTCCCCAAAAAATGTACAAACCTAGAATAACCAAAACATGTATTAAACCCAAAAAGGCATCCATTAGAATAAACGGATGCCTTTTTATATGAATCTACTATTTTACCTCTTGAGGAACCTTTAATCCTAGTCCTTCTGCAATACGAGTCCCATATTCTGGATCTGCTTTGTAGAAGTGCTGGATTTGGCGAAGCTTAATTTCTTCTAATTCAACAGGCTTCATAGCTGCGACTATGTTGGCAACTAATCGGGTACGTTCTTCTTCCGACATTAGGCGGTAAAGGTCTCCTGGCTGAGTGTAATGATCGTTGTGATCATAGGCAACGCTATCAGCAATTCCAGTTACAGGGAACGCTGCTTGCTTATGCTCAGGCACTTCAGTTGGTCCGCCAAAGCTGTTTGGTTCGTAGTAGACAGAACCGCCGCCGTTATTATCAAAACGCATTTGTCCATCACGCTGGTAATTCTTCACTTCATTTCTTGGACGGTTAATTGGCAATGCTTGGTGGTTTGCTCCAACACGGTAACGATGCGCATCATGATAAGCAAATAAACGGCCTTGCAGCATTTTGTCCGGTGAAACATCGATTCCAGGAACAAGAGTGCCCGGTGAGAATGTTGCTTGTTCTACTTCTGCGAAATAGTTTTCTGGATTTTTATTTAAAACCATTTTTCCTACTTCAATTAATGGATAATCTTTATGGGACCAAACCTTTGTTACATCAAATGGATCAAAGCGGTAAGTGTTTGCATCTTCGAGCGGCATGATCTGAACTTTCAAGGTCCAAGAAGGATAATCACCATTTTCAATCGCGTTGAATAAATCCTCTGTATGATAATCGGGATTTTCACCTGCCAGTTTTGCGGCAAGGTTTACATCCATATTTTTCACACCTTGATCAGCAATAAAGTGATACTTTACCCAAACACTATCGCCGTCTTTGTTCGTCCATTTAAATGTATGACTTCCGTACCCATTCATATGTCGTAATGTTGCTGGGATTCCGCGGTCTCCCATTAAGTATGTTACTTGATGCAGGGATTCAGGAGATAATGACCAGAAATCCCAAACAGCAGTAGGGTTTTTCAAATGAGTTTTAGGATCTCTCTTCTGTGTATGAATAAAATCAGGGAATTTAATCGCATCGCGAATGAAGAAAATGGGTGTATTGTTTCCAACAAGGTCATAATTTCCTTCTTCTGTATAAAACTTTACAGCAAATCCACGTGGATCCCGAACAGTATCTGCTGAGCCAAGTTCACCAGCAACAGTAGAGAAGCGGATAAACATAGGCGTGCGTTTGCCTACCTCTGATAAAAAGTCTGCCTTTGTATATTTCGTCAGATCGTTTGTTACTTCGAAATATCCGTGAGCACCTGCACCTTTTGCGTGAACCACACGCTCTGGCACACGTTCTCGGTTGAAGTGAGCTAATTTTTCAAGTAAATGCACATCTTGAATTAATGTAGGTCCTCGAGAACCCGCAGTCATTGAGTTTTGGTTGTCACCAACGGGTGCACCCCAGCTTGTAGTTAGATTGTTGTTAGTGGTCATTTCATTTTCACCTCATATAAATTAAGTAATTAAAGCTTCCTGCATACAATGATAACACTTCTCAACAAAAAATCAATACTTATTTATAATTAATATAAATAAAAAATGAATATAATAAAATAATTTTTAAAATAGATAAAAACAAAAAGGATGTCCTACTTGTGGCAACAGTATATTTATATGAAGAAGTTTGGAAATAAGAACAGATGAGCAAAATTTAAACTTAAACTTATTGAATCGCTTGACTTTTATGATAATTAAAATAAAATAGATACTGAATCAGCTATAAATGAATAGCATTACATCACTTTCTTATCCAGAGAGACCGAGGGACAGGCCCAATGAAGTCTCGGCAGCAGGTTCTTAAATGAACACTGTGCCAATTCCTGCAGATGCTTTAAACATCTGAAAGATGAGAATGAGATGGTTTCATATAATAGAAGCCTTCTTTTTCTTTGGATGAGAAAAAGGGGGTTTTTTTCGTTCAATTACTGACTCATTACTTTCCAATAAATGAGCAAACTAGGAAATGCAGCTAAAAAATTTTACCGTCTATTCTGTCCATGAGGTATGTACAAAGTTTAAAATTATGTTAAAGTATATTCTAAGAATCCTTTGCATAATAAGGTTGCGGATGTCCTTTCCAGAAATACAACTGTATACTGTAAGGTGACAATTAGTGTGAAAATTTCTAACTGGGGGATTTAATGATGACAAGTAAAACATTAGATGCGTTTTTAAATGAGAACTTAGAAGATTTAAGGGGCAAAGGGCTATACAATGTAATTGACCCTCTTGAAAGCCCAAATGGTCCAGTGATTAAAATAAATGGAAAAGAATTAATTAATCTTTCTTCCAATAACTATTTGGGACTAGCAACAGATGAACGATTAAAAAAAGCAGCGACTGATGCAATCAACAAATATGGAGTTGGTGCTGGGGCTGTTCGTACAATCAATGGAACATTGGATATTCATCTTAAACTTGAAGAAAAATTAGCCGAGTTTAAACATACAGAAGCAGCAATTGCCTATCAATCAGGATTCAATTGTAATATGGCAGCGATTTCAGCTGTAATGGATAAAAATGATGCGATCCTTTCAGACGAATTGAATCATGCTTCAATTATTGATGGCTGCCGTTTATCAAAAGCAAAAATTATTCGTGTTAACCATTCTGACATGGAAGATTTAAGAGCGAAAGCGAAGGAAGCAAAAGAATCAGGACTTTATAATAAAATCATGGTTATCACTGATGGGGTTTTTTCAATGGACGGAGATATCGCAAAGCTTCCTGAAATTGTTGAAATTGCTGAGGAATTTGATCTTATTACGTATGTTGATGATGCACACGGTTCAGGTGTTTTAGGTGATGGCGCCGGTACGGTAAAGCATTTCGGCTTATCCGATAAAATCGATTTTCAAATCGGAACACTTTCTAAAGCAATTGGTGTTGTTGGCGGTTATGTTGCTGGAAAACGCGAACTAATTGATTGGCTAAAAGTTCGCAGCAGACCTTTCCTTTTCTCTACTTCTTTAACACCTGCAGATGTTGCTGCTAGCACGAAGGCAATCGAATTATTAATGGAAAGCACAGAATTAAATGAGAAGCTATGGGATAATGCTAATTATTTAAAAGCGGGATTAAAGGAATTAGGGTTTGATATCGGGAACAGTGAAACACCGATTACACCTTGCATTATCGGTGATGAGGTTAAAACACAAGAGTTCAGTAAAAAGCTGAATGAAGAGGGAGTTTATGCGAAGTCAATCGTATTCCCAACTGTACCAAGAGGAACTGGTCGAGTAAGAAATATGCCTTCGGCTGCACATACAAAAGAAATGCTTGATCAAGCAATCGCCATTTATGAAAAGGTTGGAAAGGAAATGGGCATTATCTAAAAATGGCCGTTCCCTAGATAGAGAACACATTCGAAAAGGGAAGAGATGGAGGCAACCAATGAAAAAGATCTTTATTACAGGTGCGTTAGGGCAAATTGGGTCTGAATTAACTGTTAAGCTAAGAGATATTTATGGTACTGATAATGTAATTGCAACCGATATTCGAAAAAATGAATCTGAAGCGGCACAGTCGGGACCTTTTGAAGTGGTAGATGTAACAGACTCAAAAACAATGATTGAAGTAGCAAAAAAATATAATGTTGATACAGTTATTCATATGGCGGCATTACTTTCTGCGACTGCAGAGGCAAATCCAGTATTCGCTTGGAATTTAAATATGGGTGGACTTATGAATGCGTTAGAAACGGCAAGAGAATTAAATTGTAAATTTTTTACTCCTAGTTCGATTGGTGCATTTGGCCCGTCTACTCCAAAGGATCTTACACCACAAGACACCATTCAGCGTCCCACAACCATGTACGGGGTAAATAAAGTAGCTGGTGAGCTGCTAGCTGATTATTACTATCATAAATTTGGTGTAGATACGAGAGGATTAAGATTCCCTGGCTTGATTTCGTATGTAACTCCTCCTGGAGGCGGGACTACAGACTATGCGGTAGAAATCTATTATGAAGCGATCAAAAATGGACGATATACTTCTTATATTGATAAAGGAACATATATGGATATGATGTATATGCCTGACGCATTAAATGCAATTGTCGAATTAATGGAAGCTGATGCATCGAAATTAGTACACAGAAATTCATTTAATGTGACGGCAATGAGCTTTGACCCAGAAGAAATTGCAGCGGAAATCCGCATGCATATTCCAAGGTTTGAAATAAACTACAATGTCGATCCTGTTCGTCAAAAAATTGCCGATAGCTGGCCAAATTCAATTGATGCGAGTGCAGCCAAAGAAGAGTGGGGATTTAAAGCGGAATATGATTTAGCAAAAATGACCGCTGATATGTTAGAAAAACTAGGCAAGTAAACAAGGAAGGACAGCTATGACCAGCTGTCCTTTTTATATTTAATCCTGCCTGATTGAGTTAATAGAAAGTTGATAAAACCAAAGTGTTTGCTGAAAGTTAATTCTGTGAAGGAGTTGAAATCATATGGCGATTCAGTTTCTCTTTCTCTCCTTAGACAAAAATAATGAATCATAAATTTTTTGTGTATAATTTGTTATTTGTTCATCGTATATTGGATAGTCGTAATTTAGCTTATCTGCAACTAGATTGGAATATTTTCTAAAAAGATCATAACAATTAAATCATGATTGCCACGTATTTTCATAATTGTTACAAGCAAATGTATGGAGCAAATGATCCCAATCATTTTTGTCTAAATACTTTTGGATATATTTGTAATTCTTACCGACGCTTAATGAGAAATTAGTTTCTATCCCAATATCCCAAGCCATCATTCGTAAAAGATTAGGTCTTGCCATTTCAGTTAAATGATCGAGAGCAAAAAGGATTTCCTTCCGTGCTAACCCTTTAATAACATATGTTGAGACCATCCAAAACTCATTACAGCAATCATCAAATTCTCTAGCTGACGGTTTTTTTATATGGTATTTTCTGTCGGTAGGTTCTTTTTTATCCTTTATGATAGAATCCTTGTCCAGCAAAACGTCTACCAATCCATCACTATGTAAAAAGTACTGTTCCAGTTCTTCTATCGGAATTAGAGTTAAGTCGACTTTATTATTATCTTCAAGCAATATTAAATAGGAAAACCAATTGCCGAGTTCAGAAGGGAATAGCTCCATATCTTCTGGCTTTTGCATCATTATTCTTCTTCCAAATGGGTTTAACCATTCGTCGGAAGCTTTAAATGAATCAATATCGGTTACAAAATATGAAATATCATAGTCTTGAAATGGATCTATGGGTACATTTTTATTGGTTCTAGACCCCTCTAGGGTTACTACCCTAATTCTTTCATTGTTTTTGGCGATCCTAAAAATTAACTCCATCATTTTGTGGTCGCTTCTCAATCTTAATTCCCCCAAAAAATTGAATCTTATTATATTATAGCATGGAGGATATTTGAAAATGTTGGCTCTAGTCCAATAAAGTGTTGGATTATTGAAAATAAGTGAACTGTTCCATTGCTAAATGATAAAATAGAGAAGCAGGGAAGAAGGATATAAGAAAAATGGCTAATTTTATAATTATTACTTAGTAATAAGGAAGGAAGTACAAAACTATGGATTTCAAAACAGTTATGGAAGAGCTTGAAGCCCTCGGCAAGGAACGAACTAAAAAAATATACGTATCCAATGGTGCGCGCGAGCCTCTTTTTGGAGTGGCGACAGGTGCAATGAAACCTATTGCAAAGAAAATAAAAATAAATCAATCTTTAGCTGAAGAGCTTTATGCCACAGGTAATTACGATGCCATGTACTTTGCAGGAATTATTGCGGACCCTCAAGCGATGACCGAAGCGGATTTTGACCGTTGGATGGATGGAGCGTACTTTTATATGCTGTCCGATTATGTGGTGGCAGTAACTTTATCAGAGTCAGATATTGCTCAAGATGTTTCAGATAAGTGGATTGCGAGCGGGAATGAGTTGAGAATGTCAGGGGGATGGAGTTGCTACTGCTGGCTTTTAGGAAATCGTAAGGACAATGAGTTTTCTGAAAGTAAGATTTCCAGTATGTTGGATATTGTGAAAGATTCGATTCACCATTCTCCAGAACGTACGAAATCCGCCATGAATAATTTTCTATACACCGTGGGAGTCTCTTATTTACCGCTACATGAAAAGGCAGTCGAGACCGCAAAAGAGGTAGGCATAGTAGAAGTCAAACGAGAAAAGAAAAAAAGCAGTTTCCTTAACGCTTACGAAAGTATTCAAAAAGAAATTGAAAGAGGGAAGTTAGGTTTCAAACGTAAATATGTAAGATGTTAAAATTACTTCAACTGGATATTGTTATCGTAATTGTTTTTTGCATCATTAAAGATGTAGGCTGAACCGTTTTATAACTTTAATTGTATTCGTTTTCAAGCAAATGTTGCACGATCAAGTGAGGACTTACCAAAAAATTGCAATGCTATTATCCCTATAATATAATATAATATAAGTATTATTTTTATTAAAGGGTGAACTGTTTGTCGAATGTAGGATTCTAATCTAAATTAACGTAATAGCTTATTTTGTCGAACAAACCACCTTCTGCGGTGTTATTTGTTATGCGCAAAATAGCAAGATTAGAATTAGTTAGCCTTAAACATTGTAGCGCGACTAATTTTAGTCGCGCTTTTTCTATTCGTTGATTTAGACAATTTTAATTTATTTACTTATTAAAATTGAGAGGACGAATCTACAATGCGACAACAATTACAAGAAATTGCAGCTGCTATGCAGCTTGAAGAACATTATCATACACTAGAAAAAGCCCTTCTAGCTTTATATTTCCATAAAAATTGCACAACTAAATCCTTAGCTAATATAACAGACTTACCAATACCTATCGTTTCGGCAATGAAAAAAGAATTTGCCAAGCGGGGGTGGGGCAAACATAGCTTAACGAAAAAGGGACAGCTAGCGATCGAACAATATTTTCAGCTATCTGGAGTTAATATTCAACTCTACCTGCAATTGACGACTGATGAATCATTCCGTCGGGAGTGGATGACAGAAACTATTAGTAAATTAAGCGCTATTTTTGATGCTAGACCCACAGCAGATGTTACAATTGATCAAGCAAAATGTACAGTTGAGACAGCTTTCAAACGAGCATTACTTGCACTAGAATATAATATGTTATTCAATAAGCGTATATTGTGTTTAGGCGATGACGATTTCATCAGTATTGCATTAGCGTTTTTGCTAAAGAAAATCGCTCCAAATTCCACAACTCAAATCGTAGTGTTAGATATTGATAGGCGAATTTTATATTTAATTAGCAAAATAGCTAAGGAATATGAGCTTCAGATTAAAACAGATTATTACAATGTACAGGAGCCTTTACCTAAAATATATGCCCTACAGTTTGATTGCGTTTTCACAGATACACCATATACCTTGATTGGTGCACAGCTTTTTTTATCACGTACGATTAACGCACTAAAGCCAGAAGCAATGCGACATGTGTTTTTTTCTTATGCAAAGCGTAGCTATCCAAAGCAGTGGCAACTACAGCAAAGATTAAATGCTATGGGCTTCGTTATTGACAGTATTAAAAATGATATTAACACCTATGAAGGTGCACAGATTTTAGGTGCTAAAAGCCAATTATTCGTATTGCAAACTACGGATCAAATGACTGCTTGCATACCTAGGCAGCTTAAGTTTACGCGACCAATTTACACAGGAGAAATTGAGCGGAAATCCGTCGTATATCAATGCACCCATTGTCAGCACGCACTTACAATCGGCCATGGCTATCCATTCACCACGATTGCTCAACTCCAGTCCATGGGTTGTCCGAGTTGCAAAAATAAAAAGTTTTCTCAAATTAAGAGAACTGTACAAAAGACACAATCACAACATCCAGCAGGTCATCATATTTTATTAGAGTTGCACGATTGCAATGCTTCATTACTCAATGACGTGCAGGAAATTAAAACCATTATGTGTAAAGCTGCGTATCAAGATAAGGCAATGATTGTGACCGAAAAATTTCAACGTTTTTTACCTTACGGGGTTAGCGGTGTAGTAATTATCCAAGACTCACATGTAACGATTCATACGTGGCCAGAGTATGGTTATGCAGCAATAGATGTTTTTACTTGTAGTAGGAAATTAGATTTACAAAAGACTGTTCAATATATAACTGAGCAATTTAATGCAGGAAATGTCATCCAGCATTACTCGCAACGAGGAATATAAAATAATGGAGGGATTTGTCCAATAAGCGCTTAACCTGAAACAGGAAAAAACAGGATGTCTTTTCCTGTTTTTGTATTTTTATTTGATTGAAGCGAAAGTATCTGGGAGATTTCAGCTACTGACTATTGCGTACTAATGCTATTGTATTTGGCAAGACTACTAATTTTGTGAAGTATTAGATACATATTTTTCATTGTTCAATCAATTATTTACTTGAGTTGCAAGTTATTGTTTATTCACTGAAAATGAATTACATAAAAAATAAATAAAATTTGGTAATTAGAATGAGGGGAAATTAGCTATAAGGAGTTGTTAAATTTGGATAGAAATAAGTTTTCAGCCATTGCCCACCGTGATCATGCGTTCAGTAATCCAATTAGTGAAGGAAAAATGATGAAAATACTAGAAATGCTACCACTGAATTCCCATGGGAAGGTTATTGATATTGGTTCAGGAAAATGTGAACTAATTATTCGTCTAATTGAAAAATATCATGTAACGGCAACAGGGATAGAATTGTATGAAGGTGCAATTAAGGAAGCAAGTAGGAATGCAAAAGGTAGAATTCCTGATGACCGGATAGAATTTATTGTGGAGGATGCTAGTACTGCAGTAGGTAAATGTGTAGAAGAAGGATATGATTTAGGGATTTGTATTGGATCAACACATGCATTAGGTGGGCTAGAATCAACATTAGAAACATTGTATAGATTAGTCAAAAAAAATGGACATATCCTAATCGGTGAAGGTTATTGGAAACAGCCTCCTAGTAAAGAATATTTAGCAGAACTCGGAGGAGCGGATGAGTCTGAACTAAAATCACATGCAGAAAATGTGATGGCTGGTGAGGATGTAGGTTTAGTTCCTTTATGGTCATATGTTTCAAACGATGATGAATGGGATGAATATGAATGGCTTTATTCTTCATCAATTGAAAATTATTGTCAAGAAAATCCCAATGATCCAGATCGAGAGGCAATGCTAAAAAGAATTCGAAGTTGGAGAACAACCTACTTGAAGTGGGGGAGAGATACTTTAGGCTTTGGTTTATATTTGTTTAGAAAATCCATTTGAAAGAAAATGTAATAATATGTAGAAAACAAATTCTCCATGTACTTAACGGTCGGTAACAGTATCACAAGTACATGAGGTATGTGAGCCGGTGAATGAAAAACTTATAAGCTTGAGAAAATATCTCAAGCTTATATAGAATTTCTCAATAAGTTTTAAGCCGATTGCTACAGCAAGAACGGCAACAATTGAAATTAGACTTTTAGATGAAAATATTCTTCAAGAAACTTTATTTTTTCTTCTTCTGAAAGCTCCCATTTTTCCTTGTGCCCATTTCTCGTTTGCGTAACGGTTAAGGCAGATAAAGTTATTCGGCCGTCAGCTGTCGCGATTGTAACAATATCGCCGTGGGTGAAAGTAGAGTCTGGAGACGTTTGATTATATAAACATCCTTCTGCAAAATCTTCAATATTTTTAACAGCGGTTGTAAATCGATAAAGTGTCTTCCATTGATTCTCGTCAAAACGTTGTAAATCAAATGAACCTTGACTAGTTTCAATTACTCGATATGTTCCGCTTACATCCGTTCGTTCCTCTCCAGTTAACGGCATTGGCTGTCGTACAGAGTCCCCGAAACCAACGTCTACAAGGTAAGGCTGGTCTATGTTAACGATGATCGCAGCATGTGTATCAGCCTTTGCCCATCCTTGAGGCTTTTTTACGGTGCAAGCAATGAGGTGAGAACGATAGCCAAGATTTGATAAGAGCTGTTCGAATAGACCGTTAAGCTCATAACAGAATCCTCCACGTCCATTTCCCATAATCTTTTTATAAAACTGGTCAATTATTAATTTAATTTCCACTTTACGTGTGACATCTAAATTTTCAAATGGAATTTTTTTCATGTGATTATTCTGGAGTCTTGCAAGGTATTCTAATGTTAACTGATTTTCCTTTTTAACAGAAATTCGATTTAAGTATGCATGAACATCCATAAAACACCTTCGCTTTCTCGCAGATTAGCGGACTGAAAAATCCCAACTGCAGAAGTTGAGTGAACAGTAAATGAATGTGGGGGATGAAGGCCCCCATAATTGAAGTTTCACTTTCTGACATAAATGAGTTTTTCACGTTTTTCCGATACTCTCCCGATAATAGATGCACATTGCTGCCCAGCATCATGTAATTGTTGAACATATTGATCTGCCTTTTCCTTGCTCATAGCAACAAGCAATCCCCCTGAAGTAATTGCATCGCAAAGAATGTACTGTTCATCAGGCGTAGCTGATCCATAATCAACGTCATCTGCAAGCCATTGATAGTTTGCTTTCGAGCCACCAGGAATGACTCCTTGCACTGCAAGTTCATATGTACCATCAAGAATTGGGACACGGTTATATTCTATTTCAAAGCTTACATTACTTCCTCGTGCCATTTCGCTTCCATGGCCAAGTAATCCAAAACCAGTCACATCGGTAACGGCATGAGGTGTGAAGGAAGTTAAAAGTTCAGCAGCTGTTTTATTCAGCGAAGCCATCGTGTCAGTAACTTCTTTTTCTTGATCAGTCGTCACGACTCCTCGTTTAATGCCAGTTGTCATGATACCTACACCAATTGGCTTTGTTAAAACAAGTACGTCACCTGGTTTAGCACCGACATTTTTCCAAACATGGTCTGGATGAACAATGCCAGTAACAGATAAGCCAAACTTCGGCTCTTGATCATCAACGGAATGTCCTCCTACTGTTATTGCACCTGCTTCTTTCACTTTGTCAGCGGCACCTCTTAGTATTTCTGCTAACATGTCAGGGCCTAGCTTTTTAACAGGATAGCCAACAATATTTAGCACTGTTTTTGGCTGTCCTCCCATTGCATAGACATCACTTAGTGCATTTGCAGCAGCAATTTGACCAAACATATATGGATCATCAACGATCGGAGTAAAGTAATCGATTGTTTGTATTAATGCAATTGATTCTGTTAATTGATACACACCAGCATCGTCGCTTGTTTCATGACCGACAAGCAATTCTGGAACTGGATCTTGTTTCGGCAGCAGTCGCAAAACTTGCGACAAGTCCTCAGGACCAATTTTGCAGCCTCAGCCAGCTTTTGTTGACAATGAAGTTAAACGAATTTTTTCTTGTTCACTCACTGATACCACCTCCAACCATCAGTATACCTCTATTACTGAGTAAAATCACTTGATTGTATTTCAATATTTGTAGAAAAACTGCATTTATACTACAATAGAAGTGGAAAAATATGAATGTTTCGAGAATTTATACTTGGAGGTACTATAATATGAAAACCTACGAAGTTAAAATCGAATTTTGTATGCAATGAAATTATGCACCGAAAGCTGCGAGTTTCGCAGAAGAGTTATTCACACATTTTCGAACAAATATTAAGAAAATGGAATTGGTCCCTAGCTCTGGCGGGGTTTTCGAAGTGACTGTCAATGGGGAAAAAATTTATTCTAAAGATGAAACAGGCTTATTTCCGAAAGCGCAAGAAGTGATCGAAAAAATGAAAGCATAGCCTTTTAACAAACCATCTCTATATAATAGAGATGGTTTGTTTTATATAAAAATATTATGTAAACTAATAACCATCAGACTTCCTTTAGACTTAAGGAGAAAATGGTATATAATGAATTTGCAAGAAAAGGAGGGGATTAAGTTGAAGCAGTTACTAAGAAATATACCCCCTGTTCATGAGCTCCAAAAGGATTCGCGTTTTGCCCTTTTGATGGAGAAGAGCGGGATTGATTCAATACATATGACGAATGAAATAAAAAAAGTACTTGAAGATGTACGTACTGAAATTATTAATGAAAAATGGCATGGATCAGATTCAGGCAGTCAGCAATTTGTGGATTTGCTGTTTCAGCGTTTGGAGGAGCATGTAGATAAGCAGTATAGCTATACGATTAAACGAGTAATTAATGCGACAGGGACCATTCTGCATACAAATCTTGGACGTGCCAGACTGAGTGAACATGCTGTAAAACATGTGCTTGAAACAGCCTTACATTATTCCAATTTAGAATATAAGCTAGAAGAAGGTGAGCGGGGCTCAAGACATAGTCATATTGAAGGACTGTTGAAAGAACTAACGGGTGCAGAGGCAGCTATGGTTGTGAATAATAATGCGGCAGCGGTCTACCTCATACTAAAGGCGCTGGCAAATAAGCGTCAAGTTATTGTATCAAGAGGACAGCTTGTTGAAATCGGCGGCTCTTTTCGAATCTCTTCTATAATGGAAGAAAGCGGTGCGGATCTCGTTGAAGTAGGTACTACAAATAAAACACATCTTGCAGATTATGAGCGTGCGATTACTGATCAAACGGCTATGGTTTTAAAAGTTCATACTAGCAATTTTAAAGTGATTGGATTTACAAAGACAGTAGAAACAGAGGAATTGGCATCGCTTGCGGGGGAACGAAATATCCTCTTTTACGAGGATTTAGGCAGCGGGGCGCTTTTTAATTTTGAAGAGAAAGGAATTGGTGATGAGCCAGCAGTCAAGGAAGTGCTGCGAAAGGGTGCGGATCTCGTTTCCTTTAGTGGTGATAAATTACTTGGCGGTCCGCAGGCAGGAATCATTGCCGGAAAAAAGGAATTAATTGATCAGTTAAAGAAGCACCAGCTTGCAAGGGTTTTGCGAGTGGACAAAATGACTCTTGCTGCATTGGAAGGCACATTAATTGACTATTTAAAAGGGGAAGCAGGGATGAAAAATATTCCTGTGATTAGAGATTTATTAACTACAAAGGAAGAACTGGGAAGACGAACACAAGCCTTTATCAGTAAGCTTCTAAGCTGCACTGATCAGTACGATGCAATTTTAAAGGAAAGCATCGGACAAGTAGGCGGAGGCACGATGCCAGATGTTGAGCTCCCTACTTATGTTGCTGTTATTAAACATAGGAAAATGGGTGCGGACCAGCTCGCAAGGAAGCTCAGAATCGGTTGTTTACCTGGAATTATAGTTAGAATTCATAAGGAAGAGGTTCTAATCGATTTAAGAGCTGTTACGAAGGAGGAGGAAGACTATCTTCTTCATACATTAACGTTGATATAGATAAGGTTAACAGCTGAAGCGATGAGCGACAGCTGTTTTTTTAATAATATCTCTACATGTCGTGATTGCTGTTATGTTTTTGTCTCGTATGATTTCGGTTCTTTACTTTTTTAGATCCGCTTAGTGGTTCTGGCTGTCCTGAGTTAGGCCCTTTTGGTGCATTTTTTCGCATATCCTTGCCATCGTTCTTATTCATTGCTTTATCCCTCCTAATCAATAGGATGGAATGTAAATAGGAATTTATGCGGAATATTTTTTAATTGGACTGCACAATTTAATTGTACAAAATGAAGAAGGAGTGATTAGATTATGCCTTACCATAAAAACAAACAGCAAGCATTCCAAGCAGCTCAGCAGGGGGTCGAGGATGCTGAAGAATTATACAATGAAATTATTAGAGATACTGCTAGCTACGGCCATCAGTTAAAGCATTTAAAGCAAGAAGTGAATGAAGCCTTTGAGCAAATTGAAAATGCTCTTGAAGTTGCATCAGAAACACAACGGGCCCAACTGCAAAAATTTCAACAGGATTTAAGCACAATGGTTCGTGAGGTTAATGAAATAGAATAATATCGATTGATTTGTAAACAAAAACGACTAAATTGTAAGTATAAATTACTTAAATCAATTTAAATGCCCGGCATTTAGTCCGGGTTATTCCACTTAATGTAAATAAATAGGGAAGCAGATGTCTTTCCACCTCCCATTACGATTATTGATTTTTCTTCCTCTTTTTATTGTTTTGTTTTTGTTTTTCCGTCAGCGGTTCGTTGGCAAATTCCTCGTTAAAACCCGCACCCATTCCTTGTCCTTTTGCTTGATTCATTCCAGGTATGACATGTTTTGCTCTCCTGTTCTTTGCCATTTACGTCACCTCCATATATTAGTCTTTGTTTTTTTTTGTAAAATTATGTATAGCTTCAAATGAGCAGCCCTAAGGAGTGGAAGAATTATTTTTTTAGAATAATTTAATGAGGTATTTTTAAAAATTAAATAAATTTCTAATCCAATCAATTCCCCCTTTTTAATATAAAATAGTTCAATTTGATTTTTGATATAAGTAATACTTATCGAAACCAATAACTTTCTTGTTATTTACATATAAAGAAGGTTGTATTAAGATAAGAATTGTGAGAAAAGTTAGTATAGATGAAAATTCCAACTTTTCGACAACTTCCATTATTTATTTAATTGTAAATTTGTAAAAGGGGGATATACCCATGGCAAAAAATGATGTATTTAAAGCCCGTAAGTCATTTGAATTAGACGGGAAGCATTATAACTATTACGCTTTAAACGCTCTTGAAAAAGCTGGTGTAGGAAATGTTTCTAAATTACCTTATTCGATTAAAGTATTACTAGAATCTGTATTACGTCAATATGACGGACGTGTGATTACGAAAGAGCATGTGGAAAACTTAGCAAAATGGGGAACTAGCGAAGTAAAAGAAGTAGACGTTCCTTTCAAACCTTCACGTGTTATTCTTCAAGACTTTACAGGTGTTCCTGCGGTTGTAGACTTAGCATCTTTACGTAAAGCAATGGCAGATATGGGTGGAGATCCGGATAAAATCAACCCTCTAAAGCCAGTTGATCTTGTTATTGATCACTCTGTACAGGTGGATAAGTTTGGAACTGCAGAAGCGCTTGATTTGAATATGGAGCTTGAATTCGAACGGAATGCAGAGCGTTATCAATTCCTTAGCTGGGCACAAAAGGCATTCGACAATTATCGCGCTGTTCCGCCAGCAACAGGAATTGTTCACCAAGTAAACTTAGAGTATCTTGCAAATGTCGTTCATGCAATTGAAAATGAAGATGGCGAATTTGAAGCATTCCCTGATACATTAGTTGGTACGGATTCTCATACCACAATGATAAATGGAATTGGTGTACTTGGCTGGGGCGTAGGCGGGATCGAAGCAGAAGCAGGAATGCTTGGACAGCCTTCTTATTTCCCTGTTCCTGAAGTTATTGGAGTGAAATTAACAGGAGAACTTCCAGATGGAGCAACAGCTACTGACCTTGCTTTAAAAGTCACACAAGTGCTTCGTGCTCATGGAGTTGTTGGCAAGTTTGTTGAATTCTTTGGTCCTGGTGTTCCAGCATTGCCGCTTGCAGACCGTGCAACGATTGCAAATATGGCGCCAGAATACGGTGCTACATGCGGATTTTTCCCTGTTGATGATGAATCTCTTGAATATATGCGCCTTACTGGCCGTTCTGAAGAACAAATTAAAGTGGTTGAAACATACAGCAAAGAAAATGGATTATTCTTCGATCCGTCATTCGAGCCTGTATATACAAATGTAGTTGAAATTAACCTTGCTGAAATTGAAGCAAACCTTTCAGGACCAAAGCGTCCACAAGATTTAATTCCACTATCAGCAATGAAGAAGGAATTCAATAAAGCAATTACAGCACCTCAAGGAAACCAAGGTTTTGGTTTAGATGAGAAAGAGATAGAAAAAGAAGTAACAGTTAACTTCAACAATGGCGATTCAACTACTATGAAAACTGGTGCTGTTGCGATTGCTGCAATTACAAGCTGTACGAATACTTCTAATCCATATGTATTAGTAGGTGCTGGCTTAGTGGCGAAAAAAGCAGTTGAGCTTGGCATGGAAGTGCCAAAGTTTGTAAAAACTTCTTTAGCACCTGGATCAAAAGTAGTAACTGGATACTTGCGTGATTCTGGACTTCTTCCATATCTTGATCAGCTTGGTTTTAATCTTGTTGGTTATGGATGTACAACATGTATAGGTAACTCTGGTCCATTAAAAGAAGAGATTGAAAAAGCAGTTGCAGAAAGCGACCTTCTTGTTACATCGGTTCTTTCAGGTAACCGTAACTTTGAAGGACGTATCCATCCGCTTGTAAAAGCGAACTACTTGGCATCACCGCCACTTGTAGTTGCATATGCACTTGCAGGTACAGTAGACATCGATCTTCAAAATGAAGCAATCGGTAAAGATAAAGATGGAAATGATGTTTTCTTTAAAGATATTTGGCCAACATCTGCCGAAATTAATGAAGTAGTGAAACGTACAGTTACACCTGAATTATTCCGTTCAGAATACGAAAATGTATTTGGTGACAATGCACTTTGGAACAAAATCCAAACAAGCAATGACCCATTATACACTTTTGATGAAACATCAACTTATATTCAGAATCCACCGTTCTTTGAAGGCTTAAAGCCTGATCCAGACGAAGTAAAACCTTTAAATGGCTTGCGTGTTGTTGGAAAGTTTGGCGATTCTGTCACTACAGACCATATCTCTCCTGCTGGTGCAATTGGAAAAGATACACCTGCTGGAAAATATCTTCGTGAGAACGGTGTCGAAGTTCGTGACTTTAACTCTTACGGATCCCGTCGTGGCAATCATGAAGTGATGATGCGTGGAACATTTGCTAATATCCGTATCCGCAATCAAATTGCACCTGGAACAGAAGGCGGATTCACAACTTATTGGCCAACTGGCGAAGTTACTTCTATTTATGACGCTTGCATGAAGTACAAAGAAGATGGCACGGGCCTTGTGGTTCTAGCTGGTAAAGATTATGGAATGGGATCTTCGCGTGACTGGGCAGCAAAAGGAACGAACCTTTTAGGCATCAAAACCGTTATTGCTGAAAGCTATGAGCGTATTCACCGTTCAAACCTTGTGTTAATGGGTGTTCTTCCACTTCAATTTAAAGATGGAGAAAGTGCAGAAACACTTGGTCTAACTGGAAAAGAAACAATTGATGTTCAAATCGATGAAAACGTAAGACCTCGTGATCTAGTTCAAGTAACAGCAACTGATGAAGATGGAAATACGAAATCATTTGAAGTACTTGTACGCTTTGATTCAGAAGTTGAAATTGATTATTACCGTCATGGCGGTATCCTGCAAATGGTTCTTCGTGAGAAGCTGGCTAACTAAAATATTTAAAAGGCGTGTAATTCCAGGAATGGCATTACGCGCTTTTTTTTTATAAAATTGTCACATTTACCTCCTTTATTCCATGGGAAAACACCTTATTTTTTATATATCTCTAGGTTACAATAACGATATATAGCTTAAAAAAGGTGTGGAACAGCATGATAAAAAAAGTACTTGCAATCGTTTTTTTATGCGGCTTAATGACAGTCGCAATTGTTCAGGCAATGGAAAAGAATGCAAAGGAAGAGAAAGAAGTCGAATCTATTCAGGTAAATAATCTCCCTGGTTTAGAGGTAGGGTTAAAGGCACCAGACTTTGAATTAAAGAATTTAACAGGTGAAACAGTCAAGCTCTCCGATTTCAAAGGCAAGAGGATTATGTTGAACTTTTGGGCAACATGGTGTCCTCCTTGTAAAAAAGAAATGCCGGATATGCAAAAATTCTACCAGTTATCTAAAAATGACGTCGTTATTCTTGCCGTTAATATTGATCCTAAGGCTGATGTTGCAGGTTTTGCAAAGAAAATGGATGTTCATTTTCCTATCTTATTAGATGAGAAAGACAAAGTAAGCTCGATGTACAAAATCCTGACCATTCCAACCACTTTTTTTATTGATGAGGGAGGTATAATTCGCCATAAGCACTTAAGTGTAATGACAATCGATTTGATGAAAGAATATTCTGGATTATGACCTAAGCATCAGCATATCGCTGATGTTTTCATATTTTCAATAAACAAATAAATTTTCAAAAAGTTGTAATAATTACAAAGGTTTTTGTGAATAATAACTGCTAATATAGAATTAAAGGAAGGTGAAATAACTGATGAGAAAACCGAGAAAACGTTCATTCGCCGATCTTGTTTTAGAAAATAAACGACAAATTTTAAAAGATCAAGCCGCTATGGAAAGAATTGAAGCGCGATTGGAACAAAAGCGATTAAATAAAGCGGAATAACAAATTTTACAAGAAATGAAACCCCCCTCTAGCGGAAATATTATTAATATTGAGGGGGGATATTTATGAGTAAGAGCAAATCAAATAAAAGAAATTATGAGCATTTTGTTCCAAACCATATTGGTACTCAGCCTCGTGGATTTGGAGGCAATAAAGGCAAAAAAATGCAGAGCAATACAGGTGGAGTGCCACAAGTAATGCAAACCAAAGGTGAATAACAATTCAAAAGCCACTGTAATTTACGGTGGCTTTTATATGAAATGGATAATCGTTGTGCAAGTGACATTACATACAAATGGTAGTGTTTTTCTTATGAGAACAACCACTTTTTTCCGATGATATTTTTACGCTTACTTCACAAACTATATTCGTATGACTACAACAATTTTAGGAGGAATAGGAGTATGGCGTATAATAATAAACCAAAACCAGATGATCGCAGTGATAATGTCGAAAAGTTACAAACGATGGTAGAAAATACAATTGAAAATATAAATGAAGCTGAAGAAACATTAGAATTTTCAAATGCTGAGGATCGAGCTAGAATTGAAGCAAAAAACGAGCGCAGGAAGGAAAGTATTGATACGATGCGCTCTGAAATTCAGGACGAATCCCAGGCGCGTCAGAATGGATATAACCAATAACAATGGTATAAGAAAAGACCTGTTCCAGATGGACAGGTCTTTTCCTATAAAGGATGTAGTTAAATATGATATGATAAGTATGGAAATTGATAAGAAGAAGTGTGAGAACATGAAAAAACAAACACAGCAGCAATTAATTATGGAGAAATGGCAGCGATGGGAACAGGAATTAAGTCAAAATAAGTACATAGAAAATGAAGCAGAATTATTATCTGCCATTAAATCCTTGGATGAAAATGCAGATTCTGCACTTGCTTCTGAATTATTAACAATTGCCTCTCTATCAAGGATAAATAAATATAAGCAGGATTCTTTAAGCTTGGCTTGGCTTAAGAAGGCTAAACAATTAAATGAAGATAATGAAAGAGCAGCAGAGTTATTGGCACAATTTGAATGGAGAAAAAAGGCTGGAGTACTTGAAGCACTTGTTTTTCCGCCATTAAGAGAAACAGATAATAGGCAAGCAAAGAAAAAAACATCAGAACAATTTTTGCTCATTTGCCAACAATTCCTTGATCATGCGGATGCAGAAAGAGATCACTTACAAAGTGGGAAGGAAAATGCCCAAAAAAGAAAGGATTTCATCTTGCAGACAGTGCATGAAAAAATGATTCTTCTATTGGAAGAGGTCATTGAAGAAACAGCATTGCTCCTAAAAGCATCAGAAGAATATGATCAATCGATAGCAGGTGTATTCTATACATCGACTTATTATAGTGATATGAAGAAACACTTAGATCGAATTGAAGATTTAAAAAAAGAGTGGGCTACCATTTTCTGTGAAGAAAAAGAAGATACAGTAGTAGAAATAACCCCTCTTGAAGAGTTAGAAGGAATGATTGGACTTGTCCATGTAAAAAAGAGAGTAAATGATTATTATCGCTTCCTTTCCTATCAAAAGGAAAGAAAGGCACTTGGATTTCAAGTAAAGGACGAAATGAGTTTACACATGGTCTTAACCGGAAATCCAGGAACGGGGAAAACGACGATCGCCCGGTTGCTAGCTAAAATTTATCATGAGCTCGGTGTTCTTCCTCGGGAAGATGTAGTAGAAACAGACCGTTCACAACTTGTTGGCTCATTTGTTGGTCAAACAGAGGAAAATGTACGTGCGATAGTCGAAAAATCGCTTGGTGGCGTCCTATTTATCGATGAAGCATACAGTCTCAAAAGAGATGGACAAACAGGAAATGATTATGGGCAGACGGCAATAGATACTCTTGTTTCATTAATGACTGGACCAGAATATGGCGGGAAGTTTGCGGTAATCTTGGCTGGATATCCGGATGAGATGAGACAATTTTTGGACGCTAATCCTGGTCTAAGGAGCCGTTTCCCACAATCAAACCATATCCAGCTTCCTGATTATTCGAATGCTGAGCTTATCGGGATTGCTGAGAAACTTGCAAAAGATAATGATTATGTGATGACAGATGAAGCAAAGCTAGAACTTGAAAATAGACTTGATAAGGAACGAGTAGATGAAACATTTGGCAATGCACGGACAGTTCAAGATGTAGTCTTGGGAGCCATTTTTAAAAAGGGTTCACAATTTTCAAAGGACAAGCATATTTTGACGTATACACTTCTTGAAAAAGAGGATTTTGAAAAAAACGAGCAAGAAAAGATTTCGAATCCACGAGAACAGCTAGAAAAATTAATTGGACTGGAATCAATAAAAAATGAAGTGAGAATCCTGATTTCTTTCGTCCAAATGCAGCAAATGAGACGAGAAAAGGGATTGCCAGTCGTTCCAATCCAGCTTCATTCTGTATTTACTGGGAACCCTGGAACTGGAAAGACAACAGTTGCTAAAATTTTTGCTGAACTCTTGAAGGAATGTGGGATGTTGAAGAGGGGACATTTAGTCGTAACAAGCCGAGCGGATTTTGTTGCTGGCTATGTCGGGCAAACAGCAATAAAAACGAAAAAAATGATTCGGGAAGCGCTTGGCGGGGTTCTTTTTATTGACGAGGCTTATTCATTGTTGTCTTCTTCGCAAGGAGATTTCGGCAAGGAAGTGGTTAACACGCTAGTTGATGAAATGACAAAACATAATGAAAATTTAGTCGTTATTTTAGCAGGTTATCCTAAGGAAATGGATGAATTGCTGAAGAGTAATCCAGGGTTAAAATCAAGGTTTAAGAAGTTTTTTCATTTTAGTGACTATTCTAATGAAGAACTGCTGCAAATTATCATAAATTATGCCTTGCACTTTCAATATCATATAAGTTCAGAAGCACAGGTTTATTTAAAGAAAATATTAGGCGAGATAACGATAAATGGAAATGGCAGGTTTGCTACAAATGTAACGGATGAGGCTATTCAGTCGCAGGCTTTAAGATTAATGACAAAAGAAAAGGAAAGTAATACATTGGAAAATGTGAATTACCTAGAAAAGGTAGATTTTGAAACAGCATTTTCCAGAATAGGGAAAGGGGAATAGGGATGTTCGTTTCAACAAGAGAAATTGAAGTCAGATATGCGGAAACAGATCAAATGGGTGTTGTTTATCATGCGAATTACCTTATCTGGATGGAGTTAGGACGCACACAGCTAATTAAAGATTTAGGATTTAATTATGCTGAATTGGAGAAGGACGGTATCTTATCACCAGTACTGGATATCCAAGCATCCTATAAAAAACCGCTCCTTTATGGACAAAAGGCGATTGTAAAAACATGGATTGATGAGTATGATGGCTTACGCGTTAATTATGGGTATGAAATTTTTAATGAGGAGGGAGAATTAGCTGTTACTGGTCTTACAAAACATGTATGTGTGAAAAAGGACTCCTTCCGTCCGCTTTCAATTAGGAAAAAATATCCTGCGTGGCATGAGGCGTATGAAAAAGCAAAGAAACAACCAGTAGAAGCGAATTAATTTTGGAGCGGAAGCGGAAAAGAAGTTTTTGCTCCTTATCTCTGCTTTTTTATGAATGGTGGTGCTAGTTTTGGCATTTGGTTTAAAGAAAAAAGATATACAAGAATGGAAGAAAAAAATTGATAAAGGCGAAATAGCCTTTTTAACTCATTATTGGCTAGATGACCGCTTTCCAGGATATAAAACAGTGACCAAAGTTGGCTGCAACGATATGAAAAGGCTGATTGAATGGGGAAAGAAACATCATTTACAGCCTGATTGGATACATAAGCGGAAAGATGGCTATTCTCATTTCGATTTAATAGGAGAACATCAAGCGAAGATTTTAGAGGCAGAAGGACTTGATGATCATATTTGGGAAGGAAAAAAGAGTTAGCAGAACATATCTGTAACTCTTTTGTTTTTATTTTTCATATTTATATTCCGGCTCTTTCGCTTTTTCATTAAATTCAACATAGAGATTATGGCTATCGAAATACCACATATCTTTCTGCTCAATATAGTATGTAATGCCATCTTTTGTTGTTGCTGTGCCAGCATCAAGCGGCTCTTCATTTGAAATACCTAACGAAAACCCTTGCTGAACAGTACTATGACCGCCATACCGAGCAAAAAAGCGTACATAGTCTCCTGTATGAAGTCCCATTTCCTCTTTATACCAGTTAGCAGCTTGGTCATTAATAACTATTTTCATTTATAAGCTCCTCCTTTAAAAACTTGTTTTCATTTTCCTTATTGGCTGATTCACTTATTTGCAGTTCCTGTTTGAAAAAACATTGCATTTTAATATACCCTTAATTAATAAATGGAATCAGCCCACTCATAATCATAAGATAATTAAATCCAATATGCCAAATCATTGCAGGAAAAATACTGCCTGATCGGATGGTTATGCCAGCATAGAAGAAGCCGCCAATTGCAAAACCGAGACAAGCTGGAAGTGAATAGCCTAAAATTAAGTGTGATAGACCGAATCCTATTCCTGAAAAAAGCAGACCTGCTTTTTCGCCTGCAAGATTGACCATACTTGTTAGTATCATTCCTCTCCACAATATTTCTTCCAATATCCCATTAATTAGGGAAAAGGAAAATAGGAATAGCAGGAAAGGGAGGCTAAAGCTAAGACTTGCTTTTAAGATAAAGGGTATGAAAATCACCATATTTATACTAATTGCAATGAGCAAAAATCTCTTTATTGAAATAGAGTGAAAACCACGCCAAATAAAGGGGAATGATATTTTTGCTTGCCAATCAGGCCATGACCAATACAGAATTGGCGTTTCTCCAAACTTCCTTGCAACATAAAACATGAAAAGGATAGGGCATAACATTAAGCAACGACTAAGAACCATTAAGATGTTCACATGGTAAGGGAGACTGTCTATGAGACGATCGCCAAAAAGGAATAGTAAGTAGCCAACGATATAGGCTGCTAGCATCCATAAAAACACACGTTTTTGTTTTGCAAAAATGGCTAAATATAGAATACATGTTAACAGGAGGGCAAAAGCGACAGTGAACTGCTTATATTGAACAATGACAATAATGATAACAAATAAAAAAAGCTGAAAATAGGGCAAAATCATTTTTTGTCTCGCGGATATCATCATTGTGTTCACCCTTTCATAAGCTATCAAGTTATTTTACCACTTTTAACCTCAATTTTCCTATTCTAGCATTTATTAATAGAAGAATGTGTGAATTAGAGAAAGAGCAAGACCGTTTACTCTTGCTCTTTTTTGAGACATTTTTTAGTTAGATGGTTTTAAAATGTTTGATCAATTCTCTTAGTTCAAAGGTTAGCTTATGTAAGTTCTCGGAAATGCTCTTTACCTCATGAACATATTGCTGCTGTTCCTTCGTCATCCTTGTTACTTCTTCCACTCCTGCTGAGGTTCGCTCAGATATGGCAATGACATTATCAACCGAGCTAGAAATCGAATGACTGCTTGATGAAAGGAGGGCACTTACGCCTGCTATTTCTTCAATTTCCTTTGTAAGGTGTTCAATAAAATGGATCATTTTGTCATAACTATTCGCTGTATTCTTCACCATTTCTGCGCCTTGGACTGCTGATTCCCTTCCAAGATCAATATTTTTAAATGCCTTTGAAGAATCCTCTTGGATTTCTGTAATTAACGCTGAAATTTTTCCTACAGAATCACTGCTTTGCTCAGCGAGCTTTTTGACTTCCTGTGCAACCACTGCAAACCCCTGGCCATGTTCTCCTGCTCTTGCTGCTTCAATCGCTGCATTTAGTGAAAGTAAATTGGTTTGCTCTGCAATCTCCTGAATAAATGTCGTAATATCATTTATCGTTTGAAGTTTTTGATCCAGTTTTTTCATAATCGTGGTTGAATCAATCGATTGGGCAACGATACGGTTCATTTTATTTCTCATGTTTTCAGTTGCTGTTTGACCTTCAGCTGTTACAGTTTTCGTTTCTTGAGCATGTTCTACTATTTTACTTATTCGTTTTGACATCGTGCGTACGGCAATATCATTATTTTCGACATGTGAAGATATATTTACCATATCGGCGGTTAGATGTTCAGAGCCGCTTGCAACTTCATCCATTGCAGAGCTAACAATCGTTGTCACTTGTGTTGATACCCCTGCTTGATCGTTTAATATTTTCGAATCTTTTTCTACCTCAAGAATTAAGCTATTCATTTTATTTGCCATACTTCTTAAACTGTCAATCATGTGATTAACTGAAAAAAATAAAGAACTGATTTCATCTTTTGACTTAACATCCATCTTCCTTGTTAAATCTCCATTAGCAACACCTTTTAAAAAATCAGAAAGCTTCTTTATTGGATTAATAAAATATTTGGCGAAAAAGATGCTGACCGTTATTGAAATGGCGAAAAGGATAAGAACGATGATGACTTGTGCTGATAATAAATTATTAAAAATTGATAGCAAATTCTTGTCAGCATCCACAATTCGCTTGCTCATATTTTGGGAAATTTGATTAGAGAAGGACTTGATTTCCTCCTGAGAAATAACAGAAAAAATCTCCCATCCTGTTTCTTCGTCTTTATCACTAACATAGGTCACTTGCTCTATGTCTAAATATATATTTTTATCGTTTCTCTCTTTGAAAATAGGTAAGGAGGAAATATTCTCATTTTTCAACACAAGCTCTTTATCCTTATAGGCGAGAAGAGAACCTCCTTTGTCAGTTAAAATAACATAGCCCGTATTACCAACTTTTCTTTTAGCAATCGATGCTGTAAGCTTTTCAAGGGATAAGTCTACACCTAGTACGCCATATAATTTATCGTCTTTATACAAAGGTAAGCTAACAGTGACCAGATAATTATTTGTTCCAGCATCCAGATAAGCATCTGTTATAATAAATTGTCCTTTTTTACCAGTCTTCGCTGGAGTGTACCATTGCCTTGTCGTTGGATCAAAATCAGAAGGCAAAGGGTAGTCGGTTGGATAAATCGTAAAATTTTTTGCTTCTGTTCCCAAGTACATATTAATGATTAACTCATTTTGTACGGCAATTTTTTCAAATAATGAGGTTAAGGCTGCAGGATTGCTAGAATAAACTTCATCAAAACTTGAAACGGTAGCTAAATCACTTTTTGCTCTTGAAATGACCTCATTTATGGATGCTTTCACATTTTCTGTCTCATGGTAGGTCAAAGTACCTGCATAATGCTCAGCAAATCCATTTACATCCCGCATGGCATCTGCAGCTAAGCCGCTAGTTAACTCCTTTCCATTCTTTGAGAATAGAGAAACGGAAAGATAATTAAACCCCGAACTTACCGCTAAAATTAGCACCATTGTCGAAAATACCCCGACGATTAATTTCGTTTTTAATGACAATTGAATTTCCCCCCTAACACCTATATGAAACATTTATACCTTACTTAATTATAATCTATAGGTAAGAGGTACTATTTTTGAATTTTCGAAAGTTATGTAACATTTTATCAATTTAGGCTCAATTCATAAGGGATAAATTACCTAACATATGCTGTTGAATTTCTCCATAAATAGTTTTGGCATTTTCCAAACCGAATTTGCCTGCGTCCTGAAGAGGCACGACACGGTAATTCCGTATATAGTCAATTTTTGAAACATATGTTGGGTAAAAGGCAGGGTCATTTAAAGATACTTTTACACCATCTATATCAACGGTCTTTGTCACCTCAATCGTTGCCATTCCTCCGATATCTTTATAATTATTATTTTGTCCTGAAATGAGGTTTCCTAGGGAGTAGATTACTAGTGTTTGGTGTCCATTCGAAGCTTTCTTCCATTCCATCGGCTGCAGCACATGCGGGTGGTGACCGAAAATAATATCAACACCTTCTTCAGCAAGGAACTGAGCCAATTCTTTCTGTTCTGTACTTGGAAAACGCTGATACTCATTACCCCAATGAATGCTCATTACGATGACATCTGCTTTTTGTTTGGCACGGGTTATTTCTTCCTTCATAGCTTTTCGATCAATTAAATTAACAAGATATTCCTTTCCCTTAGGAACAGGAATGCCATTCGTACCATATGTGTAGGATAAATAAGCAACTCGAATCCCACTAGCGTTCAAAATTTGTAGTTGCTGTTTTTCACTTGCATTCTTAGATGTGCCCACTTGCGGCAAGCCTATTGCATCTAAGTAATGAATAGATGCAACGAGACCTTTTTCGCCTTTATCTAAGGAATGATTATTAGCCGTTGAGACGATATCTACGCCTGCATCTTTTAGTGCATCTCCAACCTCTTGAGGGCTATTAAATAAAGGATAGCTGGATATCCCAATTTCCTTCCCGCCTAGAATCGTTTCCTGGTTGGCTAGTAGAAGATCTGGCTGCTGAAGGGTTTGTTTTATGTGCTGAAACATGGGAGTGAAATCGTAACCATCAGCTGTTTTTGCATCATTGTAAATCCAATCATGTATAAGAATATCGCCGACTGCACCAAGAGTAATCGTTTTGCTGTATAATTTTGCTTCAACAAATGTTTTTCTTTGCTCATGAGATTGAATGGGTAGGAGGACAAACCCATTTTTCTTTGATTCTTTATACATATTTATAATGAGTAAGGAGGATAAAGTAATTAATGCCACACAGAATAAAACAGAAAATAAAAATGATAGCCTCTTTTTCATTGTGTACTCCTTGTATAGATGTTTACGTTTACTATAATATAAAATTGGGAATAGTTCTCTCTCATAATATGATAATCTTAAAAATAACAATCGTTGAAGGATTCATTTATGTGAAGAACTTTTAAAGCAGTATTCTTCAGAGGAGGGGTTATCTTGAAAGTACAATCTGGCATAATATCACTTAGAAATACAGAAATAAAGGATTTAGATTTTATTTGTAGCCTAGAATCGGATGATGAAAATGCAAAATTTATCATCCCATGGTCTAAAGAAAAGCATAAAAAGGCAATCGAAAATATTGATATATTACACTTGATTATAGAAGATAGGAACGGAAACTATCCCGTAGGCTATATTATTATTGCTGGATTAGAAAATCCTAACTTAAGCATTGAGCTTGTAAGGATTACTATTAGGGATAAGGGAAAGGGTTATGGGAAGGAATCATTCAGGCTTATTAAAGAATGGGCATTTTCGAAACAAAATGCTAATCGTCTATGGTTAGATGTAAAAGTAAACAACTTGCGTGCCTTTAATCTATACCAAAAACAAGGATTTGTGATTGAAGGCACATTGAGGGAATGTATAAAAAATGGAAATGACTTTGAGTCTTTACATATTATGTCAATCTTAAAAAGTGAGTTTGAAAAAAGTAAATTTATATTTAATAAAATAGGGGAGTGAAGGATGGAAAATAGTGTTTTTGAACAGATGGCAAAAAGATATGATACGGCTGAAAGAATAGAATTAGCCAAAGTTATAGTTAAGGAAGTAAGACGAGAATTACGAAATAGTAAAGAAAAATCTTTAATAGACTATGGGGCTGGTACTGGTCTAATTAGTTTGGAAATCTCAGATTTAGTAGATTCTATTTTGTTGATAGATTCATCAAAACAAATGTTGGATGTTGCGAAAGCTAAAATTTCTCGTATGGGAAAGACCAATACAAAAATCCTTTATTCAGATTTTACTCAAGAAACTCCTGAACTTAAGGCAGACGTAGTTTTAATGTCACTCGTCCTTCTTCATATTGCTGATACCGGAAATATTTTACAAGCGATGTTCAATATTTTGAATGATGGAGGGAAGCTAATTATTATTGATTTTGACAAAAACGAAAAAATAAATCATCCAAAAGTTCATAACGGTTTTTCACATGAAGATTTGAAAAAAAGATTATCCGAAGTTGGATTTAAATCAATTGAAATTAAGACATTCTTTCATGGGAATCGTATTTTTATGAATCAAGATGCCTCAATGTTTATATCCAGCAGTATAAAGTGAATTTATTTTTGGGGGATTAGATTCTAGATCAGTCCCCTTGTCATTAAGCCTGTAAATAAAAAACGGCAGCCATTAGGGGCCGCCTATTTCATAAAAACTATAATCTATTGTGGGTGGGGAGGATAATCTTAAAGGTTGAACCTTTTCCGAGTATGCTCCTTATAAATATTTGACCTGAATGTTCTTCAATAATTTTCTTGCATATATGGAGCCCAATACCAGTTCCGGTATTCTTTGTCGTATAAAATGGGGTAAACAGATTGTTTAATGTTTCATTTGTCATTCCACAGCCATTGTCCGTTATATATATGCAGACGGCTGATACATCCTCTACTTCTACTAAGATATCAATTTTCCCAGGAATCTTTTCACTGTTTACTGTAATTGCATCAATAGCGTTTTTTATGAGATTAATGAATACTTGTTTTAATTGCATTCCATCTGCAAAAATGGAAGGAATTTGATCTGGTAGCTGGATATTCAGAAGAATGTTATGAAACAATGCTTCACTTTCATATAATAAGGTAATCTCATGAATGATTTTTTGTAAAAAAATTTCCTCTTTTTTATTCATTTGCGGTTTCGCAGCATTTAAATATTCAAAGATGAGATTATTTGCTCTATTTAATTCGTCAATTGCGATATCTACATATTTTTCTTTGCCACTTTCAATTAAATAAGGTCTTAGCAGCTGAAGAAAGCCCTTTACAGATGTTAATGGGTTCCTAATTTCATGAGCAATCCCAGCTGCCAGTGCATGAATATTCTCTAAATATTGCGGATAAATAGATGTACTGAGTTCATCATTTGAATCAAGCCTTAAATTATTTTCTTCCTCAAGGATTCGTTTGTTTAATTCTTTCATAATTAATCATCCTTACTATGATTATTTCTTATAAAAGCAAAAACAGCCAACTGACAAGAATTTTTTTCTTAATCTAAACTATGACGAAAAAAATCAAATTATGTTCAGTAATGTAATATTTTTTATGTAAGGAATGAAAAAAAGAAGAAAGAAGACTTTCTGACTATATTATACTAAAAATCATAAAGTTATCAATAACGAACAATAATAACTATTAATTCGAACGACAAAACAATCACAATTTTGTAAAAAAGTGAATCCAGGAATAGAGGCAATAGAAAAAAACAGCAGAAGAATCTGCTGTTTTAGAATGTAAAACATCTACAACCATTTTACTTTTGGCTCAGTTTTGTTGATAATCCGTTTAATATTCGCCCGGTGCCTATAAATAACAAAAGTGGACATGATCAGGACTACTATAATAAGGGGAGGATCCCAAACAATCAAGGAGTAAATGACTGCAACAATTGCAGCAAGCATAGATGATAAAGATACGTATTTTGTAAAATATAAACAAGCAAAAAAGACAATTAACATAATGATAAACATAGGAAATGCATATCCTAGCAGAACTCCACCTGATGTAGCTACTGCTTTTCCGCCCTTGAAACCTGCAAAGATTGGGTACATATGACCGATCACTGCGAAAACGCCTGGTATTAGCCTATGCATATCCTCTGTACCAAGGAAAAGCGGAAGTAATACGGCAATGGTTCCTTTTAAAATATCCGCAATTGTAACAACCAAGCCAGCTTTTTTTCCTAGTACTCGAAAAGAGTTTGTCCCACCTAAATTTCCGCTGCCATGCTCACGTATATCCACTCCATGGAAAACTTTCCCAATAATTAAACCAGAGGGGATAGACCCGAGTAAATAAGCTAATACAATAATTATTCCGTTTGTTACCATGCAAACTCTCCTTCAAACTTTATGTCAGGTGCCTATATTGTACCATGAGGAAAATATAAAATACTATGTACAAACGTAATGAAATAACCAAGAATGATATTATTATTGAGCAATATTGCTCAATATGAAACTTTTCTATTTCCATTATCGTTATCTTTAAAGGGAAAATCTACTCATATGCCTTCCAAATTCCAGCATTTTTCGTTACGATAGTTTTAAGGAGGAAGTATACAATGGCTCGTGTTGAATATCATAAACAAAAATCACATTCGATGGGCTGGATCATTGCTGGACTATTGATTGCATTTTTATTAATTATTTCAAGTGTTATTTTATTGCTGTATCCATTTGCATCTACTGAGAGAAAAGCTTATTTCCAAGGGGAAAACCCAATTTTGTTCGAAGGGGCACAGGCTGGAAATGCAATCGTTGAGAGCGGAAGCGTATATATGCCGTATACTTTCCTAAAAGAATATATAGATGACTCCCTTATCTTTGATGAAAAATCTAACTCGATTATTTTGACAACGAAAGATAAGGTGATACAAATGCCTTCTGAATCACTGACTTATTATGTGAATGAAGAACCTGTTGAATTACACTTTTCCATATTTAAAGTAAGCAACGGGGAAAAGTACATCGCTCTTGAACCTTTATTAGCCTATTATCCCATCGAATATTCAATCTTGCCGGACACAAATGCTATTTGGCTGAAAAAAGATGGAGAAGAAATCGTTCATGGGCGGGTGACAGATAAGAAGACCAACGAGGAGAAGCTCCGCTTACGAACAGATGCTAATTTACAATCTCCTTATACTGTAGAAACAGTGCAAAATGATAAACTATTTATCGAAAAGGAAAAGGAAGATTACTATTTTGTTAGAAAAGAAAATGGAATCGCTGGGTATTTGAAAAAAGATTTTGTTGTACGTGAGGATCTCATTGAAAAGGTTTCTATCCCACATGAAAAAGAAGAAATAAATGCACCTAAAATTTCTGGACCGATACATCTTACTTGGGAGGCAGTATATACAAAGAATCCGGATCCGGCAAAGATGCCAAAAATGCCAGGTGTCAACGTCATTTCACCAACATGGTTTGAATTAGGTGACAGCAATGGGGCGATAAAAAATCTAGGTTCCCTTGATTTTTCAACTTGGGCTATGAAGCAGGGTTATCAGGTATGGGGGTTGTTTTCTAACGCGTTTGATCCGAAGCTAACGCACGAAGCCTTTAAAGATTTTGAAACAAGACAGAAGATGATTAGACAGCTTCTTCACTTCAGTCAAATTTATCATTTAAACGGAATTAATCTCGATATTGAAAATGTAAATCCAGATGATGGGCCGCTTATTACACAATTTGTTCGTGAAGCTGTTCCGTATTTTCATGAAGCAGGTCTAATTGTTTCGATGGATGTTACATTTATTGCAAGTGGAAATTGGTCTGCTTTTTATGAAAGAGAAAAACTTGCAAGTCTCGTAGACTATATGATTGTTATGGCTTATGATGAGCATTGGGGATCATCACCGGTTGCTGGAAGTGTAGCCAGTCTTCCGTGGGTAGAGACTAACTTACAGAAGCTATTGGAAATCGTTCCGAATGACCACCTTATATTGGGTGTTCCGCTTTATGCAAGACTTTGGTCAGTAAAAGACAATGGGGAGGTTTCCTCAAAAGCGCTTTCAATGAGCAAAGTACAAGAGTGGCTGACGGAAAATGGATTAACTCCTGTATATGATGAAAAAAGCGGGCAGAACTATGCGGAGCTTTACTCTGAAGCTGAACAAACAACGTATAAGATTTGGCTGGAAGATGAGTTGTCTTTAAGTAAACGTGCTGACTTGGCAATGAAATATGACCTTGCCGGTGTTGCTAGCTGGTCAAGGTTTTTCGCGGATGATTCCGCTTGGACGGCACTTTCTTTAAAAGAAGGGCAAGTGACGAAGAAGTAAGATAAGAAGCTAGGGACTAATTAAATGGAGCCCTAGCTTTTTTATAGTTATTAATTAGTCTATCAATGTTCATATTTCGACATGAATATGACTAAATGTTTTTACATCAAATAACCCAAGATCCGTTATCTTAAGTTCGGGTATCACTGGTAAAGCTAAAAAGGAGAGAGTGATAAACGGATTAAATTCAAAAGTACAGCCGATTTTTATTAATGCCTGATTTATTTCCTTCAATCGATCATAAATTTCGATTGACCGCATAGTAGACATAAGACCTGCGATTGGTAGCGGAAGGGAGGAAAGAAGTTCCCCATTTTGAACAACAACTAATCCGCCTTTCATTTCTGAGGTGTGAGCAATTGCTTCTAAAAGATCCTCATCAGACGAACCGGCAGCGACAATGTTATGTGAATCATGAGCAACTGTAGAAGCAATGGCCCCATTTTTAATGCCAAGTCCTTTAATAATTCCTAGACCGATATTGCCAGTCATTTTGTGCCTCTCAAGTACAGCGATTTTTAACAAATCTTTTTCAAGATTATATTGGAACAGTCCTTTATGAGAATCGACCTCCTCAACAAGATGCTTTGTTACAATCATATTTGGCACGATTTCTATTATGTTTGCCTGTCTTCCATTAGCAATTTCGATTTGAAGCTGTTCACTTGATAGCGGTTTTATGTTCACACTATCAATGATTGAAGAGGGGGGGACTATTTTTGAAACCCAAGGATTTATAACTTTTCCGTTTTGAGCAACGAGCTTACCAGATTTATAAACTTGATCAATTTCAATTAAATGAAGATCTTTTACTATCATAAAGTCAGCTTCATATCCGGGAGCGATGGCCCCTTTTGTTTTTAGGCCAAAGCATTCTGCCGCATTTAATGTGGCCATTTGAATAGCCAGAATGGGGTCTAGCCCTTCATTAATTGCTAGTTTAATATTGTAATCGATACTTCCTTGATCAATCAATTCATCCAAATGCTTGTCATCGGTTACGAATAAGCAACGTCTAGCGTTGTATTCATTCACAGCTTTTAAGAGGGTGATTAAGTCTTTAGCAGCAGATCCTTCTCGGAGCATGACGTACATCCCCTTTCGAAGGCGAGCCAATGCTTCATCAGCTGTTACACATTCATGGTCCGTTCGAATGCCGGCAGCCATATAAACATTAATCTCATCTCTATCTAAACCAGAAGCATGACCATCAATATGTTTGTCTTTTGAATGGGCATCAATCAGCTTATGGAGCATGCTTTCATCATTCTGCATAACAGAGGGGTAATCCATTACTTCTCCTAGTCCGATCACTCGAGGATGGCTATAAAAAGGTGCGAGATTTGTATATTCAAGTGAGGCACCTGCGTTTTCGAAAGGAGTTGCAGGAACACAGGATGGCAGCTTTATTAAAACTTCTAGCGGGATATTTTCTGATGCATCCAGCATGTATTCAATGCCCTTTGTTCCACTTACATTAGCAATTTCATGTGGATCAGCAATGATTGTTGTTACGCCATGCGGGAGGACAACATTAGCAAATTCGGCCGGGGTAACCATCGCTGATTCAATATGCACATGACCATCAATAAAACCTGGGATGATGTATTTTCCACCTGCATCGATCGTTTCGTGTCCTTCAAACTGGCCAATTCCAGCAAAAAAACCATCTACGATTGCAATATCATTTTCTAAAATTTCTCTAGTAAAAACATTGACGATCTTTGCATTTTTGATAACTACATCAGCGGGAGCTCTTTTTGCAGCGACAGTAATTCTTCTTTTTAGAGATTCAATTGTGAGCTTCAATAGCATTTCCCTCTTTCTTATACTTTTTCTATATATAATTCCATAATTCCCCCGCAAATTCCTCCATCCTCGTAGTAAAGTCCTTTTGTCAGATCAACGATATGTTTAATGGGATTATTTGATTGTATGACCTTGAGCGCCTTCTCAATCACTTCCGCTTCTCCACAGCCGCCACCGATTGTCCCTTCAATTCTTCCAGTTGGAAAAATAATCATCTTGCTGCCAGTTTTTCGGGGAGTCGAGCCTTTCGTACGGATAATTGTTGCTACTGCTGCATCCTCACCATTAGACTTAATCTCGATTGTCCGTTTGATTAAATGTAGCTGTTCCATTTGATTGCCCCCTCACGAAAGCCCAATTTTGTATATTTGCTGATCATCAAGCTTAACGATGCACCTGACGCTTGATTTTTTATCATCAATATTTCTGCCATAATGCTTATAGCGATTTCTTCTGGTGTTTGGGCACCAATATCAAGCCCGACTGGGGTAAATAACTTGTCAAAGCTTTCATTAGGAAAGTCACCCTTTAATTGTTCAAAGACACCGGAAATTCGTCGTCTGCTCCCAATCATTCCAATGTAGGCAGGTTGCTCTTTTCTTTTTAGCAGTTCCTGCAAGCTTAAAACATCATATTTATGTCCTCTTGTCAAAAGGAGTATATAGGTTTGCGCCGTTAACTCTGCCTTTTGGAAAAAATGCATAAAGGACTGACAGATAACTTCATCAACATGAGGGAATCGTGCCCTGTTAGCAAATTCTTTTCGATCGTCTATAACGGTTACATAGAATCCAAGTGTTTTCCCGATCAAGGTTACTGGTTCAGAAACATGTCCAGCACCTGCAACAATTAAATGGATCGAAACCGGAAAATATTCTGCAAAACATTCAACCGGTGATCCGTTCCATGAAAAAGAAAATGTTGCCGAGCGTTTTCTTCTAAACAGTTTTTCAGCATGATTCATGATCATTTGCTGTAAAGAAGGAGGGCAGGGGAAATCGGTATAGAATTCCCCCGTTGGCAGTAAAAGTGCTTTAAGTCCATTAATCTCGCGCATGTCACAATCAGTAATCGTAAGTAAAAAGACTTCTTTGCGCTCTTTTATTGATTCAGAAAGTTTCTGGAATAAGCTGTCATTCATCATTTCTATCACCTTGCATGTAGAGCATTTTGTTTTTTTTCGTTTTTTAGTGCATTGAAAATTCTTTCAGGAGTTGCTGGCAGTTGATAAATTCTTGCTCCAGTTGCATCATATATAGCAGACATAATTGCAGGAATGATTGGAATCATCACTACTTCTCCAATTCCTTTTGCACCGAATGGCCCCGTTTGTTCCTCATCCTCGACAGGGAAGGTTTCTATTACTGGAGTTTCTCGGATTGTAGGAATGATATAATCAGTAAAGTTTCTAGTCTTATGGAAGCCATCCTCGATGATTACGTCCTCATATAGTGTGTAGCCAATCCCCATGACTGCACCGCCTTCAGCTTGGCCTTCTAATCCTTGAGGATTTATCACTATTCCAGCATCAGGGATAGAGACCACTCGAAGAACTTCCGTTTCACCAGTTAATGTATCAACTTCGACCATTACCACATGAGTTAAATAGCCGTACAAGTGGTGGGGAGCACCACCTGAACCTTTAATTTCTGCTTTTTCCTTTGGAAGGAGGAAATGGCCTTCTACTTTGGTTGGTTTATGGCGGTTAAAAAGGTATTCATAAATTTCTTCGTATGTGACATATTCTTCTTTTGCAGTTAAGCACCCACGCTGTACGATGACATCGGATAAAGGAACTTGGAGGATATCAGCAACGGCACTTGTGAGAAGCTTGATCATATTTGGTGCGGCAGCTGCAACGGCTCTTCCTCCTGTATAAGTCGAGCGGGAGGCAGTCACGGTCCCGCCATCGAGTGTTTTGGCAGTGTCTCCCTGAACAATTTTGATTCTACTAATATCACAATTTAGTATTTCAGCAGCAACCTGTGCATATGCAGTACCATTTCCGCCGCCAATTTCTTCACATCCAACTGCAACTAAAAATGTTCCATCTGCTAAAAGTTCAATAGTGGCAGAACCATAGTCTGGCAGCCCAATTCCCATGCCGATTCCATGGAAGGAGGTTGCTAGGGCAACACCTCTTTTTTTCCAAGGCTCACTAGCTTCTTGTTTGTATTGGCTGCGATTTTTCCAGAGGTCACAGTGTTCTGCGACCTCTAGCGTTTTATAAGTGCCGACACTTGTTTTTACGACATGCCCCAAGCTTGAATGTTCTCCTTGGTGGTATACATTTTTTTTGCGAATATCAATCGGGTCCATTTGGAGCTCCTCAGCAATCATATCTAAATGGGTTTCAATTCCTATGCAGACTTGATTGACGCCAAATCCTCTAAATGCTCCAGAGATGCCGTTGTTTGTGTATACACAAAAACCTTCAAGATTGACATTTGGAATTTTATACGGGCCGCAGGAATGTTCGATAGCAAGAGCAATCACAGCGCCACCAAGAGAAGCATATGCACCTGTATCAGCAACAGCTCTAACTTCGTTGGCAAGCAGGGTCCCATCATTTTTGGCAGCCGTTCTCATTTGTACTTTGAATGGATGCCTTTTGATGCCCGCAATAACGGATTCTTCTCGGCTTAAGTGGATTTTCACTGGACGTCCATTCGTATTCATTGCAAGAAGAGCGAGGTATATTTGAACAGTTATTTCATCCTTCCCGCCAAAAGCACCACCGATTGGACTGGAAATGACTCTTATACGCTCTGGATTATAAGCGAGTGCACGTGCAATTTGCATTCGATCACGGTATGCATATTGGCCAGGGCAACGGATTGTAATCAATCCTTCCTCATCCATCACACCCCATCCGCCTTCTGTTTCAATGAAGGCATGCATTTGCCTAGGAGAATAAAATGTGTTTTCAATGATGATATCTGCTTCTTTAAATGCCTTTTCCGTGTCTCCATTTTTAATTTTCACATGGCTATGAATATTGCCGTCAGGATGGAGTTTTGGCGCTGTTTCAGCCATTGCCTGTTCTGCATCTGTAACAGCTTCTAGCGGCTCATATTCAACTTCGATGAGTCTAAGTGCTTGTTCTGCAATTTCTTGTGTCTCTGCGGCAACTAATGCTACAGCGTCACCAGTGCACCTGACAATATCAGAAGCAAGGACAGGCTGATCGGGAACAACGATGCCAAAGCCATTAAATCCGGGAATGTCTTCATGCGTGAGAACGCAAATGACTCCAGGTAGCTGACGGGCTTTTTCAGTATGGATTGAATGGATTTTAGCAAAAGGGTACTTCGCTCGAAGCACTTTGCCCCATGCCATATTTTCAAAATGATAATCCGTCATATATTTTAATTCACCTGTTACCTTTTCTGGACCGTCAATTCGTTTGACTCGTTTTCCTACCCAATTCAATGATTGTTTCATTTATTTTCCCACCTCTTCATTAACCGATAAAGACCTCTTTTAAGCAGTGCACTTGCCATGTCACGCCGGTATTCAGCCGTAGCTCTCCCATCGGTTATCGGCATAACTTCTTTCCATGCAACCTTTGCAATATTTTCAATGATGTCATCTGTTAGGGGACTTAAGGGTAAGAGTGCTTCACATTTTTTTGCGCGGACAATAGTCGGCGCAACTGAGCCAAAGGCAATTTTTCCTTCTAAGCACTTGCGGTCCTTAGCCATGCTGAGCATAATCGCAACGTTTACAATTGAAATCGATTGCGCTTTACGTGGCCCTAGTTTTTGGAATATCCCGACTTCGTTTTCAGCTTGTGGCTGGATAATAATGTTTGTGATCATTTCATTTTGCTTCATTATCGTTCGGCCCGGACCGATAAAAAATTGATTGATTGGTATGAGCCTCTTGGTATTCAGTGATTGAAGCTCGATCGTTGCATCCAGTACATACAGAGCCGGAATCGTATCTCCTGCAGGGGAAGCAGTACCAATATTCCCGCCAATCGTCCCCATATTTTGCATTTGTACTGCTCCAACTTCACGAGCTGCCTCAACAAGTACATTTGCTTTTTTCTGTAAAAGGGGAGAGTGGATAATATCTGTATGGGTTGTTAAAGGACCAATATGGATCGTTCCATTTTTTTCTTTAATATAACGCAATTCCTTTAATCTCTTAATGTTAATCCAAGTTGAAGGACGCCATTTTCCTTCCTTCATCCGCACAACTGCGTCTGTGCCGCCAGCAATTAGTCGGTGTTCGGTTTCATGACTTGATAGAATGAGCAAGCAATCATTTACTGTTTGCGGTGTGATGATATCTATTTCAGAAACTAGCATTTTTGTCCCTCCTTAATAGAAAAGCGGAAGAGCGCTCAGGGTGCTGGCGCTAGACAGCTTTATCTTTTTCGTTTTTATTGTTTAGCATTGTACAAATCCAATGCATTTTGATAGTCCGTTGGCGTGTTGATATTAAGATTTATTAGTGAATTATGAATAGGAACTTCGATTACTTTTGTATGATATTTTTGAAATAGATTGCGGAGCCCCTTTGTTTCTTCACTGATGGAATGTAAATCTTCCATGATTTTTGCAGAAAATAGAACAGGGTGCCCTCGTTTTCCGCCGTTAACAGGGACTGAAATGAAGGCGTTATTCTTTCCAAGTGCCTCTATAAGTTTAGTAATGATTATTGGATTTGTCGGCTGATCAACTGCTGTAATTAATATTGCTTCTGATTCCTTGTCGATAATCTGAAGTCCAGTCAAAATAGAAGCGCATTTTCCATTTAAATAATTCGTGTTCCTAATGGCTGTCACAGAGTAATTTGCCGCTATTTGCAGAAAGTGTCTTGATTCGAAGCCAGTAACAACAATAATTTGTGAGAGATTAGAAGTTTCTAATACATGAAGCTGATGCTCGAATAATGTTTTCCCATGCCAAGGGAGGAGACCCTTCAGACGGCCCATTCGAGTGGATTGTCCAGCAGCAAGAAGAATGGCTGCAACTTTCATTAGACAGGTAAAGTCCCTTTTTCTTGCTTTTGTTTTTTGGCAGCCGTTTGGATCGCTTGAATAATTTTTGTATAGCCTGTACAGCGGCAGAGATTTCCTCCAAGAGCCATTTTTATTTCATCAACTGTTGGTACATGATCAATATTCTTTAGGAAAGCCTTTGATGCGACAATGATTCCGGGCGTACAGTAACCGCACTGAGTTGCACCTTCTTCAACAAACGACTCTTGGATGATGTCCATATTCTCAGTTAAACCAATCCCTTCACAGGTTGTAATTTCTTCATTTTCAACCTGGCCAAAGAGCACTAGACATGAGCATACAACTTCTCCATTCAGTAAAACAGAGCATGATCCACACTCACCCTTCCCACAGCATTCTTTACTTGCTGTCATATCCAAATCCTCACGCAGTACGTCCAATAATGTTTTCGCTGGATGACATGACACAGAATAGAGGGAGCCATTTACAGTGAATTGTCGTTCTTTCATCTTTCTCCTCCTTACGTAAAATAAATGATTCTAGAATAATTATGGTGGAAATTGTAAGAAAACATCGAACGGAAATGAGTTTTTAGTGACAACGTTTGACATTTTTCCTACGTGCAATTAGATAGAATAGGTTGTAAGCTGCTAGATTGATCATTCCTAGTATTTAGTTTCTTTTGATGTAATGCTACATTTCCGATAACTCTATTGGTATGAAAAGTGGATTAATTCAATATAGTGATGGACAGGGGGCAAATATGTCTACTATTTCAATACATTTCCAGCATACCTTTAAAAAGGATCTTGCTTTTTTGTACAATCGAGTAAACCAAGAAATCTATGGAGTGGGTGTGAAAAAGCAGCGGATTGAAACATTTGATGACCGTGTTATTATTTTCGCCCAGCATAAACGTGTGCAGGCATTGCGAATGCTTAGCAAGAACTTTCAGCACCTTACTATTTCGGTTGATTCAGCATTGATTGTTGAATTTAAATCATTATTTAAGGGACAGATTGAAAGTACACTAGGTTTAAAAGTAAAAACGATCTTAAAAGATTATGACCCTTTTACAGAAGAAGCGTGTACTATTATATATTTTGCTGAATATATGTAAGAGAAAGAGCGACTTAGAGATTAATGTGCAGCGCGCATTTATCTTTAATCCCATATTGAAAGCGGTTACTATAGCTTTTGTTGATCGAAAGTTAATTGAAACCGCAGCAATAGACCATTCTGTTTCATGGATGAGCTCTATTGCTGCGGTTTTTTTATATATACTTTTATTCCGCATCGGGAGGTGAAAGGTGATACGTGTGTTTGGTCTTCATAGAAAAGCTTAACAAAGAAAAAACCAGGGGGAATGTCTTTGGAAAAGCTAAATACTTGGAAAGTGGGTACATTAGGATTCCAGCATGTACTGGCTATGTATGCAGGTGCTGTAATCGTACCGTTAATCGTAGGTCCTGCGATCGGACTAAACGCCGAGCAGCTTGCTTATCTAATATCAATTGATCTTTTTACTTGTGGGATTGCGACCTTACTGCAAGTAATAGGCGGGAAACATTTTGGGATAAAATTGCCTGTCATATTAGGATGTACTTTTACTGCAGTTGGGCCAATGATTGCGATTGGAAACATGCAGGGGATCACAGCTATTTATGGTGCGATCATTGCTTCAGGAATTATCGTAATGATCTTATCCCAGTTTATGAGTAAAATTATGAGGTTTTTCCCGCCAATTGTAACAGGGTCTGTTGTTGCAATTATAGGTGTGTCTTTAATTCCTGTTGCAATGAATAATGCGGCAGGTGGCCAAGGAGACCCTAGTTTTGGAAGCTTAGAAAATTTGTTTTTAGCCACATTGACGCTTATTTTGATTATTATCATGAATCGTTTTTTTAAAGGATATATGCGTGCAATCTCCGTACTGCTTTCATTGATTGCTGGAACGGTTGTTGCCTATTTTATGGGTATTGTCAGTTTTGCAGAGGTCGCAAACGCTTCTTGGTTTCATTTGGTTCAACCTTTTTATTTCGGATTTCCTACCTTTAATGCATCAGCCATTCTTACGATGACCCTTGTTGCTATTGTGAGCATGATTGAATCAACCGGAGTGTTTCTAGCTTTAGGGGATGTATGTGAAAGAAAACTTGATTCAAAGGATATAAAAAAAGGGCTGAGAGCAGAAGGGCTTGCGGTTGTAATCGGAGGAATATTTAATTCATTTCCGTATACATCATTTTCACAAAACGTTGGCCTTGTTGCACTTACAAAGGTAAAAACTAGAAACGTAGTTATTGCTGCAGGTGTCATTCTAATGATTCTGGGACTATTGCCAAAAGTGGCTGCTTTAACAACGATTATTCCAATGGCTGTATTGGGAGGAGCGATGATTCCGATGTTCGGTATGGTTATATCATCAGGCATTCGCATGCTTTCCACTGTCGATTTCAGTAAAAATGAAAACCTGCTCATTGTTGCATGCTCGATTGGAATCGGACTCGGTTCAGCCGTTGTCCCAGCTATTTTTGGAAATCTTCCAGAGAGTGTCCGCTTACTTGTTGAAAACGGTATTGTTATCGGAAGTTTAACCGCAATTTTATTAAATCTGGTATTTAATTATAAAGAAATTAATAGTAGTAAGAGTGAGCAGCTTGAACAATTGAAAAATGATCATTCAATGGAGGTCATTTGACGATTCTAAGTAGCAAATTATTTTAATTGATGGAGGTCATTATATGGATTTAATTTTGAAAAATGCAAATATCCCACAAGGGGATCGTCAAGTATTAACAAATATTCTCGTGAATGATGGAAAAATTATTGGTTATTCAAACGACATAAGCTTTCTAAATGCAGAAAAAGTGATAGATATTGAAGGAAAACTCGTTGTTCCTGGATGTATCGATCCGCATACGCATTTCATGGATCCTGGCTTTACCCATCGGGAAACGTTTGCAACAGGAAGCCGTTCGGCTATTGCTGGTGGATTGACTACGATTATTGATATGCCATGCTGCAGCAAGCCTTCTGTCCGGGATGGGGAAAGTTTTCAGAAGAAAATTGGACCGATTCGTGACCAAGCCTATGTAGACTATTGTTTTTGGGGCGGAATGACTGGAGAGGATGCACGTGAAGGCTGGCTCGATAATATTTACCCGCAAATTGAAGAAGGGGTCGTGGCATTTAAGGTATATATGACACCGTCAGTCCCAACTTTCCCTCGCGTTTCAGATGCGGAAATGCTGGAGATTTTTAAGGCTGTGTCAAAAACAGGCTTGCCAATTGGTGTGCATGCTGAAAACTATGATATTTGCACATTTAATTCTAAGAAACTAGAAAAAGAGGGCCGCTTTGATGGACCAGCATGGGCAGAAGCACGCTCAACTCTTGCAGAAAAGGTGGCAATTGAATTAATCATTAGTTTTGCCGAAGCGACAGATGCACGTGTTCATGTTGTGCATATGACGACTAAGGAAGGAGCAGAGCTTGTTAAAGCAGCGAAAAAACGCGGAGTAAAAGTAACGGCTGAGACATGTCCGCACTATTTAGTGCTAAACGCAAAGGATTCAATGTCTGAGCGTGGTTCTTTTGCAAAAATTGCCCCGCCATTACGCGGAAAAGAGGATAACGAAGCACACTGGCAAGCCTTAGCAGACGGAACTATCGATTTTGTGGGAACCGATCATGCCCCATACGAAATTGCTACGGAAAAGGATTTTCCAGGTGCAACGATTTGGAATACGTTCCCAGGCATACCTGGCGTGGAAACAATGGTGCCGATTCTTGTGAGTGAGGGATTAAATAAAGGACGTTTATCTCTTTCGCGTTTTGTTGAGGTGACGAGCAGAAATGCGGCTATCCACTATGGCATTTACCCGAAAAAAGGTTCAATGGAAATTGGTAGCGATGCCGATTTCACTGTGATTGATCTTGATAAAGAGTACGTAATCGATGAACAGAAAACAGAATCAATGGCAAAATATAATCCGCTTCACGGGATGAAATTAAAAGGTAAGCCAGTCCAAACAATTATCCGAGGCAATGTTGTATATGAAGATGGAAAAGGCGTCGTAGGGCAAGCTGGATACGGCCAGTATGTTCCACGCCAAAGCATCCAGCGTCTTGAAAGAACATTTAAGTATGAGAAATTTGAAGCAGCAAAGGTAGAAGCGAAGGAAACGGTAAAACAAAATTGATTTTTGTCGAATCATCGATATATCTGAAAATTCGTAGATAAAGTAGCTGATTTCGTAGATATTTTTCAAACTTCGCAGATAAATAGGTTCATTTCGAAGATAAAGCTAGAAAGGATGATTAGAAAGTGGAGTTACAAGGAAATAAGCATTGTATTGTCGTTATAGATATGCTGAACGATTTTATTGATGAAAAGGGTGCACTTTGCTGTAAAAATGGCGTGAAAATCGTACCGAAGATTAGAGAACTAGTTGATTTTGCTCATGATAATCAAATTCAAGTGGTTCATGTGCAAGAGGCACACCGAAAGAATGATCGTGATTTCCGAGTGAGACCAGTGCATGCGGTCAAAGGCACGTGGGGCTCAGAATTTATTCCAGAGCTGCAGCCGAATGAAGAAAAAGGAGATTATGTTGTTCAGAAAAGAAGACATAGTGCCTTTAGCTTTACAGATTTTGATCTGTTCCTTAGGGAAGAAGAGATTGATACGGTTGTCTTAACAGGGGTTTGGACAAATGTTTGTGTAAGAAGCACAGCCTCTGATGCACTTTACCATGGCTACAATGTGATTTGTATTTCTGATGGAACAACTTCACAGGATGAGGATATGCATGTATCCGGATTAAGAGATATTGATATTTTTGGTGATATTTACACGACTGAGGAATATAAAGAAGCAGTTAAAAGTAAATTCTCCCTAGATGAACGGGTTGTCTAATTTTACGCAAACAAGTGAGAGAAAAAAGCGGATTTTAGTGGGGATAACTGGAGCAAGCGGATCAATCTATGGCTATACATTGATCCGCGCCCTTCATCAATTAGATGTAGAGACGCATGTTATTGCGACGGAAATGGGAGAAAAAGTCATGCAATTTGAGTGCGGGATCGGGATGAAGGAGCTCAGGGAATATGCCACGATTCACAGCAACCAAAACTTGTTTGCTTCGGTAGCTAGCGGATCTTACCTCACAGATGGAATGGTCATCGTCCCATGCTCAATGAATACACTTGGAGCGATTGCTAATGGTGTAGGGGATACGCTTTTAAGCAGATCAGCTAGTGTAGTTTTAAAAGAAAAGCGAGATTTCGTTATCGTCCCACGTGAGGCTCCTTTTAATCTCATTCATTTACGAAATATGACTAAATTAGCAGAAACGGGTGCTTGTATTATGCCGGCTTCTCCAGGATTCTATCATAAACCAACAGAAATATGGGAGCTGGCGAATTTCATGGTCGCTCGTATTCTAGACATGCTCGGAATTGATCATCGTTTGCTTGAAAGATGGGGGGAAAAAGCATGAACGCTGTAACGATGAGAGCATTATTGGATGATTGGGAAAGTAGAGGGATATTGTATCGAATTAAGAAAGAAGTAGACCCCCTTTATGAACTAGGAGCGATTATTAATACGAAAAATGGGAAGCAGCCATTCCTCTTTGAAAAAATAAAAGGATATCAATCACAAATGGCAGCTGGACTTGGAGGAGACAGAGAGCTGCTTGCTGACAGCATGGGTATCCATTCTTCAGAATTGATTCCAAAAATTATTGATTCCATTGTGAATCCGATTCCAACGACATTAAAGGAGTCTGGACCTGTACAGGAAAATTTAGTGACCGGTGATTTTGATCTGGCAGATCTTTTTCCAATTCCAACTTACCATGCTGATGATTCTGGCGCCTATTATGTGTCTGGTATTCTCGTTGTTAAAGATATAACTGGACAGAAAAGGTATACATCGATTAGAAGAATGCAGTATTTGGGGGGTAATCGGACGAATATCTTAATAACCTCTCCAGAATTAATGGAGCAATACGCTTATTATGAGCGTTTAGGTCAGCCGATGGAAATAGCTGTTATGTTTGGTGTTGTTCCGGCAGTCGTACTTAGTTCCCAAATTAGTACGCATCTCTACCATACGGATAAGCTCAATGTCGCAGGTGCGATGCTTGGACAATCCTTAGATGTGGTTCGTTGTAAAACAGTAGATTTGGATGTGCTTGCGGAAGCAGAAATTGTCTTTGAAGGACATATGCTGCCGTACGAAAGAGAAATGGAAGGTCCTTTTGGAGAATTAGCAGGTTATTATGGTACGCGTTCTCCTCAGCCGGTCATTGAGATATCAGCGGTTACTTATCGAAATCAGGCCATCAATCAAACAATTTTTCCATCTAGCTATGAAGAACGACTGCCGATGGCACTTGTTCGTGAAGCAACTTTACTTAGTACTGTCCGGCAGGTTGTTCCAAATATTACAGGTGTACATATTCCAATGGGAGGTGTAGCCCGCTATCACGCAGTCATTCAGATTAAAAAGAAATCAGAAGGGGACGGAAAGCAAGCGGCTCTAGCAGCTTTTGCCAGTGATAAAGATCTAAAGCACGTTGTTGTTGTTAATGATGATGTAAATATTTTTGATTCGGATGATGTGGAATGGGCGATTGCCACGAGAGTACAGGCTTCAGAAGATATTTTTATTGTCCCAGGGGCAAAGGGTTCTCCGCTTGAATCGTCCCACAACTTAAGAGGGGTTACCGACAAAATGGGGATTGACGCAACCTACCCGATTGGCAAAGAAGAACTATTCCGAAGAACCTCCATCCCAATAGAAATTAATCTAGAAGACTATTTATAGTGTCTTTCTCCGGTGCCTGGCACCGTTCGTGGACATTTTGGGGTGTTTTGTACGTGTGAAATGGACACTTTAGGGGAAATGCGTTTTATTTTTACAGATTAAGTAAGTATTACATTTTTCGAATATGAGAACTGTCTAGCTCCAACGCCTAGCGCCTATTGGACTTCCCTCCCCTCCTACAATAAGTCAACATCGAATCGCTATCGCTCTTCGTGTTTCCTTTATCTCGTCGGGGATGGTCCAGTCCATACGGCGCTATGCAGGGCGCTTGCGCTTTTCGTAGTAGGGAGTGAGAACGTATGAAGGCAATTGGCATGATTGAAACGAGAGGATTCATTGCAGCCATTGAAGCCCTTGATTCTATGGCAAAGGCAGCAAATGTCAGTTTAGTTGATTTAAAAAGAGTGGGTTCGGGGCTTGTAACCGTAATTGTAGAAGGGGATGTAGCTGCCGTTTCAGCTGCTGTTGAAATTGGTAAAACAGCGTACAGCAGAACCGGTGGGGAGCTTATATCATTCAATGTGATTCCTCGTCCTCATTCAGAGCTTAGCAAAATCCTTTAATGGAGGTGAATAACCGTTGTCTGATTTTATGAAAAGCATCGTTCAGGAAGTAATGAAACCGAATCAGAAACCGAAGGAGAACCCTCTTTTCAGCGGAGAGACTCGCTTTGTGTATTCTAAATCTTCGGCTGTAAATAAACCTCAGCAGACACCTCAAGAAATTAACCGGCCAAACTATCAACAAAAAAACAGACAGAAGAACTTATCCTTTATCAAAGAAAATTCAGCAGATTCAAGAGAAAATAGCCGATCGAATGTAAAAAATGAGAATCTGTCACCTGTTTCTGCAAAAAGTGATTACAAAGATCCGTTAGCAAGGCTTCAAACATTGTCACTTGTACAAGGAAATCAACCAATTCATCAACAGCAAATCCATACATCCATTAGGAAAAAACATTTCCAGGAAGAAAGTCAATTGATTGGGCAAACCAGGGATGGCTTAAAAGCTTGGCTATACTCGAGTCCTCATCCAATGCTGCTGCAAAATTTTCAACGATCGATAAAATCAAATGCAATCGGTGTTATTACCTCTCGAAAATGTCAGCTAGGACAGCTTTTCATAGTAAATGAACTATTAAGAGAGCATCCGGCAATGAAGTACTGTTTGTCATGGGATAAAAACAGCAAGGAAAGCTTTGTTCTTGAATTATATGAAGACAATGCTGAAATCCTTAGGCGGGCACTAAAGACTTTTTTCCAGCGTCTTTCACAAAATTCATTTAAACAAATACAAGTTTATCAAGCTCACTCTCCAAGTCCATGGCTAACAAAGCAACTGGATTTAACAACACAAGTGGACGGTGTGGCTGTAGTTGAAGGGATCGAATACTACGCAGCTATGTTTTTATTAGATCGCTTTTTTAAAAAATCACCAGAAAAAAATATTAAGTATAAGATTGATAGAGACTACCTATTATTACACGGAAACTACGAAATTATTAAAGAAGTATCGGAAGAATTGCTCAAGCAAGCCGAGCATTTAAGCTAATTTAAAAATTGAAGGGCGGGAAAGGGATTGCAAGCACTTGGTTTAATTGAAACAGTTGGCTATTTAACAGCTGTTTCGGCCGCAGATGCTGCTGTTAAAGCTGCAGATGTAGAAATTGTCGGGATTGAGAAAGTTATCGGGGTGAGCGGATATCTTGGAGTAACCGTTCATTTTAGCGGTGATGTGGCCGCTGTAAAATCAGCGGTTGATTCTGGTAGGGATGCAGCTGAACGAATAGGAAAAGTAATTTCCTCGCATGTTATTCCGAGGGCACACCAAGAAGTAGCTGGAAAACTTTTGCCGCATTTTAAACTAGAAAAGAAGTCTGTTATTGAAGATAAACCGGACCATTCAGGTTTAGAAGAAGATGTGGAACAATAACCAATTTAAGGAGGCAGCAAAATGGGTGAAGCATTAGGATTAGTAGAAACAAAAGGACTAGTAGGTGCTGTTGAAGCAGCAGATGCGATGGTAAAGGCAGCGAATGTGGAAATCTGTGGATACGAAAAAGTTGGGTTCGGACTTGTTACTGTAATGGTACGGGGAGATGTTGGTGCGGTAAAAGCAGCTACGGATGCAGGAGCAGAAGCGGCAAGCCGTGTGGGTGAACTTGTGTCTGTCCATGTCATTCCTAGGCCACATAGTGAAGTAGAAAGAGCATTATTATCCAAAAAAGGTGAATAAGGATGGGTTTTAAAAAGCAGAGTGTACTAATGAGGGATACTCTGCATGAACTTTTTAATCGTAATTTGCACAACAAAAAGCGGAATCTTTCTGTTCTGGCTCTGATTACCACTCATCTGATTGGAATGGATTCAGGACTTTCTTTTTTAAGTAAGATAAAAAATGAGGAAGTCAGTGTTCGTTTCACCGCAGAAGAAGAAGTATTTAACCATATCTCTATCGAAGAAATAGTAAAGACCATTCACACTGACAACTGGATTCCTCAACGCTTAATATCCGAGAATGTTCTCTCTCATACAGATGTAATTTTAATTCCCAACCTGTCTTTTTCATTGGTATCAGATATCCTTTCTTTTAATGAGAATCGACTATTTGTCCGATTAATATTGATCGCCTTGTTAAGAGGAAAAACGGTAATGGCCGTAAAAACAGGGGCAGATCCTTATCATCCCCTTTGGCGCATAAAGGGGATGGATAATGGGACAAATGGACTAAAAAGAAAGCTTTATAACCAAATGATGCAATTGAAGGATATGGGGATTACGTTAATCGATGAAAAAGAGAATTTTTCTATTCGAAAAGTAAAAAAAACAGTTATTAATGAGGAAACGATTCAATATTTCCATCAGCAAAATATTAATAGTTTTGTCATTTCAAAGGAAATGATTATTACACCACTTGCTAAAGATAAAGCGAAAGAACTAAATATTACACTTACGTTTAAATAAGGGGACGATGAATATGCAAATGGGTGTTGTGGTCGGTCGGGTAACAGCAACTAAAAAAGATGAAAACCTAGTAGGAACAAAGCTTCTTATTACCCAGCCGATCGGAATAGATGGCAATGTGTTATCGAACCCCATAATTACTGTAGATACCGTAGGTGCTGGAATTGGAGAACGAGTGATATTTGTGTCAGGAAGCATGGCAGGAAGAGCGATAAAGAATAAAGAGGCGCCCATTGATGCAGCAATTATCGGCATTATTGATAGTTTAGAAGGAACGACGTTAGGAGGTTAAGACTAGTGGACGCGTTAAAGGTAAAGAAGGCATTACAGTATCGCAAATTAATAGATGTTTTACTTGATCCAAAGCTTTACGCAGATATCGTACTAAAGGGCGGTTATTTTATCAATGTTATTACCCGTGAAATCTATGAAGCAGATGTGGCAATTAAAGGTGAGCATATTTTAATGGTTGGGAATGTGAAGGACTTAATTGGCCCGAAAACTAATGTTGAGGAAATCCGAGGAAAATTCGTTAGTCCGGGCTTTATCGATTCACATATGCATTTTGAAAGTGCGATGCTCACTTGTACGGAGTTTTCAAAGCTATCCATTCCGACTGGAACAACGACATTAATTGGTGACCCGCATGAAATTGGCAATGTGCTTGGGGTTGCTGGCATGAAGGAAATGATTGAGGAAGCGAAAACGCTCCCGAACCGGATCCTTTTCACTATTCCATGTGCAGTGCCTGATGCACCGGGTCTTGAGACATCAGGTTATAATGTAACAGCAAAGGATATGAAGGATTTGCTGACTGATCCTTGTGTACAAGGAATCGGGGAAATTCAGAGCTTCAGTAATATCAAACCGGTTTATGAGCATGCACCAGAATTAATTGATGACCTTGTAGCTGCTGTTACCTATGCCAGTGCAATCGGAAAAACAGTAGAAGGAAACGCTCCTGGCCTATTTGGACGTGAACTTGCAGCACATATAATAAGCGGAGGTACACACGTATCCTGCCATGAAACGACGACTAAGGAAGAAACGGTTGAAAAGCTCAGGTACGGGGTGAGTGTTTTCATGCGGGAAGGTTCGTCACAGCGGAATATGGCCGAATGCATCCGCGCCATTACTGAAGATGGATTAGATTCCAGACGTGCCATCGTCGTTTCGGATGATATGGTTCCAGCGGATCTTCTAAAGTACGGTCATATGAATGACATCATACGCCGTACAATTGCAGAGGGAATGGATCCTGTCGAAGCCATTCAAATGGCAACGATCAATCCTGCCACACATTTTGGTTTCAAAGATGTAGGTGTGCTTGCTCCTGGAAAGCGTGCAGATATCGCAGTAATTAGCGATTTAAGGAATATGACAATTGATCAGGTTTATTTGGGAGGGAAAAAAGCGGCGGAAAAAGGCGAATTAACAATTGAGATTCCTTCTTATATTTACCCTGAAAGTGTAAAGAAATCAGTGAAACGCAAACCTGTTACGAAAGATGAACTTTTAGTAAAAGCAAGCGGTAGTCGTGTAAAGGTCCGCGCGATTGAAGCGATTCCATTCCAAAACTTAACAGGCGGCAGGGAATTTACCTTAAATGTAAAAGATGGCGTAGTTCAGCCTTGTCTGAAGCAGGATGTGCTTCCTTTATTTGTCATCGAGCGTCATGGAAGAACAGGGAAAATCGGAAAAACCTTTTTACAAGGCTTCGATATGAAGAGCGGAGCAATTGCTGAAAGTGTGGCACATGATACACATAATATTATTGTGACGGGAACGAATTATGAGGATATGGTGACAGCGGTTAATCGGGTAATTGCAATGGATGGCGGAATTGCAATGATTAAAGATGGAAAAGTCGTTGGAGATTTGCCACTTCGTATTGGCGGGTTAATGACCGATGAATTAACAGGAAAAGAAATGAGTGAAAAGGTTGATGAACTATCAAGGCTTGCTAAAGAAGTACTTGGCTGTGGAATGGAAGTTCCATTCATGCATTTATCCTTCTGGTCATTAGTTACTAGCCCAAAATGGAAAATTACTGATAAAGGCTTAATCGATGTGGATAAATTTGAAGTTATTCCGACGATTGTTTAAGAAAATACCATTTACCAAATACCTGGTAAAACACGTTTATTTAGCAATTCATTGGAGTTATCTAGCAATTCTTGTAAGTTATTGTGCACTTGTAAAGTGTTATCTAGCTTTTTTCAATATTTATCTAGCAATTGCATTTTTACTAGAAAAAACAAGTGAGAGGAGATTTTCATGGGCGTCAAATTAGTCGATCTGACACAAGAAATCTATCATGGAATGCCTGTCTTTCCCCTTCATCCTACTACGATGATTTTTCAAAATATTACCCATGAAGAAACCGAGAAAAGGATTGGCTTCCCTTTTGCTACGAACAATTTAATCATCAATGAGCATGGTCCTACTCACAGTGATGCTACATACGAATTTGACCCAAATGGAAAATACATTGATGAGATGCCGCTAGAATATTTTTATGGGCCAGCTGTATGTTTGGATCTCTCTCATATTCCGGTTGATCGCTCCATCACAAGCAGTGATCTTGAATCTGCCCTAGCGCAATCTGGCCAATTTATAGAAAATGGAGACATTGTTCTCCTCTTTACAGGTCACTATAACCGCTCCTATGGAACGGATGAGTGGCTGACAACGTATACCGGACTTGATTATCAAGCGGCAAAATGGCTTGCTGATAAGGGAGTCGTCAATATTGGTATTGATGCACCTGCCATTGATCACCCAGATGATCCTAATTATTCAGGGCATCTTGTATGTAGAGAGTATGGGATAACGAATACCGAGAATTTATGCAATCTTGATCAGATTGCTGGGATGCGGTTCCTTTATTTTGGCCTGCCTCTTCGAATTAGAAAAGGAACAGGGTCTCCGATTCGAGCTGTAGCGGTATTTATTGAATAAGTAGTTGCATTATCAGGCCATTTGAAGAAAAAAATAAATCAGATAGATTGCAATAAAGTTTGTCATTTTATAAGGCACGAAAATAAATAGCGTGGCAGGTGATGAAATGTTTAATCAAGAACAGATTCGTGAGGAAATTATCATTCCTCCATACGAAGGAAGAAGTGCATTCCTGAGAAAGGGAGAAGAGCTCATTATTATTGATATGGAAGGCAAACAGGTTGGCGATTTTGTTTGCTTTAACCATGCCGATCCTAAGGAATTTGTTTCTCCCGTCCATATGAGGGCATCTTTAAGCAGCATCCGGTTAAAAACGGGTGATTATCTGTATAGCAACAGACGGCGCCCGCTTATGCAGCTCGTTGAAGATACGGTAGGGAAGCATGATTTCTTCTTTCCAGCCTGTGATTATTACCGCTATAAGATGGATTTTGGCCAGGAGGATCATCCGAACTGTTACGATAACCTGCAAACAGCATTGAAAAAATATAACATCGATCCTCCAATTATACCAGATCCGATAAATCTATTTATGAATAATGTTGTAGATGATGTAGGCGATTACTATATTGCTGAACCGCTATCAAAGCCAGGCGATTATGTGAGGCTGAAAGCATTGGATGATATAGTCATTGCATGCACTACCTGTTCGCAAGACCTTGCGCCTGTTAATGGATGGAAGGTTACTTCGTTAAAAATGCAAATTGTGGAGGGGAACTAATGGATAATGTTCAGTTTCTCCAAAAACTGCTCCGCATTAATAGTTCAAATCCACCGGGGAATGAGCATGAAGTAACCAAGGCTTTTATCGAAAGGTGCAAGATGAATGATATGCCTTATAAAGTAACTGCTCTTGGAAATAACCGCAGTAATTTTGAGGTTACTCTGAATGGCACTGGTGATAAGCATCTCATGTTTTGCGGACATATGGATACGGTTTCTCCCGGGGAAACGGAATGGGGATATCCGCCTTTTTCTGGCGAAATTATTGGCGACAAGATTTTCGGCAGAGGCGCATCTGATATGAAAAGCGGTTTAGCAGCCATGTTTTTAGCTGTTGAATCCATTTATTTGGAAAAAGCAACTCCTTTACCAACGATTACGTTCCTTGCTACAGCTGGTGAAGAGGTAGACAGCTGTGGGGCAAGAGCGTTCCTAGAGGAAAATGAAAACCGTATTATTGATGCACTTGTAATTGGTGAACCAACGAATGAGAAGATCGTCGTCGGACATAAAGGTGCGCTTTGGCTAGAAATTACAACGTATGGAAAGACTGCTCATGGTTCAATGCCAGATCATGGGATTAATGCAGTCGATCACATGGTATATGTGATAAATGAATTAACTTCATTGAAATTAAGCTGGACAATAGCAAAAGAACCCCTTGGCAGCAGCAGTTTAGCTGTAACAATGATTGAAGGCGGCATCCAGACTAATGTCATTCCAGATCGCTGCACGATTCGAGTAGATATTCGTACGGTTCCTCCGCAAGCTCATGAAAAATTAATAAAAGAATTAAACAAAAAATTAGATAAACTTGTCGAGAATAATCAACTTTATGAATTTAAATTAATAAAAGTATTAGATCGGCCGTCCATTATTACATCATCAACATCCGCTCTTATTCAATGTGCCTTAGCAATAAAAGGAGAAACAGATGATCAATGCTTCGGTGTCTCCTATTATACAGACGGCGCAGTTCTCAATCCGAGAAGCGAAATACCAACTTTAATTTATGGACCCGGAGATGAAAAACTGGCCCATCAGCCAAACGAATCTGTTAACATCGATGCATTTTTACGCTCAATTGAATTTTATAAAAAACTGGCACTAACTTTTAACGAAAAAATGAATTGGCAAAAGAACCAGCTGCAAGGAGGAACGAAATGAGCAGCATTCTGATCAAAAATGCCGAAATTATAACGATGAATATAAATGAAGAAATCATGAAAGGTGATGTATATATTGTTGATGACCGGATTATAGAGGTCGGCAAAGATCTGTCCTATTCAGCTGATAAAATAATCGATGCGACTGACCGCACAGTAATCCCAGGATTTGTTCAAACACATATTCACCTTTGTCAAACATTATTTCGTGGGCAAGCCGATGATCTTGAACTAATGGACTGGTTAAAGCAAAAAATTTGGCCGCTCGAAGCATCACATGATGAAGAATCTATCTATTATTCGGCCATGCTAGGTATTGGTGAACTATTGCAAAGTGGGACAACAACGGTAGTGGACATGGAAACGGTTCATCATACTGAATATGCATTTCAGGCTCTGGCGGAAAGCGGTATTCGTGCCTTAGCAGGTAAGGTGATGATGGATAAAGGAAATGAAGTTCCTGTACGCTTACGTGAAAACACAAAGGCATCCCTTCAAGAAAGTGTAGATTTACTTGAAAAATGGCATGGGTATGATAACGGTCGCATTCAATATGCTTTTTGCCCAAGATTTGTTGTTTCGTGTACGAAGGAATTATTAACGAACGTAAGAGATCTTTCGGCTAAATACAAGGTTTGTGTTCATACCCATGCCTCTGAAAACGCAAATGAAATCCTGCTTGTCGAAAAAGAACACGGAATGCGAAATGTTGTCTATTTAGATCATATTGGTTTAGCAAATGAACGTTTGATTCTTGCCCATTGCGTATGGCTTGATGAGCAAGAAAAAAGAATCATTAAAGAGCGCGGCGTGAAAGTGAGTCATTGTCCAGGTTCTAATCTGAAGCTTGCCTCAGGCGTAGCTGAAGTGCCGTCCCTTCTTGACCATCAAGCACAAGTAAGTTTAGGTGCTGATGGAGCCCCGTGTAATAATAATCTGGATATGTTTAATGAGATGAGGCTAGCTGCCATCATTCAGAAGCCTGTCCATGGACCGACAGCAATGAATGCACGTACAGTCTTCCGAATGGCGACAATTGGAGGGGCCAAGGCAGTAGGTATGGAAAATGAAATTGGCAGCATTGAACCAGGAAAAAAAGCGGATATTGTCATCTTAAACTTAAATGATTTTCATGTATATCCTTCGTATGATATTGATCCAATTTCACGGATTGTCTATTCCGCCACAAGAGCAGATGTAGAATCAACAATTGTAAACGGGAAATTATTAATGGAAAATCGACAGCTACATACAATAGATAAGGCATTCATTTTAAAAGAGTCTAATGTGGCGATTAAACGGCTGATGAACAAGCTTGAAAATGTTGCATATTAGCACAAATGAAAAATATTTTTCAATGATTAGAAAATGAACCAACTTTTCGGTAAAATAAAGATAGACGAATATAAGGAGGTTCATAAATTGACAATTGAAATACCAAGCCGGGAGGAACTCGGAGTCATATTGAAAAAAGCAAAGAGAATTGCCGTAGTTGGTCTTAGCGGCAATCCTGAAAGAACATCTTATATGGTTTCTAAAGCGATGCAGGATGCTGGCTATGAGATTATTCCTGTCAATCCGACAGTTGACGAAGTATTAGGAGTAAAAGCAGTTCGATCATTAAAGGAAATAGATGGACATATTGATATTGTGAATGTGTTTAGACGTTCAGAGCACCTGCTACAGGTAGCTGAGGAATTTGCGGATGTTGATGCCGAGGTATTTTGGTCACAGTTAGGATGCATTAATGAGGAAGCTTATCATTTTCTTAAGGAAAAGGGCTACATAGTAGTGATGGACCGCTGCATCAAAGTAGAGCACGCCTTAACAAAATAAGCAAAATTGCATGAGATCGATTCTGATCTCATGTTTTTTAATTATTTTTCAAAAACGTTGAAATAAAAGGCTTAACACGTGAAAAAGACATGGCTGTATGAATGAGTTAACAGAGATGTCATTTGCCAAAACAGAATAAATAGATACAATAAACAATAGGAACCGATAAATATTATGGTAAAATAAAGAGATGGAACATCTGTTCTTCATGTTGATTTTTCCATATAAATAAAGGATATTTTTCTTTTTAAACGAATACATAAACGAGTGTTTAACTGTATACATAGAATAAAATTTTGTTTAGCGCAAAAGGTTTTCTATATACAAGCAAGTTGTTAACCTGCGTTCTTGGTAATGAAAGGGGTATGTTTGTGGCAAGGAGTCAAGAAACTTTTGATTATAATGATGATGCCATACAAGTGCTTGAAGGGCTGGAAGCTGTTAGAAAACGCCCTGGTATGTACATTGGCAGCACAGATGCAAGAGGTCTTCACCATCTTGTATATGAAATTGTTGATAATGCGGTGGATGAAGCTTTGGGAGGCTTTGGCGACCATATTACAGTCAAAATACATAAAGATAATTCAATTAGTGTAGTTGATAAGGGCCGGGGAATGCCGACTGGTATGCACCGCATGGGCAAGCCAACTCCAGAAGTGATTTTAACCGTTCTCCATGCCGGCGGAAAATTTGGTCAGGGCGGCTATAAAACAAGTGGAGGGTTACATGGTGTAGGTGCCTCGGTTGTAAACGCACTTTCTGAATGGCTTGTCGTCAAGATTAAGCGTGACGGAATTGTGTATGAACAGCGGTTTGAAGATGGCGGAAAACCAGTTACTACCCTTGAGAAGGTGGGCAAAACAAATCAATCAGGAACAACCATTCATTTTAAACCAGATTCATCCATTTTTTCTACTACTACATATAACTATGAAACCCTTTGTGAACGGTTGCGAGAATCGGCTTTTCTATTAAAAGGGATGAAAATTGAAATCATTGATGATCGAAATGGTGTACAAGACATTTTTCATTATGAAAATGGAATTGAAGCATTTGTTGAATACTTAAATGAAGAAAAAGATGTTCTTCATCCAGTTGTCAGCTTTGAAGGGCAGCATAACGAAATTGAGGTGGAGTTTGCCTTTCAATTTAATGATGGTTATTCGGAAAATGTTCTTTCTTTTGTTAATAATGTCCGAACAAAAGATGGTGGTACTCATGAAGCTGGATCAAAAACAGCCATGACTCGGATATTTAACGAATATGCGAGAAAAGTGAATCTTTTAAAGGAAAAGGATAAAAATCTTGACGGTTCCGATATTCGTGAAGGATTCACTGCGATCGTATCTGTGCGCGTGCCAGAGAATCAGCTTCAATTTGAAGGACAAACAAAGGGTAAGCTTGGAACGAGTGAAGCCCGCTCAGCTGTGGATTCCGTAGTATCTGAGCATCTTTCCTATTTTCTTGAAGAAAACCCGAACGTTAGTTCTTTGTTGATAAAAAAGGCAATTAAAGCATATCAAGCAAGGGAGGCTGCTCGAAAGGCGCGAGAAGATGCTAGAAGCGGGAAGAAAAGAAAACGATCTGAGGCTGTCCTCTCAGGTAAATTAACGCCAGCACAATCACGTAATCCTGAGAAAAATGAATTATATTTAGTTGAGGGGGATTCAGCGGGCGGTTCCGCCAAGCAAGGCAGAGATCGGCGCTTTCAAGCGGTATTGCCGCTAAGAGGGAAAGTCATCAACACCGAAAAGGCGAAATTAGCGGATATATTTAAAAATGAAGAGATTAACACGATTATTCATGCTGTCGGCGGGGGTGTCGGAGCGGATTTTAACATTGAGGATATCAATTATGACAAAGTCATCATCATGACAGATGCAGATACGGACGGAGCCCACATCCAAGTACTTCTTCTGACCTTTTTCTATCGTTATATGAAGCCTTTAATTGATGCAGGAAAAGTTTTCATCGCCTTACCGCCATTGTACAAAGTTAGCAAAGGTACAGGTAAAAAGGAAATCATTGAATATGCTTGGAGCGATGATGACCTTCAGGAAACGATTAAAAAAGTTGGAAAAGGATACATTCTTCAGCGTTATAAAGGATTAGGCGAAATGAATGCGGACCAGCTATGGGAAACGACAATGGATCCAGAAACTAGAACATTAATTCGAGTGAGAATTGATGATGCTGCTAGAGCGGAGCGACGTGTGACAACACTTATGGGAGACAAGGTTGAGCCGCGCCGTAAATGGATAGAATCGAATGTAGCATTTGGACTAGAAGAAGATGCCAGCATTCTTGAAAATGAGAATATTTCCGTATTAGAGGAGGGAAATGAATAATGAGTGCATCAGAAAAGTTTCGCGACCTCCCTCTCGAAGACGTCCTAGGTGATCGATTTGGCAGATATAGTAAATATATTATTCAAGAACGTGCTTTACCGGATGCACGTGATGGACTGAAGCCTGTTCAGCGCAGAATTCTATATGCTATGCATGTGGAAGGGAATACACATGAAAAAGGTTTTAGAAAGTCAGCAAAAACGGTTGGTAACGTAATCGGTAATTATCATCCGCATGGGGACTCATCTGTATATGAAGCCATGGTCCGAATGAGCCAAGATTGGAAAGTTCGTAATGTGCTCGTTCAAATGCATGGGAATAACGGTAGCATTGACGGAGACCCACCTGCAGCAATGCGTTATACGGAAGCAAGACTCTCAGCGATTTCAGCAGAATTGCTGAAGGATATTGAAAAAAGAACAGTTGATTTTATTCCTAACTTCGATGATACATCGGAGGAACCGACTGTGCTTCCAGCCATGTATCCGAATCTGCTCGTAAACGGTTCAACAGGGATATCAGCAGGTTATGCTACAGAGATTCCACCGCATCATCTGAATGAAGTGATTGATGGTGTAATTCATCGTATGGATCATCCAAATTGTTCCGTTGATGAGCTTATGGAGCATGTGAAAGGCCCAGATTTTCCTACGGGTGGGATCATTCAAGGGATTGAAGGGATTAAGAAAGCCTATGAAACAGGAAAAGGAAAAGTAATTGTCCGCGGAAAGGCAGAGTTTGAAGATATTCGCGGCGGCAAGAAACAAATTGTTATAACTGAAATTCCTTATGAGGTTAATAAAGCAAATCTTGTTAAAAAAATTGACGAATTTCGCTTAGACCGTAAAGTAGAGGGAATAGCAGAGGTCCGTGATGAAACGGATCGAACTGGTTTGCGCATTGTTATAGAGTTAAAAAAGGATGCAGATCCAGAAGGAGTCCTTCATTATCTTTATAAAAACAGTGATTTGCAGATTGCTTATAATTTTAATATGGTTGCTATCCATAACCGTCATCCCAAGTTGATGGGTCTTAGAGAATTGCTAGATGCCTATATTGGTCATCGAAAAGAGGTAGTTACAAGAAGATCTGAGTTTGAGTTAGAAAAAGCTCAGGCACGACAACATATCGTTGAAGGATTGATGAAGGCTCTGTCCATTTTGGATGAAGTCATTGCTGCTATCCGTGCATCCAAAGATAAACGGGATGCGAAGGACAATTTAATTTCGAAATTTGCATTCACTGAACCGCAAGCAGAGGCAATCGTTTCATTACAGCTTTATCGCTTAACGAATACTGACATTACCGCATTGCGCGCAGAGGCAGAAGAATTAGCCAAAAAAATTGCCGAGCTGACAGCCATTTTACAAAGTGAAAAAAAGCTGCATGCTGTTATTCAAAAAGAGCTAAAAGATGTGAAAAAGCGTTTTGCGGATGAACGTCGAACAAGAATTGAAGCTGAAATTGAAGAGATCAAAATTAATCTTGAAGTTCTCGTTGCCAGTGAGGATGTAATAGTGACTGTCACGAAGGAAGGCTATGTGAAGAGAACAAGTCCGCGTTCATTTGCTGCCTCAAATGGGCAGGATTTTGGCATGAAGGATTCGGATCGCGTGATTGCACAGCTAGAAATGAATACAACGGATGTACTGCTTGTATTCACAAACAAAGGTAATTATTTATATTGCCCTGTTCATTCCCTTCCAGATATTCGCTGGAAGGAGCTTGGTCAGCATATCGCCAATATCATTCCGATAGACAGTGATGAGACAATAGTTAAGGCACTGCCAATTAAGGAATTTGATACTTCCTCATTTTTACTCTTTGTAACAAAGAATGGAATGGTTAAGAAATCGGAACTGAAGGAGTATAAGGCTCAACGCTACTCAAAGCCTTTAGTTGCCATCAATGTAAAAGGCGATGATGAGGTTATTGATGTCTTTGAAACGGACGGTCAGAAAGAAATTTTCATATCTACTTATAATGGCTATGCCCTTTGGTTCCATGAGGAAGAAGTAAATATTGTCGGTACACGGGCTGCTGGAGTAAAAGGGATAAATTTAAAAGATGGTGACTTTGTTACTAGCGGTCAACTGATTGACCAAACGAAAGACCAATCAGTCGTTATTGTAACTCAACGCGGTTCAATCAAAAAAATGAAATTGACTGAATTCGAACGAACAACTCGTGCAAAACGCGGGGTTGTCATGCTGAGAGAATTGAAATCGAATCCTCATCGTGTAATCGGTTCTGTAATTGCAGCAAGTAAGGATGAAGTCTTTATTGAAACGGATAAAGGTCATATCGAATCAACAAAAGCAGCCAATTTAAGATTTAATGATCGTTATTCAAATGGTTCATTCATTATTGATGAAACAGAATATGGTCAGGTGACAGATGTTTGGAAAGTAAATGCTTTAGAAGAAGAGAATTCATCTAATGAGTAAAAAAATCCCCTGCTAATAGCGGGGGATTTTCTATTTTTTCGGAAGGAAAAAAATACAGGGAAAAAAATCGACTTGTCTATTATTTATTATTTTGATAGATTAAAGAAAGTAATATTATTTTGAAATAGTAAGATATCTATCTAGATCCGACAACAAGGGAGGAAAAGCATGGAATTGTTAGAATCGGTTATTGGGTTTTTGAATGACATCATCTGGACCTATGTTTTAATTGCGGTATTGATTATTTTAGGTCTATACTTCAGTTTTAGAAGCAAGTTTGTTCAATTTCGCTATTTAGGAGAAATGTTTCGTATTTTAGGCGATAAGTCAATGGTTTCCGCGGATGGGAAAAGAGGGATTTCTTCTTTTCAGGCTTTCTGTATTAGTGCAGCCTCACGGGTAGGCACTGGAAACATTGCAGGGGTAGCTACAGCAATAGCAGCTGGGGGACCAGGGGCAGTCTTCTGGATGTGGCTGATTGCCTTTTTAGGTGCAGCATCAAGCTTTGTAGAGAGCACACTTGCTCAAATTTACAAGGTAAAGGATAAGGATGGCTTCCGTGGCGGACCAGCTTACTATATGCAAAAAGGACTAAATAAACGCTGGATGGGGATTATTTTTGCTATTATTATTACGTTTTGTTTTGGTCTAGTGTTTAACTCAGTCCAATCCAATACCATTTCATTAGCCTTTAATGAGGCATTTGGAACAAGCCGATTAACAATGGGCATCATCCTTGCAATATTAACTGCAATTGTTATCTTTGGGGGAGTCAAACGAATTGCAAATGTCTCACAGGTGATCGTTCCAATCATGGCAGTAATATATTTAGCGGTTGCCATTATTGTGGTACTCATGAATATTACTCAGATCCCCGATCTTATTGTTATGATTGTTAAAGGGGCATTTGGATTTGATGAAGTACTTGGAGGTACAATTGGTGCTGCGATAATGATGGGAGTTAAACGTGGACTATTCTCGAATGAAGCAGGTATGGGTAGCGCCCCAAATGCCGCTGCTACTGCAGCTGTCAGCCACCCAGTCAAACAAGGTTTGATTCAAACACTAGGCGTGTTTGTTGATACCATTCTTATTTGTTCAGCAACAGCATTTATTATTCTCTTATATGGAGATTTTTCTACATCTGATCTAACAGGTATCCAGTTAACTCAAGCTGCAATGAGTGATCATATTGGATCTTGGGCACCAATATTTATCGCAGTAGCTATATTCCTATTCGCATTTAGTTCAGTAATTGGAAATTATTATTATGGAGAAACAAATATTGAATTTATAAAAAATAGCCGAGTTGCCTTATTCGTTTATCGTTTAGCTGTTGTGGGGATGGTAATTTTCGGTGCAGTTGTCGATTTAGCAATTGTTTGGAATCTTGCGGATTTATTTATGGGAATCATGGCATTAATAAACCTAGTCGCAATTGTTATGCTAGGAAAAATAGCCTTTGCTGCATTAAAGGATTACAAATCTCAGCGTAAAGAAGGAAAAGATCCTGTATTCTATGCTGATTCCATTCCAGGCTTAGATGGAATTGAATGCTGGGAGACAAAAGAAGAAGCATTGAAAAATAAAGGGTAACATGAAATGAAAAGCCTCCTGACTTTGTGAAGCAGGAGGTTTTTTCTGTTTCCCCTATTTATTCTTACATTATTTTTCCAAAAGTGGACATAATTAAGAATAAGGAGGTATTTTGAATGAGAAAAGAAATGATTTTAGCGCTTGCAGCTTTTTTCTTTATGACTCTTTCGATCACTGGGGTATATGCAGGTGAAAATAATAATAAATGGATTTCAATTTCTAAAGAATACGGCGATATAACTGGAGATGGAAAAGAAGACTTAATTGAAATAAAAGGGATTCCATATGAGGAAGGTGAGCAATTTTTAAAGGAGATTAAACTGCACATTTCAGCATCAAATGGGAAAGAATACAAAGCTGAATTAGATGGCGGTTATAATCCGCATGTTCAATTTGTTGATTTAAACCATGATGCCGTAAAAGATATTTACGTGAGCGTGGGGACAGGTGATAGCGGTGGAATAACGAATGATTACTTGTTTACATTAAAAGATTTTCAGCTCAAAGATTTGACAGTTCCTGATCCGCTTGTGATCAATGGTCAATTCCATAATGGCTATAAAGCCTCCATAATGATACAGGAAACAGGGAAATCAGTTACCTTTGATTTGAGGAATAGAGGATCTGAATATGAGAAAAGTGGCCTGTTTATAAATGGAAAACTCAGTGAACCTACAGAGTTAATGGTGGATACATTTTCTGTTTTAAAGCCAGTACTTATGGATGGTAAAAAACATGGATTAGTGGGAATTCAAGCAATTAGTGGTGCTTTCCACACAGACTGGATAGCGAATGTAGAATCTACATGGGTATATGAGAACGGGAAATGGATCGTAAAGGACACAAAAGTTATGGAAGGAAAATGATAGGAAAATGGGCATTAATCACGTTTTGAAGATGGTCTTCATAGACTATTAGAAATGGAGCTGAAATAAAAGGGGGTCGCATAGAATGAGCAACTGGGATCCGATGAGAATGAATGTCCTATATTTGCCTCCAGCTACTGAATTTCGACCAGTAGATCGTCGAAAATATACTTGGTCACAATCGAAAACAACAGGAGAATCATGTTTATCCATAGGCTATCATCATGACTTCAACATTATACAAGCAGAATACCGTGATGAGGTGCTTGCTGAATGGATACCGCAAATGGGTCAATACGTTCTTAGTGGAAAGATCTTTATTAGTGATGAATCATATGATGAAAAATATGCTCAAATTCGCTTCTTGATTTTTCAACGGGAGGCAAGATATGCATTAGCAGCTATGATTTATGGGGATCGGACGTTTTTCTCTAACTATCCTTGGCTGTTGGATTCACCGATATATATTCATTTCCAATCGAATTATAAAGACTATAATAAGATCATCTATTATGAAACTCCTCGCCAATATTTAAATGAAACAATGCAGCTTATAAGCACATAACTGTTCTTTAGTTAGACACAGGAGTGAATCCCTGTGTTTTTTTGTATATCGAACTTTTTAAGAAAAAATGGTATAAGGTTTGTAAACGGAAACAAGCTAGTGGCAAAGGGAGTGATTTTAAATTGGAAAAGAAAAGGGAAAAATCCTTTAATCTAAGCTATGAATCTGATGGGAAAATGGGAAAAAATAAGAAAGAAACAAATTTGAAAAAAAAAGACGCAGAAATATTTTTTAATAATACACAAAATAGTGAATGAGAAAGAAGCAGGTACTGCGTGTGCCTGCTTCTTTCTATGTTTATGTGTAAGTCCCCTTTTCTTTGAATAAATCAACAAAGTTTTGTGCGGCCTTAGATAAGGAATGATTTTTTAACCATATTAATCCTACTGGGGAAGATAAGTTTGTACTTGCAATTTTATATGTATTTATAGGGTATCCTTTATGGCGTAAAAGTACAGTTTCTGGAACAATAGATGTGCCAAAATCGGCTGAGATTAGATCGAGCAAAAGTGCAATATCTGAACACTCTCCAATGATATTAGGCTTTAAATGAAGTCGGGAAAATGCCTCGAAAATCAAATAATGTACACCTAATCCTTCCGTGCTTGGTAAAATAAGTGGATATTCGTGAATTCTTTCAAGCGTGGCTTTTTTATCGATTATTTTATATTTGTTGGATGTGACAAAATAAAACGGTTCTGTATAAAGGTGAAGGACTGAAAAATCATCCACATTAAGTGGCAATCGAATGAATGCCAATTCTATCGACCTATTTCTTACTAATTGGCAGAGGTGAAAGGATTCATTTTGAAGAATTTTATATGTAACTTTCGGATATTTTTCTTGAATCTCTTGAAGGATTTCGGATAACTTGGCTACAGAAAACGTATTAACGCCTATGGCTAACGGCCCACCCCCGTATCCAACTTCTTTCACTTCAATTTTTGCCTCTACCATTAATTGGGTCATTTGCAAAGCATATTTATATAAGATTTTTCCTGCGTTTGTTACTTGAAAATATTTTCCGCTTCTTTCTACTAGTTTCGTCCCAAGTTCGTCTTCTAATGTTTTCAATTGTTGGCTCAACGGGGGTTGTGACATATGAAGTCTTTCTGCAGCAGCAGAGATTTGCCCTTCCTCAACGATTGCTATAAAATATCGCAGCTGTCTTATGTCCATTTATTTAAAACACTCCTTTTTATTATATGAAAAAGATTAGTGAAAATAATTTTTTTAATATTTTTCATATAGTTAACCAAATGTTAGCATAATTGTATCGGAGGGAAAAGAAATGGTGAAATATCGAATATTTTTGGTCTTCATTTGTTTTGTGCTTCCTGCATGTCAGCCATACGAGGATCCACTCCAGAAATCAATAGAAATATACTCAGATGAAATGGAGATGAACACGTTGAATTCACACCAACAAATCATTTTATCAGCTGAAAAGGGGGACATTGAGAGAGTGTTGAAGCTACTTGATGAAGGTGTAGACATTAATGTGACGGATAGCAATGGAAGAACAGCCGTCATGGCAGCAACTTATAGTAATAAAGTAGAAATGGTTCGAACTCTCATTCAAATGGGAGCAGACGTTAATATTCGTGATAATAACCTGAATAACGTACTTTTATACGCAGGTGCTGAAGGAATGTCTGAAATTGTCAAACTTGCGATTGAGGCAGGCGCTGATCCTTCACTTACCAATCGATTTGGAGGAACTGCTCTCATTCCAGCATCTGAACGAGGACATGTCGAGGTTGTTAAACAACTTCTCACTCACACAGATATAGATGTAAATCATCTCAATGATTTGCATTGGACAGCCTTATTAGAAGCGATTATTTTAGGCGACGGGGGAAAGGAACATCAAAAAATCGTTCAATTGTTAGTTGACTATGGAGCGGATATTTCTATAGCGGATAAAGATGGGATTACACCGCTAAAGCATGCTCAAAATCGTGGATTCAGAGAAATAGAAGAAATCCTGCTTAACCATGGAAGTAACTATTAAAGGAGGGCAATCGAAAGTGATAAATATAGAAGAATACTGGTTAACTAATCTCAGATTAGAAGTTGATTACTACTATGAAAACGGTACCATCACAGGAACAAAAACAGAAATTTTCCATGTGAGAATTCAAGATGGAAAAGTACATGAAATTGTTTCAGCTGACAAGCAGTTAGAAACCCATTTACCTAGATGGGATGCAAATCAGTATTTAATGCTTCCATCCTTTAGAGATATGCACATCCATATTGACAAAACATATTATGGCGGACCTTGGAAAGCACCAACTGTTCCAACTAAGGGGATACTGACAAGGTTAGAAGAAGAGGAGGAACTGCTTCCGCGGTTATTGCCTGTCGCTGAGGAAAGGGCAAAAAAATTAATAGATTTACTCTTGCATGCGGGCTCTACCCATATACGTACCCATTGTAATATTGATCCCTTTATCGGCTTAAAAAATCTTGAAGCTACTTTACGGGCCATAGAGGCATACAAAAATAAAGCTTCCATCGAAATTGTTGCTTTCCCGCAACATGGCTTGTTACGAAGTCAATCTGCTTCACTTATTCGAGAGGCATTGCAAAATGGCGCCTCCCTAGTAGGTGGTGTTGACCCAGCATCCATAGATGAAAATATTGAAAAATCATTACAAACGGTAATGGAACTTGCAGTTGAGGCAAATGCCAACATTGATCTCCATATTCATGATCCAGGCCATCTGGGAATATTTACGTTTAAGAGATTGGCATCCTTAACTGAGGAAGCGGGTTGGCAAGGAAGGGTAACGATCAGCCATGCGTTAGCATTGGCTGATGTCTCTCATCAAGAAGCAGTCGAAGTTGCAGAATTGCTAGCTTATAATGGGATTTCCATTACATCCTCTGTTCCTATTAGAAGAACGATACCGATTCCTCTCTTACAGGAAAAAGGAGTAGAGATTTCATTAGGTGATGATAGTATAACCGATCACTGGTCCCCATTTGGAAAAGGAGACAGTTTAGAAAAAGCAGGTACGTTAGCAGAACGTTTTGGCTTGAGTGATGAACGTTCGTTAGGACAAGCATTAAGGTTTATTACTGGAGGCATAGTTCCTTTAAATAACGAGGGAGAGCAAGGTTGGCCGAAAGTAGGAGATGATGCTGATTTTGTTATCGTTGACGCGAGTTGTTCAGCTGAAGCAGTTGCAAGAAGAGCTAGGAGAGTCGCAGTATTCTTTAAAGGGAATGTAGTTTCCGGCTCATTATAATTATTGGAAAGAAAGGATTGCTGGGAGATGAAATCATCTTTTTGGTTAATAAATGCACAATTAGAGAGCGGATACCGTATAGAAAATGACGTGATAACAGGAACAGATACAGAATCCTGCCATCTTTTAATTACGGATGGGAAAATTGAGAAAATTATTGCAGCTTACGAGGCTATTACAGACAATTTGCCGAAAAAAGATGCAAACCACTTGTTGGTTCTTCCATCGTTTATCGAAAAACATTGTCATTTAGATAAAACTTTACTAGGAGATAGATGGCGTTCGGTTACACCAGTTAAAAGTATTTTTGAGCGCCTTCAAATCGAGAAGGCTACGCTTCCTGCACTGGGAACAACTACACAAGAACGGGCAGAGAAATTACTCGATGTTTATTTAAAAGCAGGAGTTACTCATGTACGGACACATGTTGATATTTATCCTGAAGTGGGATTAAAGAATTTAGAAGAGGTTCAAAAAGCACTTCAAACTTTTAATGGTCAGTTATCATATGAAATTGTTGCATTCCCGCAACATGGGTTATTACGATCAAATGCCAAAGAATTAGTAAGAGAAGCCCTGCACCAAGGAGTCAGCTTTGTGGGCGGAGTAGATCCAGCTACAGTTGATGGGGATATTGAAGCCTCTCTTCAAGAAATGGTCGCTCTAGCATTGGAAGGTGACGTGGGAATAGATTTGCATTTACATGATGCAGACTATTTAGGCATCTTTACGATGAAAAGGCTGGCTAAGCTTACAAAGGATGCTGGCCTCCAAGGAAAAGTATCAATTAGTCATGCATTTGGACTCGGCGATATAGCTCAATATCAAGCGGAGGACATGGCAGAACGATTGGCTGATGCAGGAATCACTATTATTACGAGTGTCCCTTTAGGGAGGAAATTTCCGCCAGTAGGCTTATTACATCGGAAAGGAGTATCTGTTGCAGTTGGGTGTGATAATATTTTGGATGTATGGTCCCCATTTGGAAATGGAGATATACTAGAACGTGCAGGCCGCTTAGCAGAAATTTCTGGATGGACAGATGAACGGTCATTAGCACAAACACTCTATTTTATTACCGGTGGAAAAACACCTCTAAATCAAAATGGAGATCAAGTTTGGCCAAAAGCTGGAGATGAAGCGAGTTTTGTTTTCGTTGAAGCATCGTGTTCTGCTGAAGCGGTCGCTAGAAGATCTAACCGAGTGGCTACCATGTTTAAAGGAACTGTTGTTTCAGGTACTCTTGAATCTAAATAAGAATAGCAATATGTGAATGAATAAACTCGAAATTATTTTTAAATAGCTCTAAAAACAGAAAGACTCCATTCAATGGGGTCTTTCTGTTTTAGAGCTTGCCTTTTATATTTAATCGATTTTACCGTGCAGAGCAGTCGAGGAACTCTCAAACGGGTGGAAGCGGCTTAGGTTTAGCCATTGTTAAAAAAATTATTATTGAGCACGAAGGAGAAGTTTGGGCTACTTACGATTTAATTATTTTAGACATCATACTTCCGGGTATAAGCGGGTTTGAAATTTGTCAAAAAATACGGGCTGTTAAAAACATCCCTATCCTTTTTGTATCTGCTAAAAAGGAGGATATTGATAAAATTGGAGTCCTTGGATTAGGAGCAGATGATTATATTACAAAGCCTTTTAGTCCAAGTGAACTTGTGGCAAGAGTTAAAGCCCATATAACTATGAGCGGTTAGCAGGAGGAGATGTGACATCTACCATTCATGTCCATGGAATGTCCATTGATAAAGTGGCCCGAAAAGTTCATATAAATAATGAGTATGTATTATTTACAACCAAGGAGTTTGATTTATTAGTATTCTTTGTCATGCACCCTAATCAAGTTTTAAGCAAGGAATAATTATTTGAAAGAGTCAGGGGTGCAGATTCAGCAGGTGATGTGTCAACAGTGACTGTTCATATTCGGAAGATCCGGGAAAAAATCGAAAGGGATGCTGCCTATCCAAAATAATTGGAAACTGTGTGGGGGGATGGTATCGTTTTAATATTTAATATCTTCGTTTATACATTCAGTATGAGGGTAACGTAGGGAGAAATGCGGCAAAAATTAATGAATAAGATCTAAAAGGATTAATAAGCTTTTTGTGGAATGTATTATAGTACATCGAAGAAGCTCCTCATATAAAAGATTTAAAAAAGAGGATTCATTAAACTGTATTCATATTTTTTTGAAGAAGCTGAAGAGCTAGAAGAGCAATTGAAACAATAGCCAAGTCATTATCATAAAAATAATTACTTTGTTATAATCGCAGGAACATATGTTCTTATGATAAAAAAATAGGAGTGATAATATGAAGAACCAAAGAAAGCTAGTATTGTTTATAGCTCAAAGTTTAGATGGGTTTATCGCAACAAAAGATGACTCTTTAGACTGGTTATTTAAAGTTGAAGGTGAAGGGGATAATGGGTATACGGAATTTTTTGAAACGATTGACACCATTTTAATAGGAAAAAGAACATATGATTGGATTATGAAGCATGAAAAAGGCCAATTTCCATATAAAGATAAATCGTGTTTCGTTTTTTCTAGGACAAGAAATGACGATACAGATCATGTGAAGTTCATAAATGAAGACATTGTTACGTTTACAAACAACTTAAAAAAAGAAGACGGGAAAAATATTTGGATAGTTGGCGGCGGAGATTTATTACATACATTTTTAAAGGAAAATTTAGTTGATGAACTAATTTTGACAATCGCACCAAAGATAATCGGAGAGGGTATTCCTTTATTTAAAGAAAGCAATTATCATTTAGATCTTTATCTCAAAGGCACCAGAACCTTTAATCAATTTGTTGAATTACATTATATTGTTGGAAAATAACCATAAATATTCTTATAGTTTTCAATAGAGCTGCAATGGATAAACACACATAGGTATATCAAAAAACGTGGATGGTAGGAGGACTTTTCTTGAAAACTGTATATGATTTTCATGTGAAAATGGCTGACGGCAAAGAAAAATCATTGAGAGATTATGAAGGTAAAACGCTGCTCATTGTGAATACAGCAAGCAAATGCGGATTTACTCCTCAGTTTGAAGGACTTCAGAAGCTATATGAAAAATATAAAGAACAAGGCTTTGAAATTTTAGGCTTTCCTTGTGATCAATTCAATAATCAAGAGTTTGACCATATTGAAGAAACGCTGCAGTTTTGCCAACTTAATTACGGAGTTACGTTTCCTATATTCGCTAAAATTGATGTAAATGGAGAAAATGAACTGCCTTTATATACTTATTTAAAGGAACAAAAAAATGGAATTCTATTAAAAAATATTAAGTGGAATTTCACAAAGTTTTTGGTAGATTCAAACGGTTTCGTGGTTGACCGCTATTCACCGACAACAGAACCTAGCAAGTTAGAAGATGATATCGTGAAAATATTGGGTGATTGTAGCGGGGAAAAAGAGTAAAAAAACTAGCAATCTTTTATTTAAATTATCCAAATTACGTTGTAACATGTTCGAAATCTCTGTTACATAAAAACCAATAATAGTATGTTAAGGTAGTTTTTTTAAAAAGTGAACCATTACCATATTTACCCTTAACTAAAGCAATAATAGTATTCTTGGGAAACACAGGGATATTTAAAAAATTAGCAAATTTTGGTGAATGAATAATATTATTACATCTGTTAGCCTACTAGTATATCATTTTTAAGAAAATCAGGAGGCTTATAAGATGAATAAGATTAAAAAACTTTTGATTGTACCAGCTCTAGCAATTTCACTGTTTAGTTTTAGTTCACAATCAGATGCAGCAACAAATATTCACCAAGTACATAAAGGCGAAACTTATTGGACCATTGCGAGCCAATATGGGGTTTCTGTGGCCAGCTTAAAGAAGGCTAATAACAAATCTAGTGATTTACTGATAACCGGTGAGAAACTAATTATCCCAAATACAGCTATATCAATAGCAGATAAGGAACTAATGGCACGTCTTGTATCTGCTGAAGCTAAGGGAGAGCCCTACGCAGGAAAAGTGGCAGTTGCTACAGTCATTTTAAACAGAATTGACAGTTCACTTTTCCCAAATACAGTAAGGGAAGTAATCTATCAAAAGGTAAGCGGCCATTATGCATTTACGCCTGTTCAAAATGGAGAAATTAATCATCAAGCAGATGCCGCTTCAAGGAAAGCTGTGGAAGAAGCCTTAGCATTTAGAGGTCAGGGAAGAGGCTCATTGTATTTTTATAATCCAAAAACCTCCACGAGTAAATGGATCCTTTCGCGTGATGTGACAATAACAATTGGAAATCATCGATTCGCAAGGTAATAGATGAATCTATTAATTGAAATAGAGTGTGGCTCAAGATAGTTATTTATTGAGCCACACTCTATTTTTTGCGAATCATCTTGGAAACTAAAAGGTTTTAACCACGTCTCTCTTCGCGAGTAAAGAAAAAAATAAATGCAGCAATGCCTACTGCAATAAAAAAAATATTATTTTCGGATATACTTATTGATGGTAACTTATTTAATGCCATGTTTGTCATTTCCTTTCTAGATTCCTAAAAAGTCTTGGATCAAGATCAAAGTGTGTAGATATCATTTGATGATAATATTGCAAAGTTTCTATTGCTATTAGAGGTGACGGTTCGTTTAAGGGAACTCCAAAAATTGGACCGCTCACAGTCAAGGAAATCCTTCCTGGACCGACTAAGACACCTGTCAGGCGGATTGCATCAATGATTAATAGGATGGAAATGATTACATCGATGAGATCTATAATTGTATTGGCTGCAGGAGCCCACGGCTTTCCTTCTATTCGAAAACCTCCAATGATAGGTCCACTTAAAGTAAGACTAAACCCACCTGAAGTTATAAAGAGCCCTTTGACTGTAAGCTGTCCAGATAATAATAAAAATACTAATGCCAAGTTTATGTCTCGCTGTAGAGTTGCAATGAGCTGTATTTCTTTTTCAACACGTGTTTTATTCAAAGGAAGTCACCCCTGCATTATCTTATTCAAAATTGCCTAAATTGCCCATGACTCCTTTTTAATGATGAAAACCATGTAAACAAAATAAAAAACAGCTCAAAATTCATCGAGCTATTTTTTATTTTAGAAGGAAACTTCGTTCCAAATTTTTAAACGAATAACTAATAATTAAAACATTGTACGAATCATACATTGTTAGAGGAACTAAATTGGGGGTGAATAAGTGAATATTATTGGAAAAAGCATCATTCGGAAAGATGCTTTTGAAAAAGTTACTGGGAGAGCAAAGTATACGGGTGATGAATTGGGAGGTCATACTCTGCATGTAAAACTAGTTACAAGCCCTTATGCCCATGCGAAAATTATTTCCATTGATGTGTCAGAATCTGAAAAAATTTCAGGAGTCAGGGCCATTCTCTTAGGGAGTCACGATTTACCACTTACAGGTGAGGAAATAAGAGATCGGCCGCCACTTGCTGTTGACAAGGTTCGTTACCATGGTGAGCCCGTTGCTCTTGTTGTTGCGGATACCTATGTCATTGCAAAAAAAGCTAGTGATCTGATTCAGGTCCAGTATGAACTTCTACCAGTTATTAATTCCCCATCAGAAGCCCTAAAAGTAGATGCACCACTTCTTCATGAAAACTTAGTTTCATATCAAAAATTAGGTACTGCTTATCCAATACCTCATTCCAACATTCCCCATGTAACGAAAATTCGCAAAGGTAATAGAGAGACAGGCTGGCAGGGATGCGATGTAGTAGTAGAGGGTTCATTCAATTTTTCACCTTCAGATCATGCTGCGATGGAAACAAGAACCGCAACAGCTGAAGTAGATTCTGAAGGGTTTATTCATATCACAACATCTTCACAAGCCCCATTCATGGTCAAAAAATTACTAAGTACTTATTTTCAAATCGACATTGGAAAGATTGTAGTAGAAACACCTTTTGTTGGAGGGGGGTACGGAGGAAAGGCACCTGTACAATGGGAAATTCTGGCATACCTTGCAACAAGAGCTGTCAAAGGAAGACGGGTTAAAATTGTTTATACAAGAGAGGAGGATATACTGACAGCCCCTTGCCATGTTGGACTTGAGGCAAAAGTGAAACTCGGATGTACTGCGGATGGAAAGATCATGGCAGCTGAAATCTTGTATTTGTTCGATGGTGGAGCGTATTCAGATAAATCCATTGACGTTAGTCGCGCAGGTGGGGTTGATTGTACAGGTCCGTACAATATTGAACATATTTGGTGTGATTCTCTTTGTGTCTATACAAATCATCCTTATGGATCTCCTTTTCGGGGATTTGGACATTCTGAGGTATTATTTGCCTTTGAACGGACGATGGATATGCTGGCAAATAAATTGGGAATGGATCCGCTTGAGTTAAGGAAAAAGAATGCCATTCTCCCCGGGGATCAAACACCGACACAAGTGCTTCTCAACAAGAGCAATGTAGGCAACTTACCTGCCTGTATCAAACGGTTGAAGGAGATCATCAACTGGGGAGAGGGACAAATTCATAAAATTGATGATAGAAGAATAAGAGTAAAAGGAATTGCCTGCAGCTGGAAAACCTCTACCATTGATCCAGATGCGAGTTCAGGTGTAATCCTAACATTTAATCCCGACGGCAGTGTGAATCTAATTTCAGGCGTGGTAGAAATCGGTACAGGGACAAAGACAATTTTAGCCCAAATGCTTGCTCAACGCTTAAAAATTGGCATAGACAAAGTTCATGTAAAAATGAAAATTCAATCACAAACAACACCCGAACATTGGAAGACAGTAGCGAGCCGCGGTACCTTTATGGCTGGCAGAGCCTTGATGGAAGCGGCGGATGATGTAATTCGACAGATTAAAAAAATCGCGGCCTGTGTTCTCAGAGTATCAACTGAAGATTTGGAGGTAGCTTATGAACGGGTATTTTTAAGGGATGATCCAAAAATCGGATTAGATTTGAAAGAGGTCGTTTATGGCTATAAATTTCCAAATGGCCATTCGATTGGTGGCCAAATCATTGGAAGGGGAAATTATATATTAAGACGAATGACCTCTTTAGACCCGGAAACAGGAGCAGGGCAGCCTGGACCAGAATGGACGGTTGCTGCCCACGCGGTTGAAGTGGAGTATGACAATAGGGACTTTACCTATCAATTGATGAAAGCTGTAACAGTGGTTGATATAGGAACCGTATTAAATCATATGACAGCACGCGGCCAGGTCATGGGGGCGATGAGTATGGGGCTGGCATTTGCAGGACGAGAAACATTCGTTTTTGATGATCTGGGAAGAGTATTGAACCCACAGCTGCGAACCTATCGGCCGATTCATTATGGTGAACACCCCAATTATCAAGTTGATTTTGTCACTACCCCGCAAATCGATTCGCCATATGGTGCCAGAGGTGTAGGAGAACATGGATTGCTAGGAATACCAGCTGCCCTTGCGAATTGTTTAAGTAAGGCAGCAGGCGTGGAGTTGAATGAATTACCGCTGACTCCTGAATTAATATGGCGAAGTAAAGGGGCTATGATATAAACAATAAAAACATATGGGGCTCTTTTTTATCTAGCACAAAAAGCATGAAGGGTTCTTTCAGGTGTGTCAACTCAGAAATGGCTTAGGCAGGAAATACGGGAAGGAGAATTTGTATAAGGAGGTGTTGCTTTGAGTTCCAATGATTTTGAATATTATCGTCCATCCTCAATCATGGAAGCTGTCCAATTATTCGAGGATTTACACAGCAAAGGAAAAAATCCCATTTATTATTCCGGGGGAACGGAAATAATTACTCTTGGTAGATTAAATGTAGTGAAGACTGGAGCCGTCATAGACATAAAAAATATTCCTGACTGCCAGGTGCTCAAGATTCAACAGAGGCTATTGATCACAGGAGCTGCTAATACCTTAACGAATATCGAAGAAGTTAATCTCTTTCCATTATTAAGTAAAACAGTTAGTGAAATTGCTGATCGAACCGCTAGAAATAAAATCACAGTGGGTGGAAATGTTTGCGGTCAAATTTTTTATCGAGAAGCTGTTTTGCCTTTTCTTTTAACAGATAGTCAAATGGTGATTGCAGGAAGGAAAGGAAATAAAACTGTTTCAATCAATCAAATCTTTCATCAGAAGCTTCAATTAGAGAATGGTGAATTTCTAGTTCAATTGGTAACCGATCAAAATTACCTTCATCAACCATTTTTCACGATCAAAAAAAGAAGACAATGGAATACTGGCTATCCTCTTATTACAGTTGCTGCACTAAAAGTAGATGGGATCATTCGAATTGCCATAAGCGGATTAACCACCTTTCCTTTTCGTTCTCAACAAATGGAGGAGATTCTTAATAATAGTGGACACTCCTTAGATATAAGAATTGATCATGCTCTCGATGCTTTAAATGTACCGCCATTAGATGATTCGGAAGGAACATTTCGCTATCGATTGTTTGTATTAAAAAACACACTTAGGGACGTGTTTTACCAATTAGAAGGAGAGGAACCTAATCATGGCTGATTCCTTAAGCGTAAGAACGATACTTTTAGTAAATGGGGAAGAGAAGACAGTTACCTTTCGTTATGCTGATATTCTTTTGGATGTTCTTCGTTATCAATTAGGTCTTACAGGTGCTAAGCCAGGCTGCCTGAATGGTGATTGCGGTGCTTGTACAGTAAATATAAATGGAGTAGCCCAAAAATCATGTTTGACTTTAGCTGTTGAGGCTATTGATAAGGAAATACTCACGATCGAAGGTATGAATGCTCCTATACAAGGGGCATTTGTTGATCACTTTGCTTTTCAATGCGGGTACTGTACACCAGGTTTTATCATGAACTGCCATTCATTGTTAAACCAGCGTGAAAATCCTTCTGATCAAGAAATTACAAAGTGGCTGGAGTCTAATATTTGTCGCTGTACGGGATATATGGAAATAGAAAATGCTGTTAAATCAATTTTGCTTCAACAAAAATAAGATACAAATGGATATACTGTGTACAGCTATAAACATAGTAGACAATTAATAAAACGGGTGTACGCCCATTTGTTTATCTTATTTTTTGCAATAACGATTTTAAGCATGTTGATAAAAGGTGCCATTGATGAATACGTCGGCACCTTTATTTTTAGTTAGTACTTGTTCATCCGTTTTAAGCCCGATATCTAGAAAAAATTGAATGGCTTTTACACGTCTTATATCTTGCTCGTCATAAACCCGATAACCATTTTTTGTTCTTGATGGTTTAATTAAATTTTTTTTCTCATAATATCGAATGGAACGGGTACTGACACCTGTGTACTCTGATAACTCACTGATTTTCATCTTAACGCCTCCTTTCTTATCAATATAATGTATGACACGATGTCAATGTAAAGAGAAATTGTTATAGTTAGTGCCAAAGCATCAAGGTGTCTGCATGACTAACTAGTGATTAGGAAGATAATTTACACATGAAGAAACTCAAGGAAAGGATTTGTACTTTCATTATTGAAAAAATACAGATTTGTTGACTGTATACCCTTATAGGTATAAAATGAAGGTGTATTAATATTATTCCTTTTTAATAGATAGAAGAGATTTGCCTCTTTTATTTTTAAATACACTAATACCCTAATGGGTAATTTAAAGTCAATAATAGGAGGTTTTATGATGTCAGATAATGAAAGACAACTCAAAGAGTGCTCCACGACTGGTTCTTGAGGAATCAGCCGGACAAAGGTTTCTGGAGATGGAAAAAAGCTTAAACAACCGCTGCCAATCTGACCAGGAACAATTGTATGGCTCCTGGCAGGAGTCGTTTACCTAATTTTTAAAGCTTTTAATTGAGTTTACATTTACTAAGAAGAGGAGCATTTATAGTGAACCAAATTACAGTTTACACAACAAATACTTGTCCATATTGTGTGATGATGAAGAATTTCTTAAAGGATCAAGGACTTCATTCAAGGAAGTGAATGTACAAAAGGATAGCTTGCTGCTGAACGATTAGTGACAATTACTGTCCAGATGGGTGTACAGCAAACTGAAATTAACGGCTAATGGGTAGTAGGTTTTGATCCGGAAAAGGTCATGAATTTAGTAAAGTAGAAACGCAAGACCCGGAATTATTTAAGGAGAAAGATGCAGGAGTCATCGGTTATAGCGGCATGAGTGCTTAGCATTAAAAAACGACAGATTTCATTAACCTCAAAAGAAGGGGGGAGACAGGAATAGAGGTTATCCAAATTGGTTCTTTTACTATTTTGATGAAATGGATTATTTTTGGCATTGCCATTGTGATCGGATTTGTTTTACTGAAACTATGGCTGCTGCGTTCACAAAAAAAGGAAACGGGAAAACAAGTATTTGATATGGCATTAAACAGTATTTTTTGGGGCTTTCTGATTTGGAAAGGCAGTCTGCTGCTGCTGGAGCCGAAATTAGTTATTGAAAGTCCAATGTCGTTAGTGTATTTTACTGGTGGAACGAGAGGATTCATTTTAGGACTACTTGGTGCGTTAATTTATTTCGTGTTGAAAGCGAGAAAACTAAAAATAGCAAACCTTATGATTCTGCAGTCTATAGGTGTTTTTACTTTTACTGTTTTGAGTGGGACTTTTGTAATAAATCTCTTTTTACATGAGGATAAACCGAAGATAAATACAACAGGCACAAAGACAGCAGAAATTGGACTTCAAGAAGGAAATAAAGCACCTGATTTTCAATTAAAAAAATTAAATGGGATTGATGTAAAACTGTCTGATTTGCAAGGGACAAAGGTTATTTTAAATTTCTGGGCAACCTGGTGCCCGCCTTGTAAAGCAGAAATCCCGCATATGCAGGATTTTTATGAATCAAGGAACCAAACAGAAGTAGAAATACTTGCCGTTAATTTAACGACATCTGAGAAAAATCTGGAAAATATAAAGGGATTTCTGAGTGAAAGAAAGATAACTTTTCCTGTTTTACTTGATCAAGAGGGGAATGTAGGCGACCAATATCGAGGCATGACCATTCCAACAAGTTATCTGATTGATTCTAAAGGGATTGTTCGCAAGAAAATAATTGGGCCAATGGATAAAGAGATGATGAACCAATTAATAGAAAATATGGAGTGAAAAAGTAGGAAGCAAAACCTTTGACAGAGTTAATATTATTCTTTAACCTATACCTATAGGGGCATTATAATGTTCTGGAAATGCTGTTTAAAATTTAAAAGATGATGGATAATGGAGGGACAAAAATGCTCAAAGTAACACATGCAGCTATTGCAGCCATTGCCAGTGAAGTGCAAGATGTCATTGATCAGGGCAAGAAACCGCTGATCCGCTTTTCCATGGGCATTGGCTGAGGAGGGCCCCAGCTTCGTCTGACTCTGGAAGAGTCGGCTTTAGAAAATGATGAAATCACTGAGCAGGATGGGATCGGCTTTTTAGTAAATGAAAGAGATCAGGTTTATTTTGATAATGTAAAGATTGACTATGTAAAGTCATTATTCGGTTGCGGGCAGTTTACCGTTCTTCACATGTAGATGAAGGACAATATTAGTACAGGTTATTCAAATAGTGCATTAATTATGCATTAATTAATTAATGGAAGAAAAATGGCAAGAAAGCAAAACGAAGATAGTAAAAAAAGGGATGATTCCTCGAATAATATGGAGGGATGATCCTTTTTTGTATATAGACATAGAATTCTCCAGAACAAAGATTCACTAGGCTATACAGAACTATACAGAAGCAATATAATAATCTGAGTTTATTATTATCATGATTTTGGATAATTTTAGGAAATGATAAATAAATAGAATAAGTAAGTTAATAATACAACATTACTTCAAATTCGATGTTATTTATCAATAGCGATTTGTTTCAGAGTAACAGACAGAAAATGTTGACTGTCCAGATTATTTATTTACATATAATTGGGGCTCAACAAACAAATTTTCATTCTGTCTCAATATCTTAAGTATACTTAGATATTGAGACAGAATGCTTTATCCAACTTGCAACTTCCTATAATATATATTATGTAAACTAGAAAAATGAGATAAGTATTAGTCTTTCTTTTTCATTTTGTTTCTGACGGTTGACACTCTTTTTTTGATGTATATTAACTGTTCCTTAATAATACTGTTTTTTAAAGTAAGTTGTACTCTACAAAAGTAAAAAATAAAACCAAGGGATTGCTCCCTTGGCCGATTCTTCTTATTTTATTTTATTCTCCAGTATCAGCAAAACGCTTAATTCTTTCGCCGACTTCATCACGAACACGTTGGAAGAAAGCCCATTTTTCTCCTTCTGAGCCATCTGCTTTTGCTGGATCATCAAAGGCCCAGTGTTCCCTTTTTACGTGAGGTGGTGTAATCGGACACTTATCAGCTGCGTCCCCACAGAGTGTAACCACTAAATCAGCATTATTTAATATTTCAGGATCTATTAGGTCGGATGTTTGATTAGAAATATCAATATCAACTTCCTTCATTGCTTTAACTGCATTCAGGTTTAAACCATGCGCTTCAATTCCTGCACTAAATACATTCCAATTGTTACCTAAATATTCCTTAGCCCATCCTTCTGCCATTTGGCTTCTGCAAGAGTTTCCTGTACATAAAAAATAGATAGTTTTTTTAGACATTTATTATTTCTCCTTAATAAGTTACTGAATAATCAACAAGCATATATATAGTCCGATTAATGTAATAAGCAGCGTTGGAATGGTTAGAACAATACCTGTTTTGAAGTAGGTTCCCCATGATATCTTAACCCCTTTTTGGGATAAAACATGTAGCCATAATAATGTTGCTAGGGAACCAATTGGTGTAATCTTAGGACCTAAATCTGAACCAATAACATTCGCATAAATAAGAGCCTCACGAATGACCCCAGTTGTACTTGTATCAGCAATTGCCAAAGCATCAATCATGACAGTTGGCAAATTGTTCATAATCGAAGAAAGAATAGCTGAGATGAATCCCATTCCTACTGTTGCAACAAATAATCCTTGGTCGGCAGTTACTTGAATCAGGTTGGCTAAGATGGTAGTCAGCCCAACGTTTCTTAATCCGTAAACAACAACATACATACCAATTGAGAAAAAGACGATCGCCCAAGGTGCACCTTTAATAACGGTACGCGTATTCACTGCATGACTTTTACTTGCCATGATAAGGAAAAAAATTGCGACAATGCTGGCGATAATAGATACCGGTATACCGGTAAATTCACTAGCAAAATAGCCAACAAGCAGAATCGCTAACACGATCCAAGATAATCGAAACATTTTTTTATCCCGAATGGTCTCCACAGGTTTTTTCAACTGTGACATATCGTAATTTTTGGGTATGCTTTTACGGAAATAGAGAAAAAGAACCAAAATACTTGCTGCCAACGAAAAGAAATTAGGGATTATCATTCTAGAAGCAAACTCAGCAAATCCTATTCCAAAGAAGTCTGCTGATACAATATTTACTAAGTTACTTACTACAAGTGGAAGCGAGGTAGTATCAGCAATAAAACCACTTGCGATAATAAATGGAAACACCATTTTTTCATTGAACTTTAGATTTCGTACCATTGCTAACACAATAGGAGTCAAAATCAGTGCTGCACCATCATTCGCAAAGAATGCTGCCACCAATGCTCCAAGTATAGAAACATAAACAAACATCCGAACTCCATTTCCTTTAGCTGCTCTTGCCATATGAAGAGCTGCCCACTCAAAGAACCCAATTTCATCAAGAATTAATGAAATAATAATGATAGCTATAAAGGCCAACGTTGCATTCCATACAATAGATGTCACATCGATTACATCTTTAAAATCAACAACTCCGATAATTAAAGCGAGAATCGCTCCTCCACAAGCAGACCAACCAATGGATAAACCTTTAGGTTGCCATATCACTAAAATAAGTGTAATCAAAAAAATCACTGATGCTAAAATGACTGATGTCAATGCGTTAACCCCCTATTACTCACACGAGATACGTAAACCCTGTTTTTCTAGTTCTTTTAAATTATAATCCTGATTAGGAAGGTACTGAAGAATAGTTTGCACCAATGGATAATACTCACTTTCTTTATTTAAGGAATATATAATCCATTGTCCTCTTCTCGTTTCTTTCACGATTCCAAAGTCTTTTAACTTTCTTAAATGTTGACTAATTGCCGGCTGACTCGTTTTAAATATTTCAACAAATTCACAAACACAACAATCATGAGAATTTAATATTTTAACCATTGTTAGCCGGGTTTTATCACCCAATAATTTTAGGATGGCTGTAGCATTAGTAATATCGATAAGTGTTTGATGCATAAAAAGCACCTCCCCTTTTATTATAAACACATAATAACTCACTTATATAATAAATCACTTATATGTTTGGTGCAATTACTTTTTACATAAGAAAATTATTTAGGAATTATTGAAGCAATATTTGTAGAAGTAAATGACAAATGCCTGCTAAAGAGAAGTAATTTACTTCTAAAAAAATAAATCCCAATTTCCCTTTGTGATGTATTGGAAAATCGAGATTTTATAATGGTCACTTTTGTAATTCTTTGCAGGCATTCAAAAATTGCTTGTACGTATCTTTTCCCATGCTGTCTTCTTTGAAATTAAACAATCGTTTGAATGTTTGTTCTTTCGCTTCATCCACAGAACATCCACAAGCATTCATAATTAGTTTTATATATGAAATAAAGTATTCTTTACCCAGAGTTCCCGCATGATTAATGGTCATATTATTTTCCCCCATCACTTGATAATTTATCTATTTAATTACATGAAGTAGTATTATCACAGCCAGATTTTTTCACGTTTAAGTTTACGCTACACACACCAGTTTCAGGTAAATCCAATTCCACTTTTTCTGCGGATTCAACATCTCCACTGAGATAGGCTACAACTGATCTTACCTGTTCGTATCCTGTCGCCATAAGAAATGTTGGAGCACGCCCATAGCTTTTCGCACCAACAATATATAGATCTTTTTCGGGCTGGCGCAACTCCTTTTCTCCATGTGGCCGAACGGTTCCGCAACTGTGGATATTCGGGTCGATAAGCGGAGCTAATGCTTCAACACTTTCTGTAGCTGAGTCAATTGCTATTCTAATTTCCCTTAAAATAGTTAAATCTGGTCGGCTCCCTGTATTTACAATTACCTCTTCAATCCCCTTAAGAAGGCTTTCCTCATTATTCTTATTGCCTTTAATCATTATTCCTTCTTTCGCTTTTCGCACCTCTTGGATTCTAAAAGGTGTAACTACCTTAATCTTCTGTTCATCTACTAAACTATGGATACGACTTCCTAGTTCACCTCGTGCAGCTAGTGCATCCTTTTCTTCCCCACCATACGCATCTTCAACACGTTGCCTTCTCATTATCCATATAATTTCCGTTTTATTATATGTCTCCTTAAGTTTGACTAAATCCAATAGTGTATTAATTGCTGAATGTCCCCCGCCAACAACTGCAACTCGTTTATTAGCATAACGTTCCTTTTCATTTCCTAATATATTGGGAATACCGTAAAATACTTGTTCATGGAGTGATTTCTCCTCATTTAGCCATACCCCACTTGAAGCAGCTGGGTTTGGATTTCCCCATGTTCCTGTTGCATCAATTACAGCTCTTGCCTCAAATGTTTTATACGTTCCATTTGATTCTGTATGAATGATGAATGGGATATTTTCACGGCTCATTGATTTCATTTTATCCATATCTTTTTTACCAATAGATACTACCTTTGTATTTAATCTTATATATGGTTGAATTTCGCTAAGATTTGAAAGCGGTTCTAAATATTGTTCTACAAGTTCTTTTCCTGTTGGCAATTTTTCTAATTCTGGATGTGTCCAATTATTCTGTTCAAGCAGACTCTTTGCCACTTTATCAACGTTATAACGCCATGGTGAAAATAATCGGATATGCCCCCAAGTTAATATGTTTGCACCTACTTGACTGCCACCTTCTAATAAAATAAACGTCTTCCCACGACTAACTAAATGAGCTGCTGCAGCCAAACCAATTGGACCGGCACCAATAATAGCTACTGGTAGATGATCCTTTGCGTTATTACTTATTGTCTTAAAGTTAAGGGGTCTTTCTTGTGGAGCACAACATCCTTGTACATTTACTAATAGATTATTTGAATTTGTCATTTCATTCTCCTCTTTTCTTTTGATACTTTTTATTTAAAAGGTTCTAAATAAGCTAAAAGTTTTCTAACAACATATCGTGCATCTGAACCCACTCCTCTTAATGTTGCAGAAGCAAACGATCGTTGACCTTCTAAACCTACATAATACATTCCAATGTATAGAGGTACTTACACCTCCAGCATGTATTGGGTTTCAGCACCCACTTCCAATAAATACGGGAAATTACTATGGTATCCAGTTGCAAATGATATCCCGCAGCAAGACCAGCCTGGCCTCCACCAATTACAATCGCATCCCAAATTCTATTCATTTGATCCTACTTTGAAGTTTATTTGCAATATGCAAGTATTTATTATGAGGTTTTCACCTCATTGGTATGGTGCAACAATTGCTTGTTTTTGCCATAGCCTCATTTAATAACTTTATGGACCGAATTACTGTCTCTTTCTCAAACTCATTCATATGAGAAAAAACATCATTCAAGTAAGTATTCATTTGCTGATCAATCGTTGTCGCAACCAATTTCCCTTCAGTTGTAAGTGATAGGATATAGACCCTTTTATCTTCTGGGAGTGGTGACTTTTTTACTAAATTCATTTTAACTAATGATTGGACTTGGCGGCTAAAGGTAGTAATATCCGTTCCTAATGCATCTGCAACTTGCTGCATAGATGGATTATGCTGATTATCGATCTCATAAAGAATATGACTATGGATGATAGAAATATCCCTACCCCCAACACTGCAACAATTTTTATCTAACAAGCCAAACCGTCGTGTCATGATCTGAAACATTTCACGTAGATTTTCCACTATTCTTCACCTCTATTACATTAAACAATTGATGATTTCAAATTCTACTGAAAAGAAAAACACGAGCAAATTCAGAAAGTTACCCCATTTCCACTCGAGCCAGGGTAATCTATTTATTTAATTATCAAAACTTACTTAACTGCAGTTACTATTGCAGAAACAACATACTCTTCCACATTATGTTCTGTGGCCCATTCTTTAATAAACTCTTTGGGTTCATCTATTGGAATAATTGATATATTCTTGAAGCCAGTCTGTTTCTTCAATTCAGCAAGATTATCAATTGAAGATGCTCCTGAGATGCATCCTGAATATCAGCTTGTAGTTTTTCTGGTAACGAAGCTGTCATAACAACATCAGAAATTGCCAATCGGCCACCTTCCTGTAATACACGATATGCTTCAGTAAAAACTCGTTGCAACTATCGGTTATAATATTAACTTTTCCATTGCCATTACATCAACATATTTCCCATCTAGTATTCCTTGGTTTTTAAATATACCAACTTCACGATACCCTTTTTTATGATACAATCCTTGCCCCAACTGGTTAAAAGAAAACGTGAAGAGCACTATTTTATGAAAATCATTTTCTCTAGCACAATCCTCAATTGCAGTAAGTAGTAATTTTCCAATGCCTTTTCCCCTGTACTCTCTAGCAATATAGACAGACAAATCTGCCACTCCTGCATATGCACACCTGTTATTATATTGGTTTAGCGATGACCAACCGATAATATTCCCCTCTTGTTCAGCAACAAGGACTTTGAAGCGGCCTTTATGGTTGTTGAACCATTCTTGCATGTATGATAAATCCTTTGTTTCCGTTTCTAAAGTAGCTACTCTGTCTTCAATGCCTTCGTTATAAATGCTTAGAATAGAACTTATATCCTTTGAAAGCGCCTCCCTGATTAAAATCATCCAATCCCCCTAACTAAATTTCTTTTGCTTATAAAAAATATATAATTATAATTTGCAATTTGCAAGTATTTATTTTGGATTGTTGATAACTGGATGCCGTATAAAATTTCTCATCATTTGATGCCTTCTTATAAATTAAACTGTATTTCATTTATTATGTCTTGAAGTTCCCTGCATTTTAATGTTGAACTTGTTATTTTTAGCCAATAATCATCTATGATAAAATATAAATTAGCGGTATAGGCAAATAATAGTTTTATAATTCAATTCATAAAAAGGATTTTTTAGTAAAAAGTGTATGGAGGTGAAACTTATATGAACAAATTTTGGAAAATTCTTATCGGATTTTTTTCATCTTTCCTTTAACAGGATGCTTTGGGGAACGTTATGACTTTAACCCACCCTCTGTTAAACGGCGCCCGATTGTAGAGCATAAATAAATTAAATAAAAAAACTCGTTATACTTTCTATTTTAAAACAAGAGGTTTTGAAATAGCGAAATGGTTAGAATTAATGTTGATAAGGACCCTGCAGATAGTAATGTTATCATTTTTTGTCTGTTTATTTTTTTTGCAGGTTTTACAGCCTCTCGGGACACCGCAATCCATATAACGGTAGAGAATACAGCTACAATTGTAATAACTTCTGTAGGCATTTTGGTACGTCCTTTCTAATATTTTAATTATCTAATGGGGACTTCATATACTATGTACTATTAATTATATCAATCTTACCATAAGAATAGTTACTTATATTAAGTCTTTTATAACCCTATTATTTCTTGTGCAACCAAACCACATCTATTTGTAAACTCTCCGTGACCACATCCAACATCTAATACTTTCTCGTTGGCTTGATTTGAATTACTTCTTCATCAAACAAAATGTTTCACACTTGTCTTGTGTGTATATATTTTGATTCTTTTGATTCATTATTAACCTACATTCAAATGATAGTTTATTGTTAATATTTTCGTCCATACCAAGAGCGATAGATTGTCAAAAATATATTCAAATATCCGTTTGAATAATTATCTATATTTGGTAAAATGAAACCGGAATAAAATTGGAGGTCGGAAATGATAAAAAAATTAGAAGTACTATTTGTATTTTCAGGTTATTTGTCTTTAATGTATAGTATTCAATAACTTTAACAACCGGCTTCTGGCATGATTTTAGTAGAAAAAAGAGTTGTATAAATAGAGAAAATTAAGGGAGAAGATTAAAATGACCAAAAAAGGTAATTCTTCATTTAAATTTGTAGTAATAATCACTCTTCTTATTTTTGTAGCCTTGGCTGCATTTGTCATGTTAAAGAATAAAAATACAGAAACAAATAAGGATATAAGTTATGATAAACAACCATCCATTGAAGGACAGCCAACATTGGGAGAACCCAATGCTCCTGTGACAGTTGTTGAATTTGGGGATTTTAAATGCCCAGCTTGCAAAGTATGGAGTGAGCAGTTTTTTCCGCAGTTAATGAAAGACTATATTGATAAAGGTGACGTTAAATTTTCGTATGTACACGTCCTATTTCACGGTGAGGAGTCAAAACTAGGTGCTATAGCTGCAGAAGCGATCTATAGACAAAGTCCAGAAAGTTACTGGGTCTTTAATAAGGAACTATTTAAAGCACAGCCCAATGCAGATCACGATTCTTTATGGATAACAATGGATAAAATTAATGAAATCGCTGGTTCTATTCCTGATATTAACCTAGAACAGTTTCAGAAAGATATGCAGGATCAATCAGTACTTGACGAAGTAAATAAAGATTCAAAGCTAGTAGAAGAATTTAAGGTTCAGTTAACGCCAAGTATAATGGTAAATGGTACGATGCTTGAAGATCCGTTTGATTACGAAAAAATCAAGGAATTAATTGACCAAGCATTAAAAGGTAAAGACAAATGATAAATAAAAATCAAATTTATTTATATGTATCTTGGTTAGCTTCTATTATTGCGACTCTTGGAAGTCTTTATTTTAGTGAAATCAGAGGTTTTATTCCATGTGAATTCTGCTGGTACCAACGAATACTTATGTATCCGTTAGTACTAATACTTGGAATTGGAACATTCCAAAATGACTTTTCAGTGAAAAAGTTTGTTTTACCCATGGCACTAATTGGCTGGTTTATTTCCTTTTATCATTATCTCCTACAAAAAGTACCTGGTTTAGCTGAAATAAAGCCATGTGCTAATGGTGTTCCTTGCAGTGCACAGTATATTAATTGGTTTGGCTTTATTACCATCCCCTTTTTAGCTCTTATGGCATTCTCGATAATAATTGTACTAATGTTCTTATTAAAAAAGCCATCTGAAAGTATGAGTAAATAAATTTTTCTTGTTTAAATACCATGTTCAGACCCTACAATGACAACCAGACAACTAATTGAACAAAAAAACGGCAGTTATTAGTCCACTGCCGTTTTTAAATTGTTCCTTTTACTAGCTACTTTTTTCAAACTAAAACCTATATTTTGCTAACATTTCTCCCCATGAAGCCATTCCTACTTCTTCAAATCCCACACTTGCATATAGTCTACTCCCCTGTTCATTTTCAGGTTGATAGCCAAGCCATACGACGTCCGTGCAATCATCTCTTCTCCTAATGTCTTCTATAATTAGCTTCATTGCGATCTTTCCATATCCCTGTCCTTGAAAACGCTCATCAATCATAAATCTATATATCCAGTAGTTTTGATCGTCTGAATCGATCCCATACATAGCGAAACCTATTAGCTTTTCTTCACAATAAATTGATTTAATCTCTAGCTGTGGAGAAAATTTACTTTCTGCAATTGAATATAAATTTGAAGCGATAAAACCTTGCTGCTCCGGCTTTACCTTCAGGTTAATACACTCTTCCCAATTATTTTGGTCAATCAATCTTAGACTAATCAAATTTAAAATTCCCCTTTTCTTAGCAAAAAAACTTTATACTACAAAATTCTCTGCTTATTTATGCCATATCATCTCATATAATACATTACTAATTGTAAATTTAACCCAATTAACATGCTAACTTTAGGAAACAATATTTTATCTAACTTAATAAATAACCTCATATACACATCATCTTTTCATCTTTCATTCCTAATGCCAATATTATTTATTAAAACCTTCCCCTGTTTTGTTAAATTAAATTGAAAATGTATTTTTTCTAATTTCAAAGAATCAAACTGAGGATTCATGTCCTTAAAATCATTTAATAAAAAAGCGTAATGCTGAAAAACCGGCTCTGTAATATTGCCTATATTAGAAAATGGCCATTTTAGTAATCTCCCTTTTACTGCTGGCGGTAATTTGGAAATATGATGAAGAGGCAGACTCGCTTTATTACCGTCGCTATCTTCTAAAGTGATTGTAAAATCAATCAGCTTTTCTTTTTTCATTGCCTTTTCATCATTTGCAAGAGAAAATACTATAGAATCATTTTTCTGTAACTCAATCCCTTTGTTAGGAAGTGTCACTGTGTAAGAAGCTGAGGGGAAGTCATTTGATTCCCAACCTAAGTGCACAGCACTGTATTCAGCCTCTTTTAATTTCATTTTGACTTTTTCTTCTTTCCATTCCTTTAAATTTTCCCCTGATAGTTTGCCGCCTGGGATTGTGGTTGTGTTTAGATCAATATCTTCATTATACGTAGCAATTAAAGTTGTTTGCGAATCGTAGTAATTATTGATATACAGCGTGTCAGGAAGCCATTCTTTTGCATAACCTAAATCTTTAAATATGTCTTTGTACTGATTCTTTTCTTTCAATGTACTATCTAGAAAAGCCGATATTAATACTTTAGCGATGGTTTCTTGCTGATCGCGCGGCATAATTTGTTTTAGATTAAAGAGTTGGTTAGCCGTGCCAGCTCCATCGCCTCGTTCCCATTCTTCATTAAATTGTCCATGATTAGCTCCATAGATATAGACGGAAGCATTCATATAATCTTCCTTATTCGTGTAGGAAATCCGGTTTTGCTGATTCGTGCTGTCGAAGCTGTTGACGTCCATATCATGCGCCCCTTGCAGTGCCAAATAATTTACGTTTTTTAACGGAATGGGTTTTCCCGCAGGTAAATATTGACCATCTGTTCCAGCAATTGAAATGAGTGAGCGTATAGAGAAGTTATAATCAAATCGAATATTTCCATTATTAGGTGGATGTTGCATTTCGTTAAAAGCAGCTGCAATCGCAATCGCTTCTCCACCTCTGGAATGCCCGATCAATGCAATTTGTTCCATATCCACCTTTTGATAAAATAGATTATTTTTAGTACTGTTCCATTCTTTCCATGTCTGTAAATGTTCTAGTAATAATAAACCTCTCGCTGGACTCTCATTCACTAGTGGACTGACCAAAAACAAATCATTGTAAGGTGAAGCGTTTAGAAAATTCTCATCTATAGATACGACTATATAGCCTCTGCTCGCAAGAAGGTTCCCTAAATATTCGTAACCTGTATCAGAGTAATCAGTCATTAAATGGTTTCCATGAACAATCATTACTAAAGGAAAGTCTCCTTTTCCTTCTGGGTACCATACATGTCCATTTAACGGCATTGCATCAGGTCCAAAACCGAGTGTTCTCGTGCGGATAGAAGACCACTTTTCTACATAATCGCTAGCATCTACTGTTTTAGTTGATAAAGAATTTTTTTTGTTAAACTCTTCCCGATAAGTATTTGGACTACCGTAAGTGAGCTTCTTAACTGGATAGCTGCCTGGTTTCGCTGGATTTTTAAGCAACGCATTGTCATACCGATTCGATGTTTTCAGCTGCTTTAATACAACCTCTGGAGTGGTTGCATTCCCAGGATCAATCAGCCAATAACTCCATACGCCTATCCCAATAGTCAACATAATTAAACTAGTGAGGACGCTAACTTTTTTACTTCTTTTTGTATTTCTATAACTGCCCTTTAACCATTTGTATAGTAGTGCACCCCATGAGGAAACGGCAACCGCTACAAATAGAATAAATGGGATTGTTACATTCAAAGGGCCGATAAAGCACATCAAGAGAAATATAAGTGAACTAAACAGTACCCATATATAACGACTAGGAATTTTTTTGACTCCATGCAATAAAAGAGTAATAACCCCGCTTAAAAGTGCTACGAATAAAATAAATATAAGCATTCCAATAGTGTAGTCTAATAAGCTACGCTGATCTAATAAAAACTTTCCTTGAATCAAAATTAAAAGAATTGCCAATGTACTTAAAGCAATAGCTGCACCTTTCCAGCCAAATGATAATGGCTCTATACACTTTCGTTTTTCATTTAACTTTCTAACAAAATAGGTGAGTTTCCTTTTTTTTATTTCTACCAATTTTTCATCCTCCTACCTACAATCTATTTCAAAAATACTCTATTGTAGGTTACAGGATGACTCTTTCCAACTACTTTCATCTGTCTTTCAATAATCTTACATTTATGCATGTATATTTAGAAAAATAAATCAGTTGGTTGTTAGAACATTTTTGGGCAAGAAGATGATGAAACTCGTCCCGCCATTCGATGTCAGCTTAATATTTCCACCATGTTTTTCGATAACTTGTTTCGCAATTGCAAGTCCTAACCCTGTACCCCCATCGCTCTTGCGCGATTGATCTCCGCGAACAAAAGCATCAAATATGTTTTCTATAATTGCTTGTGGAATGCCGACCCCGTCATCTTGAATATGAATTTTAACGCCTGTTAGCGTTGTCCAAAGCTGCAATCGAACGGTTGTACCTGGTGGATTATATTTTAATGCATTCGAGAGAATGTTAGATATAGCTCGGTATAACCATGTATAGTTAAAGGGAAAATTGATTTCGCCTTTAGGGATATCAAATTGAAAGATAAAATTTTTTTCTGCAAATACTTCGTAATATTCTGCAGCGATTTCTCTTGTGAATTCGGCTATATCAGCTATTCGAAAGTTAAAAGGATACTGAGGGCTATCCAGTTTAGATAAAGCAAAAATGTCGTCAATGAGTATTGAAACAAGCTCTACTTTACCAGAGATTAAACGTAAAATTCGCTGCCGTCGCTCTTCTTCAGTAATTAGCCCTAGTTCCATCGCTTCGATATAACCTCTAATTGTGGTAATCGGTGTCTTTAAATCATGAGAGAGGTCCACAAGCATACGTTGCTTGTTCGCCTCTAGGTGTTGTTTTTCTTTTTTCATTCGTTCAAGTTTTTCTGCCATGGTGTTAAAATCGTCTTGGATCTGGGCAAGTTCATAACTTGCTTTAAATTTTAGTCTCTTATTGTATTGACCGCGAGCAATATCTTGAATGCCATCTGCAATGGAACGGAGTGGCGTTGTAAGCCTGGATGCCGTCCATTTTCCAAAAATATATACAGCAATCGTCAATAAAGAGAGAAAGAGAAGAAGAGTTTGTAAGAGCATTTTGTAAAAGACCTGTTCGTGGTTTTGATTGACCTGACTATCCATGATGCTAACCGTTTCTGATAGGACTGTATCGTTTTCATGGGTTATGTCCGCAAAATAATTAAGAATCTGCTCATTTAATAAAAACAATGAAAAAGCAGCAATAAGTGCAATGGTAATAAAGAAATAACTATATGTAATAATTAACATACGCTGAAGTCGATTCTTTGATTTCATAGAATCAGCTCATCTTTCTTGGCAAACCGGTAACCGAGGCCGCGAATGGTTTTTATATACACTGGTTTCTTTGGACACTCTTCAATCTTTTCACGAATTCTGCTAATTTGAACCATGATTGCATTGTCATCTGCAATATAATACTCATTCCATGCACGTTCAAAAATTTGTTTTTTTGTAAAGACGCGTCCTGGTTCACTCATTAAGAGTTTTAACAGTTCATATTCTCGAGCGCTGAGTGGAATCGGTTTGTCTTTGATATATAACATACATTCGTGGTGGGACAAAAGTAGATGCCCCAACTTCAGATGAGAAGACTGTTGAGCAGAAAATGAATCATTAAATTCATAAAACCTTCTTAACTGAGCTTGAATTCTAGCAGTCACTTCTAAAGGACTAAATGGTTTAGAAATATAATCATCTGCTCCTAATTTCAGGCCTGTAATTTTATCAAAGTCTTGGCTTTTGGCTGATAGTATAATAACTGGGATTTTATATTCTTGACGAATCATTTGCAGCAATTGGTACCCATCGATGATTGGCATCATTATATCAATAATGGCAAGATCAATCGCATGATTTTTCAACTGATCGAAAGCTGTTTTGCCATCAAACGCTCCTATTGTCATATACCCTTCCGCATTTAAATAAAGTTTTAATAAGTCTACAATATCAGGATCATCATCAACTATCATGATTGTTTTGACCATAGTCTATCCTCCTTCACATTTCCCTTTAAAGTATTCTAAATCTCAATCTTCAATACCTTTTAGATGTGTGTATTGTAAGGTAAATGAAAGATTCGTATATCATAATTACTTTTTTCTGCATCGTTTGTTGTGTTATTTGATTGATATTTAGAAGAAGCTAGAAAGAGGGCATTTTAGGTCCGTTTGTTTTATTGTGTTTTTCACAAGAAGGTAAAAATATTTTGTAATCAGATAATAACACTGGATAATTACACCAACATCAGATGCTTGTTTTAGTCATACAAGCGTTCTAGCAATCCCATCTCATAACCTTTTGCTACGGCTCCAACCCTCGTCTTTACATCAAGCTTTCGGTTAATGGCAGCCATATGATACTCTACCGTGCGCTGGCTCATCGCTAACTCCCTGGCAATTTCCTTATTTGTCTTTTCCAGTGCGATTTGTTTTAGTACCTTCTTCTCTGTCGGTGTCAATTGGTCAGCTTTCGGTAATATAGTCATTTTCTCCGGTACAAGCCGCAGCCCAAGCATACTCTGCCGGATGGCATTTATAATTTGCGGATAGGTTGCCTGTTTAGATAAATAAGCATGAATGCCTATCTCATACGCTTTATGCACATACTCATCGTAAACATAACCTGACAGTACGATCACCTTGATTGCTCTATCGTAAGTCCTCTTTATTTCTACCGCCAAGTCGAATCCCGTCATACCTGGCATTGAAATATCGATAATGGCGACGTCCGGCTTCAGTGCACCAATCCGTTCAAGCAGCATGTGCGGTTCATTGAAGGTCCCTACGACCAGCATATCCTGCTCACGCTCCAGCCGATTCTTCAAACCTTCCATGACAAGCGGATGATCATCTAGCAGTAGCACCTTGATTGGTTGCTTCATATTTTGTTTCACCTCCCTGTTTTGGCAGCCTAATGCGGACAGTCGTTCCACTTTTAAGTCCTGAGTCAATCTCGAAATCGCCACCAAATTGGGCGATTTGACTGCTGATCGTGACAAGTCCGAATCCTTGGGAATCCGACCGAATTCCGCTCACATTTGCTGGATCGAATCCAATGCCGTCATCGCTAATTTGTCCGCAGAACCCATCATCCATTTCCCATAGCCGAATTTCTAGCTTTTGTGCTCTCGCGTGCTTGACCGTATTAGTAGCAAGTTCACGCACAATACGGAATAGCGTCATCTTGTATAACGAAGGCAACGTAACTGGCAGGTTGTTTTCCAATTTGATAGTTGGGCCGCCATTCTCCTTTACTGTGCGGGCAAGCCAAAGAAGCGCTGCATCTAGCCCTGCTTGATCAATAATGTGTGGGTATAAATGATCACACAGCATTCGAATATCGCGTTGCGTATCGTACAAACATTTCAACCAGACGGCAGTCAACTGCTTGTCACTTTGTTCGGTATCGTGTAATTCTTCTAAATCGCGTGCAAGAAAGATTAGGTTTTGCAAAACATGATCATGCAAGTAATAGGACATTCGAATCCGCTCAGCCTGCTGTGCCTCTAACATTTTGTATTCTGTGTTTTCCTTTGGGAACCCATTTTTTCTTCTCGCAAATCCGAGTAGGGCAGCGCCCATTAGTAGACGGACGGTTTCCATCCTTACTTTGTCGATTAAGCCGATCTCTTCTGGTGTAAAGGATGTATGATTCTTTTTTGAACCAAGTCCTAAATAGCCAATGACCAATCCGTCAGGCTGCACAAGATCCATCACTTTTGCGAAAACACTCAGGTCGGGTTGAAGGAAATGGGTTAACTCCCGTATCTCGACAAAAGGCCCTGTTCCATAGAAAATAGGTTCACTTCCCCGCTTCCAAACGAAGCAAAGTCCCTCAATGTCTGTCACGCTATGGACAAGTTCTGTAGGCATTCGTAATAGGTCACGGCTATTGCGATGCTCAGCGAATCTTATCGACATCTCCAAGCGCTGTCGATCCAGTCGATTTATCCGTTTTTCCCGCTGCCGTTTGAAGTTATCAAGTCCGATTCGATGCAGCCATGTCAGGCAAACGAACACGCTGCACAGTGTAAGTGTTTCTAAAGATGCACTAGAACGAATAAGCGCTGCAATTAGGATTGTTGCAAGCCCAACATACAAGCCATGAATAACTAAACTGGGAAGATAGAAGCGGATGTCAAGCAGCTTTTGTCTTGCCCACAGCCATAGAATCGAAGCTGGAAGAATAACGAGACCTGCTAATGTCATATCTGGCAACGCTATGTATTCTCCCCATAGCAGGTCAGGGAGTGCATACAGAAACAAGTAGGGAAGCAGGCCAAATGTCAACGCAGTAACAAATGTCAGCAACCGGTTTTTTTCAGCTCGATCCATCCCGCGCCAATATACGATAGCAATTACTAATATGGAAAGTAATGTACCAATCAGAGCTGTATTAAGGGCGCTTCGGGTCCACCCTGGGATGTCTCCTAGCGAGAAAACCAGTAATGCGTATACGGCGAACAAGGCAGCCAATCCCCTGTAGGCAGCCATCATTAAACCAATCCACCCTGGGACCGTACGAAACACGAAGGCAACGAAGAAGGCAAACAGCAGGTAAGGCAACCAACTTGCAACGACAGGCAACATCAGTCCAGTTAGCACGACCTCTGTCGAATAGACCGATAGCAGCGTCGCCGCCATGAATATGTTCAGTGCATAAAAGCGTCGCACCATATAGGACTCAGGCTTGTTCCGATAAGCAGCCAGTCCGATAACGAGTAGCGACAGTTCCGCAAAGGCTGCAAACAAACTCTTATACAAATCTGGCATTCCTGTGTCGATTCTTATTTCGAAGCGACTCAAACCCTCACGTTCAAATTCAAGTACTCCCAATCGCTTCAAATAAGCACGATCACCGAGCTTCATTACTTCTGGTTTTTGGCCGTCAACTGACAGAAGTCTGTCACCAATATGGACATTCTCTCTCGCTTTACCAGCCGGATCGATGGAAGCAACGACCCAGGTGCCCCCGTCTTCGCGGAACATTAAACCAGTATATGGGTTTTTTAATGTGATGGCATGAATATAGACCGCAACAAGCAGGAATAATAAGGCTGAGCCGTATACTGCCATATTATATTTGCGTGCAATTTCTGGCAAATTGCATCACCTCTCTTCGAATCTATTACTCTAAAAAATCAAAAAGTCGTTCATAAAAGCCAAGGTACATAACAAACGAGAGCTTATCGCACACCAACCAAATACATATTAATCATTCCCCATATAAAATTGACGAACAGATGCAGCAAAATAGCTCCATAAATATTTTTCCGCAACTTGACTAAAATTTCTTCCGGAATAATTACAGCTAAAGGAACGTACGCCCAGTTGATTGGGGCTTGCCACATATGATAGAACTGAAAAATAATCGCGATCCATAGCCAGTCAAGTTTAAGGCGTCCAACTTTACGCAGTAAATAACCTCGAAAATAAATTTCCTCGCCAATAAAGTTGCCAATCAAGCCAATTAGTAACAACAGCAAGGGAAAGTCCGGGTCGTAATACCCTTGATAAAATACATGCCATTCCCCCATATGGAAAGCTGGGAAGCCATTCAACCATTCAAACAACGGAGGATAAACGTATTTTACATAAGGCAACGCTAAAAACGTGAATAGAATTGTTAGAATCGGAAAGACAATCAGCAGCCCTTTCAAATCAAGTCTGGCAAAACCTAAGTATACGAGCGATTCCTTGAATGAAAGTCCGTCCTTATAACGAAGCATCAGGAAAGGAACAAGCATATGCCAGCCCGCACTCATTAGAACGAGAACATATAACTGCATATAGTGAGCTGATAAGCCGGTCCAAGCCATCATCAACTCTCGAAGCGGATAGATGAACAAATATGCAATCAGACCGGGTAATAAGCCAAGAAACAAATAGAAGGAGATTTCTTTCCTTGTCTTGGCTTCAAACTTACGCACAAAACGGACATAGTTCGGATCGGACAAATTGAAAAAATTAACAAATTTATGGTAGACCTTGGACATGACAACATTCCTCCATACAAACTTAAAATGAGTGTTAATTCTTTAGTACACTCATTGATCATAGCGGAGATTGCTGTCAACAGAATCCGTATTGGCCGTCAACTTTTAGTTTTTCCACGCATTATTTTTGCGTGTTCACGCAAAAAACTGTATCGCTCTATTGTTGTAATGCTCAAACCTCGTTCAATAAATTGCTACCAAGGTTACTACAAGTCACTCTTCATTAGTTATATATAATAAAAATTAGATTACTCCTTGTTGAACGAACGGACTGGATAGTTCAAGAAAAAAGGATGAAGTTTTCTTCATCCTCTTGTTGAGATTTTTGTTCATTTTTGTATCATTTAATCATTCTTATTTCCTTCCAGCTGTAAATGATTATAAGAATCTAGCCCTAATTGTCCCATAATCCATTGCATTCGCTCTCTATAAGCAGTATCACACCCTGTAAAAAGATGGTCTGTTTCATACCAAGCAACTTCCTTCGGTGAACTTGCAACCGTGTAATATGTTTTCGCTTGTTCTTTCGATATAAATTCGTCATTAAGACTAAATTGAAAAAACAGTGATGCAGGTGCAGCTTTTTTAATGTAATGAACTGCATCCAATGGCTCCAACTCAGTAATAAAAGTATTAAATTGTTCTCCCGATAACTGATTACGAATCAAAACAGCTAATGGGTGTTCACTTGTTTTATGCCACTTGGACACACTAGAGAACCCAGCCATAAGAACGTATGCTTTAATTCGTTCATCAACTCCAGCTAGCACTCCACCCCAAGTGGCTCCCAGGCTATGCCCTACATATACAAGTCGTTCAGAGTCAACATTTTCAAAACTTGAAAGTAGGTCTATACCCCTTTGAAGGTCTATTACAGTCTGAATGTATCCCTGAATGTCAACTACCCCCTCTACAATAAGGGTTAGTTCCTGTTCTTGAGACAAATCCTTGGGAGGAGATTTTCGCATAGAAGGTGCATCAATTAAAAGAGAAATGATCCCTTTCGAAGCCAAATCTTCAGCTTCCGATAAAAACGTCGTTCGATTCCCTTGACCAGGGTGCAAAAAAACAACTGCTGGAAAAGACTGTCCTTCTTTATTTGGAACAACTAAATAAGCAGGTATGCTCCCACCAAGTGGGCTTAAATAGGATATATCCCTGACTGTATAACCATCCTTCCTACTAATTGAAAATTCTTTGAATCCCAAAGGCAAAGATCGCTCATACTCAAACACTTATACCACTCTCCCAGGATAGTTTAATTATTTATGAATCTACAAAATTAAAATACCATAATTTACTATCTTTGTTAAACACTTATATTTCCTCTTCAACCTTCCCTCTTATCAACCAGATAGTACAGGTTAAGCATAGTACAGGTTAAGCATTTTTTATATCGATATATGATTACTGAACTCAAGATCGAACGTTTTGCCCATTGGCTTGTGTTACGATAAATTAATAAAAAAAGTGATCCTTCATCTTTGAAGAATCACTATTCGTATTTCTCTTTCAAATTTCCTAATTTATGATTTATTAAATTAATGGAAAAATGAGCGTTGTATAAATTATTTCTCAACATAAATAAAAATTGATTTAAATGATTTTACGTTCGTATTATTTTGGACTTACTTCATATGCTTTCAAGATAATTTCCATTGATTTTTTTCCTTCTTCCCCATTGATTAAAGGCTCAGTGTTGTTGTTAATGGCATCAATGAAATCTTTATAAAGCGGAGTATGGCCTTTACCATAAACATTTTCAATTTCCGCTTCTTCTTCCTCTTTGTCATAGTCTCTTTCATCTGCAAACTGCCATGTTTTAATTTCGTTAACAGCAAGTCCACCGATAACTACTGTTCCAGTTTCGCCGAAGATACTTAATGTTTCTTCTAAGTTTTTCGGATAGACAACTGCACTACCTTCGATGATACCGATCGATCCATTTTTAAACCGGATTAAAATCGCACCAAAGTCCTCCATCTCGATGTCTCGCAGGAAGGTTTCCCTTTCAGCATGAATACGCTCTACCTCAGAACCCATCATCCATTGAAGAAGGTCAATGTTATGTATACACTGGTTCATAAGTGTTCCGCCATCTAGTTCAGTAGTTCCACGCCATGGAGCCTGCTTGTAATAATTGTTATCTCGAGTCCAAAGTATCCGAGCTGTTCCATTCATAATTCTTCCGAAACGACCTTCTTCGATCGCTCTTCTTAGCTTTTGAATTGGAGGATTAAATCTATTTTGGTGAGATACACAAATTTTTAGACCCTTCTCTCTACCTAATGCGATCATATGATCAGCATCTTCTACAGAGAGTGCCATTGGCTTTTCAATCAATACATGTGTTCCGTAATTCATGCAATCTATAGCATGCTTTGCATGGTAACCGCTTTCTGTTGCGATCGTAACTACATCAATGTCTTCGTTCTCTAGCATTTTCATATAGTCTGTGTAAATCTTCACATTCGCATTTGGAAAAACCCTTTCATATTGATTTTTTCTTTCTATAGCTTTTTCCTCTACGATATCACATGTGGCTACCAATATCGCATCATGTTCGTTATTTATTAACGCTTCCACATGCTTATAAGAAATTCTTCCGCAGCCTACAATTGCGAATTTTATTTTCGACATTTTTATCACCTCTGTAATAACTCTATAATAACTCATTTTTTTATTTTTTACAGTAATAAGGTTATGATATTAGAAACATATTATAATATAGGTATGATCTTATGATGACTAAAAAATACAACCAAGGGATTGCCCCCTTGGTCAATTTTATTTATTATTCACGAGTTTCAGCAAAGCTTAATTCTTTCGCCGCCTTCATAACGAACATGTTGGAAGAATCTGCTTTTTGCTGGATCATTAAAGCTTCAATGTTTCCTTTTGACGTGAGGATCGATCAAAGAAATCGTATGAAACTTTACGAAATTATATTAAATAAAAGATTACCATAAGAGTAGTTTCCGTTTAAATGAATGATAGGAGTAATCCTCCAATTGCACCAACTAACACAATAATCCAAGGAGGAAGTTTCCAATATACCAGCATACTGAATAATATTGCGGCAAATGCAAAATCAATAGGTGCTAGGATAGAGCTAGTCCAAATAGGATGATAGAAGGCAGAAATTAATATCCCTATTACAGCTGCATTTACACCCATCAATGCTCCATTAATTTTTGGATTTCGGCGTAATAAGCTCCAAAATGGAAGTGTGCCGTAAATAAGTAAAAATGCGGGTAAAAATATAGCTACTGTAGCTAAAAGTCCACCTTGCCAGCCGTTCATTACTGCACCAAGATAAGCAGCAAATGTAAATAATGGTCCGGGCACTGCTTGTGCAGCTCCATAACCAGCTAAGAAAGCTTCTTCACTTAGCCAGCCTGTTGGTACAAATTCACGTTCTAGTAATGGCAATACGACATGACCTCCACCAAAGACAAGAGAACCAGAACGATAAAAACTATCAAACATTGCAATCCAGTTTAGTGCAGTCATCTCTCTGACTATTGGCAAAAATATCAATAAGCCAAAAAATAAGGCTAAACATATTACTGCAAAGGTTTTTGAAATAGGAACATGTATTTCTGACTCTTCTATATCATTCTGTTGTCTATATAAAAGATAACCTAAGAACGCAGCAATAAGAATAATACTAACCTGAGTGAATGCTGTTTGCCATAAAAGAGTAGCTACTAAGGCTAGTAAAGCTAATGTTTTTCTCTTTAAGTCAGGAGTTAGCTTTTGTGCCATTCCTAAAATAGCATGTGCAACTACAACAACTGCTACTATTTTTAGTCCATGTATCCACCCTGAATCTGCTACGTCTAAGCCCTTAAGAAGCAAGGCGAAAATGATAAGTGCTATAACCGATGGAAGTGTAAATCCAATGAATGAAATTATTCCCCCTAAAACTCCTGCGCGCATAACTCCAATCCCTATTCCAACTTGACTACTTGCTGGCCCAGGCAGGAATTGACATAGAGCAACTAAATCAGCATAGCTTTTTTCATCCATCCATTTCCTTCTACGGATATATTCATTATGAAAGTAGCCTAAATGGGCAACTGGCCCACCAAATGAAGCTAATCCTAGTCTTGTAGAAACAAGCAGGAGTTCTAAAAGAGCACTAAATCCTCTAATATCTTTATTTTTTTTCACTTGTATCCTCCTCTTGGTTCGTCTGTTATTTCTTTAAAAAGCTCATAAGCTTTTTTTCTAGCTTCAACTAGTATCTCATCCCCTTTTTCAGTAATGCTGTAGTATTTTCTGACTTTCCCTTCTACTTTGCAATCTTTTCTTATCAATAGTCCATCGGTCTCCATCGAATGTAAGATAGGATATAAAGTACCCGAACTAATATTGTAACCATGTTCCTTAAGCTCATTGACCATCCATACACCGTAAATTGGATGTTCCTTAGCATGATGTAGGATATGAATGTGAATAAACCCTAGAAACAGCTTCCTAAGTACTTTATCTTCCAAAATAATCATCTCCAATATAAAATCGCATTTGATATCGAAATTCGATAACGAAAGTCTATAATAAAAAATTTATGTTTTCAATAAGTACCTTTTAAACTTTACAATATCTTTACATTCCTTATAGTGAAATTAATAGTACTTCCCCCAAGACAATAATCTGACAACCTCTAAGGATCCTTAACTTAATCCTGATTAACCACTTTCCGTAGGACCTAAAAGAAAAAACGATTACCTAGAAAAGTAACCGCCATCATTCCCCATTAACGATCTTTGCAAATTCATCAAGAGTAGTTGAATACTTGATATAGATGCGTGGTAAAAGATAGAACTCGTCCTTGATGCCCTTCTCAGTAAATAGTTCGGGAGTTGTCGTAAGACCAAATATGTAGTATTTTTTTGTTTCTGCTATGACCTTGCTATTAACATTTCCGTATGGATATGCAAGAGCATTTACTGGTTTTCCTGTTATTTTTTGAATTTTATCTTTAGACCCTTTCAGCTCATATTCAAAATTTTTTATTTTTGTCAAATCAGGATGTGTAGCAGTATGAGACTGAATGGAGATAATCCCCGAATCAGCCATGATTTTTATATCCGATTTCGATAAACGGTTTGAGCGACCAATAAAATCAGAAATAATAAAAATAGTACCAGTTGGTTTAAAATGTTCGTTTTTCAGCTTTTGAAAGATGCTAAATGCATTTAAATTGTTTTTGTACCCATCATCAAAGGTAATAAAAATGGGTTTGTTTACTTGATATATGTCTTGCCACCGATCAAAAGTTAATAATGTATAGCCTTGGTCTCTTAGATAAATCATTTGTTTCTCGAAATTCTTTGGTGTTACGTATAATTCCCTCGAACCCTGCCCTTTAAATTCGTCAATCGAATGATAGATTAAAATAGGTATTTTACGTTGAGCGAAAGCTTGTGATGGAAGAAATAAAATAAGAAGACATAGGTAAAACATTGCAGCTCTTTTCATAAAACTCCTCGCTTTTAATTATTTTGCAATATATTGTTCCTCAAAAAGCATAGGATTATTATGATTTCTTCAATAGTATATTCCATTTACCATTGATCAATTGTAACTTGATAATCTCTAATATAGTAGAAAAAGGCAGCTGCATAGCTGCCTTTTTCTACTAAGAACTGTCATGTTTTAAGATAAACGATCAACTTTTAGTACACGCATGGCATTTAGTACTGCGATTAAGGTTACACCGACATCGGAAATAATGGCTTCCCACATGGTTGCAAGACCATATGCACCTAATACTAAGACGACCCCTTTGATACAAAGGGAAAATAGTATATTTTGCCAAACAATTCTACGGGTACGTTTTGCGATTTTAATAGCTGTGACAATTTTTGAAGGCTCATCAGTCATAATGACAACATCTGCAGCTTCAATGGCTGCATCTGAACCTAGCCCCCCCATTGCTATACCAATATCCGCTCTTGCCAAAACTGGTGTATCGTTAATCCCATCACCGACAAATATAAACTTCTCATTTTTCAGTTTATAGCGATCAAGCCGTTCAACTTGCTCCACTTTTTCATGCGGGAGCAATTCGGCACAAACTTCATCTAGACCTAATGTGTGGCCGACTCTCTCTCCTACCCGTTTCGCATCACCAGTTAGCATGACTGTCTTTTTTATTCCTAATGCTTTTAATCCATCAATCGCCTTTTTAGAATCTTCCTTTACCTCATCTGCAATAACAATAAAACCAGCATATTTTTCGTCTACTGCCAGATGAACCATGGTTCCGATGACATCTTCATCGTTAAAAGAAATACCTTCTTTTTTCATTAACTTTTTGTTTCCGGCTAGAATGGTTCTTCCGTTAACTTTAATTTTTATTCCATGACCGGCGATTTCATCATATTGGTCAATTTCTTCCTTATTAACCTCTTTGCCATATGCAGCTAAAATAGATTGAGCAATGGGATGGTTTGAATAGCTTTCAGCAAGCGCTGCATATTCCAACAAACTTTCCTTTGTTATATCCCCTTCTGGAGAAATATCTGTCACTTTAAAAACACCTTTTGTTAATGTTCCTGTTTTATCAAATACAACATATTTCACACTATTTAAAGCTTCTAAATAATTGCTGCCTTTTACAAGAATTCCGCTTTTTGACGCACCGCCAATTCCGCCAAAAAATCCAAGCGGAATAGAAACAACTAGTGCACACGGACATGAGATAACTAAGAATACAAGCGCTCGATAGATCCAGTCAGAAAATAATGCCCCCTCCATTACTAGTGGCGGAATGATAGCAAGCAAAGCCGCAATCATAACCACAACAGGAGTGTAGTAGCGGGCAAATTTGGTAATAAAGTTTTCTGTTGGGGCTTTCCGGCTGCTGGCGTTTTGCACTAAGTCAAGAATTTTGGCAACGGTTGATTCACTATACGCCTTAGTAACTTGAATAGATAAAACACCGTTTGAATTCACAAAGCCGCTTAAAACATCGCTGCCTGCTTCCACTTCTCTTGGAACTGATTCACCTGTTAAAGCCGAAGTATCAACCATAGAATTTCCTTCAATAACTATCCCATCAAGCGGTATTTTCTCCCCAGGTTTTACAATAATAAGATCGCCGACATGAACTTCCTCTGGTGATACTTTCTTCGTTTCATTCCCAACTTTTAAGGTAGCATACGCTGGGCGGATATCCATTAATTCGCTAATTGATTTTCGTGAACGATTAACGGCAATGCTTTGAAATAATTCACCAACCTGATAAAATAGCATCACTGCAATGCCTTCAGGATATTGCCCGATAGCAAATGCCCCAATTGTTGCAATAGACATTAAGAAATTTTCATCAAATAATTGACCGCGAGCAATATTTTTCGCTGCTCTTAGTAAAATATCACCACCAACTAATAAGTAAGAAATTAAAAAGATCGGAATTTCAATAGCCGTGCCCAGATTAAAAATTAATGCGATCGCTCCTAAAATGAAACCTGCTGAAAGCCTAGCAATCAACTTCTTCAAGCCTAAGCCTTGTTTTTCGTCAGCAATCGAAATTTGCTCTAGTACAACTTCAATATTTGGTTCAATCTTTGGAATACTAGTAGATACTTCACTTATGATTTTTTGAAGTGTATTGGAACTTGGCGCTTCAATCATAAGCTTTTTTGAAACAAAATCTACAGATGCTGCTGTCACTCCGTCCATGTTATTTACGTGCTTTTCAACTTTTGCCGCACAGTTAGCGCAATCAAGACCTTTTAAATATACTATCTGTTTTGCACCGGAACTATTTGCTTTATCATTAATCCGGATATCTGGTTCTAATTTATTAATTAGCTGCTTTGCCTCATCAACAATTGACTCGTTTTTTGTACTTGCCGTTTCCATTATCAATGTTTTTGTTACAAAATTAACTGAACATGCCTCAACTCCGTTAATTCTCTTGACATTGTTTTCAATTTTAGCTGCACATGAGGCACAATCAAGACCTTCAAGTACAAGTTCTTTTCTTGCTGCTTTTACTCCCATCTCATCACCTGGATTCTTGGTATTTTTCACTTCCCAAACACGTATAAGTATATACATATGAACATTTATACATATATATAGTATTAATATGCTCACCACCATGATGTGTGCCTTAGGTATAAGTACTTTCATTTAAATATGAATATATGCTCATATAAGAATTATAAACTCCACCTAGATTTCTGTCAATTTCAAATTTTATTTCTTATTACCTTTTAAAAAAATAACCATAAAAAAGAAGCTTGTGAGTATAAGCTCCTACAAAAATATTAATGATGTCTTGCATGGTCTATCGTTTGCTTTAGAATATCCATAACATGGTCATCATCACATGAATAGATCATGGTCGTTCCTTCACGGCGATATTTAACTAACCTCAAGTTTTTTAAAAATCTCAATTGATGTGAAACAGTAGATTGGAGCAGGTGCAAGTTTTCAGCGATTTCATTTACAGAATGCTGTTTTTGAGATAATAAATAGAGAATTCTAATCCTTGTTGGGTCTGATAATGCCTTAAAGGTTTGCGACACAATGAATAGTGTTTCTTCGTCCAAAGAACTCTCTTGTTCATTTAAATTGCTTACATCTTGTTCTTCTTTATTTTCCATATGTCACCTCGAATTAAATCCATCTCATTCTTTATTATAACACGGATAATCTGGCCGCTACTTGGCAACAAGGTCGGTTCCAATTTGTTTAACCAAGGATACCACAATTCTTTAAATGTCTCATCCTCAGTATTTTTGCCCTTCATATAAATATATATATCCTCTTATTGCATAAATCCGCTTCTTTACTTCAAAATAAGCAAAGACTATTCTCCTTCTTGAAGAATAGCAGCCATTACTTTAAGTAGATATGAATGTTTTTCTTTGAATTTCTAACAGTGGAGGAAATCCTGCACGGGACCAAAGCCATAACGGTGTATGGACATCAATTGGTGCTAATCCTGTTCCTTTAAGTGCAGTCTCCCAAGCACTTGCGACAACTTTTCTATCCTCTGCTCCACCGTTTAATACTTCTTCAGAACATAAACCTAATCTAACCGTTGCCTTCAAGATATGAGTATCTGGTGCTATTGTGATAAGTTCACGAGAACTCCAAGAAATATTGGTATAACTTTCTAAAACATAGAGCCAGTAATTAAAAATTTTTGGTCCAGATAAATAAGGGAATTCTGCTTTTCGAGTAACTTGTATTATTTCTTTTAAAGGGAAAATATCATATTGAACAGATTCAATAAGACCTTGTACATTTCCTTTTTTTGAAGAATTCACTACTCCTCTTGCTACTCGTTGCCAAATTTCTGGATGTCGATTAGGTTGTAATCCTACACGATGCAGAAGTAATGTCTCTCGTAAAATATGTATTTCACTATTAGCAGCAACTTTCGTGTTGAAAATCCACTTTGTTTCTTTATCTTGATAGGCTTTTAGTACTGCTTCCCACAATTTATAGGAATTTCTTTGATAGTTTAAAGCCATACCCAATGTTAAAACATCCATTAAATCATCTTCTTTAACAACACCCATCAGAATATCTTCTGGCATTACTTCTCCGCCAAGCAATCCGACAGAATGCATATTTATCAATAATTTTACATTTTTTAAAAGCTCTTCTCTTATCATTAAAATTCCCCCATAATGTGTATCTGACACTTATTCAACTCCTCTCCTCTTTACTTCAATAAGAAAAGGCTATTCTCCTCCTTAAAGAATAGCACCTAGTAAAGGAACATAGTAAAATTAATTCATTTTGTTTCTTCAATTCAGTAAAAGGGTAAGTTGTGTCGTTTCTTCTAGACACTAACTTACCCTTTTACTATAGAGAATTTTGATAAACATTTCCTTGCATTTCCAAATCTTTATTTATGTGTATTTATACTAATTTGTATTATGTCAAAAAAAGAGATTTCTCAATATCATTGAATAATTTAAATACCATCACTCGTTCTCCCGTACGAGAGCTAATATCAGTATGAAAACTCTTTACTTTTTCTCCAGTTATAGTTAAAACAATTTTCTTAAGATCTTCTATTCCTGACTCAACTAATTCCGAACGAGTTTTCTTTATAGTTAGTAGTCCCTCTTTTGTTTCACAAACGGTATATTCAGCTGGTGTTAAAATCCCTTGTAAATTTACAATGATCATATCGCGTAGTATATCTGTTTTAACAGATATAGACCCCCGCCCAAGAAAGTCCTTTTCCCATTGAGTAATTGCCTTACTTATCTCAGATTCATAAGAACCTTTAGATATTTTCATATATATACATCTCCTATAAAACAAAAAAATAGATCATTTCTTATGTTTTTGTATATTTCTAAAACGATATTCATCAGTTTTTCTAGTGAAAATTTTGTTTATACAATATGAGGCTTTTTTCATTTATATTTAAGTTTTAAGATCCAAGAAAGAAATGATCATCAACTAAGGTTTGAAGCTGTTTTAATAGCAGGAACCTCAATAATTGAAGGAGAGCCATCCTTTTTATTAACGATTAGTCCTCGAACATTAACATTTGAGGGCACTAATGGATGATGATGAATAGTATGCACACATTTTTCGATAGGATCATTTTCTTTTCCATTTAACCATTCAATGACCGTATCATTTGAAAATTCAGGTCTATTATTTTGAAAAAGATAATCCAATGTTTGTATTTTTTCTTTCATTGAATCGAGCTGATTAAATAGATTAACTGAGGCAGCCCCCTTGTTCTCTGTGCCTACAACAAAAATCTCTTCAACATTTTCCTGATAAATAGCAATGATAATAGCTCTCATTATATCACCATATGGATGCGAGATTACAGGACCATAGCATTGTATAGTCAGCATGTTCTCTGGTCGAATACTCGTCACTTTTTGTAAAATAGACTCTAACTCATTATCCATGTCCATTAGAAATAATGCTTTTTGATTAGTATCAACATTCATAATGTACACTCCTTCTTTATATTTATAACTTGTTGTTTAAGCAGCATATTATTAATAACATTACCAGTTTATCCAATGTCCTTGTGGATCCACACTAGCAAGACGTACCCATCCATTTTGAACTTTATCTCGAAAAGCAGAATCATTATTTAATAACCGTTCTATATATTCGCTGGGTGCTTGGATGACAATCAGTAATCGAAGCGGGGAATGATAAGCCTCGTGATCTGACTCCATAACGGATTGCCATGGGAGTCCCGCTAACAAGTCACTAGCATTCCCCTGCATAACACCGAGACCTGCTGTAACGGTTTGAGTTGCTTTATTTCCACTACCATAATAATGGGGCGCTACCGTTGAAGCATAATATTGTAAATTAATCCATTGGGTCACCGTACCTGGCCCTGCAATAATATTAGCTAGGAGCCCCCCACTTTCATCTTGCCTCCAATCATAATTATGAAGGAAGGCTCTACCTTCCAAGTCACAATCTTGCGTTAGTTCACGTTTGCCGATAATAAAAGAGGCATTGCGAGCTAATCCCCATTCCGGACGTATTTCACTCCAATCTTCCGCAAATCGGTGTGCCTCAGCCTTCGGTTTATTAAATTTTGATCGGATATTCGGTAAATGGGCTAGACGCTGTGCACATGTGTTATGGCTCACTCTAGGCATAATGGCTTCGATACGGTCAAGCGCTTCTTGTGCAGCTTCGGAAAGTTCAGGAACATAAATCCAGTGTAATTCATCTACCGTTGTGTTATGCTCAGCAGCTACGAAAACGGTGCCCTCAGGAATATCAATTCCTTCAGAAGAAAGCTGTTCCCGTACTTCTGGAAGGTTACATAATGCTGCCAAAACTCGTGCATTGAATCCACCAGCTGCACCACCGCAAGCACCGCAGTCGAGAGCAGCAGCATAAGGATTATTTGTACTTTGACTGCCATGTCCGCATATTACGACTAAAGGTGCGAAATTCTCTGTTATTCCCATCAACTTTAGAGCTGTGCGGGCATAATCCGCTTTTTCTTTATCAGAAAATCCAACAGGTATCATCTCTTCCTTGGAATGATCATGATTTAGTAAGAGCTTTGTAGTAGGTTTACGTAACCAAGTTTCACGAAGGTTATGAATAAAACGATTTGTTCCTCTTGGTACAAAGCTGCGTGCGACCATATGGAGACTTAGCCAAGGTCCACTTATCTCAGGTAAAAGTAAACTTGCAAGTACATTCTGTTTCATCATTTTAAATGTATAGCTTAAAGATTTGACTGCCTGCTTACGTTGTTGAAATGATTTGCGTTTATTTTCATCAGCAGTCTCTTTTATTTTGTGCTGAGGTTTTAGCATAATCGGCAACGAACAATGACTATGAGTACTACCGAGTTCACTAGTTGCAATCGGTAAGCCAAAGAAACCGGCTACACCTATCGTTTCAAACGGACCTTCTTTTTCAAGTTGGCGACGAAAGGGCTCCGATCTTACATCAATGCAGAATGCTAATTGAGCTAAAACAGTTTTTCTTTCCTGGAGCTTAGATTGTTTAGAGATAATCTTCTGACTTAATCGATGTGTGTGTGTTTGTTCCCATGCTTCTAACCAAAGTTTCCTGCGAAGCATTTCATCAAATCTGTAGGCAAATGATAAATACTCGTTTTGTTCAGCAGCTGACATCTGTGACCATTCACCGATTGTAAGGTCCCCCCAATGGATCCAAGATGCTAAAAGTGATGAAATCGAAACCTTTTTCCCAGACCATTTCTTAGTCAAAGGGACATATGGCTTTATAAAAGCCCACTCCATAGAAATACGAACTGCTAAGTATTCTGTTAGGAGAGCATGCTCATGACTCGAATGTCTGGAACGCCAAAGCATCATGCCTGCCCACCCAGGTAAGGAAAGTAAATGACCTTCAAAATAAGCCTGTATTTCTGATTCAGGGATTTCTAGTAAGAATAACGCTTCTTTTAAAGCCATATGTGCCTCTTTTGGCCAGCCTTTTAAACTTTCACGCTGTTTTTTACTTAGTGCCGGATCAAATTGAATGAGTCGCTGCCAAGCTTGATAGAAGCCTTTTTCTCGATTTGGCATGGTCCAACCTGCCTGAGAGTCATCAAGATATAATTTACACCACTTGATGACATGATGATTGAGAAGATTGATTAGCCTTTCACCCTCTTGATTTGCTATATGTGAACTTATTGGTTGCATGGAAGAATTCTCAATACGATCGGTGTTCAGTCCACGATATTCATCTGCCAATTTCTTCAGTTTACGTGATGATAAAAGGGTAGTTGGTAATGGATCTAATTCTAATGCAGCATGACAAAAACGCTCTGCCACGTCCCGAGGGATGCTAAAGGCATGTGTATCAAGCCAACGCTGTAAACTCATTTTTACGAATGTATAATCAATCTCCCCTTTATTCTTTGCTGAAAGGATGATAGAAGCACTAGGATAAATATCAACATCATGAGTATCCTTTAACCAACCTGCAACCTGGTCAAAAGATTGCTTTTCAAGCCCCATCCACGGATTACGTGCAGCAAATGTAGAAATTGGCCATAGTGGTGCAATCACTTGGCTAGCAGATTCAATTAAAGCATCAATATCACTTTCCAGAAAATCGACATTTGTATCTTTCTCTTTTAATTTTTCTTTTGTTAATACGGATGTTACGCTCATCACTAATTACCTCCTTATGAATTATATTGTTTAAGGTAGTTTGGATGACTCTCAACGGATTTTGATTTAGCTTCGCCTAATCGTACTAACCAAAGATAGAGTACTGCGAACGAAACAGAAGAACGATTACGAGCAGCCCACGTACCTATAGCACTACCAAATAGTAAGAGACCTACGACAATGATGACAATTGACGTTGGAGGCTGAACACTCTGATTTAAGCTTGTATGCAACCACTCAAAGAAAAGGTTATGAACAATAAAGTAAACGATTGCGGCTCCTCCTAGAAACAATAAGCCAGCCATTCGACCAATTCTCCCTTCCCCAAAAGCGATGAGCTGTGTCCAAGAAACGGACAATGACCATCCTAAAATTAACGCACTAATCAATTGATACCCCTCTCCAGGAGCTTTGAGCCAAAAAGCGGCACCTACGACTAGACCTAACATCCTGCCAGTCACGATCCACAAAAAGGATGACCTTTCATTAACGCGAGTAGAAACTTCGAAACGACGAACTGCGGAACCAGCCTGTAAAAACAGCGTAGCTTTGAACAAGCCATGTAAAATAAGATGAATGATAGCTGCTGCGTACGCGCCTAATGCACATTGGATTAGCATAAACCCCATTTGTCCAATCGTGGAGCCTACTAACTGACGCTTGTAGTCAACGTGGACTAAACCAATCCCAGTCCCAAGCAATACTGAAATGCTTGCAAGAATAAGTAAGATAATCGATGCGATATCACCATTAAAAAGTGGTGAAAACCGTGCCAGCATTATCCCTCCTGCATTTACTAAACCTGCATGCATAATCGCAGAAACAGGGGTCGGAGCAACAACAGATTCAATTAACCATCTTTGGAAAGGCCATTGAGCAGCTGGAATGATCACTGCTAATACAATCAATAAATTTATCCCTGTTCTTTCCCATGATCCAAGTTGAACTAAATATTCATTTGTTAGAGCGAATGATAACTGCCATTGACCTGTGACTTGAAAAAGCCAAATCACCACGAGTAATAATGAAAACCAACTTAATGTAAATAGGCGAGCAGAAACCTTGGATGCCTCACGTGCAGGTTTCCATCCGCGGTTTATTCTTAATAGTAAGGCTAAACCGGTGAGAGTTGCTCCCCAAAATATAATCAACAAGCGGAGATCATCACTTAACCATGCCATTGAAGCAGCACCTGTAGTGAAGGTGAAAAGTATAAAGTATTTTCGATACGAACGATCTCCCAATAAATAACGGACAGAAAAACGCTGAATGATTAAACCAATTGCAAGAACAAAGAAAACGATTAACCAAGCTAAGGAGTCTAAGTGCCATGGACCAATATTTCCATTTACATTGGAATTAAGAAAGGCTATTAAAGAAACCAAAGGAGGTAAAGCTACGATCCAAATATGAATTCGAACAAAACTTAAGGGTATTCGCGGGTGTAAAAACAATAGTCCACTTAACCCAGAAGCAAAAAGCATAATAAAAAATAAAGTTAACAATGATGACAAACTCAGTGAAACTAACATTTAAAATTCTCCCTTTTTCAAAATACATAACGGACAAAAAATCCTTATCAATAAAAAAACCGACAACTTTCAATTATTCAATGATGATCTTAAATCATTGAACCTTGAAAATTGTCGGCTTCACTTCAACTAACTTCAGCGAAGTTTTTTGAAGAGCTACCTTTTATAAGTTATTTTACTTACTGTTTTAACTTCCATTTATGCAAAACATCGGTAAATTTTAATTTAGTTCCTTGCTTATGAAATCAATCGATTTACGTTACTCTTCCTTTTTTTAATTAGGATACTTTTTCATCCAATCAATATCACATATTAAAAGAATGCTAAAGTATTAATTAACTAGAAAGCGGATAGTAAACATCTGCCGATTATTAAGATAAGTATAAGATATGCCAGATTTAAAAAATTGTCAACAAGATTACCTTTATATCCGATTTCAATTGTATTCAACTTTATATTTTAAGCTCAACATACTGGGGAGTTAATCGTGAAGATTATGAAAGTGAAATTGATATTTTTCTGATGGAAAAATGAATTAAAGTAAAAAATGCAAAAATAAAAAGAATAACTGTTATTGCCTTTAATACTAGGAATACTCCTTATGATAGCCATTATAAAATATGCCATACCGCAGAAAAAAACAATTCCTAGTCATGGAATTAGAAACTTCATTGGATGCCAATTAGGAAAAAACGATATACACCAATTATTATAGGTGAGCACATAAGATTGATTGTAACGAAAAGTTAAACAAACAATATTTCTTTATTAAGTTGACCTTTTAACCAGTGACCAAAGCCCGGAAAAACTATACAAAAAGAAAATAGCTTCTAACTTATAAGTTTTTTTGATAAAATCAGCCTTTAATTTTCATTTACAGTTTGCTTAGCTTTGAATTTATCAATTATCTTTAAAAACCCAACTAACCCTCTAATCGTAAATAAAGTAAAACTGACACTAGCAAAGGTATGAATAGATGACCATTTTTTCCATTTAAATAATCTTGTATTCCTTTCCATAAACCATTGACCAATACTCATAGGAACACTAAAAATCAAACTTTTAAGCAATATCTTCAAAAACTTGTCATTGTATGAAATTTTCACCCAAACAACACTTAAAATTGGGAAAAATAAGATATCATAAATAATATTTGTTTTGAAAATTCTTGAAAATGGACGTACCGGATATTCAACTCTGTTAGTTCCAACAACATAAGCATCAATAAGAGTTGCAATGACTCCTTTTGAGAAAAAAATCACGAGATTCTCTCTCACTTTTGATCCCTTAAATAAAAATGGCAATGAAATAAAGCATAGAAATGTAAGTAAATTTAACAGTTTTTTCTCCATAAATAACATCCTCCAAAAGAAATTGATACTATTACAAATTCCTAACTCCATAAATTTTTTTAGCAAAGTAACTTTAGGTTAGAAATTATAAAACCCCTACCAATAATGTTCCCTTGCAAATAAATTCAATTCCGTTGTCTTTTTCATATTATTTTCAAAAAGGGCTTTTGTGGACTTAGAAAACAATGGGCTGAGTAGTGTTAATTGGATATAGTTTCCCGTTTAAGGCAAAAGAAATTTTTCCTGTTTCCTCGGAAACAACAAGAGCGAGGGCATCACTTTGTTCAGATATTCCAATAGCAGCACGGTGGCGTGTTCCAAGTTTTTTTTCCCCAAATACTTTATTAGTTAAGGGCAGAACATTTGAGGCCGAAACAACAGCGTTTCCTCGGATTAAAACAGCCCCATCATGGAGCGGATTCCCAGGGTAAAAAATCGATCCCAATAACTTGGGTGTTACTGTTGCTCCAATTGCTGTACCTTTTTGGATAATAGATTCAATAGAATCACCGCGCTCCACTACTATCAATGCCCCATGTTTTAGATTTGAAAGGTGCTGAACAGTAGAAGACAAAATATTATGTGTGTCAGTAAAAGCGGATAAATAACAATCTAAATAATAGGAGGCTGCTGTAGATTCTAGTGAATTAAGCTCATCTTTAACATCTTCTAAACTTCCCAATACACAATAGCTTTCATTACTTAGTATTTTTAAATTTGATTCCAGTAGATGAATGAGGTGTTTAATTCCATTTTCTAAATTCTCTTTCATGGGTGAAAAATCACAATTTTTGTTATCCATGAATGTCCCTCCATCTCATGATTAGTAAAATCCTTAAAAGTAAAGTTAAATGACTATGTTATTTTAAAGTGTTCCCTCGGTTTGTTTAATACATGACATGTACATTGCGTTTTTTTAAAATAATTTCATTTCCTTATTTTTATTTTCAAAACAAATAAAAAGCTAATCGTTTGTTTCCGATTAGCTTTCAAATTGGGCTGGGTATAAATTATATTATAACAATAAACGAACACCTCTCTAAAAAGGGTTGTTTTTTGCTTTATTCTATTAAAAGTGTGTCCAACTTTTTTATATAAGTTTAAAAATTTTCACTTAATAATTTGTTAACTAAAAAAAGAACTGTTTTACAGAAACTATAAATAGATTATATATTTTCATGTTTTATTCAGCTGGTCTAGGACCCGGATCTAAGCCGGAATTCTGCTTAGTCATAACCGGACGAATAGTTAAATCACTGTTTACACGAATTTGACAAGATAAACGTAAATAATCATCGACTATATCCTTCTCAAAAAAAGCATTCTTTTCTATTTTTGTTATATCAAAAATGTCGCCTTCTAGGACCTCTACTCTGCAAGTTGTACACTTAGCATTACCTCCACAACGGTGCAATATACTCACACCAATATCCTCTAACGCTAACACTAACTTTTTCCCTGACTCTACTTCAAATGTACCATGACCTAAGACAGTGATTTTCGGCATCCTGTTCCCTCCAAAACATAAATAGAACTTATTATTCTCAGTTATACAATACTGCGTTAGGAATTTGGTTTGAACATAGAATGGCTCCTTTTGAATTTGCTACTTGTAAGTGAATCAATACATTTAGTGTAAGTGAATCAACATAATAATATAAAAGGTAAGTATCACCAAATTATTCAGGTCTTTAATTGGGGAATCCCCAGGTTACTATATGAAAAAATTTCAATTCATTTTTAAATACCACTCTCGAGCTTTTTCTATTTCGTTCATGGTCAATTGATGGCCTCTATTTTCCCAATGAAGTTCTACGTTCGCATTCGCTTTTACTAGTAAATTTTGTAATTCCACTGATTCCTCTGGTGAACAGATTGGATCGTTTGTTCCTGCCGCGATAAAGACGGACTTCCCAGATAGGTCTGGAAGTTCAATTCCTCTTCGTGGCACCATTGGGTGATGGAGTATCGCGCCTTTTAAAGCGTTTTGGAAATGAAATAGCAGGCTTGCTGCTATATTTGCTCCATTTGAGTATCCGATAGCGATTAAATTATCCCGATCAAATTCATACTTTTCTGCTGCATCATTAAGGAAATCATTCAATTCTTTCGTTCGAAAAATTAAATCCTCTTCGTCAAATACACCTTCAGCTAATCTGCGAAAGAATCTCGGCATGCCATTTTCTAATACATTTCCCCTTACACTTAACACACTTGCCTCATCGTCTATTCTTCCCGCTAATGGCAACAGATCTAATTCGTTTCCTCCAGTACCATGCAGCATCAAAAATGTAGGTTTTGTTGGATTTTGTCCTTTGTTGAATATGTGTTTCATTATTCATCCCCCTCTAGTATACGTACCTTCACATCAGGTAACACTTCCTCTAATTCTTCCCTTTTTGGTTCTAACCAGGATGGCAGCATCAATTTTCTTCCAAGATCGTCAACTGGTTCATCTATCGTAAATCCAGGAGAGTCTGTTGCGATTTCAAAAAGAATGCCACCGCCTTCATGAAAATACAGCGCTTTGAAGTAATTACGGTCAAGTATCTCTGTTGGATAGAATCCTTTTTCAAGGAGCAGCGCTCTCCATCTTTGGTGTTCTTGTTCATCTTTTGCTCTCCATGCAATATGGTGAACCGTACCAGCCCCCATCAAACCTCTAACAGAAGGTTTCAAATGTATGTCGATAGTATTTCCAATATGTGCTTTAGACTTAAATCTGAGAAATTCTTGTTTTTGCCCGATACAATCCAATCCTAGTACATTTTCTAAAACATCTGCTGTCTTATGTGGTTGCGCAGAATACAATACTGCTCCATTAAACCCTTTTATGGCATTTTCAGAGTGGATCTCTCCAAAACTCCAAGGATTGAAGGGACCTTCCTCCCGTTCTACCAATTCAAGATGGAGTCCATCGGGGTCATCAAATCTTAAATAGGTTTCATCGAAGCGGTTAGTGATGGTGTATTCTATATGAAACTTTTTCAATCGCTGTTCCCAAAACAAAGAAGATCCTTTGGGTATTGAATAGCTAGTAACTCCTACCTGTCCTGTACCTATTCTCCCTTTTAGCTGCTTGGCCCATGGAAAAAAAGTAATAGCTGTACCTGGTTCCCCGGTTTCATTTCCAAAATAAAGATGATAAACTTCTGGGCGATCAAAATTAATCGTTTTTTTGATAAGCCTTAGCCCAAGTACACCTGCATAAAAATCAATATTCCTTTGTGCATCATTAACCATCGCTGATATATGATGAATCCCTAGTGTATTAAGCATATTACTTTGCTCCATTTCCTCCATTTGAAAACATCCTATTTAGGTCTATCTATTTCGAAAATCTCTCCAACTTTTGCGTATGCATGTCCGGCCAATCTGCTTATAGCTGCTAGTCCCCTTGGATCAATTCTTCCTTTTTCATAAATCGCATCTTCAATATGAAATAAAACGACTTTTCCAATAAACAGATCACATCCAGGAGAATCTTTACCACCTAACTCCAAGAATTGCTCTACAATACATTCCATTCGTATTTTCGCTTCTTTTACTCCTGGAACAGATACCCTCACACTTTGAACAGGCGTTAATTTTGCCAACTCTACTTCACTTTGATCAGATGGAAGGCTAGCTGCAGTTTGATTGATTGTTTCAACATTTTGTTCATCAACCACATGGATAACAAATTCGTTGGATTCCTTGATATTTCTGGCAGTATCCTTCATTTTTCCGTTTGAGCGTTGAATGGATAAGGATATCATTGGGGGGTTTGATGAAACGATATTAAAGTAGCTAAAAGGTGCCCCGTTTAAAACTCCATTTTTCGACATCGTTGTAACAAATGCAATCGGTCTGGGGATTATACTTCCTATCAAAAATTTATAATTTTCTCTTTCAGACATAGAACCTGGGTCAATCGTTAGCAAAGTGATCATTCCTTTACATATAATAAATTAATCCAGCTCTCTCACTTCAATTGGTATCAATACTCGTTCAAGCTGTTCTCTATGCTGTTCATACTGAGTAGGCAACATTAAGCTTTCACCCATCGTTTCATGGGATTCATCATGAGCAAATCCTGGAGGATCGGTTGCAATTTCAAAAAGAATCTCTCCATGCTCTCTAAAGTAAATCGCATGAAAATAATTTCTATCTCGAACAGGAGTAACAGCATAGCCATTTTCAGCTACATATTGCTGCCAGCTTAATTGATCCTTATCATCAATGGCACGCCAAGCAATGTGATGAACCGTTCCAACTCCCATTTCTCCCCTGCCAGTCGTTGTCAATTTAAGGTCAATGATATTTCCTATATCAGCCGTGGAACGAAAACGTATAAAGTCTCCATCTTGCCCCACTACTTCCAGCCCCATAACTTTTTCTAGCAGCTCGGCTGTTTTGCTCGGCTGAGTGGACAATAATGTAGCTCCTCCAAAACCTTTTATCGCCACTTGGGGTACTATCTCTCCGAATGTCCAAGTATTATTCTCTCCTGCTTCTCTTTCCACGATCTCCAAGTGAAGACCATGAGGATCATCGAAATATAAAAACTCTTCTCCAAAACGTTTCGTCACTGTATAAGATACTTGAAATTTTTCTAATCTCTTTTTCCAAAAATCCATTGAACCCTTCGGAATTACATAGGAAGTAACCCCTACTTGCCCATCTCCAATCACTCCCTGGCTAGCTCCTGCCCATGGGAAAAATGTAATGATGGTGCCTGGCTTTCCTCCTTCATTTCCAAAATAAAGGTGATAGGTTCCTGGATCATCGAAATTGACTGTTTGTTTCACTAAACGTAAACCTAATACTCCAGCGTAAAAATCAACATTTTCCTGTGGGTGACCAACAATAGCTGTAATATGGTGAATCCCCATTGTTTTTTTACTCATTTTTTTCACTCCTAATTATCTTTATTAAATTATCGTGACAATTCACTTACAGGCTTCCTTCATTTTTCCTTTACCTTTCGCTTAATATGCCACATCATTAGTAAACTGTATTTGCTTACAGTAATAACTACAACTCATAGCGTCTTTCGTATAAGTACTGAGCAGATCATTATTAATTTTGTTTACTAATGATCTGCTCAGCCCTCATACTCTTGTAATCAAGTTATTTAAATGTACATGTGCATTAACCGTGCACATGTACATGAATTAATTTTCGCTATCGTGCTTAAAATTTATCGAATGGTGAATAAAGCTTTTGACCAAGGAATTAATTGATCTAACATTTGGTTAACTGAATCCTCTTGCACTGCCTTTGGTTTAAAGTCCGTTCCATTTTCAAAATCAGTAAATAGCGATAGTGCTGGGTGTACACGTACATCAGCCACTAATAATTCACCTAGAATGCCTCGCAAATGTTCAGCAGCACGTGCTCCACCTACTGAACAGTAAGAAACGATTCCAGCTGCTTTATTGTTCCACTCATCACGAAGATAATCTAGTGCATTTTTAAGCGCTCCTGTAATCGAGTGATTGTATTCTTGAACAACAAATACGAATCCATCTTGTTTTGCGATAATTTCTGACCAAGCTGCAGCTCCTGAAGCGTCTCCGCCAGGTTCACCAAGTAGTGGTAGTTTGTAATCAGCAATATCAATAATTGTATAGTTTGCATCACCACGTTTATCTGCTACTTCTTTTACCCATGCAGCTACTTGTGGACTCACACGTCCTTCACGTGTAGATCCTATAATAATCCCAATGTTTAATTTTGTCATAGTTTCTTCCTCCTTTTGTTTAACCCCAAATAGTTTATTTAAAAAGCCCATTTTCCTTTTTCACCTCCTTACAAGTAATTTTTCACCCAGAGTTTTATATACTTCATCTACTATAAATCCTGCCCCATTTGTTACTAGTTCAAAGTGAATAAATAATGCAATGTTTGTGAAAGATCTCTCTATTATAAGTATCTCTTATACAAGATACTTTCATAAAAAATCAGATGCTTTTTGCTCTATAACCAACTTTTTTTAATAATTTGATTGTTTGATTAATCCCATCTAAATTTAGATCAGTGAATATTTGCCCTATTTTTATAACATGTTGTGGGAAAATCTCATCCATTAATGCTTTCCCCTCACTTGTTAACACTGCATAGATAACTCGGCGGTCCCCCGGACACCCCTGGCGTTTTACATATTTTTTCTGCTCAAGTTTATCTACTACATAGGTGATGCTTCCACTGGAAATAAGGATCTTCTTTCCAATCTTTTGAATGGGTTGGTCACCTTTATACAGCAGTTCTAAGACGGAGAATTCCGTGGGATTTAATCCATAATTGGCTACATCTTTTCGAATGACTTCTTGAATGGCTTGGGAGGCACGAAGTATGATAGTTACGGCTTTTAATTCCTCACTAGCTAGATCCATTCGTATCCCTCCTTAAGACTAGTTGATAATGCTGAATTTATATATGGAAATTCAGCATTGCCTCTTAAGCAATTATGCTGGATTGACTTCAAATTCAACTTTAATTTTAATATCTTTTCCTACTAAAACCCCGCCTGTTTCAAGTGCAGCATTCCATGTTAGACCAAAATCCTCACGGTTAATTTTTGCCACTGCTTCGAAACCATAGACTTCTACTCCCCATGGGTTTGTTCCTTTCCCACCGAATTCAACATCAAACGTTACTGATTGTGTTACATCTTTTATAGTTAAGTCACCAGTTACTTTGTAATCATCACCATTTTTTGTAATGTTTTTAGATGTAAAATCAATGGACGGGTAATTTTCTACATCAAAAAAATCTGCTGATTTTAAGTGATTATCACGATCTTCATTTTTTGTGTTAATGCCTCGCTACATCAAATTTGAATTCGATTGTAGCTGTTGTTAAATCTGTTATATCATCTGCTTTTACATCTGATTTATAAGAATCAAACTGACCTTTTACTTTTGAAACCATCATATGTTTTACTTCAAATCCTACAGATGAATGTGATTGATCTACTGTCCATTTTGCCATTTTAAACTCCTCCAATTTGTTTTTATTTTTCATCTCGAATTCGAGATATATAGCGAAAAAAATAAATGCTTCTTTTTTTACTTTGAATTCATTTATCTTTATTTCGAGATAAATTTAACACATAATCTAAATCATTGTCAACTCTTTTATATGTTTTCTTAATACCTTTCAAAATCTTCTAATTGTTTTTCCTTTTTTCCTTGGAAAATGGCTTTTCAAGAAATAGCAAAATGCCATTAGCGTTCACACCCAATGGCATTTCGTTTAAATATTTCACTTTACAAAAACTTATTCTGCTTCACCGACAACTGTAAAACGTTCATTTATATGTTGTGGATTTTCAATTTCATCCAATACAGCAATTGCAAAGTCTGCATAGCTGATATAACTTTCACCATTTGAATTAACCAAAAGATGGTCTTTTCCAGATTGGTATGATCCTGTTCTTTTTCCATCTGCATCAAACAACGCAGAAGGACTTATAAATGTCCATGTAATCGTAGAAGTTTCCTGTAATTCTCGTAAATTGCGTCCTTGTCCTTTAGCAGTCGGGAGAAAGATTTCAGGAAAATCAGGTGTTTCCATTACCGTAACCGTTTTGTTCTCATCTACATAAAGGCTTCCAGCTCCACCTACAATAATGGCTCTTGTTCTGGTTCCTTTTAGTGCTTCAATTAAAGCATGACCAGCATCAACGTGTGCTTGCTCTTCACCAAGAGGGGCACCGAAGGCATTAACTACTATGTCAAACTTTTTCACATCATCAGCTGTTAGGTCAAATATACTTTTTTCTATAACCGCAACGTTTTTATCTTTAAGTTTTGAAGCATCTCTTACAATAGCTGTTACTTCATGTCCACGACTAACTGCTTCATTCAGAATAAGACTTCCTGCTTTTCCACTTGCTCCAATAATGGCTATTTTCATTTTATAGTCCTCCAATAAACTTGAATTGTAATCACTTCGATTACATGTAATCATGATAATTACAAGTTAAGCATTTGTCAACACTTTTTTATAATCTCTATTTTGTTTATTTTTCATTCATAGCTATTACCATGAATAAATACTTGTAATAAAATAAATTACAGGTGTATGATTAAGATACATGGATTAATGAAAGGTGAGAAACATGTCAATTAGTAGTCGATTTTCTGTAGGTATTCATATATTAGCTCTTATTGAGATAAATAAAAGTGGAATTAGCACCTCAGAGTTTTTAGCCGGAAGTGTAAATACAAATCCAGCTGTCATCAGGAAAATTATTGGAATGCTTAAAAATGCCAAATTGGTAAAAGTTCGACCTGGCATTGCGGGAGCTGAACTCGCAAAAGAATTATCTGATATAACCCTATTTGATGTCTATAAGGCAGTGAATGTTGTACAGGAAAAAGAGTTATTTACTGTACATGATAATCCCAATCCTGAATGCCCAGTAGGCAGGCACATCCAAAATACAATTGAACCAATATTCACAGCAGCCCAATTGGCAATGGAGAAGGTTTTAAGAAGCCTTACTTTAGAAGATGTTGTGAAGGATATTGCTACTAAAGAAAAGATCTGTTAAAAAAGGCATTCAAAAAGTAATGTCTTTTTCTTTGTTTTAACTTTTGCCTAAAAAATAATACGCCCTCCAAAAAATATTAGATAAACCAATAAGCGTTAATCATTGGAAGATTAACGCTTGTTGGTTTATTCAATTGCTATGCGAAAATTATACCCTTAACGAGCCACGGAAGCCCCTGGCACCATAGTACGAGTCTGCCCCATTGTGGTACACGAAGACGTGCCCAAAACGATAATCGCAAAAAAGGGCACCGCCGAGTTTTCTAATATCGTTGGGGGTTTGTACCCAACTTGATGTTTTCATATCGAAATTTCCAAGTTTCTGCAATGCTCGATATTGTTCCTCCGTTAAGAGATCAATGCCCATGGCAGTTGCCATATCAATTGCGCTATTTTCTGGTTTATGTTTTTTCCTTGACTCTAACGCCTCACGGTCGTAACAAACACTTCTGCGGCCTGTAGGGCTTTCCTTTGAACAATCATAAAAAATGTATTCATCCTGCTTTTCATCATGTCCAACAACATCCGGCTCACCGCCAGTTCTTTCCATTTCATGGAGCGACCACAGTTTTTCTGTATTCGCTTCCAGCTTTGCTTGGATTTTAGCCCAATCAAGACCTTCATGGCGGTTCATGTTTTTCTCAAAACGTGCTTTCAACAACCTGAGCAATTCCTCCTGTTGTTCTAGTGACAACTCTTCTTTACTGCCGGCTTTATTTTCCACTGACATGGGTGTTTCCTCCTTACTGTATTTTCACATACAAATAATTCGTTTTCTAAAAGCGTCTTGGAAGAAATCACGTAATTATTTTCTAGTAGCAATCTTCAAGTAATCCTATTTTAATTTTACCTTAAGCAAATAATTTTTGAAAACTTTTTATTTTTCTGAAGGAGTCGGTTCTTAATCCAAATGTATATTTCATAGTCCCCTCTTTTCGCTTCAAAATTCTCTTTTTTTATAAAAAGCTAGTGAAATATTATACGAGCAAATTAGAATTAGAACAAGTGGAACTGCTAATATCAGCAATAGTTCAATATCTGAGCTATTCCTAAAGAAAGAGATTATGTCCTGGCTCATCAACAGTTTATTGTTTTTATTTAAATAACTTACCAGCCCTGTTCCTCCAAAAACAAATACAAAGAAAATAAATAGGTTTGCCATTTTCGCTTTTAAAAAGCCGTATTTAAAAATTAAAGGAAACGCTATCGAGCAAAACAAGGTAACAGCAATAATAGCTCCAATAAATCCAGAAAAATTAAAAGGAATATCAAGTGGAAGGTTTAGTAAGCTTGTAATCAAATAAATTAGATAAAACCCAAGAGCGGCATATGCTGCATAAATATAAATTGACACGTATTTAGATAAAACAATCGTAGTTCTCTTGATTGGCAGACTAATAAGAATGACATCACTTTTATTCTTATCTTCTAATGCACTTGCTCCTAACACTAATTGATAGCTTATAGCCAAGACACCTACTGTCAGTCCAGCAGGGCCCATATTTGAAAGGGTGATAGTAAAAAAGATGATCAATAGAACAGATAATTTTAATGCTTTCTTTTGCATCAAAATGTCTTTTTTAATTAGATGATACATGATGATCACTCCTTCTCGTGTAAAACACCGTAATATCTTCTAGTGTCGGTTTTTCTATTATTACGGAATCGCCGTATTGTTTAATCACTGCTTTTTTATCTCTACATAACGCTTCAAATCCAAAATCGTTTTGTTTTATTCCTATAAAGTTTAATGGATTATCTATATTCAATTGTTTTTTACTGCCTTTTACGATACAGTGTTCCTCTAAAAGCTCATCCTTTGTTTTACTTAATATGATTTCTCCATTGTTAATTAATGTAATAAAATCGGCAATTTTGTCTAAGTCAGAAGTTATATGTGTTGAAAAGAATATGGATTTATTTTCATCCTGTAATAATGATTGCAGAACATCTAATAGTTCAGATCGGATAAGCGGATCTAATCCTGAAGTTGGTTCATCCATGATTAAAAGTTCCGCATGATGGGAAAGAGCAATGGCTAAAGAGAACTTCATCTTCATTCCTTTTGACAAATGCTTAATTTCTTTATTTAAAGGAAGTTCAAAGTCTTTAGCATATCTTTTAAAAATTTTTTCATCCCATCTACTATAAAATGGACGTACCATTTCTTTCATTTCTTTTACAGTTAATTCTTCGTAAAAGTAATTTTCATCATAAACAAAACCGATTCTTTCTTTAATCGAGAGATTATTTGATTCGTTATCTAAACCGAAAATTTTTATGTCACCGCTATCTTTCTTTATTAAATTCATAATAAGTTTTATAGTAGTACTTTTTCCGGAACCATTAGGACCAATAAAGCCCATTATATACCCTTTTTCAAGAGTAATATTAATACCTTTTAAAGAAAAGTCTTTATAGCTTTTCGATAAATCGGTAATTTCCATTATATTATTCACTTTTACCATCCCTTATATATGATTTTGACCATATCTTGAAGCTCTTCTAAAGTTAATCCAACCATCTTTGCTGTATCAATTGCTTCTGTCATTTTTTCTTCAATCATTTTTACTTTGGCTTCACGAAACATATTCTTGTTAATTGCTGCAACATATGAACCCTTTCCTGCCACTGTAACGATAAATCCTTCATTTTCTAGCTCATCATAGGCTCTTTTTGTTGTAATAACACTGACTTTTAATTCCTTAGATAAATTCCTAATGGATGGGAGCGGCTGAGATTCTTCTAGTTCTCCTTTAACAATTTGCTCCTTTAATTGATTTACTATTTGTAAATAAATTGGTTCATCTGAAGAATTTGAGATAATAATATTCACTGCATAACATCCCTCAATTCGTTATATCTGTATATACTCAGTATATACAGATATAACACTGTTGTCAAATTCACTCAAGTGTATTTAGCTTGTAAACCATTTAATACTGATTTTACAGCAATAAATTAAGACCTTCGTTTGTTCGAAGGTCTTAATTTATTGTTGATTTTAAGCTTATATTATAGTCAAATGCCTATTGCGCATTAGTTTGTCTACATTCTTTAGAAAATCAGTTTAAATAAAATATATCCAATGACTAAAATAATAATAAGTACTCCTGTGCCTTTCCATCCCAAACCACCAACCATATCTGCTAAATTAGTATGTTCACCTCTATTAATTCCATCTTTTAATGCACCAATCCGATTTTTTTTAAGTTCTTCTTGTCTTAATTGCTCTCTCTCTTTTTCAGGTGTTTCATGTCGATTATTCAAGCGAATCCCCCTAATGAATACCCTATTCTCCATTGATTATTATTTCCTTCATTCTTAAGTACAACTGGATAACGTCCCCAAATCGCAGAATCATTATTTCCTTTTTTTCGACCCGTTTATGATGAGAAATAAATGGAAAAAATAAGCCATATGTATGATTTGTGCGAAGGAGAAGCTGATGGCTACTGAAAAAGGGAACAAAAAAAACAATTCAGCTTATATTAACAGCTCTAAGTACAGAAAACGCGTTATATGGTCAGGTTTTTTGTTTGGAGTTGGTCTAGCAGCTTTTATAGATGAGACTATTTTTCATCAACTATTGCGCTGGCATCATTTTTATGATAAATCCACAACCGATATTGGACTTATCTCCGATGGGCTGTTTCATGCTTTTAGTTGGTTTGCAACCATTGGTGGATTGTTTATTTTTGCTGATATCCGCAGACGAAATGCAATGTGTCATAAAAGATGGTGGGGAGGCATTTTCCTTGGTACAGGTGGGTTTCAGTTGTACGATGGGACAATCCAGCATAAACTTATGCGAATTCACCAGATTCGGTATGTTGAAAATGTTTTCGTCTACGATCTAATATGGAATATACTGGCTGTTTTTATGATCATTATTGGTCTGATCTTTGTTGCTAGTAGACGAAGTGGACAGCACTTTAGAAAGGCTGCTGCACATGATCACGAATAGACCTATTCATCCTCCGGATGGTCCCAGTTTTGATCATGCATTTGGTTTCATTTCTCAGCTTTTCATGGCTCTGCCATTTATATTGGCTTTGGTAATGTATCTTCTTGCAGTACTGCATACAAATAGGCAATACAAGTCGTGGCCGATATACCGTACTATTTGCTGGGCTTTCGGCGTTATCTTTGCTATTTTTACAGTTGCTGGTCCCCTGGCTAACCGTGGTTATACAGATTTCACAGCACACATGTTTGGTCATTTGCTTTTGGGAATGCTTGCTCCATTGCTTATGGCATTGGGTGCGCCAATCACACTTGTACTCCGAACGCTAAGCGTTCCCTTAGCGAGACGGCTTACAAAAGTTCTAAGAAGTTGGCCATCGCGTATATTTACCCATCCACTTGTTGCAACCTGCCTAAATATAGGAGGTCTTTGGTTATTTTACACTACTAGCCTATACTCACTTATGCATAAGAATATTTTTTTGCATCTTGTTGTGCATTTCCACTTCTTTTTAGCTGGTTATTTATTTACAGTGTCAATAATCTATATTGATCCGATTCCCCACCGGATTCCTTTTTTGAATCGTGCAATTGTATTAGTTGCTGCTATAGCTGGACATGGAATTCTATCAAAATACATTTACGCTCACCCTCCTGAAGGAGTCCTGTTAAAACAAGCAGAAATTGGAGGCATGCTTATGTATTACGGCGGAGATGTCATTGATATTGTTCTAATCTTCATCCTTTGTTTGCATTGGTTTAAAGCAACTCGACCTCATACAGGTCTTGGTATAAGTCTGAAGTGAAGGCATGAAACGAACTCGGTATTTTTTATCTTGAAGATGAAAGCCTCATTTTCCCATTGTAAGAAAAGTAAAGTGCACCCTATAGAGTAGACACCAAAAATATCTACCTATAGGGTACTTTTTAAAGAGACATCAGGCTTTTTTAGGAATATACTAATCAATTAATATAAATAGTAGATTAAAAAATATTCACATTAAGGACTAGTTTATTTTCCATTTAACATCAAATTTCCCTTTCAAATGATCTCCTGTGACTATTAACTTATATACGCCTCTTTTTTTTGCCGTAAATTGGATGGTGTTCGTATCCTTATTATCATATTCATTATCTGTCTTTTCTAATTCGTTCATGCTTACCAATTCCCCATTACTATCTGAAATATGATACCCATACCCGCCCTCATTCAATTGGTCAAAGGATATATGACATGTTACTACGTCTCCCTTTTCCAAATCTATCGGAATCCCGTGCTTTCCATTGAAACGCTCAAACTCTGCTGAAAATGATGATATGGTCTTTTCCTCGATCCATTCTTTTTTTGTAGTAAAATCAATTAATCCTATACTTAATAGTAAAGGGAAAACTAACAGTGCAATCCAAACGAGTGACTTTTTTTTCTTAATAAAATAGTAGCTGATTGTATAAATAAACGCACATAATGCACCAACACCTCCGGCAATCAACGAGAACAAATGAATACCCATAAATGGGAAAAACACAATGAAACCAGCTAAACAATGTAAAAGAATGCTCGTCTTGAATGTGAATTCTATCCATTTATACCCAACTAAATCGATTAGTACGGTCGCTACTAGCGCATACCCGCATATTAATCCCCAAATATTTATATTTGATATATATTCCGTAAACTCATATAAATCAAATTCAGAACTCAATATTAAATATATACACATAATAAATACTAACAGCCCAAGCGCTGCAATTTTATTAATTATGTACGTTGCCACATTGCTGTAAAATGTTCTTTTCAAATTAAATAATCCTCCTATGACCTTCGCTTTTCTTTACTTGATGAAGGAATAATTAGATTAACATGTATTTTTTAATTTCCACAGTTTGAGTTAATGGTAAATAAAATTCTTTCCGCTCCCCTAAAGCTGGAATAGCTAAGAGTGTAGCATCGCTGTTTGTGTCCCCATAAATTTCATTAATCATAATATTTTCCTCTAGATATCGAAATTTTCTTTCTTTTATTATACAGAAAAATTACAAAAGAATGATAGGAAGTTCCGATTTCTCACGATCCTTCTGAAAAAGAATTTATCTTTTTTCAAACCCAAATGATGGCAGCTTCGTCTAAAATGTAGGAAGAGGTGATACTAGATGAGTGAGCTAGAGCATTTGTTGGTGACAGAGGAAGATTTGGATGATAAGGAACAGATCATTGATCAATTAATGCACGAATATAGCGACGATATTCTGCATCTTGTCTATACATATGTAAAAAATCGAGTGGTTGCAGAGGATTTGACACAAGAAATATTTATAAAGTGCTATGAAAAATTAGATCAATTCACCCGCAGGTCTGCGATAAAAACCTGGGCATATCGAATCGCTTGTAATCATTGCAAGGACTATTTAAGGAGCTGGCATTATCGTAAAATCACGCTAAACGAGAAGATCTTGGATTATTTCCCATCCAAATCCGTTCATGTTGAAGAGGAGATTATCGCGAAAAATGAAGAAGAAAGTTTGACTCAAGCTGTCATGAATTTACCTGTTAAGTATAGGGAAGCCGTTTTTCTCCATTATTATGAGGAGCTGCCATTAGCAGAAATCAGTAAGGTGACTTCCGTAAATATAAATACTGTAAAAACTAGACTAAAGCGAGCGAAAGAGTTACTTAAGGACATGCTGATAAAGGAGGGTTAATCAATGGACAACCGATTCAATAATCTAAAGAAAGCTATGAAACAAACTGCCTTTAACGATCTTACGTTTTCAAGTGAGCGGAAAGATGCTGTGAAGGAAGCTATAAAAGGAAAACAGTCTCAGCTAAATCTCCATTCATGGAAAGAGTCAACCATTATAGCTGTTTTAGAAACAGTTCAACGTGAATCAAAGCATGGGTACGCTATATCTACTCTTCTTTTTCAAAAAAATGAATTTTGTTTCCAAAATAATGAAGGACAGCTCTATACTCTTTTACATCTGCTAGAAAACAAAGAAATTCTTTCTTCAAAGTGGATAAATGAAAAAAAATATTATTCTTTGACTACTAGAGGAAAAAAATATGTTGCTGCTTATAAACAAGGGAGCACAAAGAAACTTTTATCGCTAAAACATTTAATGGAGGAGGCGTCCTTATGAGCTCTTCAAGATTTGAAGAATTTTTAAGTAAAGTTACATCTAAAGTGAAATCCAAAGAAGCTCATGCCTTAATAAAGCAAGAGCTTACTACTCACCTAGAAGAGTTAAGCCAATCCTATCAAAAACGGGAATTTTCAAAGGAAGAGGCAGAGGAAAAGGCGATAAAGGATATGGGAAATCCCTTTACAATCGGAGACCATTTAAACCGCCTACATAGACCAAAAATGGATTGGGTTCTGATTGTTTTATTTATGATAATTGCAGGTATTAGCTTTCTTCCACTTATTGGCGGTGTCCCTGAAATGGCAATCTTCAATACTTTCTTTATTGGACGGCAAGCGATCTTGTTCACACTTGGAGTAATAGTAATGGCAGGAATGATATTCTTTGATTACAGGAAACTTATGAACTGGTGGATGCTTATATATGTGAGCGGTTTAGTTCTACTTGTATATACAAATTTATTTGGTTATACAACTAATGGGGCAAAAACGTGGATTTCTTTTTTGGATTTTAGAATGAATGTAACAGCCCTTTCCTTATTTCTATTTTACCTTGCATGGGCTGGCATCATTAACAAAGTAAATACGTTTACTAGTTTGAAGAAACAAGTATTCCTATTTTTTCTAATTTGGATCCCTAGTCTTTTCTACATGATGCTTCCTAATATTATGTTTAGTATCATATACATTTTTTGTATTGCAACTATGTTTGCGTTTTCTCAAGTTCAGAAAAAGTTAGCTATTAGGATAGGACTGGTTAATATGGCAGCAGGTGTATTTTTTTTAAGCACGATGATCATATCCCCTCGCAAAGACATTTTTTTTACTAGACTTTCTGCTTTTATTAACCCAGATGCAGATCCAAATGGATCAGGATATATGTACATTTTGGTTAAAGAAATCTTTTCTAAATCTGGATGGTTCGGTCATGGGCTATACAATGACATAAATATCCAAAAATTCCTCCCAGGAGCACATACAGATTTTGTATTCCCTTATCTCGTTTATTCACTCGGCTGGTTATTTGGAATGATTCTTTGTTTAATCTTAATGATATTTATTCTAAGAGTATCAATCAACACATTTAAAACAAAGGATAAATTTGGGAGGTTGTTAGTGATCGGCGGTGCAACATTATTCGCAATTCCTGCTTGCTGGAATATCCTTATGGGCATTGGGGCTGTTCCAATTATGGGGGTTTCCCTCCCCTTTATTAGCTATGGAGGAAGCATGTTACTGTTTTACTCTGCTATACTAGGTCTTATTCTGAGTGTGTACCGTAGAAAGGATATTATCCTGCCGACAATCACATCATTAAAATAAACCTTGGCTTTTTTGAATGGAAAAGCATGATATGAAAATCGGTATGTGGAATGAAAGACTGTCATTCATTTATGAATCAAACATAAAAATAATGAAGGGAAACCATAGTAACATCATGGTTTCCCTATTGTTATTTGTCATAGCTTGGAAAATGTTTCGTTATTTTTTGTTATTTATCAGTTTGTTTCTATTTGTCACTAAAGGGGGCTGTTCCAGCCACTTCTTCTCCACTACTACATCAAAAATTTCCTTTGCGTACAACATAACCTCTGCAATGATTTTACTATATTGAGCCGTAAGATCGGTTCTCATGCTAACTGACATTGCATGAGATATTAAGCTAATATCTACGGAATTCAATACATTGATCATAGAAAAAATAAGCTTATCTGAGAATGGTGATAATGTAGAATCAGTTACTTCCATGCCAACGGTCACTGTCCCAAGAAGCTCCTCCTCCATTAGTAAATTATTGAAGAAGGAAATTTGCTTTTCACTAATCGCTTTTCCCTTCATAATTTGTTTTTTTAAATCCTTTTCTTTTACGACCTGAGCAAATGCAAGCATAATAAGTATTGAAAAGTAATTTCGTTCAATATTAAAAAAAATTTCGGATAATTCAATGGCATTTAAGGGACGTTTTCTGCCTATTATTCCAGATATAAAGGAATCCTTCTGGACAAATTCTATTTCTTTAGGATAGTTCATTTTAGGTGGTCGATCATAAATGCCTTTGGACAACATCATCTTGACTGCTTTACCGAACATTTCAGTAGACGTATGAATACACTCGGTAAAAAAATCAAGCACATCAAGCCGAACATTGTTTGATGCAGTATAGCTATAATTAATCATACCCAACCGATTCATCATATAAATATAACTTAGAGTAAACACATCATTAAATAAAGGAGGGGCAGATAAATTCACATCGCTTTCTGAAAAAGCAGCAGGCAATGGAAAATTTTCTGCAAGGAATATTTTTTTTATTTCCTCTAATCGGACTTGTGAAATTTGTAGTGCCTCTTTTGCTAATGGAATAATTTCCTCGTCTTGAAGGTGATGTAAAAAATATTTGAGAAAACAGGAACTCATGCTTTCTTGTAAATAAACACCCCAAAGACCACCAATTTCTGTACAAGACAGTTCTATATTTACTTTCTTTTTTTTAGATTCCATTGGGTTAATCCTCCCTCCTCCATCTTTAATATCCGCCTTTTCTCTTCTTAATATATATAAATTTCCCTTTAAGATTTTGTTTATACAAAAAGCCACGTTTCACCCATAGTTTCTGTGTTTTGTCATGTGCAAAACATGAATGATCTGTGCGATTTCAATCAATGAAATTACCAATTTCGTCACTAAAGTTCAGGGCCAATATTATTTTGTATCAAAAAAATCGAGTGCGAGGTAAAAAAACCGCCATACAAAAAAGTAAGGCGGTTCACCCTGATAATCGATAATGTTACTGATTCATTTGAGCAATCTGTTAGAATAAAATCGAAAACTAAACGTTTGCTAATAATGATTATATGACATGATTAATCACTATTCTACTATGCGGAATACTTGGCATGCTGACCAAACTGTAGCTTAAGTCTTGTTCAGGAAGCTCATAATCCATTTGGTTTACCAAATAGTCAAGACTGACTTTCATGACTTCAATAGTTAGCCATTCGCCGGCACAGCGATGACCCATAAAGTAATCACCGCCCCCTTGGGGAATAAAATCATAAAGAGTTAGTTCCTTGTTTGCGAATCGTTCAGGATTAAATTGATCAGGGTTATCCCAAGTGCTTGGATCATGATTTGTACCGTAGAGATCTAGCAAGGTTAATGTGTCTTCTTCAAATGTATAGCCCTTCCATGTAAAATCCTTTTTTACTAAAGCAGATACAAAAGGAAAAAAAGGATAATATCGCCGTACTTCTTGTATAAACAATTCAGGATAATTTTCATTATCGGATTTCAGTTTTTTTCTCTCTTCCGGATAATGATGCAAGGCCAATGCTAGAAAATTAATGTAAATGGCGATCGCCACTATCGGCCGCAAAATATTGATAATCTCAACAGCTACAGTCTCTGTGTCAAGAAGAGTTCCATCGAGATTACGGTGCCATATAAATTTATCTAGTACAGAATTTTTCGGAGGATGCACTTTTCCGCTACGAACCTTATCAACGAGCTCTCCAACCCACTTTTCTACTTGATTTCGTGCGTTTCTCCCTTTCCAATGATTGGGTCCAACTTTAGTAACCGACTCGAACATTGCTCCTAAATCTTTGGATAACTCAGTTACTTCTTCTTCTGGAAGAGGTACGCCTGCCCATTGGCAGGCTGTTCGGCTCAAAATTTCTTGTACTTCATCATAAAGGATTACTGCATCCATTTGCCTCCATTTATTTACCGCAAACTGCCATTGTTCCTTTGTGACGTTAATCAGTTTTTTTAATTGATCATGAGTCATGATTGACATAAACATTTCCTTACGCAGCTTATGCTCTTTATCATCTAAACTTTGAACCCCATTTTTTCCAAACAATGTTTGTACTGCCCGATTAGGTGCTGCATTTTTTCTTTTGAACTTTTCAGAGTCATAAAAAATCTCTGCAGCTTCCTTCCCTCCCATACAAATTACTTTTTTTCCAAATAAACGGGTCTCAAATATATCAGAATGAAAGCTGCGCCGCCTGTTCAAAATATACATATATCCTTCTCTCATAAGGCTCAAGCTATGATCTATCCCCTCTTCACGAGGGATGTAATTCCTATTTGACATAGAATTCAACTCCATTTTGTTTTGAGTAATACGATTATTCTTTGTCATTCTTACTCGTTTACTCACAAAAAGAACTACTTAATCCACTCATTAAAGAATTTGCGGTAGCCGTCTTTCATCACCGTATTTGAAAAGGCATCAAATGCATAATCACGATTTTGCTTAGATGCTTTAATTGGAACTGAAGCAGCCATATTTACTAGCTCAAACCAGTTCTTTTCGTTGCCGGAGAAGGAATGCTGTGCACTGATATGATCATAGCAGGGATGCTCGGGTTTAACGACAATTTTTCCCATAGCCAAGCTTTCAGTTAATGGCATTGCAAATGTGTCAAACTTTGAGCAGCTCCAATATACCTTGGCAGAATTCATCAAGGTGAAAATTTCATCTTGAGATAGTGCAAATTGTAGTTTGACATTGCTTGGAATGTGATATTTTTTCATGCTTTCTCGATAGCGCTCGCCGCCAAAAACCATAAATACTTCTTTATCAGGGTTTCTCCGAGCGTACTCAATCACTATATCTGGTCTTCTGTTTTCTTCATCCCTGCCAATCCAAAGGATTCGGTTATCTACAACTTGAGATGGATCATAGTACTTATTGGCAAGTGTTTCATTGAATCCAATCGGAATAACTGTCACATCATGTATACCAAAATGACGTGCCATTTCCCTTTTCAAAAATTCCGTTTGAACGATTGCTTTGTCAACAATTTGATAAAATGGCTTCATCATCTCATACCCTGTTAAAGCGGGATCCGGAAAACTATGTGGAAAAAGCACGCTATTTTTTAAAAACATTTTTAAATAGGTAAAACCCGATACAGTGTAAATTACATGCTCAATTTTTTGTGAATATATTTGATCTAGTACGATGTCATAGTTAACGAGATCTCCTTTTTCATGCTCGTATCCTGGAAGCCAGTCATAGCCACTCACATGCCGTTCCGGCGAAATAAAAATAATTTCAATACCAAGCTCTTCTCCAATCGCTTTGAGACGTTCAGCAAAGATTCGTGGACCTTGTGCCTCCGTAAATTGTATTTTCCTCATTACTAACCCTACTTTTGTCATTGCTTTACCCCTTATCAGTTATTAAACATATGTTGTCATTGAATAGTGTTATTTTACCATAATAATAAATAGATTATATTTACCTTCTTCATTAACAGCAAAAATCCACTTGCTTGAAATAGGAAACAAGTGGATTTTTGCTGTTTTTACTATTATTGACCAGAAGTTAACTCTGTTAGTACTTGTTGAATTTCCTCTTGCGTGGCTGTCTGTGGTGGCTTATAATCTCCTTTTTGCAGAGCATAATTATAAACAGTTCGCTGCCTAGACTCATCGGCATTTCTTAATTGAACCAATGTTTGTCTTAACTCTGCATTATTGGCATCACTAATATAACCTGCATAGCTTTTTAAACTCGCATTTAATCCATTTAAATAATCATTTACGATATCTTTATCCTGAAGCACATTAAATTCCTCCTTATTGTAAAAATGTTAAAAGCTGCTGCTGTGCTGTTTTTGCTGCCTGAGCATCTCTTTGCAGGATCGTTTTTAACTCTGGATCCATAGCTGATTGAGCATATGCTTCTAATTTGTTAGCGATCATCCCATGTTCGCCAATCATTTTGCGCAAATTTTCCACTTCTGTTTGAGTTAACGATTGCATTATGTTTTACTCCCCTTTCGAAAGTATTCAAATTTAGTTTCTCCATGTAAATAAATGTAATTCTTCATTTAATTAATAAATGAAAAAGAGGCTGAGACAAAAGGTTTTCAGTAAATGAAAAAACCGAACTATTATTTGAGACTCTCTTTTAGAGCTTCAGAGTAGTTCGGTTTTTGTTATTTTTCACGTGTTTAGTAAAGTATATTATTCGGATTTAGAAGTGGATAATTAAGTTTTGTCCCAGTCTCTTTTTCTATCTGCTGATTATTGCTTCTCCATGATCATACTAATCGCTCCCAGGTACTTCTCATATTTCTTAAAAGTACCATGCATATCTTCTATTCTTTTTCTAGCATCAGGATTCACCGCAATATTTTTTACGATCGTTGCAAATCCCCTTAGTCCTTCATCCTGAATCATCCGCTTCTTTTCTAATAAATGCATGGGCCGCATTTCGATGATGATGACATTAAAGCCTTTATTTTCAAAAAGAGATTTCCATTCAAATACAGTCAGCGGTTTAGCATTTACACGAATAGCATTTGCTAAATCACGGCGAAGCGTCGATTTTAATTTTTCATCAATGTGATTTGGATTTAAACAGAGCTCATGAATCCCATACCTTCCACCCTTTCGTAAGATTCGATTTGCTTCTTCGATAATCTCCTCTTTTTGCTTAGTTGATTGCATTGTCAGCATTGCTTCTCCGTATAAGACATCAACCGATTGACTCGGCAGTTTTGTATATTGAGCATCACCAATAATACAAGTAGCATTTTTTGGAGGCAGGTACTTAATTACCTGTTTAGCAGCATCATCATTTTGTTCAATGGCAATATAAGATTTTGGCTTTTTCTCTAGGACGATTTTTGCAGTTACTCCCAAACCAGGAGCAAATTCCGCTACATCATCTTCTTCTGTTATATGTAAGTGCTCGAGCATCTTTTTTGTTAGTTCAATCCCACCAGGACGCAGGACGCGTTTACCCATTTTTGCGAGTACCCAATGACCAGGCATTTTGGAAAAATCCGTTTGTATAATTGAAGTCAAAAAAACACTCCCTTCACTTATTGATAATGATAATTGTTATCAATTAATATTATATGTATATCCTAAACTTTATGTCAAGTGAATCTTGCGGTAGTTTTTGTTAAAAAAGAGGCTGGGACAAAACCCACCTCTGAAATGAAAAAGCCTTTGAAATTTTA
>NZ_JALDXW010000011.1:0-135303 GCF_032154635.1 Cytobacillus sp. | reverse complement strand
AATGAAGTCCCTTCTTGAAAGAAAAACGTGAGGGAAAGTCCTTCATCATGGGAATGAAGGACTTTTTTCGAGTGAAAAAAGGAAAAAGGTCGTTCAGGACCATATAAGCAGGAGTTTGAAAATTCTTAAGACTATTGCAGGAAAATTCATATAGAAAATAGAAGACATAAACAAAACAATTACTGTGGGAGGGTTCAAGTGAACATAAAGAGTTGTCGGGCGATTGTGACTGGTGGAGCTTCCGGACTAGGGGAAGCAACTGTTAGAAATATTGTGAAAAATGGCGGCAAAGCGCTAATTCTCGATGTGTCAGAAGTGCGAGCAAAAAAGCTAAAAGTTGAACTGGGAGATCAAGTTCTTTATAAAATAGCAGATGTAACAAATGAGGCGGTTGTAAAGAAAGCGATTGATTATGGATATGAGCAGTTTGGGTTTATCAACACCGTAATTAATTGTGCAGGCATTGGAAATGCTGCAAAACTTCTAGGTCGTAAAGGGATTCATGAATTAGAGATGTTTACGAAAGTAATTTCGATTAATTTAATTGGAACATTCAATGTGATTCGTCTGGCAGTGGAGCGGATGGTTCAAAATGAAGAAAATGAACATGGCGAAAGAGGCGTTATCATTAATACGGCTTCCGTCGCTGCATTTGAAGGGCAAATCGGTCAAGCGGCATACAGTGCATCAAAGGGAGGTGTTGTCAGCATGACATTACCGATAGCTAGGGAGCTTGCTGTATATGGCATTCGAGTGATGACAATTGCCCCTGGTCTGTTCCATACCCCCATGTTCGATTCTCTTCCAGCGGAAGCAAGAAATTCACTTGGAAGTATGGTGCCATTCCCATCAAGATTAGGATTCCCTGAAGAATATGCCATGCTGGCAGAAAGCATAATTACCAATCCAATGCTGAATGGAGAAACGATTCGCTTGGATGGCGGGATTCGGCTGCAGCCAAGGTAAACGGAGGAATAAAGACAGTGATTGTTCAAGTGGAAAAAATAATTTATTTGGGGTGCATAAATGCTAAAAGCGATTATTTTTGATTTTGATGGAACCATTGCGGATACACTGCCTATTTGTTTTTACGCGTTCCAGGCAGTATTTAAGGATTTTGACAATAAGGATTGTACGACTGATGAAATTAAAGCGATGTTTGGACCGTCGGAGACAGGTATTATTATTGAAAATCTCCAAAATAAAAATCATTATCAGGCTATAGAACATTTTTATAAAAAATATGATGAAAAACATAGTGAAAATAATTATATTAATGAAGAAATCAAGGAATTACTTCAATTCTTAAAGAAAGAAGAGTACAAATTAGGGATAGTAACGGGGAAAGCTAGAAGAAGTTTAAATATTTCATTGAAGTATCTTAATATGGAAAATATGTTTGATGTCATTATTACTGGTGATGATGTAAATATGCCAAAGCCACATCCGGAAGGAATCTACAAGGCACTGGAGCAGCTTGGAATTTCAGCTAGTGAAGCTATTTTCTTAGGTGACAGTGATGCTGATATTCATGCAGGGATTCAAGCAGACGTTATTACAATTGGTGTGCAGTGGCTGCCAAATTATCAAACTTCTGAGTTTACATTTGAGCCTAATCTTACGTTCTATAGTGTATCAAAATTTAAGGAAGCGTTAGTAAAAGAGGAGATTCTACTTTGAGTAGGTACTATTTTGATAGGTTCAGCAAAAGCAAAAGCTTTCCTGAGGATACGTATTCACTGTGGGTGTATGTTAGGGAGTAGGTGCAGCCATTATCCTACTCCCTACCCATTCAAACGATTATTCCTTTTGTTCAGAACGTTCATTTCCTCTTTTAAAATTACCAGTGAGCTTCGCTAATAGCAATTGTACAGCTTTTTCATCTTCCGCTTGTTTAATTTTCTCCAGACATCTTTCAGCATCTTTCCCGCTTAAAATTTTCACTTGTTTTTTATTATATTCAATAAATACTTTATTGTTTTTGGTGACTCTGTAGCTAAACGGAGCTTCGTCTAATCGCTTCCTTTTATCAATATTGTCCATGTTCTCCCTCACAAAGTTTAATCAACGATAATCATTATGGGCTGGTTTAAATAATTCCTCTTGAGTATTTCTAACCATAGAAAAGTGATCAACATTGTAATGCCCATGAAGGATTTTATTATGATGATTAATGATCTGTTCTGCAGTCAGAATAGAAGAATTTGTTGTAGAGTGTCCATCACCTACCAATGTGACATCAAAATGATTAACAGTTGCTGTTCTGACAGCAGTGTCAATACAATGTTCCGTTTTACACCCCATCATTACAAGATGCTCAATTTGATTGCCTTTTAAATAATCCAATAATGGTGTGCCGTAAAAAGAATTTGTCGCCTTCTTATCAAATGTTTTGGCAGCAGGAGGTACTATAATTTCCTGATGGATTTGAAATCCTGTACCTTCCCCATTAGCGACATCTGTATCTCTAATAAAAATGACTAATGCGTCTGAATCTAACGCCTTTTTAACAACAGTATTAATATTACTGATTAACATTTCTTTATTAAGGACACTTTCCTCTTTTTCATTGCCATCAATTAATTCTTGCTGGGCATCGATGACTAGCAATGCTTGCTTCAATAGAATGACCTCTTTTCATATAAAGTTGTTCCAACTCTTTTTCGTCATTAAGGGGACATAATCCTTTATTTTTAAATGAATCTATAGAAAAAATTTGAAAGTTTCGTATTTATTTTTAAATCTTTTTAATAGAGAGAGGGCAAATGAAATCGTATTTTGTGAAAGGAAGATCTGGCAAATGCTAAAGCAAGTTTATTAAGGATAGGAGAGTAAAAAATATTAAGATTATGCAATATTATATAATCGTGTGATAAAATGGAAACAACAGGAAAACAACTACATATAAAGTAGTATCAAGCAATATTATTTGATTGATTCATATTTTCCTCAAAAATACAACAACTTAAGTGGAGTGAAAATAAATGTTGATTAGATGCATTCGTCCGGATGATTCAGAAAAGTTTGTTAAATTAGTCAAGACAGTTGAAAACGAATCAAAATATATGCTTTTTGAACCTGGTGAAAGAGTGATGGAACCCGATCAACAGAAACGAAGAATAGAAGCAATGGAAAAAGAGGGGAATTCTACCATTATCCTAGCAGAAGATCATGATAGTTTAATTGGATACTTAATTGCAATCGGCAGTAATGCGAAGAGAAAAAAGCATTCAGCCTATCTTGTTATTGGGATATTACATGAATACAGGGGGAGAGGAGTAGGTACAAAATTATTTAAATATCTTGAAGAATGGGCAATTGAACATCATATCCACAGATTAGAATTAACAGTTATCGCAAATAATGAAGCAGGATTGGGATTATATAAAAAAATGGGGTTTGTTACAGAAGGAATAAAGAAACATTCATTATTAATAAATGAAGAATATGTTGATGAATACTATATGGCTAAGTTGCTTTGAAAGAAGATTTAGCATGAGGGGAGCTGTGTATGTCAAAGTATATTAGTAGTTTCTTTTTAACTATTATGATTATCATCATTCTTTTTCTAATTTTAGGAGCTGTTTTTATGGGAGGCGGCGACCCTGCTGAAGAAGTTGTTTATATTTTTGGAACGATTGTCGTTTTTTTGCTTGCATTCATCATTGCACAGGTATTTTATTTAATTGATCTATTCAAAAAGAAATTGTAAATGTGTCATCTCCGGCAGAAAAACTGGCAATGAATTTGAATCATGTAGCGTTTCTTCATTTTATGATAAATGCAGTATTACATAATAGGGGGAGGAAGTTGTGAATCATGTTATAAAAATTCCATTCTATTTAAGTATGCTAATGCTAATTATTACTATAATGGCTGCTTGTGAGCAAAAGGATCCTGCTTCTGCCAATGAACAAAATGTACGAAAAAACCGCCAGTTTTCTGAAGGGATGTTTGAATCATTTAAGAATTCACAAACAGGTCAAACAGATAAAATAGTTAATGTATATAAGCTTTTTACTAATTACATAGATACGATGGAAAAAAATCCAGATGCTTCTCAGATTGATACATATAAAAAAGAAGTAATTGATCCGATTTACAATGAATGTTTTCGAGATGCAGAATATATTCATATGGCAGAATCTCTCCTTAATGTGGCACCAACCCGTTATACTGAATTGAAAAAAACAATCAAAAAAATAGAAAAGGAAGATACAAATAAAATAATCAAAGAAGCATTAGAAAAATCAGCATCCTATTTGCCTTCTGATAAGGAAACAACAGTATGTGTATTTCCTGCTGAAAATAAGAATTATGCAATGATAAATGTTGGTGTTGGGAAAATAATCGTTTTATATAATATGTATTATACTGAAGGGAAAATACAGGCAGGAATCGCTCATGAATACTACCACAGTGTTTGGACTGAAAAGCATTTCAGAAAAAATATATCCTTCTCCGTACTTGATAATCTAATTTTTGAAGGGAAGGCAGTCATGTTCGAAAAATTAGTTTACCCTGAACATGTTATTACCCCAATAAATATGAATTACGAGAAAGAATCTTGGTCGAAGATTGAAGCAGATCTAGGCAAATATGATTTTAATCGGTCTCATGAAATTATTATTGGCGGCAATGACCTTCCGCATTTATACGGATATAGTGAAGGGTGCAAAATGGTCAAAGCATACTTAGATCTGAATCCAAAGGCAACCATTGAAGAATGGACAGCCATGAGTGCAAAGGAAATATTTGAGAAAGGAAAATACGCTGAAAAATACGAGTAAAGTGATGTGACAAGAAAAACCTGAATAATGTCCTATTAAGGATATTATTCAGGTTTTTAGAGTGCTTAGTTAGACAAGCAGTGCCTACACATTATTTCTTTTTCTTAATTGGAATCCATATTTCACTGACAAAAGCAGGTGAGGTTACATCTTTATCTTTATTCCATAAGATTTCTGGACCTTCAACTTGTTCATAATGAGAGGTCGGAAACCATTCAGAATATATCCGTCCCCAAACGTTTTGCAATGCATCAGGAAATGGGCCAACAGCTTCAAATACAGCCCATGTCGAAGCTGTGACTTCAAGTTGTGTTAGGTTCAGAGGACATTCCATCGTTGTAGCTACCCCAATATAGTGATCGAGCTCGCCTTTTTCCTCCATTCTCCCTTCAGAAAAGTTGGTAGATGCACTAAGAAGCCCGATCGGTTCAACATTGGATAGATTTTTAAGTTGATTGATCGTGTCACGACTTAGACTTTTCCACATAGATGCGATCTCGGGGTTTACTCCATTGAAAATAATAGGTACTCTCTTCTTAAGGCCAACAATGCGAAATGCCTCTTTTTCAATAATACGGTAGTTCATTTCTTTTCCCCCTTTAATTGATAAATGGAAGGTCATGGGAGGATAAGCTTTGATTGAATGACCAGTATGCCTTGCTTCCGATGGCGTAATCCCGTGCATCTGCTGGAAAGCTCTTGTAAATGAATCAGGGGAGCTATATCCGTACTTTATCGCAAGGTCAATGACTTTCACGTTGCATTCTATTAATTCAAATGCTGCGAGGGTTAGACGGCGGTGACGGATATATTCTGCAAGTGTCATGCCTGATAGGAAGGAAAACATTCTTTTAAAATGATATTCCGAGCATAATGCAATCCGAGCGACTTCTTGAAAGTCAATTTCATCTGTAAGATTATTTTCAATATACTTAAGTGCCTCATTCATGTGTTTCAGCAAATCCATTGTAATGACCTCCTTCATCCTTAGAATAGCAGGGGCTAAAATGTTCCATCCGACTTTTCATGCACGATTTTGCAGGGGGGATCTATAGTAATAATTTAAGCTGAAAGAATCTATCAAGGGCGGATTCCCAATTTATCTTTTGCTCATTTTTCAAGGCGTACAATAATTCATGAAATACAGGCTGTAAGCCATAAAAAGAACTTACTCGTTTAAAAATAGAATCAGAACTTTCTAGTGAGGTGTAAAAGGATAAAACCTCTTTTGTGAAATCAGGACCAAATGTCCAATATAACCCTGCAAAATCAAATGCTGGATCACCGAATTGGGCGTCAGTGAAGTCAATAATGCCTTCAATTCGGTTTAGAGTTTTATTATAAATGATGTTTGATGCAGTCAAATCCCCATGTATGATCGTTTTTTGATAGGATAAATTTGAATAGTTATTTATAAAGGAAATAAATACTTCGCTAATCTCATTTTTCTGGTATGTACTTAAAAAAGGGAAGACATCATGTTTAACGGAAGTATATAGTCTTTCCCAATAATAAGGTGTGTGAATCGTTTCTAAAGTAGTCTCATTCATATTTGAACAATCAATGCTATGCAGTTTAGTTAGAAAATCACTAATTAGCTTTGCATTTTCAAGCTTTTCATTTAATAGACAATCAGAAACTTCACTTAAAGACTCTCCATTAATTAAGGGATATTTAACACCTATTAATCTACTATCACTATATACAGGTTCATATTTCGGTATCTTGATACTCGTTTTTTTCAATGCTAAATGATGAAGTATTTGCATTTCATTCAATACTTTTGTTAAAAGCTGTTCTGATTTTGGGAAGCGGAAGACAATCTCATTATTTATGATGAGAATATCATTATCCCAGCCTTTATTATTAATTTGTACTTCATTTATTTCTAATTGGGGAAATGATTTTTTCACAATCGTTAGCCTATCATCCTGCAACATAAAGTACACCTCTTTTTTATATAAGTTTACTATTGTTTAATTTATAAAGGAAGAAACATGTAATAAATTGGAATGAAGGGGTGCTCAAATGATTCAAGTTTTTCTCACGATTGGAGTCGTCAGTCTAATTATTTCTGGAATTTTTATCGGTGCTTGGACTGACGGGGAACGGCAGAGAGCCAATTCCCAACAAGAGACAGAACAGCATAGAAAATTCAGAACAAACGTTTCTTTGTACTTTGGAATAGTCGGGATTGCCTCCTTAGGTATTGCTGGGATATGTTATTTTATCTAAATTAGATTGAAGGTAATTTGGGGCCTGAATTTTTGAAACAAAAAATGTTTAAGATGTAGTAAAACTTTGGTCAATTTAATTTGAAGACTGGCAATTATCAAAAATAGTCATTAAATGAATGAAGTGTTCAATAGGTATGAGAATGGAATTCTCTTGTTTTTCATTGCTAGCAATAAATATTTCAAATCAATGAATTCTGAATGTTCTAAAAATCACTAATAAGGTACAATAGAGAAAAACAGCAGTTGAAAGGAGAACGAGATGACAGCTCCATATATAAAGGACGAACATGAAATCTTTCGGAAATCATTGCGAAAGTTTTTAGAAAAGGAAGCGTATCCATATTATGAACAATGGGAAGCGAACCGGATAATTCCAAGAGATTTCTGGCTAAAAATGGGGGAGCAGGGGTTTCTATGCCCAACCATTGCTGAACAGTATGGCGGCAGTGCGGTTGATTGGGGCTTTGCAGTTGTTATAAATGAAGAGCTGGAGCGAGTTGGATCTGGCTTAGTTGGAATCGGTCTCCACAACGACATAGTCATTCCTTATATAACAGCTTACGGAACTGAAGAGCAAAAGCAGAAATGGCTGCCTCGCTGTACTACAGGGGAGGTCATCACAGCGATTGCGATGACTGAACCAGGTGCAGGTTCTGATTTAGCTGGGATCAAAACAACCGCTCGATTAGAGGGAGAACATTATGTTGTTAATGGACAGAAGACATTCATCACGAATGGGATCCATTCTGATTTAATTATTGTCGCCTGTAAAACAAATCCTCATGCAGTACCAGCTCATAAAGGCATTAGCCTGCTTACGATAGAACGTGATGCACCTGGTTTCACAAGGGGAAGAAAGCTGAACAAAATCGGGCTGCACTGCCAGGATACGGCCGAGCTGATATTTGAGGACTGTATGGTGCCGAAGGAAAATTTACTTGGTGAAGAAGGAAAAGGGTTTCTTTACTTAATGGAAAAATTGCAGCAGGAACGCCTCGTTGTAGCCATTGCTGCACAGGTGGCAGCCGAGGAAATGCTTAGAATGACAATTGATTATGTGAAAGCGAGAGAAGCATTTGGAAAAAAGATCAGTCGTTTTCAAAATACACAATTTAAGATTGCAGAAATGGCAACAGAAGTTGAAATGGGAAGAGCGTTTCTTGATCAGCTGATCACTGAACATATGCTTGGAAAGGATGTCGTTACAAAAGTATCGATGGCAAAGTGGAAGCTAACGGAGAATGCAAGAAAAATTGCTGCAGAATGTATGCAGCTTCATGGCGGTTACGGCTACATGGAAGAATACGAGATTGCAAGGAGATACCGGGATATACCAGTAGCCAGCATTTACGCAGGAACGAATGAAATTATGAAGGTTATTATTGCAAAAAATATCGGATTGTAGAGAGGAAGAGAAAGATGCGTGAAGCTGTCATTGTGGAAGGAATCAGAACACCAGTAGGGAGAAAAAATGGATATTTAAAGGATATTCGAGCAGATGATCTTGCCGGGCATTGCATAAAGGCGTTAGTAGAGAAAGCTGGCATTGATCCGGCAATTATTGATGATGTTATACTCGGCTGTGTATCGCAAATTGGTGAGCAGAGCGGGGATATTGCACGGGTAGCAGCCCTAATTGCGGGACTTCCTATAGAAGTTCCAGGAACGACAATTGACCGTCAATGCGGATCAAGCCAGCAAGCAGTTCATTTTGCCGCACAGGCAATTCTCGCTGGAGATATGGATGTTATTATCGCTGGCGGTGTAGAAAGCATGTCAAGGGTACCGATAGGATCAAGCTATCAAGGCGTTCCTTTTAGCGAAAAATTAACAAGGCAGTATGAAATGATTCATCAAGGATTGTCTGCAGAGAGGATAGCTGAAAAATATGGATTTTCTCGCCAAGAGTTGGATCAATTTTCATATGAAAGTCATCAAAAGGCTTTGAAGGCACAGGCGAACGGTTATTTTAACAGGGAAATTACCCCAATAGAAGTGACTCTACCAGAAGGGGAGACGTTTCGTGTTACAGAAGACTCGGGTCCACGGAAGGAGACTACTGTTGAAAAGCTGGGTACGTTAAAGACAGTCTTTAAGGAGGATGGAGTGATTCATGCTGGGAATGCCAGTCAAATCAGTGATGGTGCTGCAGCTTTATTAATCATGTCCCGCGAGAAAGCGGAGAAATTAGGATTGAAGCCCAGATTCCGCATCCTTGCCCGTTCAGTAGTCGGCTCTGATCCAACACTTATGCTTACTGGCCCTATCCCAGCAACGGAGAAAGTATTAAAGAAAGCTGGTTTAACGATAGATGAGATTGATATTTTCGAAATCAATGAAGCCTTTGCACCGGTCCCTCTTGCTTGGCTTAAGGATACGGGGGCAAATCCAGCAAAGCTGAATCCGAATGGCGGAGCGATTGCGCTTGGCCATCCGCTTGGCGGGAGCGGTGCCCGATTAATGGTAACAATGATGCATGAGCTTGAACGAACAGGGGGAAGATACGGGCTGCAAACCATGTGCGAAGGACATGGAATGGCAAACGCGACCATTATTGAACGATTAGATGAATGAAAAAGGGAAAGAACTATTTTTTAGAGGACTAGAATTTCTTCAAAAGATAAAAGAAAATCGCACCCGAAATTAATCAATGGACAAATCTGCGGTAATGTGTAGGCATTATTAAAAAGGAGGAAAGCTAAAATGACGACTACAATTGGAAAAATATTCGATTTAACGGTTGGCAAATATCCGAATAAGGAAGCTTTGTTTGATGTCAGAAAAAACTTACGCCTCACCTATAAAGAATGGAGTCTGGAGATTGATAAGCTAGCCAATGCTCTCTTACAGGAGGGGGTACGAAAAGGGGATATTGTTTCAACTTATCTATTTAATACAGAAGAATTGGCTACTGCCTTTTTCGCCTGTGCCAAAATAGGGGCAATTTTTAATCCAATTAATTTTCGGTTAATGTCTGAAGAAGTAGCATATATCTTATCAGATGCGAATCCGAAAGTCGTTCTTTTTGAAAAAATGCTTGAATCTGGTATAGAACCTATCGCTAATCGTTTTCCGCAGACAGCCTTCTGGTATATTGATGAAGACATTCCTGATTATGCAGTAAGCTATAAAGGAAAGGTGGCTTCTGCACCTAGATCAAAAGTAAAAGCCGCTATTAATGAAAATGATCTATATGCCATTATGTATACGAGCGGAACGACAGGAAGACCAAAGGGGGTTCTTCACTGTCACCGGGAGATTGTCGAACAAAGCTTAATCGTCATTAGCGCAACAAAGCTAGACAGCAATGATAATGGCCTTGTAACTGCACCAATGTTTCATTGTGCTGAACTTCATTGTGCTTTCTTGCCTCGTGTGCATGTAGGTGCGAAAAATACCATTCTCCACCATTTCGACCCAAAGAAAGTACTTCAATTAATCACGGAAGAAAAAATCACCAAGTTTTTTGCTGCACCAACGATGTGGAATATGCTATTACAAGAGAACCTTGAAGACTATCAGCTGGAAAGCTTAAAATTGGGTTTATACGGAGCAGCTCCTATGGCGCCAACACTTGTATATGCATGCAAAGATAAGTTAGGGATATCTCTTGTTCAAGCATACGGCATGACAGAGATGGGACCTGCAATTACCTTTTTATTCGATGATGATCAAATTCGTAAAGCCGGATCGGCTGGTCAGGCATGCCTGAATCACGAAATAAGAATTGTGCGTCCGAATGAGAATGGACCATCAGATCCAGATGATACAGTAGCGGTTGGTGAAACAGGGGAAATCATTGTTCAGGGACCATGTATGATGAGCGGGTATTATAATAATGAAGAAGCCTCTGCCAATTCCTTGTATAAAGGCTGGTATCATTCTGGTGATATTGGCTATCTTGATGATGAAGGGTATCTATATGTAAAGGACCGTGTGGATGACATGATAATCAGTGGCGGGGAAAATATATATCCTCGCGAAGTGGAGGACGTTCTATATACACATAGCGGCGTGCTTGATGTTGCTGTTATTGGCCAGCCTGATGACCGCTGGGGAGAAACGGTCACGGCGTTTATTGTTAGAAAGGATCCAGCACTTACAGAAGAAATGCTTGATGAGGTTTGTAAAAATAGTGAGGAACTGGCAAACTATAAACGTCCGCGCCAATACATTTTCTGTGATGCCTTACCGCGAAATGCAAGCGGCAAGATTCAAAAGTTTATGCTGCGCAAACGGCTGGAGGAGTTATTTTCTAATGGCCAGCTTTAGTTCTGAAGCCTATCTGCAAAAAAATATCTGGATTAAAAGCAAAATGGACATCATTATCTGCAATAGGTTAAAATATGAAGAAATTGTTGCATAATTAAATCATCAAGCATCGGAAAAACCGGTGCTTTTTTATTTTTTTTCTTTATAACATCTAACAAAAGGAATAAAATGTTATAATTCATATGTTCAGTATTCCTTTGTGTGAAATAATACATTTCTACATAAAATAAACAAAATAATTAGGAGTGATACATCCTCGTGCGATTAACTAAAGCAATTCCTAATATGGTAACATTAGGGAATTTATATTGTGGTTTTTTATCAATTGGTTTTGCGGCAAGTGGGGGATTTAAAAATGCAGCGATATTAATCTTGATTGGAATGATGCTTGATAGCATGGACGGCAGACTTGCAAGAATGCTTCATGCAGACAGTACATTGGGGAAAGAGCTGGACTCTCTAGCAGACATCGTTACATTTGGAGTGGCGCCATCATTTTTAGTTTATTATACATATTTTTATCAATTTGGCATGTTAGGGTTTGTCGTTGCGGGGTTATTTCCGTTGTTCGGTGCTTATCGGCTAGCCAGATTTAATATAAGCTCAAGTAAAACATCTATGAATTATTTTGTTGGTGTTCCAATTACGGCAGCAGGCGGAATATTGGCGATTCTTACATTATTTGGGCATATTATCCCACAAATTATTACGACAGTGGTTTTCACTGGCATGTGCTTCTTAATGGTGAGTAAAATCCGTATTCCTAGCTTAAAAGAAGTCCCTCTTCCAAAATATGGGACAATCGTGACCATTTTTCTTGGCTGTGTGCTATTTATTGTAGTCAAAGGAACGCACGGTCAATTTCCTTATTTGATCTATATCGCTACCCCATTATATATTGCGTACCTCGCATATCGTTTTGTGAAAGGAAAAAAAGATAAAGAATAAAAAAAGGAGGGCGGTTCCTCCTTTTTTTTATCGATAGAATACTTTATCAATATTATATTTAGCCTTTAGTGTGTTTATAATATATGTTTCGTATATTTCTCTTTCCATTGGATCCTCAACTAAACATACAGCTATTTTATATACTTCTTCTCGATACTTTTTCAAAGGAGAAACAGTATCCTCAAAATGCTTCTTCACTCTCGTCCTTAATTTCCTTGCCTTTCCAACAAATAGGAGCTCCTCATCTTTATTAAAGAATAGAATCAGTCCGCCTTTGTCTCTCGGTATACGATGATAATCTGTAAAACCGTATACACTGCTAATCTCTGAACCGCTTGTCTCTCCGGATTGATTCCGTTTTTTTGTTATTACTATTTCAGGAGAGGGCATTTCAATTTTTATCATCATTATCACTTCCTAATCTTAATAGATGGTATCACACTCGATCAGTAAAAATCTACATGTGCAATGAATAATTATTGTTGATGAACCTATTCGCAGTCAATAGCTGCATTTTCTAAACATACATCCCATATAAATTAATATAATTGCATAATTAATCATTATTATCCAATGAAAAATTTTTAATCATTGAAGGAATTTGACGAAAGGTAGAGAATATATTAAATATTCTAAATTTTTAAAAATATAGGCGTTTTTTGTAGAAGATTGGAGGATGAAAGTTGGGTGGATATATTAGAAATTAATGATGTAACACTAAGGTTTGGAGGAGTTGTGGCACTTGACAAAGTCTCTTATAAGGTGAAAAAAGGAGAAATATTTTCTTTAATTGGCCCTAATGGTGCCGGAAAAACAAGTATGCTGAATTGCATTAGCGGGCTGTACAGGCCATCTGCGGGTACGGTTCGCTTTAAAGGAGAAGATATTACACACTCCAAGCCCCATAACCGTGCCGCACTTGGAATCGCTAGAGCCTTTCAAAATATTGAATTATTCCCGCATTTATCTGTATTGGACAATCTGATGCTAGGCAGACATGTCCGAATGAAAACGGGCATTCTCTCAGGTGGATTGTACTGGGGAAGGGCTCAAAAGGAAGAAGTGCTGCATCGGGGAAAAGTAGAGGCAGTCATTGATTTTTTGGAAATTGAACATATTCGTGATATCCCTGTTGGGCGATTAGCCTATGGATTGCAAAAACGGGTCGAGGTCGGACGTGCCTTAGCATTAGAACCGGAGATTCTATTATTAGATGAACCAATGGCAGGGATGAACAGTGAAGAGAAAGAGGATATGGCACGCTATATCATAGACATTCATGAAGAAATAGAAACAACGATCATTTTAATTGAGCATGATATGGGTGTTGTCATGGATCTTTCTGATCATATTGCTGTTCTTGATTTTGGAAAGATAATTGGCTATGGCACTCCATATGAAATTCAAAATAATCAAAAGGTAATTGACGCGTATCTTGGAGAAGAAAATGTCGGCTAGGCAATTTCTCTATAAAAGAAAAAAGGCAGTAGATAGATGGGATTTAAAGAGGAGGCAGCCATTTTATGTCGAGCTTGAATAAGACATTTCCTCAATTATTACTTGAGAGGACGGCAAGAGCTGGTTCGAAAGTAGCTTTAAGAGAAAAAGATTTTGGTATTTGGAACGAGATTACGTATCAAGAATATTTAGATCAAGTAAAGAGTCTAAGCCTTGGATTTGCGAAGCTGGGCTTTAAAAGAGGCGATAAACTAGCAATTGTTGGCGATAATCGGCCTGAGTGGGTAATAAGTGAATTAGCGGCACAAGCTTTAGGCGGAATCTCAGTGGGAATTTACCAAGAATCGCTCCCGAATGAAATGAGCTTTATTTTGGACCATTGTGATGCAACGATTGTTGTGGTTGAAGACCAAGAACAGGTCGATAAGATCTTAGAAATAAAAAAGGAGATCCCGAAGGTAACAAATATTATTTTTTATGATCCGCGAGGTATGAGGAACTACCAAGATGATGCTTTGATGAGTTTTGAAGAAGTGCAAGCACTTGGGAATACCTTAGAGAAAGAGGAACCAGCCTTTTTTCAGTCAGAAGTAACAAAGGGAAGTGAGCATGATATCGCGATTTTTTCTTATACATCCGGCACCACAGGCAATCCGAAGGCAACCATGCTTACATATAAGAATCTGCTTGATATGGCAAAAAACCTTTCAACTATTGACCCGCTTACAGATAAGGATGAGTATGTATCCTTTTTGCCGCTTGCTTGGATAGGCGAGCAAATGATGACAATGGGAATGGGCCTATATAATGGCATGACGATAAATTTCCCAGAAGAACCTTCCACGGTATTAGAGAATCTTCGTGAGATTGGACCACAAGTTATGTTTAGCCCACCTAGAATATATGAAGATATGGTTTCAAGATTTCAAGTGAAAATTCAAGATGCCGGCTGGCTAAAAAGAAAGATCTACCATTGGTGCAAGCCAATTGGTGAAAGAAGAGCAAGGGCACATTTTGAAAATAAAGAAATACCATTCACAACAAAAATGCAATACAAAATTGCCGATTATTTCATGTTCAGTGCCATTCGTGATCACTTAGGTTTACTCGGCATGAAACGTGCTTATACGGGCGGTGCTCCACTTGGACCTGATGTGTTTGAATTTTTCCATAGTATTGGTGTGAATGTGAAGAGTATTTATGGGCAGACTGAAGTATCAGGTATTTCGATTGTACATCGTGACGGGGATATAAAATTGGACAGCGTCGGCATCCCAATCCCTGGAACAGAGGTGAAAATTTCAAATGAGGGAGAAATTCTGATTAAGAGTTCAAGTATTTTCAAAGGCTATTATAAGAATGATAAAGCAACGAAGGAAACGATTCAATCGGGGTGGCTGCATACCGGAGATGCTGGCAGGTTGGATGAAGAGGGTCATCTCTATGTCATTGACCGGATAAAGGATGTCATTCGCCTGCATTCTGGTGAAATGTTCTCACCGAATTTTATAGAAAATAAACTGAAATTCAGTTCCTATATCCAAGAGGCTGTGGCCATTGGCAAGGATCGTCCATATGTCGTAGCGATGATTAATATTGATATGGAAAATGTCGGCAGATGGGCAGAGAAAAATCAAATTAGTTATACAACCTATACAGATCTGTCCTCGAAGCCAGAGGTGTTGGGACTAATTCAGAAACAAGTAAATGAAATTAACCGAACGTTGCCAGAGAAAGCTCGAGTAAGAAAATTTGTTCTTCTTTATAAAGAACTTGATGCGGATGATGAAGAGCTGACAAGAACAAAGAAAGTAAGAAGACAATTTGTTGCTAAAAAATATGAGCCACTTATTGAAGGAATGTACTCGGAAGAAGAGCGGATAGAAGTGGAAGGAAAAATAAAGTATCGTGATGGCAAGGAACAAACGATTCATACAACGCTTCAGGTGATTGTTATGGATGAAGGAGAGGGAGCGGCATAATGGCCTTTTTTCTGCAAATGCTCGTAACAGGGATTGTTGTTGGCAGTGTATATGCCTTGGTTGCACTCGGATTTGTATTAATCTATAAATCTAGTGATGCGATCAATTTTGCACAAGGCGAATTTTTATTAATTGGGACCTATATTTGTCTCACGTTAATAACTGCTTACAATATTCCATTTATTGCTGCACTGTTCATTGCTCTTATGTTCAGCGCCATACTTGGCTTTGTCATTGAGCGAATTGTTCTTCGGCCGTTTATTGGTGAGCCGGTCATTTCTATGATAATGGCAACAATTGGGTTATCAAGTGCATTAGCTGGACTTGTTCATATTATTTGGGGACATGAAACAAGAGTTTTTCCGCAGATTTTCCCTGAGGAGCCTATTCGTATAGGTGAAGTAGTCATTTCACCCGTATATATTTGGTCGCTTGTCATCGTAGCTATCATGCTTGTCATTTTTACCTTCTTTTTTAAATACTCAAAGCTTGGAATTGCTATGAGAGCGACCGCAGATGATCAGCAGGCTGCTATGTCGATGGGGATTAGTGTCAAAACTATTTTTGCGGTTTCATGGGCGATTGCTGCAATCGTATCAGCTGTAGGGGGAATCCTTCTGGGCAACATTAATGGAGTGAATGCATCACTTTCAGCCATTGGGCTGAAAGTATTGCCAGTTGCCATTCTTGGCGGACTTGATAGCATTCCTGGTGCGATTCTTGGCGGTTTAATTATTGGTGTAGTTGAAACGATGACTGGAGGTTACTTAGATCCACTAGTGGGCGGGGGATTAAAAGAGGTCATGCCATTTATTATTCTAGTATTTATTCTCATGTTCAAGCCATATGGTCTATTTGGTAAAAAAGAAATCGAGAGGGTGTAATCGGATGAAAAATCCTTTTGTAATGGGGTGTGGGGAGTTCCATGTGAATTATAAACAAGATATGGCCATATGGAAAATCTCCCGTGTAAGAGTGCGAGTTATGGTTATGGTCGCATTACTAGCCATCTTTCCATTAATTGCTTCCGATTACATTGTGGGTCTAGCTACCCTGTGCGGAATTGCAGCGATCGGTGCCATTGGACTCAATATTCTGACCGGTTTTACGGGCCAAATATCGATTGGGGTTGGTGCCTTTTTGGGGGTAGGAGGCTATACATCGGCAATCTTAACAACAAAACTCGGTTTAAGCTTTTGGCTTGCGATGCCGGCAGCTGGCATAATTACAGCCATCGTTGGCGGCCTTTTTGGCTTGCCATCCTTAAGATTGAAAGGCCTGTATCTAGCAATAGCAACACTTGCAGCCCAAGTAATTATTCTATTTGTCATTTCCAGATGGGATACATTGACTGGAGGTACTGCAGGAATGGTACTTTCAAGGCCGGAAATTGGCAGCTTCGTTTTTAATAGTGAAACAAGCTATTACTATTTAATGTTTGTGATTCTTGTCATTACTACGATTTTCACCTTGAATCTTTTCCGTTCCCGAGTCGGAAGAGCGTTCATTGCAGTGAGGGATCGAGATATTGCCGCAGAAGTTATGGGGATCGATTTATTTAAATATAAAGTTCTCGCCTTTATCGTCAGTTCCTTTTTTGTTGGAGTAGCGGGTGCGTTGCTCGGACATTATACGATGGTTGTCAGCCCAGAATTATATAGTATTACTGTATCTATTGAATATCTAGCTATTATTCTTGTAGGTGGATTAGGCAGTGTTTTTGGTTCGATTTATGGAGCAGTGTTTATTACATTATTGCCTGTTTTCCTTCGTACGGGAGTCGAATTATTTAGCGGTGTTTTCCCTGATTTATCAAATGTGCTAAATGGGCTGAAAGAGGTTGTATTTGGGTTAGTTATTATTCTATTTCTCATTTACGAACCAGAGGGGCTAGCAAAAATATGGAAGAATATAAAGGACTATTTTAAGTTATGGCCGTTTTCCTATTAATTGAGTATGGATGATAGTATTTACTACATTTTGAGGGGGAGAATGATGAAAAAGATTTGGGCAAGTTTTCTTGTAATGGTGTTAGTAATAGGAGTGCTTGCGGGATGTTCAGGCAAGGAAAAAAGCTCTGCTGATGGCAAGGGAACCATCAAAATCGGTGGTATCTTTGATCTAACTGGTGGAACAGGAGATGTGGGCACACCGTACGCTGAAGGAGCAGAAGCTTATTTTGATTTTATTAAAGATGAGAAAATCAATGGCTACAAGCTAGAGTTAATTGGTGATGACTATGCATACAAAATCCCTGAAGCACAAAAAATGTATCAGAAATTAAAATCAAAAGATAAAGTTTCAGGCATTCTAGGCTGGGGTACAGGCGATACGGAGGCACTAAGACAGCAAGTTGCAGCTGATAAGCTTCCATACTTTTCAGGCTCCTATTCTGAAAATCTTAAAGATATTAAGGAGAGTCCATATAACTTCTTAACAGCCGCATCTTATTCCGATCAGGCTAGATCCGCGCTGACATGGATTAAGGAGAACCATAGCGGCGGTACACCAAAGATCGCACTCCTTTATAATGATACAGCCTTTGGTAAATCGCCAATTGAAGACGCAAAAAGCTTTGCTAAAGAGTTAGGAATGGAAGTTGTTGATGAGCAAATTATTGATGTTCAGGCATTAGATGCAATCTCTCAGCTTTTAAATATGGAAAAGAAAAAACCTGATTATGCAATTATCCAGCAAACATGGGGAGCAACGGCAACCATTTTAAAGGATGCTAAAAAGCTAGGGATTGATACGCAGTTTATTGGCTTAAACTGGGCGACAGGAGAAGGATTAATTCCACTTGCAGGGGATGCTGCTGAAGGATTCATTGGTGTCGTTACACATGCATTTCCATATGAAGATCTTCCGGGAATGGAAGAAATCAAAAAGTATTTGGAAGAAAAAGGAGAGAAATTAGACGACAAAAACCAAAAATTTATTCAAGGCTGGGTGTCTGCAAAAATTATGGTTGAGGCCATTAAAATTGCAGACGACCCAACGACAGGAGAAGGAATCCGTAAGGGAATTGAGCAGCTTAAAGATTTAGATCTTGGCGGATTAGCTGCACCGGTTACATTTACATCTGACAATCATGCAGGTACAGGCAAAATCCGTCTCGCCGAAGTTAAGGGTGGGAAATTTGAAGTTATAACAGACTATATTAGTTACTAAAAAATGAGGGAGCGGTCTGTAGACGCTCCTTTTAGTGGTCGATAAATAATAGAAAGTGGCCCGTAAAATAAGAAAAGTGGCTTGTAATAGATAAATCCTGGGGAAAAACACTTTTTGCAGCAGCAAAAAGTCAAAAGGAGGAAATTCATGCTGACAATCAATAATGTAGAAGTGATGTATGACCGGGTCATTCTTGTTTTAAAAGGAATGTCGATGGTCGTTCCAAAAGGGAAAATAGTCGCGCTGCTAGGAAGCAATGGTGCCGGAAAAACAACGACACTTAAAGCTATATCTGGTTTGCTAAAAAGTGAAAATGGTGAAGTAACAGATGGCTTTATTGAACTGTATGGTGAACGTATAGATGTAAGTGATGCTGAAACAATTGTCAAAAAAGGTATCTTCCAGTGTATGGAGGGGCGCAGGGTATTTGAACATTTAACTGTCGAGGAAAATTTACTTGCTGGTGCACATACACGAAAGGATCGAAAAAATATAAAAGGTGATATTCAAAAAGTCTATCATTATTTTCCAAAGCTTGAAATGCTTAAAAACAGTCAAGCAGGGTATTTGTCAGGAGGAGAACAGCAAATGCTAGCAATCGGCAGAGGAATCATGGCTAAGCCGAAAGTATTGCTTTTAGATGAACCCTCTCTAGGATTAGCGCCATTACTAGTAAAAGAAATCTTTGCAATCATCAAGAAAATAAATGAAGAAGAAGGGACGACAATTCTAGTAGTAGAACAAAACGCAAATGTTGCACTATCCATTGCAGATTACGGCTATATTATGGAAAATGGCAGAATTGTTATGGACGGCTCTGTTGACCGTTTATTAGCAAACCAGGATGTGCGTGAGTTCTATTTAGGCATGAGCGACAAAGGAAGAAAAAACTATAAAAATATTAAATCATATAAAAGAAGAAAGAGGTGGCTTTGATGGAGTCGCTCAAGGCTGTCATCCAATATGCATACGATCATGCGGAAGGCTTTAGGAAATGGATGGATAATGCGCGATTGAGTCCAACAGATATACAAACAGAAAAGGACTTGTCAAAGATTCCAGTGTTGAAAAAGGATGATTTGCCAGATATACAAAAAGAAAATGCACCATTTGGTCTTTTTACAACCATACGTAATTCAGACATGGCAAGAGTTTTTATGTCTCCAGGACCCATTTATGATCCGCAAACACATGAAAAAGATTTTTGGCGTTTTTCTGAGGCGCTGCATACTGCAGGCTTTAATGAAACGGATATTGTCCAAAACACTTTTTCATATCATCTTTCACCTGCAGGATTTATGTTTGACTCCGCACTTAGAGAATTAGGAGCAACAGTTATTCCAGCAGGAACTGGTAACCGAGAACTTCAAATTCAAATAATGAAAGATTTACAGGTTACTGGATATGTAGGTACTCCAAGCTTCTTTTCAATATTGATTGACGCAATAGAAGAGAAGGGGTGGATGTTTGGAAAAGATATTCACCTGAAAAGGGCATTTTTCATCGCCGAGATGCTAACAACAGAGATGCGGAAAAGATGCGAGGAAAAAGCGATAGCAGTATTCGAAGGCTATGGAACGGCAGATTGCGGCTGTCTAGCATATGAGGACAAACTCGGCCCGGGGTTAAAACTAACAAGTTCGGCTATTGTCCAAATTTGTGATCCTCTGTCAGGTGATGAGCTTTTATCCAGTGAGGGAGAAGTGGTTGTTACACTTTTTGATAAAAGCTATCCGCTTATTCGATTCGGAACTGGAGACCTTTCAAGATGGGTTGAGGGCTACGAAGGGAAGAGAATTGCAGGTGTACTCGGCAGAATTAGTGATGGAGTGAAAGTAAAGGGCATGTTCGTGAGGGAAAAACAACTGGCTTCCGTACTAGAACAAGCGGGTTACAGTACCTTCCAAGGAATCATTAAAAGGGAAAATAATCAGGACATATTCGAGTTATTTATAGAGTCTGATGAAGAATTGAAATTGGATCTAGGGGAAAAGCTACAAGATGTCTTACGTGTATCACCTATTCTTAAAAAAATTAATAAAGGTCAAATTAATAGAAATGAACACCGATTAATTGATCAGCGGTCCTATGAAATGAAAAATATCTTAAAAAAATAGAGAGCAGCCATGCTCTCTATTTTTTATTGCATTGATGAATAATTATACATTAGGAATTAGCATTCAAAAATAATTAGCATTATAGTATATAGGGGTGAAAATATTACAAATTATTCATATTTCTAGCTGATACACATCGTATCCCCTTATCATTCCGCTTTTTTTATTCACACAATGGGAATAGTGTAAAATCGACATAATATTGTACTAATTGACAATTTATGATAAAAAAGAACTAGTATAATAATGGCAGTGCATAAAAATAAGTTAAGCAGTTTTTGGTTTTTGGTAAGGGAGTGAGTATATGTTCGATCAGAATCAAGTACAGCCATGGATTGATTCCTTACAGGAGTTATTTAGAAATACCCGTTCGAATTATTTTAATTTGCTTCAAATGGAAAAGGATATTCAGAAAATAAGTTCTTTTTTGGAGGATTATGCAAATTTGCGGTATGCGCTAGATGCTTCTGCAATCGTTGCCGTTACAGATACGAGCGGGAAAATAATCTATGCAAATAAAAAGTTTTGCGAACTATCAAAGTACTCCATGGAAGAGCTAATCGGTCAAAATCATCGAATTCTCAATTCAGGCCACCATGAGAAAGTTTTTTTCAGAAGTATGTGGCAGACGATTAATAAAGGAGAAATATGGGAGGGAGAAGTAAAAAATAAGGCGAAGGACGGAACCTTTTATTGGGTAAAAACAACGATTGTTCCATTGAAGGATCATAAGAACAAACCAGTTATGCATATTGCGATAAGAACAGATATATCGGAAGGAAAGCTTGCTCAAGAAAGACTTGTCGAAGCATTGCAAAATGATTTCACCCATGTTGTTAATTCCATGAATAACTTAATTTTCAAAGTAGCCAAAGATCATGATGAGAAATTTGTCTACATTTTAAATGAAGGGAAGCTAGCTTCTCAATTAGGATTAGATAAGGAAAAAATGCGCAATAAACGACCTCATGATGTGTACCCATTAGAAATAGCAAATATGTTAATTAGTAAATATGAACAAGCCTTTCTTGGACAGCCGATTACTTATAATTATGCTTACAAGGATCGACAGCTTTTAACCTATTTATCCCCTATTTATCGGGATGGAAAGGTAGTGGAAATTATCGGCTGTACCAATGACATCACAGAGCTTCATCATATTCAAGAAGAAGTAGAGTTTATGGCATTTCATGACATATTGACTAGTCTACCAAATCGAAGAAAATTTTGTGATGATTTAAATCACTTAATGACAGAATCATATAATAAAAATGAAAAAATAGCTGTTTTTTTTCTAGATTTAGATCGGTTTAAACAAATAAATGATTCTTTAGGGCATTCGGTTGGCGACCAATTAATAAAAGCGGTATCTAAAAAATTGAAAAATGCCATAAAATCAAATGCGGAAATTTACCGGCTTGCCGGGGATGAATTTATTATCATTTATCCAGAATTGACTAGTACCGATTTGGCTCGTAAATATGCTGAGGAGATTTTATCTATTTTTGACAAGTCTATTCAACTAGATAGAAATGAAATTATTACTACATGCAGTATGGGAATAAGCTTCTATCCTGAGCATGGAGAAGATAGCGATACCTTATTGAAAAAAGCCGATATTGCCATGTATGCGGCAAAGCTAAGAGGGCGTAATCATTTTTGTATTTATGAACAGGAAATGAACCAAGCGAATGAAGAAGCCATCTTAATTGAAAATCATCTTCGTAAAGCTATAGATAACAATGAACTTGAATTATATTTTCAACCGAAATTGGATTTAATGACAAGAAAGATCAATGGGATGGAAGCTTTATTGCGCTGGAAAAGTCCGATGTTTGGAAATATCCCGCCGGATAAATTTATCCCAATTGCTGAAGATACAGGGATGATAATTAAAATTGATAATTGGGTGTTAGAACAAGCATGTGTGCAAAACAAAGAATGGAACCATTCTTGCTTTTCCTCGCCTTTAAGAGTGGCAGTGAATATTTCGCCATTACATTTCCGACTGCCAAACTTTCAGCAAGTTGTAGAGGATGTATTAGAAAGAACAGGTTTAGACCCACATTTGCTAGAGTTAGAAATTACAGAGAATAGCTTTATTGACAATATAGATGAATGTATTGAATGCTTAGAGAAGCTAAGAAAAATGGGGATTGTTGTTGCAATTGATGATTTTGGAAAAGGATACTCTTCCTTAAACTACTTAAGAAAATTTCCTATACACTCACTCAAAATTGATCGTAGTTTTATCCACGAAGTATCAAAAAACCGGGAAGATATTGCGATCGTGAAGGCGATTACTTTTCTGGCGCATGAACTGAATTTAAAGGTTGTTGCAGAAGGGATTGAAACGAAGGAAGTAATAGACATTTTAGAAGAAATTGGCTGTGATGAAATTCAAGGGTACTACATAAGCAAACCGCTTCCAAAGCAAGAATTTGAAACGATTTATCGCACGTTAATTCATTAAAATAAAAAAGTGCTTAGTATTTCAACCTTTTTGGATGCATACTAAGCACTTTTACTTTCAAGCAGAAAATGTATATTTAGTTTATCAATCTACCTTTTATAGCTTACTTACCGCCACTCGTCCAGAGAAGAAGGTTGCACCACCGCCCATATCGGACAATCGATCTGGTGTAAGTGTATTGACAAGCTGTTTTGTTCCAGGAATATTTGCCCATAATCCTTGTGAAACGATAACTCCTGGAAGAACATTGTCGCCAACAGCAACCTTCAATTCACATTCCCCGCGCTGATTCCAAACACGTACAGTTTCTCCGTTCTCAATTCCCGCTGCTTCTGCATCATTAACATTCATATGAATCCGCGGCTCTTTTTCTAGCGTTTGATGCTTTTCTATGTTTGAGAATGTTGAGTTTAAAAAATTATGATTAGGTGCTGGAACGAACAAATAAGGAAAATCGCCATCCTCAACAATTGGTATATATGTTGGTAATGGAGAGAAACCGTCCTGTTTCATTTTCTCTGAAAATAACTCGATTTTTCCACTTGGCGTCGGAAGCTTTCCAGGTAATAGCGGTTTCACATTCGCCTTCACGTATTGCTTTTCAACTAAAGCTTCATAATTGATGCCGGCAATATAAGGATTCGCAGGATGATCAAGTGCACGAGAAATCATTTCAGGTTCTGATTCTGTGAAAGCATCCTCAGTGAATCCCATACCTTTTGCTAATAAACGGAAGACCTCAACATTTGATTTGGATTCTCCATAGGGTTCAATGATAGGCTGTTGAATTTGCGTATAATGATGCCAGTAGGAACCATAAAAATCGGTATTCTCAAATGAAGATGTCGAAGGCAACAAAATATCTGCATATTTAGCAGTTTCTGTCATAAATAAATCATGTACGACAAGAAATAAATCCTCTCGCCCTAAGCCTTGCCGAACCTTATTCCCTTCAGGTGCGACAACTGCAGGGTTGCAGCTATAAACATACATCGACTTTATTGGCGGTTCTAGTTCAAGCAGCTTTTTGCCAATTTCATTCATATTAATTACACGAGTTTGCTTGTTTTTTAATAGCTCAGGTCTTTGGAGGCTTTCTTCATTAAAAGCTAAAAAGCCAGAATTCGATTTGATGGCACCACCGCCTTTAACAAGCCACTGGCCAGTTAAGGCTGGAAGACAAGCGATCGTCCGAGTAGACATCCCGCCATTATCATGATGCTGAAGCCCATTTCCAATTCTAATATAAGATGGGGACGTTTCTCCATACATTCTTGCCAGCTTGTAAATATCATCAACAGATATACCTGTGATTTTCGATACAGACAAAGGGTCATACTTCTTCACATGTTCCCGAAGTTCGTGATGTCCTACTGTATACTTTTGTAAAAAATCCTCATCAATTAGATTATCTGCAAATAAAATATGCATTAATCCTAGTGCTAGAGCGCCATCAGTACCTGGTAAAATGGGAATAAACCAATCTGCCATTCTGCCAGTTTGATTTTTATGAACATCAATAACAATCACTTTTGCTCCGTTTTTACGCGCTTTTTGGGCAAGTGTAATTTGATGCATGTTTGTACTCACTGCGTTAATTCCCCAAAAGATAATTAGCTTTGAATGAATGGTATCCTCTGGGTCTATGCCGATATTTCCGCCCATCGTATATTTATAGCCTGTCGTACCAGCAGACTGGCAAATCGTCCGATTTAGCTGTGAGGCTCCTAACCTGTTGAAGAATCGGCGATCCATCCCTTCTGCAGTGAGATTTCCCATATTTCCATAAAAGCTATAAGGAAGAATACTTTCCGGTCCATCGGTTTGGATTAGCTTTTTCCAGTGTGAAGTGATCGTATCAATGGCTTCTTCCCAGCTAATTTGTTCAAATTTTCCTTCCCCTTTTGCCCCAATTCGTTTCATTGGGAACTTTAGACGGTTTTTATCGTATATTCTTTCCTTCATATTCCGAACCTTATTGCAGATATTTCCTTGTGTTACCGGATGGTTTGGGTCTCCCTCCACCTTAATAATTTTCCCATCTTTCTTATGAAGCAGCAATCCGCATTGATCAGGGCAATCAAGCGGGCAAACAGATGGGAAAATTCCATCTTTCTGGTTTACAAAAGTAGTCATTGGTAATCTCCTTTTTACGTGTATTTAATTGACGGTTCGTTTAGTCGAATAACAACTGCAAACGATATACATAACGAGTTCTAAAATATTTTTATTATCGAAATATTAATTGCTTTTATCATAAAATAGATTAATTCGTCTATCAATAAAAAGATGATAAAAAACAAGAATTCTATTTATGTACATATATGAGTCTGCTATTATGGGATAATATGATATTCAAGGAGATTTCAATCATGACCGAAACGAATACTATACAAGAAAAAATTAAGCAAATATTCATCTTATTGATTCCTATATTAATCACACAGCTTGGCATGTTTTCAATGGTATTTTTTAATACGATTATGTCAGGAAAGTATCATTCTTCGGATCTAGCAGGAGTTGCAATTGGCTCATCCATTTGGAATCCAGTATTTACAGGGCTAAGCGGAATTCTTCTTGCAGTATCACCCATTGTGGCACAAAGCTATGGGGAAAAGAAGACAGGAGAAGTTACATCAATCGTTAAAAATGGATTATTTTTAGCGATTATAATTGCCGTTTCTGTGATTATTATTGGCTTTTTTCTGTTAAATCCTTTATTAACGAAAATGAATCTCCCGAGTGATGTTCAAAACACAGCACATGATTATTTGATCGGGCTTAGTTTTGGTATCATTCCATTATTTGCATTTAATGTATTAAGATCTTTTATTTATGCATTAGGAAAAACGCGTGTAGTAATGGTAATTTTACTCTCGGCTCTCCCGATAAACTTATTTTTTAATTATGTACTCGTTTTTGGCCGATTTGGTTTTCCGGAACTTGGTGGAGCAGGAGGAGGCTATGCAACTGCGGTAACATATTGGTTTATTTTGGGAATGGTTATCTTCGTTATTAAAACGCAAAAGCCATTCTCATCCTTTAAAGTATTCGCAAATGTTAAAGGGTTCTCACTTGATAAATGTAAAGAGATTCTAAAAATTGGTGTACCGATGGGGCTTTCTATATTCTTTGAAACAAGTATGTTTGCCGTGGTAACGATTCTATTAAGTAAATTTAATGTGACAACAATCGCAGCCTATCAATCGGCTCTTAATATCGTTTCTTTTTTATATATGATACCGATGAGCATTTCGATGGCTCAAACTGTTCTTGTCGGATTTGAGGTTGGAGCAGGAAGATATAAAGATGCGAGGGCATATAGCTGGTTGGGCATCTATTTATCTATTATTATTGCGTTAGTAACAGGCTTACTAGTCGTATTATTTCGTTATCAGGTTGCAGGTTTCTATTCTAATGAAACAGCAGTTATTTCACTCACTGCTCATTTTCTAATTTATGCACTATTTTTCCAAATATCTGATGCCATACAAGCGACAGCACAAGCGGCTCTGAGAGGATATAAAGATGTAAATATATCGTTTGTCATTACATTAATTGCATATTGGTTAATCTGTCTCCCAGTTGGTTATCTCCTCGCACATCAAACAAATCTTGGAGCAACTGGATATTGGATTGGCTTAACGATTGGCTTGCTTGCTGCAGGTGTATGTTTGTCACTAAGGCTTATTTATATTCAAAAGAAGAAGTTTATAATAGAACAAGTAGGCTAATGGGTTTAAAGGGAAAAGTAAATGTGTTTATATTTCCCAATTATGCATTCCAGTATAAAATATGAAAGACTATATGATAAAATATATACATGAGGCATAAAGTAAGTATGAATGATTACTCCTTTTTTCTATGATTTTTATCAAAAGCAATTGACTATAGTAAATAAGAACTATATAGTATAAATATATATTGCGACTTTTCAGAATTCTAACTTAATAGGAGAAAAGGCAAATTCATTGAAAAATGAAGACGCAAAGCTAAAGGGGCTAAAATCATTCGATTATGCCAGCCAGCTGCCGACTATAACTATAAATGAGTAGGTTAATCGGGATGCGATTAATCTATTTTTTGTGAAAAAATAATACTTTGGAAGTGTATGGATATGGAAGGAATTCATAAGGTTCTTCGAATTGTTACAAATCTCCTGAAGAAAGTAGGGACTGAAAGAAACATAATTACAAAAGATGTTTGTTCAGATATTGTAAATACAATCGGAGACAATGAAGACAAAGAAGCGGTTGAGTCCTTATTATCACAATTGCAAAAAGTAAATGTGCAGATGGAAAATATGAGCTGGCTGAACGAGCATTATAAAATTTTACATGATTTTGCCCAGGTATGCAGCAAGACATTAAATGAGGAAATTCTTCTCAAAAAGGCATATGAAATGGTCTCTCAAGTTATGCCGACTGATTCGTTTTTTATCGCTTTATACACAGAAGGAAATCCACTTATCGATTTTATTTTTATGATAGAAAAAGGAATCTTATATCCGAAACAATACGTTAAAATTGGAAACAACTTTACTTCAAGGGCGATTCGAACGAAAGAAATCGTTCATCCGAAAAAGGTAAGTCATGATCAAACGGACGCGACTTTCGGTGTAACCAATACAAAATCTGGTATTTTTGTACCGGTTATTATTGATGATCAAGTAAAAGCGGTAATCTCTGCACAAAGTGTTTCTGATTTTGCTTATCGAAAAGAACATGAAGAATTACTGCAGATTATTGGAAATCAAGTCATTCATTCCATTGAGACGGCAAGACTATATGAAAAAATCTATTTAATGTCACAGACTGATGAATTAACGGGTTTGAAGAATCATCGCGCATTCCATAATGATCTTTCAAACTTAATCGGCGACGAGGACAAAAAAATAATCTTAATGATGATTGACTCAGACAGATTAAAGAAAGTTAATGATAATTTTGGGCATGATATTGGAGACTTATATTTAAAAGTATTAGGCGATGGCATTAAAAGCATTTGTAATGAAAATATCGTAGGTTATCGGTATGCAGGTGATGAATTTATGATAATAATAAATTCTTGTTTAAATAACATAGTCGAAACAATCTATGAAAAATTATCTGATTATTTAGTAAAGCACCCTATCAAAATAGGAGAAAATAAAATAACTGTTTCGATCAGTACAGGTGTTGCCGTTTATCCAGAACACGGTTCAAGCGTTGATTCGTTAAAAAAATCGGCTGACCAAGCCCAATATAAAGCTAAAAAACAGGGTGGGAACCAAATGGTAACGGCTTAAGAAAAGCGGAAATGCAGGCACTGAAAAAAGGATCTCTTGCAGTGCCCGCATTTCTTTTATTGATAGTCCTCCCAGTCAGAGTATGTGCCGCCTCCGTTACAGCCGGGACAATCGTATAAATTTGCGTGGTAGGCATATTCATTTCCAGGGTAAATGGAAAATCCTCGACCGTAGCATTCAGGACATTTATTCTCATCCTTCATATTTGATAGATGCTTTTCGTATCGATTCGTCCTCCACTCGTTAAACGAATTCAACAACCCCATATTATTCACCCCAAGCTTTTTTTATTAGTTTTAATAAAAATGGCGGTTTTTATACTTGGTGTCTTTTCATTCTCATTTAGCCGGAAAAAGTGTATGATATAAACAACAAAAGTAACTATCATTCTCAAGTTGGAAATAATCAAAACCCAATATATGAATGAACATCAATGGAAGGGGAAACATCGAATGAAATTACTCGGAATATCAGGAACTATTTTAGGGGCAAAGACAGCCATTTTAGTTGATGCTGTCTTAAAAAAGGTGAAGGAAAAATATCCAGAAATCGAAATAGAACTGCTTGATTTAAGGGACTTTCAAATAGAATTTTGTGATGGCAGAAATCCAGATCAATATAACGAAGACACGAAGAAAATGATTAAAGCGGTTTCTGACGCAGATTTTTATTTAATTGGATTTCCTATTTTTAACGGATCATTTCCAGCGCCTTTAAAGAATGTATTTGATATTGTTCATCCAGCTGCTTTTCGTCATAAAGTGATGGGGTTTGTAGCGAATGGAGGGACGTATCAGCATTATCTCGTAGTTGAAAATCAGATGAAACCAATTGCTGGGTATTTGCGTTCATTTGTCGCACCAAGCTATGTGTATGCAAACAGTGAACATTTCAATGGAGATAATGAAATTGTTGATGAGGGTGTTTTATCCCGAATGGATGCACTTGCAGATGAGTTAGTTGTGATGCACAAAGGTTTAGCAATTAAAAGATAAGAGCCATTACAAAATGGATAAGAAAGCAACTGGAAGGGAGTCCATTCAGTTGCTTTTTATTTTGATTGTTATCAAATGCTTAAGGAAAACCTGTGGCTATTTAATTGGTATTTTAGTATAATTTTAAAAGTAAATAGCCCTATTCTGGTATAGGACTGTTCAAATGTATAAATTTTGCGGTGTGCATGACACTAATTGATAGCTTTAGCTATCCTTTTTTAGTGATAAATAAATGCAAACATTTTATTTTTAAAGGGGTCTTTACATTGGAAATCTTGAATCATCTGTTAGACACATATGCCTCGTTTTTCGATTGGGAAATGTGGGGAGAGGTGTTGACAGATCCAGTATCATGGGGATATATCGGCACATTAGTAATTTTAGAAGGCTTGCTGTCTGCTGATAATGCTTTAGTACTGGCTGTAATGGTAAAGCATTTGCCTAAAAAACAGCAGAAGAAGGCATTAACATATGGCTTGTTTGGTGCATATTTCTTTCGTTTTCTGTTTATAGGTCTTGGGATGATATTAATTAAATTTTGGTGGATTAAGGTGATTGGCGCTGGCTATTTAGCATGGCTCGTAATTAAACATTTCTGGCTTGGTGAAGGGGACGATGAAGCAGAAGGAATGAAAAAGGAGAGCTGGCTCATCCGAACCTTTGGTGTTTTTTGGGCAACCGTTATATCAGTCGAGATTATGGACTTAGCATTTTCTGTCGACAGTATTTTAGCAGCATTTGCTGTATCAGAAAAGGTTTGGATTTTACTTATTGGCGGGATGCTAGGAATTTTAATGATGCGGACAGTTGCGAAAGGGTTTCTTATCCTCATTGAAAAAATTCCTGAGCTTGAAAACACAGCCTTTATATTGATTGCCATTATTGCCATTAAAATGTTCTTAAGTGTATTTGGTATTGAAATAGACCACCTCGTATTTTTCGGGATTATCATTTTAGCTTTTATTGTAACGTTTGCGGTCCATTACTTCAAAAAGAGTCATGATGGACAAGATAAAATCGCTTAAATATGAGAACATGTGTATAAAAGCTGTTCACTTTATGTGAATAGCTTCTTATATTTGCACTCTAAACAAAGGAATATTACAATCAACATATAAGAAAAAGGGAGGCAGCATACGGTGAGTGAACAGACTAATTTACATAATGATGCGATAGAGATGTTAAAGGAGACAAGCCGGACTTTTTTTATACCCATTAGTCTTTTAACCCCTGGTTTAAGAGAAGCAGTAACCTCTGCCTACTTATGTATGAGAGCAATTGATGAGATTGAAGATCATCCTGCGCTTGAGTCAATGAATAAGAGCGATCTTTTGGAAAATGTCGGTAGCCTCTTAAGAAAACCTTTTAATGACAATGAGTTATTGGATATTTATCAGCCATACTTCTCTATCTTGCCTGAAGTCACGATTCGACTAAATGACTGGATTAAGGTGTGCCCGCAAATGATCAAAGAGAAAATCCTCGAAGCTACATCTATTATGGCGAAAGGAATGGCCAAATGGGCAAGAAAAAATTGGGACATTAAAGATGAAAATGATTTGGATGAATATACTTTCTATGTTGCTGGGCTAGTAGGTGTGATGCTAACAGATATTTGGAAATGGTATGACGGGACAGAAACGGACAAGGAACTAGCAATTGCATTTGGACGTGGATTACAGTCAGTGAATATTCTCCGTAATCATAAGGAAGATGCGTGCAGAGGGGTTAACTTCTTTCCTGTAGGTTGGGAATTTGAAGATATGTTATCGTATGCCCGCAAAAATCTTGCATTAGCTGATGAATATGTGAAAGATATTAAGACGGATACGATTCTCCATTTTTGCAAAATTCCATTAGCATTGGCGCATGGTACGCTTGATGCGTTAACATCTGGGAAGGAAAAAATGAGTAGATCTGATGTAACCGAGTTAGTAAGCCGTGTAGTTGGGAAATAAAACAAGCGCCTGGTCTCCTTTTTCCATACTGGTCTTGGAGCCATGCGCTTGTTTAATTTTACCACTCTTTAGGCTGGTAGTTCAGTTCATTAAAAAGGGCTGTTCGTTCTTTTTTGGTTAAATCGCGCCATTGTCCAACTGGCAGGTTACCTAAATGAATATTCATAATACGTGTGCGCTGCAAACGAAATACATCATATCCAAGTTCGGCGCACATACGTCGTATTTGGCGATTTAGCCCTTGTGTCAAAATGATTTGAAAATCATATTTTGATAATTGTCTCACTTCGCAAGGAAGCGTCTTTGTCCCAAGTATTTTTACTCCTTCAGCCATTTTTTTCAAGAATTCAGGAGTAATTGGCTTATCTACTGAAACAATATATTCTTTTTCATGTTTATTCTCTGAACGCAAAATTTCGTTAACAATATCTCCGTCATTTGTTAAAAGAATAAGACCATCCGAGTCCTTATCTAGTCTTCCAATATTAAAAATCCTTAGCGGATGATTAACTAAGTCAATAATATTTCCTTTTACATTTTTTTCAGTTGTGCTCGTAATGCCAACAGGCTTATTTAAGGCGATATACACATAATTTCTAGCCATCCGAATCGGGTGCCCACTCACGAGAACATCATCACCAGGTTCAACCTGACTGCCTACCTTTGCCACTTTTCCATTGATTGTGACTCTTCCTTCGCTAATTAATTTATCTGCCCCTCGTCTTGAGGCATATCCAGATTCACTAATATACTTATTAATACGCATGATAACCAATCCTTAAGAAGTCAATTTTTTAAAAGAATACCACGAAAAAATTATTAATATCAAGATTTAATAGTAAATTAATCAGAAGGATTCAAGTGTATCATGACTAGAAAAGTTAGGAAAGTTGTTTTTACTCCCCCTTTATCCTAATAGGGGATAGCAGGCTGTTGAAATCTACATTAGTTTTGTTCTTTTAATTCACTAACGGTTTTAATTGCTTTTCTCCCACATAACAGATATGGTTTGATAGGAAGAATAATTTTAGAAATGATAAAGGATGGTAATTATTTGTTTATAAGAAAAGAAAGTCATGAATTTATTTATACATTTGCATGCCAAAAGGAAGAACAATCGCTTGCTCATTTAGAAATGCGCTCCCTTTTTGGAGAACAGACAGACATCAATATTTTAAAAAGTGCGATAAAAATCGATCCAAGTCGGAGTCCATTTATTAAAGAGCGGATTGAAGTGATATATGACGGAGACGGCTTGCCGGAAATCGTTGAACAAGTTGGACACATCGACATGAAAGAGTCAACCTTCAAAGTAATTTTTATTAAAATTAATGATTTAGAGGCAGATCAAAAAATTGAATATGATCAGCGTCGATTAATTGAACGTGAAATTGGCTGGGAAATCAAGGGAGAAGCAGATGTACGTCAACCGGATCATTTGTTTGGAATTGTAACCCTAGGTGGACGATGGTACTTTGGAAACTTACGAAAAAATCAAGCATTATGGCTCCAGCATATGAAGAAGCCGCAAACTTTCTCAACTGCCCTTAGTACACGGGTTGCCAGGGCTGTGGCCAATATTGCTGTACCTAAAACAGAGGGAGTGAAAGCCATTGATCCTTGCTGTGGGATTGGAACGGTTTTAGTAGAGGCGCTTTCCATGGGCATTAATATTGTCGGGCGTGACATTAATCCGCTTGTTGCATCAGGATCAAGGGAGAATATTGCTTTTTTTGGCTATCAAGGAGAAGTCGGGATGGGGCCTATATCAGATGTAACTGAACAATATGATGTGGCGATTATTGATCTCCCATACAATTTGTATACCCATGCTACACCTGAAGAACAATTTAACATTCTGAAACATGCGCGCCGCATTGCCAAGAAGGCAGTCATTATTACGATTGAGACAATTGATGAAATGATCATGGAAGCAGGCTTTGATATTCAAGACCGCTGTGTAGCGAGCAAAGGTGTGTTTTCTAGGCAAATTCTAGTTTGTAAGTAATAGAGTAATAGATGGTTTACAGAAAGGGTGTATGTAGTCAAAAAAGGAGTACATGTGTCCGTGCAAGGATGATAAAGGAGAGCGCGGTAACAAGCAGTATGTACATGTGCCCGCACCAGCAGGAAAAAAGAAGAGCGCGGTAACAAGCAGTGCGTACATGTGCCCGTACCAGCAGGAAAAAGGAAGAGCGCGGTAACAAGCAGTGTGTACATGTGCCCGTACCAGCAGGAAAAAGGGAGTGCGCGGTAACAAGCAGTGTGTACATGTGCCCGTACCAGCAGGAAAAAGGGAGTGCGCGGTAACAAGCAGGCCTGTGATAGCAGGAAAAGCCTTTGACGGTCACATGCACACATTTTCATATGCCCGCAAATATGTAAACAGTATATAATCATTTTTCTTTTAAACCTATTACTTATTTACATAATAAGACGAACTGCCATAACCGATAGGATTAAAGTTTGTTTTTAGAATCCTCCGAATCGTTTTCTTCGATTTAATCACTGCACACCATTCATGAATTATATGTGTTGTGACCTTCATTTCGGGGAAAAGAAGCTTAAACTCTTCAACACTGCGCAGTACGGCTAAGTCAACTGCCTCAACGGCTCCACATTCCTTGCATATCAGCTTATCTATGTTCAAATTAAGATTAAGAAAATGGCATGACGAACAGACAATTCCCTTTTGTAGTTGGTCATAATCATAATCAGGAATATGAGTATAAATAGATTTAGGCTTATGAAGAGAGATTAATAGTTTTGCTATTTTGGAGTGTCTATTATTTAATTTTGCCTTCTGCTTTTCTAATTTATGCTTAAAACGTTCTAGCTGTGATGGAAAAATAATCGGCAGGTTCATTGAGGATTGGTAAAGGTGAAAATGGGGGTTAATGAATACAAGGAGCGCTTCGATAGAATAGTGAGGAAATCCTAGGCTTCGGATTAGTTGCTGTAATAAGTAATCACTTCGCTTTAGCTGAAGCAGCGGATCTTTTATTTCTGATCGATACAGAGTAAACCATTTCCCTGATTCAAAATAAAAGTCACCTTCATAGTTCTTAACATTGATCAAATAAATGGTTTCATAAGTGATTAGTAATGTATCTATTTGAAATACATTATGATCATATTCAAGCAGTAAATCATTTAAAATAAGACAATCACATAATAGATGTTCTACCCACTTGTCAAACTTTATTTCTCCTTCATAACCTTTAATAAGCACGGAATAATTTTTCGCCTCTGTTTCAGTTAACTTTCCTCTAACATTTAAATATTTCATTATCTCCAATTCTACTGGTCTACAGCGTTCTTTAATAATCATGTCCCAGCTCCTATTAGTTTTACCTTAATTTTATGAAAATTGCTTACTGTTTACAAGAGCAAAAAAACATCCTCAGTAAAGGATGTTTTTCACGAAGTCTTCTTATCTATATCGTTAATATGAACGAGTGACCCCTTTTTAATCCAATACTGAAAGCTATCCAATGGAAAGACGCCTCTGCAATTAGGGTTGTTCATCTGGATGATGACACTTGATGGCGTTACATTCAATACTGTTAATGTATGTGAATTGTTTAAATTTGGAGTGAAGCAGCTTTTCATTTCGAACTCCATATGATTAGTTAGTTCTAACACGCAAGCACCTCCTTGCTAAATATTTCCAACCTAGTATACCCGTAATTTTTGCTTTTATCCACCAATTAACTATTGCCTTTAATCCATTCCATCAATTCTTCAGGAACCATTGGCTTGGCAAAATAATAGCCTTGTAATGAGAGAAGGGATCCAGTAGAGGATAAAAAGTCTACTTGATTTTTGGTTTCTACTCCTTCGATAACGACATTTAAATTAAGTGAATGTCCAAGTGCGATAATTGCTTCTAAAATGGCTGAGTCTTTTTCTGATTTGGGGACTTCGTCCACAAAAGACTTATCGATTTTAAGGGTTGATATAGGCATTTGTCTTAAATTGGAGAGTGAGGAAATACCAGTACCGAAATCATCGAGTGCTACAGAAAATCCTGCTTCTCTAAAGGTACTAATCGCTCGCATGGAAGACTCTGCCGATTCCATTACGCTCGTTTCAGTTATTTCTAGTTCTAAAAAACGAGGATCAACAGTGTATTTATTTAAAGCCTTCTTTAAAGTTATTAATAGTGTTGGTGAGGTAACATACTCACCAGGAATATTAATTGCTATTTGGTAAATAGGTAGATTCTGCTCCTCCCAATTTTTAATTTGATGACACACTTTATTGATTACCCAGTTTGTAACGTCGCTTATCTGGTGGCTTTGTTCCAAAATTGGAATAAAAACGCCTGGGGAGAGAAGTCCATGTTCAGGGTGATTCCACCTGATCAACGCTTCCAGTCCGACAATTTTATGTGTGCCAGCATTAACTTTTGGTTGATAGACTAGAAAAAGATCATCATTTTTCATCGCTTGATCAATGCTATTTAAGATCTCCTGTTCAAATGAATACGTATGAATAAGAGGGTCGAAACAGATTACTTCGTTCTGATACTGAATATGCAGACTGGACAAAACAGCAAGACTTTCTGAATATAACCTTTTTGGACTTTGATGATCATCTATAGATGAAATGGCGCAGACACCTTGTAACAAAATTTCCTTCTCTTGGATTACAGCCGGCTGAGTCCATTTTGCAGAAAGAAATTTCATTGCTTTCTGAAGCTCCGCTTGCCGATCCTTTCCCTGTAAAAGCAGTGCTAGACGATTTCCATCAATTCGATAAAGGTCGCTTAATGGGAGGTTTAATTGACGTAAGTCATTTGCAACATATCGAATCACTTCGTCACCAAAATGATATCCATGATCATTATTCAGTTTTTCAAGATTATGGAGATTCCATACGGCTAAACTTCGATAGAAACCACCATTGTTTAAAGCTTTCTCAAAACTTCGTCTGTTTGGCAGTTTAGTTAAGATATCAATATGACTCACCCGAAAATCAACATAGCGATCAACTAAGCTCGATAATTGCAATAGACATAATAATAAAGTAATACCAATTGTGACCCCTGTAATTAATAATGTCATATTCATATGATGTTCTGGTGTCACAACATGCTGATGTGGCAGATAAAAGGTCGTTCCTGCCATACCTGTGTAATGCATACTTGCAACAGCCAGTCCCAATATCACTGATGTTAAGGTTTTAACATAACTGTTTTTCGCGTACCTTTGTTGGCGAGAAAATATATAAATAGCAGTAAACGAAACACTGATTGCTATCAAAATAGAAGAGGTAAATATCCATGGATTATATACATAATAGGCATCCATAACCATAGAAGCCATTCCAGTATAGTGCATGGCGGAGATGCCAATTCCCATGAAAATTCCTGCTAATAAGTAGGAAGCAAATGATCGCTTTTTTTGATTCACGATGTAAAAAGCTAAAAAAGAAGCAATAATAGAAGGAATAGTAGATAAACATGTTAGCAGATAATCATAATGCATCATAAAAGGAAGTGAAAGTGCACTCATACCTATAAAGTGCATGGACCATATGCCAAACCCCATCGCAATGGATGCCAATATTAGCCAAATGTTACGGTGGAAAAAGCTATTTTTTAGGATTCGTTCATTCAAAGAAAGGGCTGTAAATGATGCAAGACTTGCGATAATAATAGATAAGAAAATAATTGGAAGTGAGTAATCCCCACTAACTTCAATGCCAGTATTGATTGGAGGCGGTGAAAACACGTTAAACCCTCTTTCTAGAAACTATGTAATTTGGAAAATATGACTATTAGACTACTCATGATTTTAGAAGGATAACACTATAAGGTCAATAGAAATGATATTAATCATTATTTTCAAATTATTTGCGGGTACAAAGGAAAAAGCAGGCAGCTTGCCCGCTAAGTGGGGGACAGATCCCTTGGCCACCTATTCCTATCACGTAAGAGTATAGAATAGGACTTATTACCTTTTTCAAATCTTCTTCTGTTGCCCCATCTCCTAATATTTCTTTAATTGCCCCAAGCAGATTTTCGCCAACAATTGGATATTGTTCAGGTTTTATTTGCAGACTTCGATGCTTTTCTCCAATTCTCTCAAGCGCTGGCATGATTTTACTCATATCCTCAATATTTGCTGCCGCTGCATAGACTGCATCTGCTAATGCTTTTGGTTGATGTCCAGTCCTTTGATGTGTTTGGTTAAAGACATTAAGCAATTCAGGATGATTTTTGAACAACCGTTGATAAAAATGCCTTGTAATGGTTTCCCCGTGTTCTTTCAAGAATGGCAAGGTTGATTTTACAATCTCCAATTTTTTCGGATCCATTTGCTAATGATCCTTAAGACTTCTTACCATTCATTTTTTTGCTTTAACAAATTACTCATTGTATTCCTCCTCCAAGATGTAACATTGTGTTATTTTAACCAATATGAAATGAAGCATTCGAGTAAAGAAAATTTGAAATGATAACGTATTTTTATACAAATAATTCGAATGGTATAGTATCATGTACCTATGTGAATGTAATAGGAATATTTAATAGGAAATAAGTAACTTGATTATATTTTTTGGGGAAACTGGAGAAGGAATCATGCGTTTAATTAAATTGGATGGATGTAAAACGGGGACAAGGTTGGGTAAATCGATTTATCAGGAAAATGGTAGAGTTCTTTTGAAGAAGGGCACGTATTTAACTGAAAGCCTGATAAGAAAATTAATGAACTTCAATGTATTTACAGTATATGTTGAGGATGAGATGTCTGATGGAATAGAAATAGTGGATTCTATTCCTGAGGAATTACGTGTTGAAGCAATGAACGTCATAACAGAAGGACTGGATGAAATCGCAGGATTAAATCCATCTAAATCAAAATTGGAGCAAATGGCTAAGTCAGGCAGAGCGATTCGCAGTATGCAAAAGATTTATAAAGATATTCTCAGTAGTTTAACTGAAAACAGAAAGGCATTAAATTTGTTAGCAACGACAAAAGTATATGAGAATCATGTATATACGCATAGTTTGAACGTGTCGATCTATGCTTGTCAGCTGGCCATTGAGAATGGTCTGCCACTTAAGAATATCGAAGAGATCGGCCTAGGTGCAATGTTACATGATATTGGAAAAATTTATATTCCTAAGGAAATTCTAAACAAACCTGGAAAATTAACAGAAGAAGAATATGTGCAAATGCAATCACATTGTGAATTAGGATTCGATCACCTCAAGAGAATCCACGAAATCCCTCTAACTGTTGCACATTGTGCACTCCAACATCATGAAAGAATAGATGGAACAGGTTATCCGAGAGGATTACAGAATCACGAAATTCATAAATACGCAAAAATATTGAGTGTAGCTGACGTATTTGATGCGGTTACGAGTCATCGTGAATATCGTCCGGCGATGCTTCCTCACCAAGGGCTTGAAATTCTTTATAGCGGTAGTGGAACACAATTTGAAAGTAACCAAATACAATTTTTTAAAAATTGTATCGCCATCTATCCTCCTGGGCTAACTGTGAAGTTAAATGATGGAAGAACAGGCATCGTATCTAAATACAATTTCAATGCGGTTGGCAGACCGGAAATAAGAATTTTAACTGATGAGGATGGCCAAGGTATCTCCCCATATGAAATAGATTTATCTTTGAAGGAATATTTAACGGTGGAAATTGTTGAGGCTGATGCTTTGTTGTAAATTAAGGGACGAGGGACCTGTCCCTCTGTCCCTAATATTCATCAGGTAAATGCTCTAACACTTTTTCTATCGGGATGGCAAGCCCTGTCTGATCTTTCGTGGATAACGCGTAAACAACACCAATTACATTTCCATCTGCATTAATGACTGGGCTACCGCTGTTTCCTTTATAAATCGGTGCTGAAAGCAGCAGCACCTTATTTTTATCAGATCCCTCGAGTATTTCACCATCCATAACAATTTGATTATGTAAAAGCGGGTTTCCAATTACATAAATTTCATCAGAGACATTCCAAGAATCAGATTCACTTAATGATAGAGCGGGTAAGTTTTCTCCTTCGATATGCAAAAAGGCAAGATCGAGGTTAGGATAAGATTGTAAAGTGGTCGCTCGGAATATTTCTCCGTTAGGGAAGGTAACCGTTATAGGAAACATGTTTTCAACCACATGGTGATTTGTAATGATTAATCCATTATTAGTGATACTAAATCCAGTTCCTTTGGAAGTTTGGTCGGAAACGGTAACAACAGCTTCTTTATATTTTTGGATTTCCTCCAGTTTGGAAAGCTCAGCTGACTTGTGCAAAAAATTGATTGATGATAGATTAAATACTTGTGGCCAAATTTGAAGCAAACTGACTAGCAAGGTAATCGCCACACAGATTGTAATAATCCTCTTTACAATGGTAGTTCTCCTTTTCTGCTTTTCTAGCAACCACTTATCCTCTTCATTTGGTAAAAAATCTTCTAATGACGGTTCTTCGAATTGTTCTTCATTTTTATCCGTATCATAATGATTCATTCTTATAACCCTTTCATTATGTATTTATAGAATTTCCGATTGAGGACTTGAATTAAATCTACTATACAATTGCCAGAACATTTTTGCGAATAAAAAGGCAAGGTTTAGTTGAATAGCAGGGGAAAATGTTTTTTTAAAAATGTAAAATACCGATTGCCAAAACTAATGGTATTAGTTATTATAAAACTAATACCATTAGTTTTGGGATAGGAGAATATATATTTATGAAAATGACAAAAACAGAAACCATTTATCAGCTGACTTTTTTGGCTCATTTTTTTCCTGTAAATTGCTATTTAGTTGAGGAAGAGAATTCTCTAACTCTTATTGATGCAGCATTGCCATTCAGCGCAAAAGGGATTTTAGAAGCAGCAAAGAAAATTGGAAAACCAATTACTCGAATTGTTTTAACACATGCGCATGATGACCATGTTGGATCATTAGATCATTTGAAAGCTGCATTGCCACATGTGGATGTAATGATTTCAGAAAGAGATGCCCGTCTAATGGAAGGGGATCGAAGCTTAGGTGAAGGAGAAGTTCAAACACCGATCAAAGGTGGCGTACCAAAATCTTTAAAGACACGAGCAAATATTCTGCTCCATGAAGGAGATCGGATTGGCTCCCTTTTGTCAATAGCTACACCAGGACATACACCAGGTTCTTTTTCATTTCTTGATACACGAAATCAGACGCTGATTGCTGGTGATGCATTCCAGACTAGAGGTGGAATGGCGGTAGCTGGGCAAGTACAGCCATTATTTCCTTTTCCAGCTTTCGGAACTTGGAGTAAGGAAATGTCGGCAAAGAGTGCATTAAAAATTCAGGACTATTCACCAACTTTATTAGCGGTTGGCCATGGAAAAATGATAATAAATCCTAATGAACAAATAGAGTTAGCTATTAAACGGGCAGAATACAATTTAGGGAAAGGGAGATAAACGATGTCACCAAGAGTAGGACTTGATTTGAAAACAATTGTAAAGGCAGCAGCCGACATTGCAGATGCAGATGGGATTGAAGCAGTGACATTGGGAACCTTATCAAGAAAGTTAAATATTCGGCCACCGTCCTTATATAATCATGTTGAAGGTTTACCAGGTCTCCGTAAGGAATTAGCTTTATATGGGATTAAAGAACTAGAGAAATGTTTGGCGCTTGCTGCAGCAGGAAAAGCTTTAGATGATGCTGTCCGCTCAATGGGTGAAGCCTACCTCGCATTTGCACGCAGGAAACCAGGACTATATGAAGCGACTTTTTATACAATTGATATGGGAGATACAGATATAAAGCTTGCATCAGATAAGATAGTGAATGTGGTTATTCAGGTTTTGCAGCAATACGGAATTGATGGAGAAAATGCTGTTCATGCGACAAGAGGACTGCGCAGTATTTTACATGGTTTTGCTTCCATCGTACAAAAAGGCGGTTTTGCGATGGAAATAGACATAAATGAAAGCTTCCATTTCCTTATTGATACGTTTTTAATGGGAATAAAAAATAAATGTATCTAAACGTCAAATGAAGAATGAAATTTAGCAGCTTAATATGATTGAGGCAAATAAGTTTGTTTCTTGTGTTCCAATTGCTACTATAGTAATTGAATCTTCAATAAGGAAGGGGAATTTGAAAATGACAAATATACAAATTCCAGTATCAGTCTTAAATCTTGCGCCGATCCGCCAAGGACAGAGTGCAAAAGATGCGATTGATGCGTTAGTTGATTTAGCACAAGCAACTGAAGAAATGGGCTATTCCCGCTATTGGATCGCGGAACATCATAATTCTCCGACTCTTGTGAGCTCAGCTACATCTATTTTAATTAAACACGTTTTAGAATATACTAAACAAATTCGTATTGGTTCTGGCGGGATCATGCTGCCTAACCATTCTCCTTTAGTTGTCGCTGAACAATTCGGGACGATGGCAACTATTTACCCGAACAGGCTAGATTTAGGTTTAGGCCGTGCGCCAGGTAAGGATATGATGACGGCAAGTGCACTCAGACGCTCAAAAAATGATTCAGTCTACACATTCCCTGAAGATGTGAAAACATTACTTACGTATTTTGGACCAGAAGAGGGGCAGGGGTATGTTCGAGCATATCCAGGGGTGGGAACAAACCTACCAATATACATTCTCGGCTCATCAACGGATTCTGCATATTTAGCTGCTAAATTAGGCTTGCCGTATGTATTTGCTTCTCATTTTGCACCAAGATACATGAGGGAAGCAATCGCAATTTATCGTGAACGGTTCCAGCCATCAGAATACTTAGCTTCCCCATATATGATGGTATGCTTAAATGTGATTGCAGCGGAGAGTGATGAGGAGGCAAACTTCGAATCAACGACGATGCAGCAATTTTTCCTGAATGTTGTCCGCGGTTCGAGAACACCATTAAGTCCGCCAGTCAAGAACATGGATCAGATCTGGAGCCAGCCTGAGAAAGAAATGGCATCAGCCATGTCTAGTGTGACATTATTAGGAAGCAAGCACTCTGTTCGGGAGCAGCTTATCGGCTTTCAAGATCAATATAACGTAGATGAAATCATGGCTGTCTCTTATATTTTTGATCCGGATAAACAAAAGCGTTCCTATGAAATTTTAAAAGAAGTAATCGACGGGAAATAAATTTATGAAAATGAAAGTAGACGAGGCCGTATAGGACTTTCGTCTATTTTTATGGGGTGAGAATAATGACTCTGTTCAGAAATTGTTCAGAAGTGGTTGTTAAACTATATTTTGGATTATTTATGAAATTGTTACAGTGTAAATAAGTATTATAGTAATTAATGACTACTGTATTGTAAAATAACTAAATAACATATGAAAGTCTTTTTTTTGTTTGTCGTAATATAGGATTAAAGAAATAGTCTAAAAGGGGTATGCTATGAAGGTGTTAATTACAGGAGGATACGGTTTTATAGGCTCTTTTGTTTCAGAGAAGTTTTATCGGGAAGGGCATGAAGTACATATTCTTGATAATCTTTCTTCTGGGAAAAAGAGCAATATTCAATTCCGTCATCCATCCTATTTGCTTAACATTGAGGATGAGCAGTGTGAACAAGTATTTAGGACTAATAAATTTGATGTTGTAATACATTTGGCTGCACAGGTTGATGTTGAAAAATCCATACAAAATCCAGCTGCAGATTCAAAGGTGAATGTATTGGGGCTACTTAATATATTGCAGCTTGCAAGTAAATATAAAGTATCAAAGTTTATTTTTGCTTCATCTGCTGCAGTCTATGGGAAAAATGAAGATATCCCACTAAACGAGGAATCATCGTGTGAACCTTTCTCACCTTATGGAATCAACAAAAAACTAGGAGAGTACTATTGTAAAAAATGGAATGAATTGTATCACCTAGACACAACTTGTTTTCGTTTTTCTAATGTATACGGTCCAAAACAGGCGAATGAGGGTGAAGGCGGCGTAATTTCAATATTTACAACTAAAATATTGAATAATGAGGCACTGGTGATTTACGGAGATGGCACACAGACAAGGGATTTTATATATGTGGAAGACGTTGCAGAAGCTATTTTTCGTTCGGTTTTAAGTGATGTTTCGGGGGTAATGAATCTGTCTACAAACACTGAAACGAGCATCAATCAGCTTGTTGAGTATTTTAAAGAGATGGATGACCTACCAGAAATTGTTTATAAGCCTGCGAGAGTGGGAGATATACAATTTTCGAGACTTGACAATCAAAAAGTAAAAAAAGAAGTAGATTGGACTCCAAAGTACTCGCTAGAAGAGGGATTAAAGCGAACCTTCGAATGGTTTGCTGCTGAGGAAACTACACAGGACAAAGAAAAAGCGCGTCTGGATATAGGAAATGTACTAGGAGCTGCTAGTGTTAACGTTAATAAGAAAACATATTTGCCCTACATTGAAAATTTACTTTTATTCATTATCACTGCTGCACTCCACATGAAAATTGGGGATGTATTATTTAATATTGATTTATTACTTTTATATATTCTTTCAGCAGGCATTATTTTTGGAAAAGTGCAGGCATTAATTGGGTGTGGGCTAGCGGTTCTGTTATATAGCTGGCAGGGGTTGGGAAATGGAAGAGAAGTTGTTTCGTTGTTTACTGATCACACAACTTTAATCCAATTTGCCGTTTATTTATTTGTGGCTCTTCTTATTGGATACGTAATTGATCGAAAACATGTAAGAGAGGAAACAGCAAAGAATGAATTGAAGTTATTTCAAGACAAGTATCAATTGCTAGATAATATTTATATGGAAACCCGTAAAGTGAAGGAAGAATTACAAACTCAGATTCTCTATTCTGAAGATAGTGTGGGTGAAATTTATTCTATTATTAAAAAAATTGATAGTCTTGAACCTGATGATGTGTTCAATGGTGTTATTAGCGTACTGGAACAAATTATGAAAACAAATGAAGCAGCTATCTATTTAGTTGGTCAAGGAAATCGATATTTACGACTAGTCTCAAAGTCTAATATCGAGCATTCTCAATTTCCAACTTCTATAGAGGTTACCCCAAAAAGTCCATTTGCAAGAGCAATTGAAGATAATAAAGTGTTTATTAATCGAAATTTAGATACGAATTTTCCAATGATGATTGCGCCTATATGGAAAGAAGATCGTGCGGTTGCTGTTATTTGTACAAATGAAATGAATTTTGATCATCTAACCTTATATCATGAAAACCTATTTTATGTTGTGACCAATTTAATTACTGCATCTGTTGCCAGGGCATACGATTTTGTCAATGCAACACATCATGAACGTTATATAAAAGGGACAAACATATTAAAACCAGAATATTTTCATAGAGCAGTTAAAAGTAAGCAAAAAGCACAAGAACAGCTGAATATTCCATATTATTTATTGAGAATTGATCCCCCAGGGAATATGGAGAGTGTGATCCATCGAATCTCTTCCTCTCTAAGAGATACGGATTATATTGGGATGGACGAGAATGGCATCTACTGGATTCTTCTTTCTAATACGAATAAAGACAATGCGCAAGCAGTGATTAACCGTTTTAATAAATTTATTGATCAAACACATTTTAAAGAGGAAGAAGTTTATGCTTAGTGCATTGTTAGTTTATTACTTAATTGCGGTTATCTATATGATTATTGAATATCGCAAAAGCAAAAGGAATATTACAGTTAAGTCGATGATTGTTTTTTTCTGTCCCTTTGTCGGTTTTTTCATTTTGTATTTTATGTTCCATAAATTGAAGAATGAAGAACAAGCCATACCAGATGGGTTAATAAAAAAGGAACAAGAACAGTCGGTCATTTTACAAAATGTTGATGTCGAAAAAGAGACTAGTATCGTTCCGATGAAGGATGCATTACTTTTAAATGATAATCAAACAAAACGGAAAATGCTAATGGATCTATTAAAAAATGAAACTTTTAATCGAATTGAAATCTTGCAAACAGCACTCAAAAATGACGATACTGAAACATCTCATTATGCGGCTACTGCGATCCAGGACATAAAGGGAAAGCTGTTAAATTCGATTGGGGAAATGGAATATCAAATAGAAGAAAATCCAAATGACTTAAAGCTTTTAATTTCTTTTGGACAAGTCATTAAAAATTATTTAAATACGGGATTCTTGGATCATCGAACTGTAAAACAATATTCTTATCGATATTCAAGAATCATGGAAAATATTCTTGAGATAAATCCAAAAGGAAACGAGTTTTATATTGAAAAAATTAATTGTGACCTTCAATTAGGAGAACTTGAAACAGCTGAAAAATACTGCCAGCTCTTTTTACATCATTGTGGAAATGAAGAGGAAGCCTATTTTATGACAATGAAATTCTATTACACGATTAAAAATCAAATAAAATTTCATGAGGTTTTACAATTGCTTAGACAGTCGCCTGTTAGACTTACTCCTCAAGGACTAAACAAAATACGATTTTGGTTACATGGTGGGACAAATGGATTATAAATTTAAACTAGGAAAATCAATATACCTTGTTATCTTGTTTGTATTAATTATTGGATTGTTTCTAGGTATATTTAACTCAACTTATATACTTAAATATCTGCCGAATAAGGCAGTTATCGGTGTGAAAGATGATGAAACAAGCATTAAAAGGCTGTCAGGTGAGACATTGCAAGGATTAAATCAAGAAGAGTATTTAATTCTCTTTAATGAAGAGAATTCATCGAGTATTCAGTTGAAGGATAATATTGCACAAACACTTGCTTACATGAAGAAAAAAACAAAGGCAGTTACTCTTTCAAATATGCCTCATTCACTAGCTCAATATAAAAATGTTGTGATTACATTTGAAGAAGTAAGTGCACTGCCGAATATACCGATGATAGAAGAATACGCGGCTGAAGGCGGAAATGTATTCTTTGCTATTCGCCCCGAAATTAAAAGCTCCTTACAAAACCTATATCGAAAATTAGGTATTTATGAGATCGGAGAGTTTGTAACACCTAATGGGATGAAACTTACATCAAATGTTTTAATTAAACAAAATCAATTGACTTTAAAGAATGGGGAGATCCCAGAAAACTCATCATTGTCCGTTGGGCTGGATGAAAAGTCTACCATTTATGCTGAATCTATTGATCATATACCGTTGTTATGGGACACAGCCTATAAAAAAGGAAAATTTATGGTCTTTAATGGGACGATGCTTGAGGCAACAGAAAATAGAGGTGTGATAACAGGCGCAATTAGCTTAATGAATGAGGATTTTATGTATCCAATTATGGACATGAAGGTCGTATATATCGATGATTTCCCAGCACCCATCCCAGAAGGGAAGAACAAAATCATTTATGAAGAATACCGTAGGGATACACCAAGTTTTTATCAGGACATTTGGTGGCCAGAAATGCAAAAAATTGCTGCTAAATATGATGTGAAATATACGGGTTTGGTGATTCAATCATATAATGATGAAGTTACCCCTCCTTTTAAAAAAGAAATGTATAATCGGAATACTTTTGTCCAATACGGACGAGAGTTGCTTAAAATGGGAGGAGAAATCGGCATACATGGCTATAACCATCAATCATTAACAGTGAACGCGAAAGCTGTTGAAGACCTAGGCTATCATCCTTGGAAAAATCAGGCGGACATGGAGGCATCTTTGAATACTGTAGAAAATTATGTGAGGGAGTTATTTCCTAATTATGAGATTAAGACCTATGTGCCCCCATCGAATCGAATGGACCAAGTTGGAGTAGCAGCACTGAAAAATGCCATTCCATCGATAAATGTTCTATCATCTATGTATATTCCGGATAGCGTTGAATATACAACTGTTCACGAATTTGACCAAGGTGAGGGCTATATCCATTTTCCAAGGATCACATCTGGCTATGAATACACGGTGCAGAAGAAGTGGGCAATGGCAAATGCTGTGACATCACTTGGTGTTTTTTCTCACTTTATCCATCCTGATGATATTTTAGATGATGGGCGTTCATCGAAGAAAAAGTGGAGTAAGCTAGAGAAGGAATATAATCGCTTCATGCGTGAAGTCCATAGGGATTATTCCTGGCTAAGGAGTACCACGGCAAGAAATGCAGGAAAACAGCTTACCAACTATTTACAAGCTGATGTATATATAGAAGAGAAGAAAGATAGATTGATTGTCCATATCGATAAATTTTCTGGTGAAATGCATTTTATCCTGCGAACGAAGAAAAAAATAGGGAAGCTAGAAAGTTGTGAGGTACAAAAAATTGATGAAAATGTATATTTTGTAAAAGCGAAAAAAGCAAAGATTGAGTTAGGGTTGGTTGAGTAAATGAAAATATGTATCATTGCGGAAGGCTCGTATCCATATGTAACTGGAGGAGTTTCAAGTTGGATTCAAACGATTATAACGAATATGCTAGAGCATGAGTTTATTATTTATTCGATCGGCGCCGAAAAAAAATCAAAAGGAAGGTTCAAGTATCAGATTCCTTCTAATGTCCAAATTGTGGAGGAGGTATTCTTAGATGATTTCATTGAGAAAGAAGATAAATGGGGTCGTGATTATAAATTAACAGTTAAAGAGAAAAAAGCGCTTAAATCATTATTAGATAGCAGACAGCCTGATTGGGAAACGTTGTTGTCAATGTTTTCAGGGGAAAGAATTGATTCAGCAGTCAATTTTTTAAAGAGCAAGGATTTCTTTGATATTGTTCATGAAATTTGCATAGAAAAATATGACCAAGTCCCTTTTACAGATATGTTTTGGTCGATGCGATCGATGGTTTTGCCATTGTTTATTTGCATAAAGCACCCTCTTCCGCATGCAGATCTCTATCATAGTGTTTCAACTGGCTATGCCGGCGTGCTTGGCAGCTTAGGAAAGTATATCTATCAAAAGCCTTTTTTATTAACTGAACATGGAATCTATACAAGAGAAAGAGAAGAAGAAATCATAAAAGCCCAATGGGTAAAGGGATATTTTAAAGATCTGTGGATTCAATATTTCTACAATATGTCAACATGTGCCTATGATTCAGCCGATAAAGTGATCACATTATTTCAAAAGAATATGGAAATACAAGAGGAGCTTGGTTGTCCTTCAAGCAAAATATCCATCATTCCAAACGGGGTGAATTTCGAAGATTATCGGCAGCTTCCAACTAGGGCTGCAGAAAATAAGATCGGAGTAAATATTGGTGCAATTGTACGGGTTGTGCCAATCAAGGATATTAAGACAATGATACAAAGTTTTGCTATCGTAAAACAAGAATTGTCTGACGCTAAATTTTTCATTATGGGCCCAACCGATGAGGATGAGGAATACTATGAGGAATGTATACAATTAGTGGAAAACTTGCAAATTGAAGATGTTATATTTACGGGTGAGGTGAATGTCCGTGAGTATATTAATCAAATGGATGTTCTTGTCCTATCAAGTATTAGTGAAGGCCAGCCACTCGTCCTGTTAGAAGGAATGGCTTGCGGGAAACCATTTGTTGCAACGGATGTGGGCAATTGCAAAGGGATATTGATGGGTGAGCGGGATGATTTAGGACAAGCAGGGATCATTGTTCCGGTCATGCAATATGTTGAAATGGCGAGGGCTATAATTCAATTATGTAAAGATGATCATAAAAGGGTGATCATGGGGAATATTGGACGAGAAAGAGCCGCTAAATTTTATACGAAAAAAAGTTTTATTGATCAATACAAACAACTCTACACAGGTATGGTGGACAGCAAATGGCAGGGATAGGTTTTCAATTAAAAAAAATGTTCAATGAACGAGGGCTTTTGGCGAATGTACGTGCATACAGCTATTCGGCAATTGTTACAGTTGGCCCGCTTGCATTATGTATTTTACTCATGACTGTTGCACAGCAGCTGCTAATTTCTGTGAAAACGCCGTATGCTGAAAGGGAATTGTTTTTGGCAGCAACCCAATATGCCTTAATCTTTTCCCAAATTATCACAGGCGGGTTTAATCTAATCGTATCAAGATATGTAGCAGATCAGCTATTTCTTGAAAAATATGAGAATATATTATCTTCAATGTATGGGGTTATAGCAATATGTATTTCTATTGGCGGTGTGTGTGCATTTATATTTTTTTCCTTTTCCCCGCTGGATCTTACGTTTAAATTGGTTTCCTATATTCTGTTTGTAGAGTTGATCATCGTTTGGATTCAATGTATGTATGTCTCTGCATTGAAGGACTATATGAAAATTGTTAAAAGTTTTTTTGTTGGTGTGCTTATTTCTGGTTTGGCATTTGTTATTTGTATTAAATTTCTTCAGATCTATAGTGCAACAGCGATGATGATTTGCTTAGATATTGGCTTTTTTTTCATGCTGATCAAGTTTACAAAATATATACGTAATTTCTTCAAGGTGAATAATTTCAAGTATTTTCTTTTCTTATCTTATATGAAGATGCATCCATTGCTGTTTATCTGCGGATTTTTCTATACATTAGGGCTTTATGGGCACAATTTTATTGTCTGGCAGGGGGAACACCAGCATATCGTTGAAGATACATTTGTGATTGCTCCTTTTTATGATGTGCCAGTATTCTTTGCTTATTTAAGTGTCCTGCCTGCAATGGTACTATTTGTGGTTTCAGTTGAAACAAATTTTTATACGGCATATAAAACGTATTATAATCGAATATTAAATTCATTTCCGTTGAAAGATATTCTATCTGCGAAAAGAGATATGTTTAAGGTTCTTTCACTAGAACTTTCATTTATCGCAGAAATTCAATTGTTTGTAGCAGTATGCTCCATTGCATTAGGGCTGAAATTTCTTCCGCTATTAGGAATGACCTACAACCAAATTCAAATATTTATCATATTCGTCTTAGGCTTCCTCTTTTTTATCATTATGTATACTGTTGTCCTTTTACTCCTATATTACGATGACCAAAGAGGAGCAAGTTGGACTACGATGATTTATACGATAGGGAGTATGGCAGTTACTTTGCTATTCTTACACGATGGAAAATACGGTTTTGCGGTATTTATTACTGCATTTTTTAGCTTATTATTTGGATTATGGAAATTGACCAAATACTTGAATAGAATTGACTATTACACGTTTTGCTCACAGCCGCTTATCCCTAAGAAAAAAATAAAACAATTCTAATTTGGAATATAGGAGTTGTGGGTTGGAGGATATAGAAGGATGAAAAAATATATTGCATGGTTCACTCTAATCACTCTCATGCTAATGATCTCAGGATGTGCGAATGATGAATCGGCTATTAATGATGAAAAAAAAATGACCCCTGCGATACAGGCAGATAATGAGGATAAAGTGTTCGGTGAAGACAGTAGGCTATATGAATTTGAAAAAAAAGATTCTGTGGTTACTTTTTACATTACCATTGGAAGCGAAAATGAAGCTTCTTTTTATGAGTTAAATAATTGGTACAGTATCCATAATAGCGATACAGCTTCTCCTAAATTAGACATCATGATTCAGGAGGGGACAGAGAAAGGGACCAAAGAGGGATTCTTCGGTTTCGATGAAACAGAAATGAATGCTTCCATTCAGTTACGTGGAAAATCAACACGGGTCGCTGCCCAAAAATCGTTCAAAATAAAATTGTTTGATAGCGCCGGTCTTTGGAGAGGACAAAAAACTTTAAATTTAAATAAACATCCATATGATGCGACAAGAGTTCGCAATAAGCTTTCGTTTGATTATTTTACGAAAATTCCTGGTTTAACGAGTATGCGTACACAGTTTGTTCATTTATATGTAAAGGATTTAACGAATAAAGATTCGAATGGAACATTTGTGGACTATGGGTTATACACACAGATTGAACAGGCGAATGAGCGTTTTCTTGCAGCACATGGGCTCGATTCGAATGGAAATCTTTATAAAGCTACGAATTTTGAATTTTTCCGTTATCCTGACCAATTAAAACTAGAAACAGATTCAGGATTTAATAAAGAGAAATTTGAAGAGATTTTAGAAAGCAAAGGGAGCAATGACCACCGTAAATTACTTTCTATGTTAGATGATGTAAATAATTATTCATTAAATATTAATGAGGTAGTGGAAAGACATTTTGATAAAGAAAATTATTTAACATGGGTAGCAACAAACATACTTATGGGAAATAGCGATGTAACAACACAGAACTTTTATTTGTATGGTCCATCTAATTCAGAAAAGTGGTACTTCCTTCCATGGGATTATGATGGAGCTTGGAGGTCATCACCTACAGTTGAACAGCATTCAGAATTGGCTGATTGGCAGGATGGTTTATCAAATTATTGGGGAGCAGTCCTTCATAAACGATTCTTTAAGGATCCGGAAAATGTAGAAGCACTATCGAAGAAAATGGAAGAACTAACATCCATTATTAACCCAGAAAACACAAAGAATTTATTGGATGAATACTATCCAACCGTGAGTCAATTCGTGAAAAAGTCGCCTGATAAAGATTTTTTAGATGTAGAAGTAGATGAATATGATGATGTATATTATGGAATTGTTAATGAATCATTGATTAATAAGGAGACTTATTACAAAAATCTTGAGAAACCAATGCCATTTTTCTTGGATGATTACGAAAATGAGAAAAATCAGCATGTATTTTCATGGGATCCATCCTATGATATTCAAGGCGACGATCTATTCTATACGATTCAAATTAGTACAGATCCGTCATTTACACATATTGTTCATGAACAAAAAGATATGATAGAAACAGAGTTTACTTATCAATTAGCAAAAGGAACTTATTATTGGCGGGTAATTGCAAAAGACTCAAAGGGAAATGGACAAACTGCCTTTGATCTATACGAGGATGAGGATGGAACAAAGTATTTTGGGGTAAAAAAAATAATCGTTAATTAATGATACTAAAGGGAAGTAAATGATGAAAAAGTTACGGCATGAATTGAAGTTCTATATAAATGTCAGAGAGTATGAACTCTTAAGAAAGAAGTTACAGATAGTGCTGAAAAAAGACGAGAATATGGTTAATGAAGAGGGTTACCATATTCGCAGTCTTTATTTTGATAATGTGTATGATAGTGACTTGTATGAGAAAAATTATGGCATCTACAAGAGGAAAAAGTTTCGGGTCCGTATTTATAATCAAAGTGATCGTATGATCAAACTTGAAAAAAAGAATCGGTTTGGAGAGATGATCAATAAAGAATCCATACCTATCTCAAGAGACGAATACGAGCGGTTATTAATATGGGATTATGATTTTTTACTTAATAAAAATAACAGTGTTGCAAAAGATTTTTACTTATTTATGAGGACGCAGCATATGTCGCCAAAAATCATTGTCGATTATGTTAGAGAGGCATATAAAGAAGATATTGAGGATGTGAGAATTACCTTTGATAAGTTTTTAAGTGCGGGTATTAATTCGATCGATATCTTTGAAAAAGACATTGTTACAATTGAAGCGCTAAATGAGCCTTTAATGATTATGGAAGTAAAATTTAATTCCTATCTGCCAGACTATATTCGAGATATTCTTCAGCTCGATAGCAACCGGCGCTCGGCCATTTCAAAGTATGTTATTTGCCGAGAAGCAGGCATGACCTATCATAAGCAATAGAGTAGAGAGAGGACACATAGATATGAGTGATCGGCTTAATTTTGATGACATTATTAAAAAAAGTATTTTAAATTCAGATACATTTACTAGTGTATCCATTTTGGAAATATTCTTTGGAACACTTGCCTCATTTATAGTAGGTTTATTTATATACTATGTTTATAAGAAAACGTTTCGCAGTGTTGTATACAGTCATAACTTCAATGTAACACTCGTATTAATGACAATGATTACTTCTCTTGTTATTATGACAATTAGCACGAATATTGTTTTATCTTTGGGGATGGTAGGTGCATTAAGTATTGTGCGTTTTCGTACGGCCCTGAAGGACCCGCTCGATATCGTGTTTTTATTCTGGGCGATTACAGCAGGAATTGCGATTGGAGCAAATGTGTATCCGGTAGCGATATTTGGATCTATTTTTATCTCGATTGCTGTCTTTTCCCTTTCAAAAAAGAAATGGAAGGACGAAACGTATTTATTAGTTATTCATTATGACGAAAAGGCATATGAAGAAATCAAAGCCCAGCTTGTTAAGTACAATTATGATCTGAAATCGAAAATTGTTCGTAATAATTGGACTGAGCTTACGTTAAAAATCAAGCTTAAAGTAGATAATACTGCATTTGTGCACAAGTTATCTAATCTTGATGGAGTTAAGGATGTATCCCTTGTTCAATATAGCGGGGATTATGCTTCTTAATCTTTACATGAAATGCTTTATACGAAAAAAGGTCAGCTTCTTAAGAAGCTGGCCTTTAATTATGGTTAATTATAAATACTGCTATTATTCTCATATGAAACAAAGCCTTGCTTATTACTGTAAATTACACTGCTTTTATTAGGTGCGACAGTAAAAACAGCAATGTTATTTTCTTTTTGAAGCGTTTGGAAATAGTTAATCCAATTCTGTCCCCATCTGCTATTAGTTAAACGCTCTTTGTTAAAACCTTCCCACATAATTGCATCAACATAATCCTTTGATGAAGTTTTTAACGTTTCAAATCCCCAATTCTGCAGTAAAAGCAGATCTTCATGCTTTTCAGTGATCGCTTTTAGAACCTCTACATACCCATTTCGTAAATGAGTGGCCAGTTCCTTATCATTGCTGTAAAAATCATCAATATCTCCAACAGTATCAAGAATAATCCCATTAAATTGCTTCTGAATAATTTCTTCTTCTATTTCATCGAGCAATAACTGCTGATAATGCTTATTGGTAATATCCATTAAATATGTATCCCAATCTTCTACATATACTTTTTCGCCATTAACCTTTAAATAGTCATCTTCTTGGATCTTTGCAACAAACTCTTCATCCCAATCCTGCAATTCCATAATACTGATATAGCCGAGTGCAATAGCACCGCCTTCTTTAATTTTACTTACTCGTTCTTTGGTAATTTCGTGAGGTTCGATCACAACCATATCAAAAGTGCCAAGCTGCTTAGCCTTTTCATCATTCACATGCTCATAATAAATTTGATAATCCTTGACATCCAATAAAGGGTTTGGTGCTTGTCCCATAGCTGGGAAGCATTGAGTTAATAATAGGGGGAAAATAAATTGAAGTGCGAGAATAGTTTTTTTAAGCATACGTAATGCTCCTTTACGATTTATCTTATGTAAGAGTAAATACGGCAGCCCAGCCATCATAGTAAAGAAATTACCTTAGACCTGTGGTTTTGCGTCTCAATTTTTCAATTGATTTGCTATTGCTTTTATTATAGTACAAAAGTCTATTATATAAAAGAAAGATTTTGTGCCTTCCATAAGCGAGGCACTTTACAAAATGGTGAACGTGAGCGGTAATAGGAAACAGCATGGGATTTATAGTTGTATCGATACTGGAAAATGGTCATACTAAAAAAGCGTCGTCAAGATTTCCTAATAAATTTAAAAAAAATGAGGGATATAGGTGGCAGTAGAAAACAATAAAAATCAAGAAGAAAAAATAAAGAACCAGAAAAAGGTAAATATAGGAGACATGATTCAAATAAATAAAGGAGAGGCAAAAGGGAAAAAAGGAAAAATCATCGCACTTCTGGATAACTCTGTTATTGTGGAAATTGGGATGAATGTAAAAACTGATGAACCGATAAAAACGGTTGTCAATCATAAGAACTATAAATTATTGTAGTTTTCATTTTCTGCATGTGAAATTTATAAAAGTAATAAATAAGCAAAAATAATGTTAAGTGTCATAACATTATTTTTGCTTGGAAGATAGGGGATATTAAATTTCTCTAAATGCACTGTCTAAACTATGGTACCCTTTAAGGTCTGTTTTTTCCGGTTCATCCGATTCAATCGTCCACTCATTTTCTATAGGTGAAAGTCCGCCATTATTATTTTTTCTAAATGGCCTATGAATGTGATAGGTTTTTCCATCTTTTTTTATCGTATAGCCCATATAATAAAGATCATCCTGGCCTTCTTCTTCGAAAATACCGATATCATCGATCCCATATTGATTGATATATAACTCAAATGATGTTTGCAAGTTATTAATAAGCTGTTCTCGGGATAGATTTTCCATCATATGACTCCTTTCTTACTAGTTAAACTCTATTTTTAATATGCCTTTCTTTTTTATTAATAAACATGCGCTTCAGTATGGGAAATATTACTTTTCAAGGATGAAATCTGCCTCGCCAATGCCTAGATCAGCGTTCACTGTGATAGTTACTTTGGCATTTTCGTATGCCTCATTCACGTATACATCATTTCCCATTGAAATGAAGCCTTTAAAGCTAGAATGGCCAATCCCTTTGGAGGATACGATTTTAACGCCAACATTTTTAGGTAAAATGATTGTCGATTTTCCAACCCCTGTAGATAATTGAACATCGAAATCCTGCTTCCAATTACCTGCAAGATCAATGGTTGTACTGCCAACCCCAACATTTATTTTTAAGCTGCTCAATTGTATTCCTTGTAGGTCAAGCTGTGTTTTGGATGCACCTGTATTTACTTCTAAATCAATGGGAACATGCTTAGAAAGCTGAAGGTCCCAGATGCTTTTAATATTTATTCCTTTAAGTGAAGTAAACTTTTTATTCGTATGTTCAATTAAGACCATGCCCTTTTTCCCAGTCTGATTATAGGATATTTCAGGCTTCAATTTATCTGTGGAATATTGAAGTTCTCCTTCAACCCACTCTTTTGCACCTTCAGATACAAGCAGCTCTCCAGCAGCAATATTTAAAATTACATCTAATTTTTCAGCATTGTCCTTTTCGATTAAAACTCTTGAAGGATCCCCTTCCATAGTCACACTTGAATTGCACCCGGCTAATACGAATGAACTGACAAGTAGAGATCCTGTAAAAAATAAGCTTTTCATTATTGAGTCCTCCTCTATTTAATTCCAATATCTTCATAATAAATAAAATCGCAGTAGGATTGAAAAGGCTCTGGCATGATTTTCCACTAGGACTAGAGACTTAGTCATTCAGGAGCTTTTATATTAATATTCGCTTCAATCTACCAATGATCGTTTAAAATCTGTTAAAACAAGATAAAACATCTCTATTATTAAAATGGATCTTCCGGTAAGATAGAGGGAGGTACATAATAATTTTACAGCTTAATAAAAAGTAGAAATATAATTGAAAGTGGATTTAAAAGTATTAATTGAGATAAGGAGTTACAAATAATGATTCATTTACCAAATTGTCCAAAATGTCATTCGGAATATACATATGAGGATGGGAGTTTTCTCGTTTGCCCTGAATGTGCTCATGAGTGGAGCTGTGAAAGTGGCCATGAGAATACAGAAGAACAAATGACCTTTAAGGATGTGAATGGAAATGTTCTCGCTGATGGAGATACAGTAACGATTATTAAGGACCTTAAAGTAAAAGGAAGCTCATCGATTTTAAAAATTGGCACAAAGGTAAAAAATATACGATTAGTTGACGGAGATCATGATATTGATTGTAAAATCGACGGATTTGGTGCAATGAAGTTAAAATCAGAGTTTGTTAAAAAAGTATAATGAATGTAGATGGCTGGATAGACAAAATAAATGCCAGTCATACATACCCGATTTCCAGAAAAAAAGAGGTTAAATTAGAAATTTTAGAACCAAAAAGTGATATATCACACTAGGGGTGCTTTAAAAAGCTGAGAAAGATGCGTTCTTAACCCTTGAACCTGCACTAGGTAATGCTAGCGAAGGAAAGTGGCTGATAAAGTATGAATCTACGTTTTTATGGTATTTTCATATATTTGTTGTTTCATTAAGCCGCTTCTTATTGTAGAAGTGGCTTTTATTATTTTAGGAGGATCGATAAAATGAAGAACCAACTGGACGAGTTATTGAACCAAATCGATGAGCGAAAAGAGGAGCTTATTCAATTATTAAAAACGCTGCTTCAATTTAAAACACCTGCCCCACCTGCAAGAAACACAGAAGAAGCTCAAAATTTTATTGCCCATTTTTTAGAAAACAGCGGGTTTTTGATTGATAAATGGGATGTATATCCAGGAGATCCGAATGTAGTAGGAATACTTAAAGGAATGCAATCATCCGATTTTAATAGTTTAATAATCAATGGCCATATAGACGTAGCTGAAGTAAATAAGAATGAAGATTGGCTCACAGATCCGTTTGATCCAATTGTTCGAGATGATGTGGTTATAGGAAGAGGGGCAGCTGATATGAAAAGCGGACTGGCAGGCGCTTTATTTGCTATACAGCTGCTACATGAGGCAAACATCCAGCTGCCAGGTGATTTAATTTTTCAATCGGTCATAGGGGAAGAAGTGGGGGAAGCAGGTACAATGCAATGCTGCAAGCGTGGATACACTGCAGACTTTGCACTCGTTGTTGATTCAAGTGATTTACAAATCCAAGGACAGGGGGGAGTAATAACAGGATGGATTACAGTTAAAAGTAATGAGACCTTCCATGATGCAACACGAAGAGATATGATTCATGCTGGCGGACAACTTTTTGGTGCAAGCGCCATCGAAAAAATGACAAAAATTATACAAGGGCTGCAAGAACTAGAGAGACATTGGGCCGTAATGAAAAGTTATCCAGGATATAAGCCTGGAACAAATACAATTAATCCTGCGGTTATTGAGGGGGGGAGACATGCGGCATTTGTAGCAGATGAATGCCGTTTATGGATTACTGTTCACTTCTATCCGAATGAAACATATGAGTCAGTAACTAAAGAAATTGAGGAACATATTCATTACTTGGCCAATGCAGATCCATGGTTAAGAGAAAATCCACCTTCCTTTAAATGGGGAGGCACATCAATGATTGAAGACCGCGGAGAGATATTTCCTTCTCTAGAAGTAGATCCTGAAGGTCCAGCTGTACGAACGTTAATCCATACCCATGAAAAGGTTCTAAACGAAACAGCGGTTATAAGCGTTTCCCCCTCTGTTACAGATGGAGGCTGGTTTGGAGAGGCAGGTATTCCGGCAGCCATTTATGGCCCGGGCAGTCTTTATTACGCTCATGCCGTTAATGAACAAGTCTCAATCCAGCAATTAATCGATTATACAAAAGTGATTTTATCCTTTATCTATGAATGGACACATAAGAAAAAAATAAGATAAAGTCAAAAATTAATATAAGCAAACGAAAAGTAGTTCATATCTTTTCATCTGCTTATCGAATTCGTTCAAGTGTAATAAATACCAGCTATTTATGCAGGACAATAATCAATTTCAAAACCAAGGTCTGTTAACATCTGATGATCGGCAGTTTCTTCTTGGCCAGATGTAGTAAGATAGTCACCAACAAAGATGGAATTTGCTGGGTATAGCCCAAGGGGCTGTAAGCTTCGTAAATTAACCTCGCGACCGCCTGAGATTCGAATTTCTTTTGTTGGATTAATAAAGCGCATTAAGCAAAGAACCTTTAAACAGTACCTTGGATTTAATTCATTTGTTCCTTCAAGCGGGGTTCCATCGATCGCATGTAGGAAGTTTACAGGAATGGAATCAGCATCCAGGGTTTTTAAGCTTCTCGCCATTGTTATCACATCATTTTTCGTTTCCTTCATCCCGATGATAACACCAGAACATGGGGATATGCCGGCTTGCTTGATTAATTCAACTGTATTCACACGATCTTGATACGTATGGGAGGTAGTAATATTCTCGTGATGATTTGCTGAGGTATTGATATTATGGTTATACCGATCAACCCCCGCTTCTTTTAATTTTGCTGCATGCTCTGGTTTTAACAAACCTAAGCATGCGCAAACTTTCAAATTAAACTGCTCTTTTATTTTTTTAACTGCCGAAGCTACTTCATCAATTTCTTTATTAGAAGGACCTCTACCACTAGCTACAATACAATAGGTACCTACATTTAATTCGTGAGCCTGGCGTGCACCTTTGATAATGGATGCTTTATCCATCATTCGATATTTTTCAATCGGTGCGTTTGAGATACTTGATTGTGAGCAATACCCGCAATTTTCCGGGCAAAGACCAGATTTTGTATTAATTATCATATTAAGCTTTACCTTTTTTCCATAATAGTGCTTGCGAATTTTATACGCACTTTGCAGGAGAGATAAAAGCTCATCATCAGGGCATTTTAATATTTCTAAAGCTTCCAAATCTGTTAACTCATATCCTTGCAGCACACTTATAGCAAGATCATCCCAATTTCTCATTTTTACTCCTCCATTCTAATTTGTTCGCTGCAGCTTCCTGATTTGACTACGTGATAGCACACGGCCTTCTAATTGATAGGCCATTAAACCGGCACATATAGCTAGAACAATATCCTTTGGCAGAGGGGGAATCATCCATAGCCATGCCATTTGATAGGTGAAGCCATCAGGCGCAGCAGCCCATAATTTATAAGCAAAATACATCCAATTAGTTCCAAACAAATAATTAACTGTCATCCCAACTAAAGCAGCTGTTAAGTAAAATGGAACACTTCTATTCCTTTCAATTATTTTCCCAGTTATATAAGCAGTAAAAATAAATGAAACTATAAATCCAAAAGTTGGACTTATAATATGACCGATCCCGCCGCCGAATCTAGCAAAAACAGGTGCACCTGCTAATCCGATAAAAGCATAGACTAACATGGAGATTGCACCTAAACGGCTCCCAAGAATGGCTCCAGCTAAAATGGCAAAGAATGTCTGAAGCGTTATTGGCACTCCGCCAACGACCATAAACGGAACAATCGATGTAATATTGGCTCCAATACACATCATTGCGACAAACATCCCCGCGATTGTTAATTCAAATGCATTTAAATTTTTTTTCATAGACTACCTCCAAAAGAAGAATATAAAAAAAGAGTAATAGATTTACATTCTTAATGTCAACTAAATAATAAAAAGGTTAACATATATAAGATTGTTTTGATCAGAATGACGAATCTGCATATAATTCGGAGCATTCATTGAATAATTAGACCCCGCTTGGAATAAATCAATTGAACCACCTTCATAGGAAAGCACTAGATTATCTAGGTGAAAAGAAACAATATTATTCAAAAAAGTATGTGTTTTTAACTAAATTATGTTATATTTGTAGGTATTAAACATTATTTTCATTTGTACTCATGTGGTTTCTTGTGGGAGGAGAAGTATTTATGCATCTTTTAAGTGTTGGTAAAAAAATAATGACTGGTTTTGGGATTGTCTTATTATTATTCGTAGTCTTTGCTCTTGTATCAATAAATAGGATCAATCATATGCAAGACAAAACAACTTCTATTGTCAATGAATGGATGCCTTCGGTTGAGCTGATTAACTCGATTGGCTACCAGACCGAGCATGTTATTACACTTTCATTACGGTATATTCAGTCCGATGATATGCAAGAAAAAGAGATGTTAAAAAAAGAAAGAACGATGTTCATAGATGAAGCAGAGAAAACAATGGCTTCCTATGAAAAGCTTATAGATTCAAAGGAAACGAAAAAGAATTTTGAAGAATTGAAATATAAATGGGCATTCTTCTTAAATGTAAATGAGGAGACAATAAAGCTGAGTGATAAGGGAAAATCAGAATTTGCCTATCTATATTTTAAGAAAAGCGCGAAAGCATTTGATTCAATGAAGCAAAATTTGGACCACTTGGTTTTGATTAATAAAACAGGTGCGGAACAGGCTGGGGAAGACTCTATAAAGGTATCTGAACAAACGGTTATAACGATTATAAGTTCGGTCGTAATCTCGCTTATATTAGGAATAGCAGCTGCACTATTTATCACTAGAATGATCGCGAAACCACTAGGATTAGTGACAAATAGAATCAATGAGATATCAAAAGGAAACTTGACAATTCCATCAATTGAAATCAAAAGCAAAGATGAGATTGGTGTACTAGCAAAATCCGTAAATGAAATGAAAGGTAGCTTACATACAATTGTCACTGAGGTTGTTAATGTTTCAGGACAAGTAAATAAACAGAGTGATGAGCTAACAGTTTCTTCATTGGAAGTAAAACAGGGCAGTGAACAAATTGCGACTACGATGCATGAATTAGCATACGGAGCTGAAGAGCAAGCAAATTCTGCATCTGAATCTGCACAAGCTGTAGAGGACGTAAATGTTCAGATCAAGCAAGCTGATTTAGCAGGAAAGAACTTGAAACAGGCTTCAAATGAAGTGCTAGAAAAAGCACAAGAAGGAACAAAATTAATGAATCAATCTGTTCATCAAATTGAGACGATTAGTCAGATTGTAACTGAATCAATGGAAAAAGTAGTGAATTTAGATTTGAAAAATGAAAATATTTACCAGTTAGTCCATGTTATACAAGATGTCGCTGCCCAAACGAATCTACTTGCTCTCAATGCAGCAATTGAGGCTGCAAGAGCAGGTGAGTATGGGAAAGGTTTTGCAGTTGTAGCAGATGAAGTAAGAAAGCTGGCAGAACAAGTTTCGAACTCCGTTCAAGACATTACACATATAACTCAAGATATCCAAAGTGATTCCAAACAAGTTGTTGAAACATTACAAAATGGTGTATTACAGTCAGAGATTGGAAATGAGCAAATAAAAACAACTGGTGAGACATTCCATGCGATTACTAATTTAGTTTTACTAATGGTAGAAAAAATTGACCAAGTAGCTGCCAACTTAGACCAGATTCAACAAGGTAGTGAACAATTAAGCGCGTTCAGTGAAGAAATCTCGGCAGTAACTGAAGAATCTGCTGCTGGAGTTCAGCAAGCATCAGCTTCAGCCGAACAACAAGTCGCCTCTATGGAAACGATATCAGAGAGCGCTGAATCACTTAAGGTACTTTCTGCTCAATTAGAGAGTTTGGTTAAGCAGTTTAAAATCCAGTAAGAAATCGAAGTTGAAAAAATAGTAAGCCACTTCAGTACAAATGCTAGGTATTATTATTGGTTGAAAAGGGAGATAAGAAAAGATGAAGAAGTGCAGAATAAGGTTTATAACCATAAGTTTTATTGCATTAATCATGCTTTTAGCTGGTTGTTCCAACAACAATAACAAAATAGTTACGAAAGAAGCGAGTAACCAAGATCATGCGGGGTCACTTGAAAATATTCCCGAAAAGTTTAAAAGCGGGGAGAAAATTAAAATCAAAGTTATTCGTAAAATAGGCGGGGACGACCATACAAAGCAATTTCTTGCAGGGGCTAAAGAAGAGGGCGAAGCAATGGGGTTGACGGTGGATGTTTTTTCTGCAGATGGGGATAGCCAAAAGTTTCATAACGAGATTAAAAAAGCTTTAGATGAAGGATATGATGGGTTTATTATTTCCCATGGTGATGATCCAGAAACAATAGAAAGTGTAAGACAATTGGTGGAAAAAGGAAAGAGTGTTGTTACATTTGATTCAAATGTTGATTTAGAAAAAATAGAAGGTGTTACACTTACATCTCAGAACGATGAGGTATTAGCTACATTTGCAATGGAGCAATTAATCGAGGATCATGATGGTCAAGCAAATATTGCGTATTTATGGGTGGATGGATTCCCGCCAATGGTTAGACGAAATGCTGTTTATACGGAGAAGTTGAAGAATAACCCTGGAATTAAAGAGATTGAAAGATTTGGTGTTGCTTCTGCAGATACTTCAGGGGAAACAAAAGCAGCTGTTGCTGAAATGCTTAAGAAACACCCTAAAGGGGAGCTTGATGCGATTTTTGCTACATGGGATGCATTTGCGATTGGTGCAGTAGAAGCGATAAAAGAAGCAGGCAGAGATGAAGTGAAAATTTATGGAATAGATGTATCAAATACTGATCTAGAATTGATGAAAGAAAATGGCAGCCCATGGAAATATACAGCTGCAGTAGACCCAAAACTAATTGGTGCATTAAACATGCGATTAGTTGCAAAAAAAATAGCTGGTGAAGAAACACCAAAATATTACAATTTAGAAGCTTATTTGATTGCTCAAGACGAACTTCAAGCTTCTAAGAAAAATGTAACGATGGATAATTTAGGCGAAGTGCTACCTGGCTGGGGATTGTCAACTGAATTGGAAGAGGACTGGATGAAAGCTCTAAAAATGAAAAATGAATAAGAAAAGATTAACCGGTATTCTTTCTGGAATATCGGTTGTTTTTATGCAAGAAAATAAATGTTGGTTTTAAATAGACTTTTGTTGTTTTAATACCAATAATGACCAATAATAGAAGTATTATATTGATTATTAAATAGAATTAACATTAAATAAATAAAATGTATGGGTGTTATCATAGATTTTAAAACAAGAATTGCGTATAAAACCAAAAAAACTATGAATAATTCAAAATAAATATTGTATAAGATTTGTACACATGATAAAATTTAGTTAATTTAGAAATGAAAGCGCTACACAATTTCTGTCCGTCTATTATTCTATCTGAAAATAGGTAGGATGGACATACTAACAAAGAAGGAGAATTATAGAATGAAAAAGTTTTTGAAAAGTGCATTAGTCCTATTGTTAGCTGTTTCCCTTCTGTTAACAGGCTGTTCTTCGGGTGAAGAAAGTTCTAAGCCTAAAGAAGGAAATAAGAATGTTTCACTCGAAAATGTGCCTGATCGATTTAAAGATGGCAAAGAAGTGAAGATAAAAGTAGTTAGAAAAATTGGTGGAGACGATCACACTGCTCAATTCTTAGCTGGTGCGAAAGAAGAGGGAGAAGCGCTTGGTTTTAAAGTAGATGTTTTTACAGCTAATGGAGATACTGCTAAATTCCATGATGCGATTGCTCAAGCCTTGCAAGAGGATTTTGATGGATTTATTATCTCCCATGGGGATGATGCAGCTACAGTGGAAGACGTGAAGAAAATTGTAGATGCTGGAAAGAGTGTAGTAACTTTTGATTCCAATGGAGATATTGCTTCGATCAATGGTGTGACACTTACTTCACAGGATGATGAAGCGTTGGCAACATTATCATTAGATCAATTAATTAAGGATACAAATGGAGAAGCAAATATTGTCTATTTATGGGTAGACGGTTTTCCGCCGATGGTTAGACGTAATGCAGTTTATCAGGAAAAACTTAAAAGCAATCCTGGTATTAAGGAAATTGAGCGATTTGGTGTAGCTGCAGCAGACACATCTGTTCAAACACAAAATGCGGTAGCTGCAATGTTAAATAAACATAAGAAAGGCGAAATTGATGCAATATTCGCCACATGGGATGCTTTTGCTATCGGTGCAGCTCGCGCGATTAAAGAGGCTGGCAGAGATGAAATTGCTCTTTATGGTATTGATGTATCCAATGCTGACCTTCAAATTATGCAAGAAGAAAATAGTCCGTGGAAATATACAGCAGCTGTTGATCCTAAACTAATTGGTTCTGTTAACATGAGAATTCTTGCTAAGAAAATTGCTGGTGAAGAAACTCCTGCGACATTCGATTTAGAGGCATCATTAATTTCACAAGAAGCACTGCAAAAATCAAGCTCGCCTGTTAACATGGTTAATCTTGCTGAAGTTGTTGAGGGCTGGGGAGTTTCAACTGCATTTGAAGAAGAGTGGATGAAGACGTTAAAAGAATACTATAAATAATTAAATTTGAAACCTTATATCAGAGATATTAGCTGGTATAAGGTTTCAAAACCATTATAGGCCTTAAATTGTTGGGAAAATTGATTGAAATAGAAGGAGGCTTATGAGTGTGTCGATGTTATTAGAAATGAAAAATATTTCCATAGAATTCCCGGGAGTAAAAGCGCTTAATGAAGTCTATTTTTCTACTAAAACGGGAATGACTCATGCCTTAATTGGTGCAAATGGGGCAGGTAAATCTACACTAATGAAGGTCCTTTCTGGTGCCTATGGACATTATACAGGTGATATATACATAGGCGGAAAGAAAGTTGACATACGTACCCCAAAGGACGCCCAGGATAATGGGATACAGATAGTTTATCAAGAGGTGGATACAGCATTAATTCCCTATTTAACGGTTGGAGAAAATATTATGTTAAATGAAACTGTTAATGATATGGGAAAAAAACAGTTTGTAAAATGGAATCTGATTCATAGAAGAGCAACAGAAATTCTTTCTCGAATGAATGTAGATATATCTTCGAAAACACTTGTGAGTGAATTAACATTAGCCCAAAAGCAAATGGTCCTTATTGCAAGATCTATCTCAAAGCAATGTAATTATTTGATTTTGGATGAACCTACTGCACCTCTTAGTCATTCCGAAACGAAGGAGCTATTTAGAATCGTTCGTGAGCTTGTGAAAGAAGACGTAGGCATAATCTTTATTTCTCATCGATTGCCAGAGCTATTCGAAATTTGTGAAGAGATTACCGTTATGAAAAATGGCGAATTTGTCATAAAAGAAAATATTGCTGACACTACTCAAAATAGAATTGTTGAGTACATGCTTGGAGAAAAGCTGGAAGAGCAGTTTCCTAAGTACGACGTTGAAATCGGAGAAACTCTCCTTTCTGTTGAAGGACTTCATGATACGGGTTTAGTTAAAAATTTTAGCATGCATGTGAATGAAGGGGAAATCGTTGGAATTGCTGGTTTAGTAGGAGCTGGCAAAACGGAAATTTGTAAAGCTTTATTTGGTGCTTCTAAGGTAACAAAAGGAGATATCAAAATTAAAGGGAAAAGTGTAAAAATTAAGGATCCAAGTGATGCCGTAAGAAAAGGGATCGCACTTGTTCCAGAAGAGAGAAGAAAGGAAGGGATTCTTGTTCAAGAATCTGTTTCTACAAATCTAACATCAGCAAGCCTTGGTAAGTTCTCAAAGATCTTGAGCTTCGTTGATGTGAAGGGCGAAAAGCGAATCTCGAAGGAAATGATACAGGATTTAGGGATAAAAACACCTTCAGAGGAAGCTAAGGTGCAAAACCTTTCGGGAGGAAATCAGCAAAAGGTAGCTATAGGGAAATGGCTGATATCTGATGCGGAGGTGTACATTTTTGACGAGCCTACAAAGGGTGTAGATGTAGGAGCTAAGAAGGATATTTTTGAACTGATTTCGGGTTTAGCTAAACGTGGGAAGTCAGTCATTTACGCGTCTTGTGAGCTTTCTGAAATTCTTGGGATTACAGACCGTGTATACGTTGTGTATGACGGGGAAGTAGCGAAAGAACTTGATACAAAAACAACAAATGAAGAAGAATTATTATTCTATTCAACAGGAGGTAAATGAGGATGAATACGGCAAATCCTGTTCCGAACACAAAGCCCGCTAAAAAAGGGTTTGAACTATTTGAGTTCCTATATAAATATGGAACGATAATTACAATCTTTGTTTTGATTGCCATCTTTGCAATCGCTAATCCAAGTTTTATTCAAGGGGCAAATATAGTCAACATATTAAGGTCTATTTCCATTGTAACCATTATAGCTATAGGAATTACTATTTCTCTTTCAGTAGATGGCTTTGACTTATCTGTTGGTTCTACTGTATCTCTTTCAAATGCAGTTGTTGTTTCTATGTTTGTGTGGTTTTCTCAAAATATTTTCATAGCCATTTTAGCAGCAATTGGAGCGGCGCTCTTAGTTGGTGCATTTAACTCTTTTATGATTGTTAAAGTGAAAATTCCAGACATGCTAATGACACTTGCAACAATGTTTATTATACAAGGGATTGCGCTTACATACACAAAAGGGGCAACTGTGTCACAAAACATGATTATGCCTGATGGAAGCTTCTCAACCGGTGTGATTCCGCCATTCTTTGCAAAAATTGGTCAAGTGCCGTGGATTATTATCATTATGGTTGTAGTAGTCGCTCTTGTTCATATTTTCCTGAATTATACGAAGCATGGCCGTTACATGTACGTAATTGGTGGAAATAAGGAAGCTGCCAGACTATCAGGTATCCCTGTTAATAAATACAAAGTACTGGCTTACCTTTTGTCTGCAACCTTCGCGGCAATTGGAGGAATTGTTCTTGCCTCCCGTGTAATGACAGCAGAGATTAATTCTGGGGCTCCTTATTTAATGGATGCAGTAGCTGCAGCATTTATTGGTCTATCAGTTTTAGGTGCTGGAAAGCCAAATGCATTTGGAACCTTTGTTGGAGCCGTTTTAATCGGTATCTTATCGAATGGATTAGTTATGATGTCCGTACCGTATTATGCCATGGATATTGTTAAGGGAACTGTCTTAGCTCTTGCACTGGCATTGACTTATTATCGACAAAAATAAGGTGGAGGGATTTATAATGAAGGATTTTACGAAGGAATATTTTACGATGACTGAAGAAGATGCGATCGATTATGCAAAGGCTAACCTTGATCTCTTTGATGCGGATGCAGAGCTTCAATGTAAGGAAATTGGGGATGGGAACTTAAACTATGTCTTTAAAGTAGTTGATTCAAAAACAAACCAGTCTGTAATCATTAAGCAAGCTGGTCCAGTTGCGCGTATTTCTGATGAATTTAAATTATCTCCTGATCGGAATAGAATTGAAAGTGAAATCTTACAATTGCAATATAAATTAGCTCCAGGCTATGTACCGGAAGTTTATAAATATGATCCAATTATGAATTGCTGTGTAATGGAAGATTTATCTGATCATGAAATGATGCGGGCGGCATTAATTGAGCACAAAAAATTTCCGCTTTTTGCAGAACATATTTCAACATTTCTAGTAAATACTTTATTATTAACTTCTGATGTCGTCATGGAACATAAGGAAAAGAAGGCATTAGTGAAAAGCTTTATTAACCCAGAGCTTTGTGAAATTTCTGAGGATCTTGTTTATTCTGAGCCGTTTTATGACTGTCCGCGTAATGATGTCTTTCCAGGAACAAGGGAGTTTGTGGAAAAAACGATATGGAACGATAAAACGTTGTTATTGGAGACAGCAAAGTTAAAATTTGAATTTATGACAAATGCGCAATCCCTTATCCACGGAGATTTGCATACAGGCTCTATTTTTATTAAAGAAGACTCTACAAAAGTTTTTGATCCGGAGTTTGCATTTTATGGACCGGCAGGCTATGATATCGGAAATGTTATAGCTAATTTAATATTTGCATATGCGAATGCAACCTTTACAATAGAAGATGAAATAAAACGAAAAGATTATCTTGATTATCTAGGGAATACAATCAAGGATGTAATCGATTTATTCAACGAGAAATTTTTAAGAACATGGGATATTCATGTAAAAGACTCTGTTGCGAAATATACAGGATTCAAAGATTATTATCTAAGCACGGTAATTAGAGACACAGCAGCTGTTGCTGGGCATGAGCTTATTAGAAGAATTATAGGTTTAGCCCATGTAAAAGATATTACGTCTATTTCAAACCGAGAAGCCCGTGTACGTGCTGAGAAAATTTGTTTAACAATCGGAAAAACATTTATACTTAATAGAGAAAATATGACAACAGGTGCTGACTTTATTGATGTCATTCAATCAGCAGAAGAACAGCTTCTAAAGGAGGCAGAATAGGATGGGAAATCCAGTAGAAGTAATACAATCAGTTAAATTGGATGATGAAAACAGTACATTAATTCTTTTAGACCAAACAGTACTACCGAATGAAACGGTCTTTCTAGAATTGAAGGAAATGGAAGATGTTTGGGATGCAATCTATCAGTTAAAGGTGAGAGGGGCTCCTGCGATTGGGATTGCTGCAGGATATGGTGTTTACCTAGGTACGAAGAAGTCAACTGCAAATACGTATGAGGAGCTTTATAGTGACTTTACTAAGGTAAAAGAATACTTGGCTTCCTCAAGACCTACCGCTGTTAACCTTTTCTGGGCGTTAAATCGAATGGATGATCGATTTAAAAAAGAGGAAGGAAAAACAGTTGCTGAAGTAAAGGCAGCACTAAAGGAAGAGGCAGAATTAATCCGGGCAGAAGATGAGGAAATTTGCGAATCAATCGGGCAATATGCACTTTCATTATTGGAGCCGGGATGGGGCATTCTAACTCACTGTAACGCGGGGACAATTGCAACAGCTAAATATGGTACCGCGTTAGCTCCGATTTATTTAGGGCAAGAAAAGGGTTATGATTTTAAAGTATATGCGGATGAAACAAGGCCCTTACTTCAAGGTGCACGCCTAACTGCTTGGGAACTGCAGCAAGCAGGAGTAGATGTGACGTTGATTTGTGATAATATGTCGTCTATCGTTATGAAGGAAGGAAAAATCCAAGCAGTTCTTGTTGGCTGTGATCGGGTAGCTGAGAATGGAGATACTGCGAATAAAATTGGAACTTCTGGGGTGGCTATTTTAGCTAAACACTATAATATTCCTTTTTATGTGTGTGCGCCGCTCTCCACGATAGACTTAGCATGTAAAACTGGCGACGATATTGACATCGAATTAAGACCATCCGAAGAAATTACGAGTAAATGGTATAAAAAACCAATGGCGCCAAAAGATGTAAAGACATATAATCCGTGTTTTGATGTGACAGATCATTCTTTAATAACAGGGATCATTACTGAAAACGGCATTGCCTATGCGCCATTTAATGAATCTCTTCCAAAAATGTTCAAAAACAATAAGTGAAAAGTGAAAGGGCTGAGGTAATTACCTCGGCCCTTTTAAATTATTTTTATTTAGTTTACTTACATTCATGAAGAGTAACGTTTTGTTCTTTTAAAAATTGTTTCCATTCTGACGAAAGTGTTTTGTCTACTACTACATGATGAATTTTATCAAAATCACAAATTCTTGCAAAGGATGTTTTATCAAATTTTGTGTAATCAGCAATAAGGTAAACGTTATTTGCATGTTCAGCAGCTAGTTTCCGGATCCCTGCTTGTTGCTCGTTTGAATCTGTAATGCCATGCTGCATACTAACTGAGCGGCACGAAATGAACGCCGTATCAAAGAAGTAATGATTTAACGTATATTCTGAGCTTCTTCCTGTATTTGATAGCGAAGTAGGAGATAAAGTTCCTCCAATGACAACGATATTAATATTCGGTTTTTCAACAAGCGTGTTGATCACTTTGAGGGAATTTGTCACAACTGTTAATTTTTTGTCTTCGAGCATGCTAGCAATGACTAAGGAAGTGGTGGAAGCATCTAAGAATATCGAGTCGCCATTTTTGATAGCAGAAATACATTTCGCGGCAATTTTCTTTTTTCCTTCCACATGTATATGTTCTCTCAAATTAACATTGACATCGTTTTGAACGCCTTCAGATATGTATGCTCCGCCATACGTTCGGTTTAAAACACCTTCCTCCTCAAGCTGCTTCAAGTCCCTGCGAATCGTCTCTTCAGTCACATTAAACTGGCTTGTAAGATCAGCAACAGTCACGCTCTTTTTTTCAAGAATGATTTCTTTTATTTTTTTCTTACGTGCGATTGGAAGCATGATTTTCTCCTTAATTTTATTTGTTTGTTGAAAAAATTATACCATATTATGTGGGATTAAATACATTCACTCCAAGAAAATAAAGGATTATTTTTAGATGAATATGTATGAAAAAAAGCATTTATTACATGTGTGAGTTGGTTTTTTGTAAAACTGCAATAAAATACAACAAGAAATAACTATAAAACCAAAATAATATTTGACAAAACCACAAATTAGTAAGAAAATTATAAGTAGTAAAAGAACATAAATATGACTGTTTCAAGAGCTCATAAACGAACCTAAACGGATTAGGGGAATGATGAAATAGACTGTATGTAAGATTAAGGAGTTGTAATTAATGATAGAGAAACAAAAATACTATTCTGATTTTGAAGCGAAAAAGCTAATTTGTGAGATTGGCAGAAGAATATATAATAAGAATTTTGTAGCGGCTAATGATGGGAATATTTCTATTAAGGTAGGTCCAAACACAATTTGGACTACTCCTACAGGGGTTAGTAAAGGGTTTATGACACCAGATATGATGGTGAAGATGGACCTTTCAGGTAAAGTGATATCTGGGAAAATGAAGCCTTCTTCGGAAGTAAAAATGCACTTAAGAGTTTACAATGAAAATCCAGAAGTGAATGCGGTTGTCCATGCTCATCCACCAGTAGCAACATCGTTTGCAATTGCTGGGATTAATCTTGATAAACCAGTATCACCGGAAGCTGTTGTACTTCTAGGAACGGTTCCGGTTGCTCCGTACGCAACTCCGGGGACACAAGAAGTTCCAGATTCCATTGCACCTTATTGCAAAGATTATAATGCGGTGCTATTAGCCAATCACGGAGCGCTTACTTGGGGATCAGATTTAATACAAGCATATTACCGAATGGAATCTCTTGAGCACTATGCGCTAATGCTTATGTATTCAAATAATATTATTAATAAAGCGAACGAACTAAGCTGTTCGCAAATTTCAGATTTAATTAACATTCGGGAATCAATGGGGATAAAAACTGGCGGTGTACCACAATGTGAATTAGAAATGGAAAAATCTAAGCTAGAAAACAGTAAAGATGCAGTGATAGAGAGTATTGTACGAAAGGTAACTGAAGAGATCCTAAACAATTATATGAAATAGTATGAGGAGGAGGAACTATGGGAGTACATATGTCGGAGCAGGATATTCAGAAAATTATCCAATCAGTTCTGCAAAATATTGAATCTATTTCCGAACAGAATCCAGGACATCCAGAACTTCATTCCAATGACAATACGAAAACACCGAAACCAATCCAGATGAAGAGAGTTCTGCCATTATCACAAGAGCAAAATCTGGCAGAACCAAAACATCAAGTACGTGCATTAGGTGACAATGGTGTTTTTGACCGTATAGAAGATGCTATTGAAGCAGGTTACATTGCCCAAGTGAATTATGTAAAGCAGTTTCAACTAAAGGATAGAGAAAAAATAATCGCTGCGATTCGAGAAGCAGTTATTGAAAATAAAGAAAAATTAGCCAAGATGGTTTTTGAAGAAACAAAGCTGGGTCGTTACGAAGATAAAATTGCAAAGCATGAACTTGTTGCCAGCAAGACACCAGGCACAGAAGACATAACGACAGCTGCATTTTCAGGAGATGAGGGCTTAACCATTGTAGAACAGGCGCCATTTGGCTTAGTAGGTGCAGTAACACCAGTAACGAATCCAACTGAAACAATTGTTAATAATTCTATAAGTTTATTGGCAGCCGGCAATGCAGTTGTTTTTAACGTTCATCCCTCATCTAAAGCATCCTGTGCGTTTGTAGTGAACCTTATTAATCGAGCAATAAAAGATTCTGGAGGTCCAGAAAACCTTGTATCGATGGTGAAAGCCCCAACTTTAGAAACACTTAATAGAATCATAGAAAGTCCAAAAGTCAAATTACTAGTTGGTACTGGCGGACCTGGAATGGTCAAGACCTTATTACAGTCAGGGAAGAAGGCAATTGGAGCAGGGGCAGGAAATCCACCAGTCATTGTGGATGAAACAGCTGACCTAAAACAAGCTGCCAAGAGTATTATCGAAGGTGCCTCCTTTGATAATAACCTTTTATGTATAGCGGAAAAAGAATTGTTTGTTATTGACTCCGTAGCAGATGATTTAATTTTCCATATGTTAAATGAAGGCGCATACATGCTTGATCAACAGCAACTATCAAAATTAATGAGTTTTGCACTCGAAGAAAATGTTCATCAAGAAGCAAGTGGATGTTCACTTGATAATAAACGTGAATATCATGTTTCGAAGGAATGGGTAGGAAAGGATGCAGTCTCTTTTCTTAGACAATTAGGAGTAGCTGGTGAAGAAGATACTAAGCTTTTAATTTGTGAAGTGGATTTTGATCATCCATTTGTACAGCTAGAACAAATGATGCCAGTCTTTCCGATCGTCAGAGTTAGGAATCTCGATGAAGCAATTGAAATGGCTCTTCTGGCTGAACATGGCAATAGACATACAGCTATTATGCACTCAAAGAATGTAGATCATTTAACTAAGTTTGCCAGAGCAATTGAAACGACCATATTTGTCAAGAATGCTTCTTCTTTGGCAGGTGTTGGATTCGGTGGTGAGGGACATACAACCATGACAATTGCGGGTCCTACGGGTGAAGGAATTACATCCGCAAAGACATTTACAAGACAAAGAAGATGTGTATTAGCAGAAGGTGGATTCCGAATCATAGGGTAGGTGAGCATATTGTCAAAAGCAGTTGGGTTTTTAGAGGTTCAAGGCTATAGCATCGCACTTGCTTCAATGGACAAAGCTTGTAAAGCAGCAAATGTAACCATTGAAGGTATTGATGTAAATAATCCTAAAAACGGTGATCAAGCCTCTATACCAGTAGTTGTCCAGGTGAAATTCAGCGGGGAAATCTCCGCAGTAAAAGTGGCCCTAGAAGTCGCGGAAAACGAAGCAAGAAAATATATCGGTGATGGAGATATTCTCACTCATCTTATCCCTTCTTCAATGGAAGAAATAGCGAAGCTGCTTACAATTGGAAAAGTAAAACGCAAATAAAGAGGTGCAGGGGAATGTATCGATCTTTTGGTCTAATCGAAGTCATTGGCTTTGTCACTGCTACAGCTTGTATAGATGCAATGGTTAAGTCAGCTTTTGTAGAACTTCACGATATGAAGCGTACCGGCTCAGGAATGATTACGATCATTATCAAGGGAGATCTTGCCTCGGTTAAGGAAGCATTGCAGCTTGGGGCGGAAACAGCTCATCAACATGGGGAAGTAATTGCGATGAAGGTAATTGCGAGGCCTTACCCCGGTCTTGAAAGACTGCTTGATCCCGAAGAAAAGGGTGAGAAGGAATGAAAAATTACGAAGCATTAGGGGTAGTTGAAACACAGTATTTTACTGTCGCAATGGAATTATTGGATCAGATGTGTAAGTCTTCAGATGTAGAATTGCTTGCTAGTGAAAATTACTTAGGTGGAAGACTGGTTACTTTAATTGTTGGCGGAAGTTTTTCTGATGTGGATGTTGCTGTTCAAGCAGCTCAGCGAGCAGCAGAAAATAAAGTGAATAACCCTTTGAAAATGGCACTTGTCATTTCTAATCCCCATTCAGAAATTATGAAATACATAGTCTCTTCACAACCAAATGTGGCAGTGGAGGATTCTGAATTGGAGTCTGTGAAAACAGAAAATTCAAAAGGTAAAAAAAAGACATCTAAGAAGGAAAAATAAAATATTGTTTAGGAGGATTTAACATGAATGGATCTTTAGGAATTATAGAAACAAGAGGTTTAACAGCAGCAATTGAGGCTGCAGATGCGATGCTTAAGGCGGCAAATGTAGAGATTGTTGGCAGTGAAAAAATTGGTTCAGGGTTAGTTTCTGTTATTATACAAGGTGATGTCGGTGCTGTAAAAGCAGCAACAGAGGTTGGAGCAGAAGCAGCTGGAAGAGTGGGAGAACTTGTTGCAGTTCATGTTATTCCAAGGCCGCATGGGGATGTCTCCAAATTACTTCCAAATTTAAAATAAGATCATAATAAATGGAAAACAAAAAAAACGAACCTTAGGAGGATTTAAAATGAGCAAATCTTTAGGAATCATTGAAACAAAAGGATTAACAGCAGCAATTGAAGCGGCGGATGCGATGCTTAAAGCAGCGAATGTTGAGATTGTCGGCAGTGAAAAAATTGGTTCTGGATTAGTGTCTGTAATCGTACAAGGTGAAGTTGGGGCAGTTAAAGCAGCTACTGAAGTTGGTGCTGAAGCAGCACAAAGAGTAGGCGAACTCGTAGCCGTTCATGTGATTCCAAGACCACATGCAGATGTTGAAAAATTACTTCCGTTTTTAAAGTAAGAAAGTAAGCTGGTGAAGAACGTTGAATAACACGAACCAATCTGAGCTGATAGAAAACATTACTAGATTAGTAGTAAAAGAGCTTGAAAGTCATCGACTGATCAAAAGGGAAAGTAAAACTCATGTGCCGGTTAGTATTTCGGCAAGACATCTTCATCTTCAGCAAGAGCATGTTCAGATATTATTTGGCAAAGGATATGAACTAACGAAATATAAAGAAATATCCCAGCCTGGACAATATGCATGTAATGAAAAAGTAACTTTAAAAGGACCAAAAGGAACAATCGAGAATGTTCGGGTGCTTGGTCCACTAAGAAAACATACCCAAGTAGAAATATCACGTACAGATGCAAGAAAAATAGGCGTAAACCCGCCTGTAAGAAATTCTGGGAATATTGCAGACTCTGCTGCTATTACGCTAATTGGGCCAATAGGTTCCATCTCCCTTCAAGAAGGATGCATTATTGCTGACCGGCATATCCATATGACCCCAAAAGATGCGGACGAATATGGCGTGAAGGATAAACAAAAGGTGTCTGTCCTTGTCGAAGGAGTTAAGGGTGGGGTAATGAGGCAGGTCACAATCAGAGTGAATAATCGATATGCATTGGACATGCATATCGATACAGATGATGCAAATGCTTTTGATTTAAAAGGAAATGAGTGGCTAAAAATAATAGCTGATTAATGGAGGTTCACAAGGATGATTATCGGCGAAGTAATTAGCAGGGTGGTTTCTACAAGAAAATATGATAGCTTGCAAGGATTCAAGCTTTTAGTGATTCAGCCTTGCTTTGGCAGTAAGGAAGACTGCTTTGTCGCAGCGGATGAACTTGGAGCCGGAGAAGGAGAACTTGTTTTAGTTGCTAGGGGACAAGCTGCTCAACATGCCTTAATTAAAGAAACGCCAATTGACGCTCTTGTTGTGGGACTCATTGATGAGAAACCGGCTATTCCTATGAGTAAAGTAGATCGTAAACATGAATAATAAACCAAGGTCCTAGTTATTAGATTCGCCTACACGGACCAAAGAGATGAAAAAATCGCTCATTTTGGAAACGTAGAGAGTGCAAATTGACCTTAGGAGACGCGAGCTTATGAAGTTATTAGTTATCGGAGGGGTAGCAGCTGGTATGTCTGCTGCCTCTAAACTTAGAAGAATGCAGAAAGATGCGCAAATTGTTGTTTATGAAAAAGGCCGACATTTATCATATGGAGCATGCGGACTTCCATACTATGTCTCTGGAGAAAATGATGATTATACAAAAATGATTGCCAGAACAAAGGAACAATTTGAGGAAATGGGTATGGAGATTTTCCTGCAGCACGAGGTCGTTAAGGTAGTTCCTGAAAAGAAACAGGTGATGATTAAGGATCTTGTTAACAACAAGCTTTTTATTGATACTTATGACAAACTGATGATTGCTACTGGAACAATCCCTATTGTCCCGCCATTTCCAGGTGTCAGGATGAAGAATGTATACGGGTTGAAAACATTAGAAGATGGCATTCGCTTAAAGGAAATTACAGAACAGCCGGAGATTCAAGATGTAGTCATTGTCGGTGGCGGGTATATCGGAATTGAAGTAGTTGAAGCGATGATTAGACAGGGGAAAAGAGTAAGAGTAATTGAGCTTTCAGACAGGATATTAAAAACTTTCGATAAGGAATTGACCGACCTTGCCGAAGAGGAATTAGTTAACCACGGGGTTGAGTTAAATCTCGTTGAAAAGGTAGAAGCCTTTATTGGTTCGCAGCAAGTTGAGGCAGTACAAACAGATAAAGGTACATATCGGGCGGATCTAGTCCTCCTTTCTATAGGTGTTAAGCCAGCAACAAAGTTTTTAGCGGGTTCTGGCATCGCTTTAGGCGAAAATGGTGCAGTCATTATTGATAGAGAGATGAGAACGAATATTCAAGATGTGTATTCTGCTGGGGATTGTGCACAGGTTTATCATAAAGTAATGGAGGAAAATACACATATTCCTCTGGGAACTAACGCCAATAAATGTGGACGGATCGCTGGTTCTAATATAGCTGGCCAGCATAACAAATATGTAGGAACACTTGGCAGTGCAGCGATCAAAGTATGTGACCTAGAAATGGGCAGAACGGGTCTATCAGAAGAAGAAGCAAAGAAATTAGCGATAGATTATACAACTGTTTTTGTGAAAAGTGCTGACCATCCAGGTTACTACCCAAATCAAACCCCGATATGGATAAAGCTAATCTGTGAAAAGAGATCAAGAAGGATTCTTGGAGCACAAGCGATTGGGAATAAGGGAGCTGTTTTAAGAATCGATATTTTTGCTGTTGCAATCCATAATCAAATGACTGCTGATGAATTAGGCATGACTGATTTAGTCTATGCACCTCCATTTGCGGGTGTATGGGATGCAGTTCATATCGCTTGTAATGCAGTAAAATAAAACTAGACTAAAATGACACCTTAACAATGGAGGTGGCCAATATGAAAAAGGTTAAAAGTTTAAAGGAAGCAGTGAGCCTTATTAATGACGGGGATACCATTTCTTTTGGAGGAAATGTTCTTCACCGAGCTCCAATGGCAGCTGTTCGAGAGATAGCCCGGCAAAATAAAAAGTCTTTAAAGCTAGTGAAAACGGCTGGAGCTCAGGATATCGATTTATTATGTGCTATGGATTGCGTAGAATCAGTGGATGCAGGATTTGTCAGCTATGAGACGAAATACGGATTAGCTAACCATTATCGACAAGGTGTACAATCAGGGAAAATTAAAGGAAATGAACATGCTTGCTATACGGTTATTTGTGCGCTCCGGGGAGCTTCGATGAATGTGCCATTTATGCCTGTAAAAGGGCTTAATGCTGGTGATTTACTAGTAAAAAATGATTATTTTGTGGTTGTAGAAGATCCGTTTAGTGGCGAACCAATTACTCTAGTAAAATCGATCGTACCTGATGTCGCTATTATTCATGTACATGAATGCGATGAAAAAGGGAATGCCATCATTTATGGCCCTAAGTTTGAAGACATCCTTTTAAGCAGAGCAGCTAGAAAAGTAATACTAACAACTGAACAAATCGTTCCTGGGAGTAGGATCAAACTAAACGCAGATCGAATAGATATTCCAGGATTTTTAGTTGATTCCATTGTTCACGTCCCAAATGGAGCAGCCCCTGCCTCGTGTTATAAAAGGTATGAAGTCGACGATAAATCGGTAGCTTCGTTTTTAAAAATGAGTAGCAAGAAAGAGATTAATGGTTACTTGCAAGCCTATGAAACAAAGGATTACTTAGGAGAAAGGATGGGAAGACGACTATGAGGACTGAAGGATATAGGGTTAGTGACATCATGACATGCTGCATTTCCAATATGCTTCAAGACAATGAAACGGTCTTCCACGGTGTCTCTTCTCATTTGCCAATGGTTGCTATGAAGTTAGCTAAATCGATGCATGCACCGGACTTAGTACATTTAAACATTCCTGGAGGTGTAAATCCAGGTTCAATCAAACAGGCATCTTATTCATCTGCAGGTGCTGATTTATTAGGAACGGCTGAAGCATATTTTCCATTAGAAGAAGTATTTGACCTCTCTATGCGGGGAAAGCTAGATGTTGCATTTCTTGGTGGGATTCAATTTGATCTAAATGGGAATGTGAATGCATCGGTTATTGGTGACTATCATAAACCTAAAGTCAGACTCCCTGGTGGGGCAGGCAGTGCAGTCCTTATCCCCACGGCAAAAAAAGCAATCATTTGGAGAGTCAAGCATGACAAAAGGACGTTCGTAGAAAAGGTTGACTTTACAACTACTAGAGGGAATTTATGGAGAATTGTTACGCCTCTGTGTATTTTTGAATACCGTAATGGAAAACTGCATCTTGAGAGCGTTCATCCGACATCAAGCATAGAAGAAGTAAGGGACAATACTGGCTTTGAGCTGATATATGATGAGATCAAATATACGCCTGTACCGACGAATCAAGAGCTTGCAATACTGAAGAAAATTGACCCGTATGATTATCGTTCAATTGAATTTTAATAAGCAGAGATCTTCATGTTCTTTACGATCAGGAAGATCTCTTTTCATTTTAATTATTTTGCACATTCGTTCTTCTATCTATATATGAGAAATAATATGTTCGCGTTATAATTGTAATACATATCATTTTAATAAAACCTTAACTTCCAAGGAGGAGGATAAATATGAGGATGGTTGAAATGACAAAAAGCATGATCGAAAACGAACATATTTGCTGTGCCTTAGGGGCAAAACAATATGAAAAGGCAGTTAATGAAAAGAAGCAATGGCTAAGAGACCGAATGAATGAGGGATTGGTCTTTACTCGATTAGATGAACGTGCAAAAGTATTTATAGAATATTTACCTGCAGAAATGGCATGGGTTCCTATTCATGCTCCAAATTATATGTATATTAACTGTTTATGGGTTTCTGGCAGATATAAGAATAATGGGTATGCAAAGCAATTGTTAAGTGATTGCAAAAAAGATGCAATGAATCGCGGGATGGATGGGATCGTACATATCGTTGGCCAGAAAAAATACCCGTATTTAAGTGATAAACAATTTTTTGAACATATGGGATTTGAGGCAGTAGACTGTGCAGATCCTTATTTTCAATTAGTGGCACTGAAGTGGAATGAACAAGCTGTGATTCCTTCTTTTATTAAAAAGGTAAATACTTTATCAGATCATGTTGGAATATCCGTATACTACACAGCACAATGTCCATTTGCTGTTGGTATCATAGATGATTTAAGAAATATAGCAGAGAGAAAAAATGTATCGTTTAAAACGTACAGGATTACAACTAAAGAAGAAGCCCAAAATTCACCAACAATATGGACAACGTTTGGTCTGTTCTATAATGGGGTATTTATCACACACGAAATAATCAGTCCGAACAAATTTGAAAAATTACTAACGAACCTATTGGAAGAAGACTCAAAATAAACATATATGAAAAGGAAAGGGGCAAAGGGCTTCAGTTACTTGAAGTCCTTTAATTATTATTAATAATAAGGGCGGGTCATAACTATTAGAGAAGGGTATAATAAAGAAATATAAAAATCGAATGTGGAAGGGAAATCAATACGATGGAAGAACAATTCGAAAAAAATGAAATGGGCTGGAATTTTGACAACAGTTATTCCAGACTGCCTCATTCATTTTACTCCAGTATGAGCCCAAACGCTGTACGTGATCCAAAGCTTGTGATTCTTAACCGTTCTTTGGCAGAGTCATTAGGACTAGATATAAAGAAATTACAATCAGAAGACAACATATCGATGTTTGCTGGAAACCAGTTTCCTGAAAATGCATCACCCCTTGCTCAAGCATATGCAGGACATCAATTTGGGCATTTTACAATGTTAGGGGATGGGCGTGCTTTACTGATAGGGGAGCAGATTACGCATAAAGGTGATCGATTCGATATTCAGTTGAAGGGTTCAGGCAGAACGCCATATTCCCGTGGCGGGGATGGAAGGGCAGCACTAGGACCAATGCTGCGGGAATATATCATAAGTGAGGCTATGAACGGACTTGGAATTCCTACGACACGCAGTTTAGCAGTAGTCACAACAGGTGAGTCAATCATCCGTGAAACGGATTTACCGGGTGCAATTTTAACAAGAGTGGCATCTAGCCATATTCGAGTTGGAACTTTTCAATATGCGGCTAAATTGAGTACCGAGGAAAATCTCAAAATCCTCACAGATTATACAATTAATCGCCATTATCCGGAAATTGCTTCAAGTAAAAATCGTTATCTTTCTCTTCTAGTAGAAGTGATCAAGCGCCAGGCAAAGCTCATTGCCAAGTGGCAGTCAGTAGGTTTTATTCATGGGGTGATGAACACTGATAATATGAGTATAAGCGGAGAAACGATTGATTACGGTCCGTGTGCTTTTATGGATACGTATAATCCAGCAACGGTATTCAGTTCGATCGATACAAGAGGACGCTATGCGTATGGAAATCAGCCGTATATCGCTTCATGGAATCTTGCGCGATTTGCTGAAACCTTATTACCGTTGCTCCATGAAAAAGAGGAACAGGCAATTGAAATGGCTCAGGATGCGATTGCTCAATTTACTGTGCTTTATCAAACAAACTGGCTAACAGGAATGAGAGCAAAACTTGGGATATTTAATAAGGAAGATGAGGATGAATCGCTTGTTAAAGACCTCTTTACTATGATGGACAAATATGAAGCAGATTTTACGAATACCTTTCGTGCGTTGACATTTGATCGACATAAGGCTTTAGATTTATTTGGCAAGGATGAATTTAGTCAATGGGTAGAGTTATGGCAGGGAAGACTGCAAAGGCAGCAAGAATCAAAGGAAGCCTCCTATCAGTTGATGCGGGAATCAAATCCAGCAGTGATTCCTCGTAACCATAGGGTAGAGGAAGCACTCGATGCCGCAGTGAACGAGGGCGATTATAGTGTCATGGAACGGCTTCTTGAAGTCTTGTCAAATCCATATGAACATACAGAAAAGCAAGCAGAATATTGTACTTTGCCTGCACCATCTGATCGTCCATACCGAACATTTTGCGGTACTTAATTATTGGACTTTGGAGTAGAGAATTGTTTAGCGCAAGCAGCCATCGCCTATCAAACTTGAGGTTCCTCCCAACGATAAGTCGACATCAACTCGCTCCACTCATTGTGTCTGCTTTACGAAAGAACCGGGCCTTCCAGTTTGTTCGGCCAAGGCGCTTGCGCTTTTCTTATTTCAATTCTATTTTTTCAATATACTTAAATATTCTATCCAAGGACCAACATCTGTTCCGTATCTTTTGGCCATTACTCGTACAATTTGAGCAATATGGGTTAAATCATGAGTTACCCAAGTGGAAATCACTTCTCTTAACTTTACTTGGCCAAATACCGGGTGTATACCAGACCATTCGAGATGCTTTTCAGGATCTACTAGACTTTTTAGTTTTGAAATATTTTGTGTTCTTAAAGAATTAAATTCCTGCAGTTTTTCTGGCAACGGTTCATTCGACTCTTTATTTAAATGTGCAAACCGGTCATATGGAGGGAAGGTTTTATTTTCACCTCATGAAGAATTAATTCGACTCTTTGAATCCAATTGTTTTTTTCTCCTTCAATCAGATGATCAACAACTTCAAGGGCAGTCCACGTTCCGTCTCCTTCGTTGCATTGCAGCCATTCATCTGATAAACCACTTAAAAAAAATGTTAATGCTTGTGGTGTTCTTTCCAATACCTCGATTGCTTCCTCCAAATTAAAATTCATGACTAGACTCCTTTCAATAGTCAGTTAGTTGAGTCAATTTTTTTATTCCTTCTCGAATTTGTTTTTCATTTATATATGAATAACTCAGTCGCATCCATGATGAAGGAGCTTTAATCGGATCACAGATGTGACCAGGTATGAAAGAAATGGAATTCCCAATCGCTTTATTTAACAGTCTTTCAGTAGACTGATTGTCAGGAAGGTGAACCCATAAATTCAGTCCGCCGCCAGGGCTGTTCCATTGCCAAGTAGTGCTGGCTAATTCTTCCTCCATTATTTCTTTTCTAATTTGAAGCGCAATTCGAAGTTTATCTAAATGCTGTTGTAATCTAGCCGAAGTAAAATAATGAAGAAAAATCTTTTGATTAAGCAGAGGTGAGCCGTTATCTGTTAATGCTTTAACGGAAATAAGTGAATTCATTACTGCAGGCTGACATATGATCGTCGCTATCCGCAATCCAGGGGAAATGTATTTGCTAAAACTACGGATATAGATGACTATACCAGACGTATCATAGGTATAAATTGGAAGTGGAGGCTTTTGATCAAAATAAATATCATGATATGCATCATCCTCGATTAAAAGACAGTGGTATCGCTCCGCTAGCTGGACTAACTCTTTTCGCTGAGCTGCTGGTACGGTATAACCAGTTGGATTGTGGAAGGTAGGATTAAGATAAAACAATCTTGGTTTATGCTGCCTCATTAATTGTTCTACTTGCCCTAAATCATATCCATCCGGAGTAATATCTACAGTCAAAATTTGTGCTCCTCTTACTCTGAAAATATCAATTGCCGCACTATAACTCGGCCGTTCGAATAGAACTTTGTCCCTAGGCTTAATGAACGTTTGTGCAATAAGGTGAATGCCCTGTTGTGCGCCAGAAAGGATTAATAGATTTTCTGCAGAAATGACTGTTTTATATTGCAAGATAAAATAGTTGGCGAGTGATTCACGAAGTTCATCATCCCCTTTTACGTTCGAGTAAGTTGCTAAAAGCTTCGGGTATAGGTCAAATACTTTTTTTACGTAGTCGGATAAATAGTGATTCGGCAATAAATTTGGATCAATTAAAGCTTGAGAAAAGTTATTCTCGACTTGTGATTGGTGGATTTCAGATAATGAACTTTTTTGAGCGTAGGCTGAAACAATTGGGTGATTTATGTATTTATCTATTCCCGTCTCTTTTGCTTGGACATAGTAGCCAACTTTATCCTTAACATATATCTTGTTATGTTTCTTTAGCAGTTTATATGCCTTTAATACAGTTAATCGATGGATATTTAATTCAACTGCTAACTGTCTTATGGAAGGGAGCTTTTCATGTTCATTCCATTCTTGGCATTCGATTCGGTTTAACACGAAATCGTATACTTGGTTAAAAAGAAAATCTTCCCTGGCGGTAACTTTACCCACATCGATTCCCCCTTATTTGGTTTCATTTTATCACAGTACATGAGTAACTGGTCTATTTCATTTCAACTGTTCTACTCACTTCCTTTTATGATATGTAAAAAGGAGGAATTAACATGGTTATTATTAGTTATCTATTAATGTGTCTCATATTCGGGACAACATTTTTAGCAATAAAATTAGGAGTGGATTCAGGATTACCACCATTTTTATCAGCAGGGTTTCGCTTTTTTACTGCAGGTTTCATCTTATTTGTCATTATGATTTGGAGAAGGAAAGCAACTATTAAAATGGTATTTCGAAAAGAGATGGTTTTGATTGGAGTATGCTTAACGTTTGGCACATTTTCTACATTATATTGGGCTGAGCAATATGTAACCTCAGGTGTTGCTGCAGTTTTATCTGCTGCAGGTCCAATGATGATCCTGTTCATACAAACTATTTTTCTGAAACAAAAAGGAAATCTATTATCGAGCCTTGGCTGTATGGTGGGGATGATAGGTGTATTCCTCTTACTGCTCCCTACTTTTATAATCAAAACAAATGTATATTGGGTTTATGGCTGTTTGGCAGTCGTTCTGGGGACAGCCTTTTATTCAGCCGGTACAATTTATTCAAAACACGTAATGAGTAGATTTCTAGAAACATCTCCAATTGCACTCAATGCTATTCAAATGATGTATGGAGGACTATTGCTATTCATTCTATCTTTCCTTACTGAAAGGGGACAGTTTGATTACGATATGAGACCTTCTTCAATTGGGTCGCTCGTCTATTTAATTGTCTTTGGCTCAATGATCGCACACAGTATTTATTATTGGCTAGTTGCAAGAACAAATCCTATTTTCCCCTCTACATGGCAATATATCTCGCCTATTATTGCAGTTGTAGTAGGTGCTATTTTCTATAACGAACATATTACCTGGTTAACTGCGGTTGGAACAATGACAATTATAGCAGGTACAATATTGGCGAATTTTCAAACACTCAGGCGGTTAAAAATCATCAGATTAAATGGATGAAAATCCTTTTTTCTTGCTAAAAAAACGTGAAAATAGCACTATTAATTTAAGAGCGGCAGGTTGGAACCCACGCTTCACTTCTAAAAAGGGTGATAAGATTAAGCATAAAATAGATGAATAAGGTGGGTAACTTAAATAGGAGGGAATTTAAATGGAAATTGGTGTAAGTACATTTGTAGAAACAACACCTGATGTTAAAACAGGTGAAGTCATGAGTCACGCACAGCGCATTCGAGAGGTAGTAGAGGAGATTGTTCTTGCGGATAAAGTTGGACTGGATGTGTTTGGGGTAGGAGAACATCATCGCATCGATTATGCAGCTTCATCACCGGCAGTCATACTAGCAGCTGCTGCATCACGAACAGAAAGGATCCGACTGACAAGTGCAGTCACTGTTCTATCTTCAGCTGATCCAGTGCGAGTATTTCAGGATTTTGCAACTGTTGATGCCATTTCAAATGGTCGTGCAGAAATCATGGCAGGAAGGGGCTCTTTTATCGAATCTTTTCCCTTATTCGGTTACGATTTAAACGACTATGATGAGTTATTTGAGGAGAAGCTGGACTTGTTGCTTAAAATTGTGGCGTCTGAGAAGGTGACATGGAAAGGCAAACATCGACCAGTCATTGAAAATCTTGGCGTGTATCCGCGTCCGGTTCAAGACCCCCTTCCCGTATGGATTGGAAGCGGGGGGAATTCAGAATCTGTTGTTCGTGCCGGAATTTTAGGTCTTCCGCTTGTACTAGCTATAATTGGCGGTCGTCCTCTTCAGTTTGCCGCACTTGTAAAGCTATATAAAAGAGCAGCGGCACATGCTGGACATGATTTATCGAAGCTGACGATTGCTTCTCATTCACATGGGTTCATTGCTGAAGACACGGAAACAGCAGCAGATAAATTTTTCCCATCCACTCAGTATGTAATGAATAAATTAGGGAGAGAGCGTGGATGGGGACTGTATACTCGTTCTAGTTTTGATGATGCCCGCAGCCCTGAAGGTGCCTTATATGTTGGCGATCCACAAACTGTAGCAGAAAAAATCATTTCCCTCCGAAAGAACGTAGGGATTACTCGTTTTATGCTGCACGTACCAGTTGGAACGATGCCACATGCGGAAGTTATGAGAGCAATTGAATTGCTAGGGAAAGAAGTGGCTCCTCTAGTTCGAAAAGAGATAACTAGATGGGAAGCTGAAGGAGAAGAAAAAAGTCATAGGTAAAAGTTGACTATTGATTCAATATCTATAAGAAAATATATCCATTTTTAAGACATTTAAATTAAGTGATAGAAAAAAACTCTGAGTGAACCAAAAGTATGCAGCTAAGGAAATCTTGGCTGTTTTTTATTATGGAAATAGGTTTACTGTATTCCTGCTTTCATGCTGGCTGATAGTTTAGTATTCTAGTATGGAAAAAAGTTTTTATAACTACCCAAATAAATAAGTGAGTAGGAGAAATGTATATGCAAACTTTAGAGAAGATCAGTGACCGGTTTTGGTATTTAACACCTGTGTCTGAGACGGATCGGCCAATTTTGGGCGTGGTTATAGGTGATAAACGTTCTTTAATGATCGATGCTGGCAATTCAGAAAACCATGCCAAATATTTTCTAAACGAGTTAGAAATAAATAAAATTCCACAGCCAAGTTTAGTAGTGCTTACACATTGGCATTGGGATCATAGTTTTGGATTATCTGCATTAGACATGATTTCTGTTGCTTCTAAACAAACTAAAACTGAGATTGAAAAGCAGGTTCCGTTTGAATGGACGGATGTAGCCTTGGATGAGCGAGTTCAGTCTGGTGTGGAGATAGAATTTTGCGCAAATGTTATCAAAGAAGAGTATGGAAGAGAAAGGAATATTAGAATTACACTTCCAGAAATTACTTTCGAAGCAATGATGCAGATTGACCTTGGCGGAGTCACTTGTCAACTTCAGCACGTTGGTGGGGATCATGCTCAAGATTCTGTAATTGTTTATGTGAAGGAAGAAAAAATATTGTTTTTAGGTGACTCCATTTACGCAAATATTTATTCAAGTAAAAGGAATCACACAGTTAAACGGACACTTGAGCTTTTAGATATGATCGACTTATATGATGCTGAAACCTATATTCTTTCGCATTGGAGGCCAGTATCAAAGCTAGAATATCAGCAAGAGGCTGCTTTGTTACGGGATATCGCCAGGCTAACTGAACAATTTACTGGGAGATATGAGGCTATTGTCAAAGCATATAAAGCTCAAGTTGAGCGAGAATTAAATGAAGATGAGCTTGAAACCATTGAGTATTTTATTAATGGGTATGAACTTGATGGGGGAATAATCGGTTAATGAGCAGGATGGATTATCCAATTCCCTCACCTTTAGTTTTCTATTCATTCGTGTACCCTAGATATAATGTAATAAATGGAGGATATGATCATGAAAAAAGTTTTTGCAGATGTCATTCAATTTCGTGGCACACATTATGATTTTGGTTATTATCAAGGAGAAGTTCTTAGAGATTCGATATTGATCAAAAACAGGGAGCGGCAATGGAAGGTACGAAAGCCCCTCTTTAAGATTGACCTCGATGAAACTCAACAAGTTTTCCAGAGGCTCGCACCAATGATTTGGGAAGAGTTACTAGGATTACGGGATGCTTTGGAATGGCCAATGGTAAGGGTATTACAGGAGTTTGGCGGGTACAGAGTGAATATTAATCCATCTGGGTGCTCCATTTTTGTTGGCGACCATTACATGATTCGCAATTATGATTATCATCCAAAAACGTACGATGGCAGATGTGTTGTTTTCCAACCGATTGATAAGGGGTATGCGACAATTGGCTTGAGCCAGAAAATCACTGGCAGATCTGATGGAATGAACGAAAAAGGTCTAGCAATGGGATATACCTTTATGAATAGGAAACGTCCCGGTGATGGCTTTATATGTCACATGATCGGCAGGCTAATTCTTGAACTGTGCGTCAATAAAGAAGAAGCGGTTGACTTATTGAAAGAAATCCCACACCGCGGTTCATTTAGCTACGTTTTATACGATTCAAGAGGAGAGTTGCCGTTTATTGTGGAGACTTCGCCTAGAAGAATAGAGGTGCGAAACGGAATTGCATGCACCAATCATTTTAAAATCATGACGGAAGAGAATCGCCACGTTCTAGATGATTCAATAAAAAGAATGCAAGTTATTGAAGAACATCAAGGAGATGGGTTAAGTGGACATGAGGCATTCAGGCTATTAAACGACACAGATAGGGGGATTTTCTCAAAACTTTACGGGAGCTGGGCAGGAACGATTCATACGTCCGCTTATTATCCGCACGAACTGAAAGCTTGGATTGCACTAGGTGGGGACCAAGAACCAACACAAATTGACTTTTCTAACTGGTTGAATGGAGAAGACCTCGCTATTAGGCAAATACAAGGGACGGTTGAAACGGATATTCCTTTCGTTAATATGGAACAGGCAGACTGGTATCGCTAATTATTGAAAACTTTTTCTTTACATTGATTTTATTCACTCATCACAATAAACAAAGTGCCAACTTCTATTAATTAGAAATTGGCACTTTGTTTATCGTGATGCTTTTGGCGGTTGGCACACATCACATTCCCGTTGATGATTATTTTTAAATTTCGTAAATGTTTTTTCAAAATGACTGCCACATGCACATTTAAATAGTAACTTTTGAGAAAAACCGTGATATTCCGTTGTTAGCAACTTACTATCCGAATTCTTCTCAACAAAATCTTTAATTTTATCGATTGTCCATCGCTTATTCATTTTCTTCCCCCTCCATATTTTTTCACTAGTCGGAGGCTTATTCGGGCATCCGTTCAATAATGAGTAAAATCGTAATTATCCTAAGTTTTTTATTATAGCATGCGTAAGCCTATATTTAAAGATACATTAGATGAATCAATAGGCGTTCATTTTAGATTATAGTAGAAAATGATTAAAATTAGGAAATTTGAGCTAATGACAGTTAATAAATGCTGTGTTACTATATCGATAACAATTAACGAATTGTTAATTTAAATACAAAAGGTGTGAAGCAGATGAGCAATCATTCTTTTAATTATGATGTAAGTAACTACCGAACGCCTGATGGCTATACGAGTGATATTGCCGTTTTCACGATTATTTCAACCGAAGTAGGCCCGTATAAGCCTCCTGAAAAAACATTAAAAATTATGCTCATTAAACGAACCGAAATAACCAAAGAAGGCCACCCCAACATAGAAGGGGGAAAATGGGCATTGCCCGGCGGTTTTATCAAACCGGAAGAAACCGCATATGAAGCAGCAGTTAGGGAACTTAGCGAAGAAACAGGAATCATGGGATTACGAATCAAGCATTTTGGTGTATACGACCAATTTGGACGTGATAAGCGGGGATGGATTATTTCAAATGCTCATTATGCCATTGTGCCAGAAAATAAGCTGGTCAAAAGGAGAGCTGCAGATGATGCAGCCGAGGTAGAGCTTTTTTCTATGGACGAAGTGTTTCAGCTGGACTTAGCTTTTGATCATAAGCAAATTATTGAGGAAGCGTTATGGTTCATAAAAAAAGATATGTCCTTAACAACTGTCGCGAAAAATTTCTTACCCAAGCAATTTGTTCTATCGGAACTGCAAGGGGTCCTGTTAACTGTTATGGATGAGCCTTGGCTTAAACTTGATGCTCAATTTTTCCGGAAAGCACCATCTCTTCCTTTTATCGAAAAAGTCGTGAAGGATGGAGAGCCGCAAAAGACTAATCGCTGGTCGAAAAATAAAGCACAGCTGTATCGATTTAATGATTTTGAGCCATATGTATCAATTTATAATGCCAAATATTAATTTTTTTAAGTGTTATAATTAACAAATTGTTAATTAAAAAATTCGAGGAGCGATGAAAATGAAGATTATGAAAGATTGGACTACTTTTGAAAAGCTATGGCTTATAATTTTTACATTAACTAATATCTATCTATTTTTTGCCTGGGACGATACCATTCTTGGGCTGATCACCTCCATTTCTGGAATGTTATGTGTGGTGTTAGTTGCAAAAGGAAAAGTGAGTAACTATTATTTTGGCATCATTCAAACAGGAACCTACGCCTACATTGCGTACAGCTATGGTCTTTATGGTGAAGTGATGCTCAATGCCCTGTTTTATTTTCCGCTCCAATTTGTCGGTATCTATTTATGGAAGCAGCATTCAACTGATCGCAAGATAAAAGGGGAAGATATCCAAATTAATGTTTTAACGAAAAAAGGATGGATCGGAACGATTATATCGTTTCTAGCAATCTTTATTCTATATGCGCTCCTCTTAAAAAAGCTAGGAGGAAATGTAGTATGGATTGATTCTGCCACAACGACCTTATCTGTTATCGCTCAAATCCTCATGTTAAAACGGTTTACACAACAATGGTTATTTTGGATCGCGGTGAACGTGTTATCGATTGTACTGTGGCTGAAAGCTCTGATTTTACAAGGTGGCAACGACGTATCGATGCTTGTAATGTGGTCAGCCTTTTTAATCAATAGCATTTATGGATATTATAACTGGTCTAAAGTTTATAAAAAACAGAAGAGAGAAGGGATGTAAATGAAACGAGTGGGATTTTTTGGCGGGAAGCTTCTGCCCTTCCATCTAGGTCATGTGTATTCGATTATTAAAGCGTCTACGATGGTGGATGAATTATATGTTGTGCTTTCACATAGTGAAAAAAGGGACCGGGAATTATGTGCTGAAAGCAATTTATCCTACATCCCAGGCAAGATGAGGCTGCGGTGGCTTTCTCAATTAACAAAGGAAATGAATAATATAAAGGTCGTTGATGTAGAAGATCAGGATGGGAATGAGGACTACGATTGGAAAGAGGGATCCTTGAAAATTCGGAAAGCAATTGGGAGAGAAATTGATGTTGTTTTTAGCTCTGAAACTGAATATGGCCCCATTTTTAAGGAGCTGTACCCTGAAGCGCAACATATTTTAATCGATGAAAAAAGAGAGCAGGTTCCCATTTCAGGAACCGAGATTCGGGAAAAAGGGGTATTTGCCTATTGGGATTACATTCCCGATGTATCCAAACCTTATTTTATAAAGAAGGTTGTCATTTTAGGGACGGAAAGCTGCGGGAAATCCACCCTTACTAAGAATCTAGCACATATTTATAACACAACATATGTCAAAGAGTATGGAAGAGATTATTGTGAGGACTTAGGAGGCTGTGATGGAATCATTTTAGAAGAGGATTACCCGATGATTGCGTATGGCCATAAACTGAAAGAATATGAAGCAATTAAACATGCCAATAAAATTGTTTTTATCGACACCGAAGCAGTAGTTACTCAATTTTACTCTGAGCTGTACAATCAAAAACATCAAACAGTGCTAAATGAGATTGCTCGGAATCAAAAGTACGATCTATGCCTATATTTAGAGCCTGATGTCAAGTGGGTGGATGATGGATTAAGAGTGCATGGACAACAAAAGGTAAGGGAGGAAAATAATCTCCGATTAAAGGAACTATTAAAGGAAAATGGGATGGATTTTGTAAGCATTGGCGGAACATATCAAGAACGTTTGGAAAAATCGATAGAGCTGATTGACAGAACGTTGGGAATTAAAGTGTAGGTGATGAGATGAGACGGTTAAAAGACGCCGTTTATGGATTTGCAGTAGGCGATGCACTAGGAGTGCCTTTTGAATTTAAAAAAAGAGGGTCATTTCACTGTACGGATATGGTTGGGTATGGGACATGGAACCAGAAAGCTGGGACGTGGTCAGATGATACCTCGATGCTTTTGGCAACTTGCGATTCCCTAAAGGAACACAATGGAATTATACATGTTGATGATATGATGGGTAAATTCGTACAGTGGTATTTAAGAGCAGACTACACTGCTCATCGTGAACGATTCGATATTGGGAATACAACCGCAGTTGCCATTGAACAATATCGTCTAGGCACGTCCCCTTTGAAATGTGGACAAACCGACATCTTTTCAAATGGAAATGGCTCGCTCATGCGAATTTTACTCCTCGCTTTTATTCTATGTGAAGAGGATGAAATTAGAGATGTATCCAGCCTTACCCATGCTCACTTCTTATCGAAAGAGGCATGTGTCATATATGTAAAAATCGCAAAGCTATTAATACATGGCGAATCGATTCAATCCATTCTTTCAAGCTGGACATGGAAAGAACCGTTTGAAAGAATGGGAAAGATGGCACAGCTTTCCGAACCGGATATCAAGTCATCTGGCTATGTCGTAGATACATTGGAAGCAGCCCTTTGGTGTGTATGTACTACAAAGAACTATAGGGATTGTGTGCTGAAAGCGGTAAATCTTGGCGAAGATACTGACACAATTGCCGCAATAGCTGGCGGACTTGCTGGCATCATATACGGATATGAACAGATTCCTTCTGATTGGGTAGAAAAATTGGCAAATAAAGAATTGATTGATGAATGTTTGTTTTAAATGTTATAGTTTCCAAAACTATTAATTTATCTCCATTTGTATTCCATATTTCGATTATAGCTGGAATATGCAGCAGTTATAATAATCGCAGATTGAACAATACATTCGTTGGGAGATATAAAATGAATACATTCAAATTTACATTGCTAATAATCTTAACTACATTTTTGATGGGTTCTTCTTTTGCTGTAGTTAAGATTGGCTTACCTTACTCATCCCCACTGTTATTAGCAGCACTACGCTTTACACTTGCTGGAATAATTATGGCAGTAATAGTAATCATTTTAAAAAGACCGCACCCGACATCCATTAGTAGTTGGATAAAGGTATTTATTATTGGTGCTTTTCAAACAGCAGGTGTTATGGGATGTATTTTCTTGAGTTTACGAACCATCACAGCAAGTGAATCCTCCATTCTTACATTCATGAACCCGTTATTAGTTGTTGTATTCGGTACCATCTTTTTAAAAACACACTATAAACTTTATCAATGGATTGGTGTTTTTTTTGGATTAGTAGGGGTAAGTATAACAATGGGGGCACAAATTGAATTTAAGATTGGTATTCTTTTTGGGCTTCTTTCTGCTGTTTTTTGGGCAATTGCCACATTATTAGCTAATAAATGGGGTTTACATTTCGATACGTGGGTTTTATCCGCCTATCAGATGCTATTTGGTGGATTCCTGCTTTTACTTAGTAGCTTTATTCTCGAAACACCATTTTTTATTTTAAACAGTAGTTCATTGCTCATTTTATTATGGTTAAGTATGATGTCTTCTATTGTTCAATTTGCCGTCTGGTATTATCTTTTACAAAAAGGTGAACCAGGAAAAACAAGTGCCTTTTTATTTTTGGCCCCTTTCTTTGGTGTATTATCTGGCTGGTTCCTATTAGGGGAGTCGTTATACCCATCAAACATAGTTGGCGGCATGTTTATTATTATTGGTATCTATCTTGTAAATAGCAATTTTCAGCAGAAAAGTAGTCTAGTTAATAGAAATTTAAAAATGAATGAATAGCTTGACCTAAAAATCAAGAGAACATCCCTCATAGTGTATAGAAAAAGCTAAACTATTCTGGTCTATTCAGTAGGGTTTTATTCTTAGTTTTAAATTACACATTGATATAAAAAGTCTCTCTTTAACTATTTCTGATAAAAAGCAATGAACACTTCTTAATTTATTGACTCGATGCAACGGTTATTCTGGAACCACAAACCATTGATACATTCATTGGTCAGACGAAGTCGAAATCGATACAAAGCATTAAGAGCTTTCCTCTTTCAAGCTGCAATGCCTTTATTCACTAGATTTCCCCAAATAAACCATAGTTATTAAACTAGAAAAAATCCCTGAATCAAAAAGCAGGGATTTTGCCATTTCGGTAGTATAATAACGTTGCACTCTATATAATCGGTCTTATTGCTTAAATATCCTCTCGTATATTTTATTTCCAATTTTAGTTACCGAAAGTGTGCCATCCACAATGATATCTGAATTCGGTTTAATTGTCTTAAGCATTTCAAGATAGCCCCGCCTACCATGTGAAATGTAGTTTTTCATTTCAGTCAAAATCGTTTCAGTAGAATTATTTCTAAAATCTCTTATTACTCGACGGGCCATTGCAATATCCAAAGGAGTATCAATAAACACAGTTAAATCAATAAATTTACTTGTTTTAGAGTGTTTATAAGCAAACGGGTAATCAATTATAATGTATTCTAAAGGTTCAGACTGCAATTCTTTTAAATCTCTAATTAACGGAGTTAAGTTCCATTCATCATAATTAGCACCCTTATCAACCCAATCAATAATGTCACTAGGACCATCAAAATCATAGTCATCAAAAAATAGTATTTTAGAATTATGTAATCTTTCGTTTAGATGTTTTACAATAGTTGTTTTCCCTCCACCAGAGACTCCAGCAATGGCAATAACCAGTGGTAGCTTCCTTTTATTCATAACGTTCGCTCCTATTTTCAAAAGGTTTTCTGTTACTAACATTCTTTTATTTCATATAAAATAATACTAAATTAATAATCTAATTGTTTTAAACCTAAAACTAAGCCATGTTCAGACATTTCTATAATTTTATACAGTTTTAGCCTTTTTTCTATTTCCTTATCCATTTTTTCTGCATTACTAAACAAGCCCATGACGGATTCAATCGCATAGATTAGAATAGAGAACACACCAGCACTCCCTAAATTCACTCCTAAAAGTTCTTTATCTGAAAGGTGAGTGTTCATTATTTTTTTTACCTCTTTGTAGTATGCTCCTTTTATTATGATCTTGTCATACTTTGACTTTAACCCCACTAATAAATCATTTGGATTATAAGCTTCATAAATCGGTTTTTCTTTCTCTAAAATTAAGAGTTCATTTAGTACATCACCCGGAGTTTTATTTAATGTTTCTGCAATCGCAATGATGACTTTACTTGAGTATTTTTCAATACTTTTATTAAGATGAGTAGAAAGTAACTGTTGACTCACACCGGTTTTTTTATAGACATCATATCTTTTGCAATTATGTCTTTGCAGATATAAGTCTAAATAATTCATAAGAATACACCTCTATTTGATAAAATTATATTTATTAGTCAATTATATTTTACTATCGAACGATATAAAAGTACACCATTATTTGTAAAAAAATTAGAAAATAACGCGGTTTTGGATAAAATATTTCGTTTTTCATTGTATAAAGAGTTTAATGGAGAAAGAATATCGAATATATAGAATACTTATGGTAATGACAGTATAGTGTTCGAAAAAAATTCACCTCAAATTAACCAGTTAAAAGTAACTATATTCCATTATAACTGCCATTTTTCAATAAAAAGTTTTCTTTATTTAGCTTTTTAAATATAAGAAGGAGGAATGAACTTGACAGATTACAAGATAAGAACAGAAACGGAACAGGATATTGATTTTTTATGGGAAATGCTTTATCAAGCCATTTTTATTGCAGAAGGAGAAGTACAGCCTTCATGAGAGATTTTAAATCAGCCCGAGATATTGAAGTATTTATGTAATTGGGGAAGACAAGGGGATATAGCATTAGTCGCGATCGACTCAAGTGAAAAACCAGTTGGAGCAATATGGACACGTTTATTTGATGAAACAAATAAAACGTATGGATTTATTGACAAAAACACTCCAGTACTTAGCATGGCTGTTCTACCAGAATATAGAGATCAAGGGATAGGAACTTTACTTCTTAATGAAATGATTAGAAAAGCTAAGAATTCTGGTTTTATCTCATTATCATTAAGTGTTGACCCAAACAATTCTGCTCGTCGTTTGTATGAAAGGCAGGGATTTGAGAAAGTCGGTATAAATGGAACATCGTGGGATATGGTGACAGCATTAGATAATAAGTAAACGAGTACTGGATAAAACAAGCAGAGGCTTTAAGAGATAAATTACAGAGCATTAATTTTGATTTTGTTTTTTCATCCCCTCAAGAGAGAGCGGTACAAACAGCGAAAATTGTTACCGGGGTCAAACTGTTTTAGATAATAGATTGGATGTTTTTGATTTAGGTGAAGCTGATAGATTACATATTAGCGAAGTAAAAATGGCAGGTCCGTTACCTGATTCCTCTGTCTATAATGGTGTTGAAGACCCAAATAGATTTATTAAAAGAGTATTTAGCTTTATGAAAGAACTTGAAAATCTAAATAGAAAGAAATAAATATTCTTATATCTGGTCACAGATGTACAACAGGTTGTATTGGTGCTTTTTTTGAAGGAATGCCCCAAGATAGGAATATTTTAAAATTCTCCTCCGATACTGGTGATTATAAAACATATATTATTAAATAAGGTTAGGTTCATGAGAACATATGTACTTAAACTGTTTGAAGAATTATTTTAACAAGACATAAATTTATCATCTTAATTAAATGCCGTTAAATTCGTTTAATTGTTATCAGTTGAAATCGGAAGGGATTTTCATATACGAATGAATTATTTTATTGGGAGTATCTTATCTCATAACAATCATAAATTGTTCAAACTGTAATCCTTTATTAAATGAGGTGAAATCTTGTTGCATGTGAGAATTCGGTGTACCGGTTTAATTATCGAACACAATTCTGTACTATTAGTTGAATATGATGATAACGGAATTCATTATAATTTACCTGGTGGAGGACTGGAACCTGGTGAAACGATAATGGAGGGGGTTGCGAGAGAGGTGTTAGAAGAAACTACAGCTCAAGTAGATGTTGGACCGTTAGCATTAATTTATGAGTTAACCCCTTATAAACAATCAGGTGATTATAACCTCAATGAGCAACACTCTTTACATCTCATTTTTGAATGTAAAATAAAGAACCATTCAGAGCCACGATTACCCAAATTTCCTGACCGACACCAATCAGCGGTGAAGTGGATTCCTCTAGAAGAACTAGACTCCATTTTATTGATACCAAATATTAACCAGCAAATCAAAAACTATGTGAACCACAAAAGAAGTATCGAATTACTTGAAGATTATAGGTTAGACAAACTCCGTTTAGAGTTAAAGTGATTCATATTACGGTACAATCTTCAACAAGGAGAGGTTGTGCAGCTTTTTTGGACCTTAGTATTACAAATAATGGCCAATTTCGGGAGAGGAATTCTTACTTTCTTTATAAACTGTTATTTAATTAACTAGAGAATCATTATGTATTAGTATATTTGTAAATAATCAATCTATTAAACTTTATAAAAAAGGATTTACCTAAAGAAGTGTTTCTATGAGTATTTTGTTCGAATTTGCAGGATCGACAGTATACCTGAACATGTTAGCTGATTTTTAGGAACATTAATAATTCATCTGCTTTTTTCAAATAATAGTCTCCCTTTGATTGAATAAAAAATTGTACATTTCTAACCCAATAGTTCAGTTTTTCTAGACTCATCAATAACATTTAGAGAGAGGAGCAAGAGGAAAGGGGAGGGAGAAATGATTTCATTATGGGAAGAGCATTTATTTTGGTTAGAAATACTTCAGGACCATGCTTATTTTGTCCGGGATCATTTATCAGTGAGTGAAGTTGAATATGTCCAAACCGCTGAGCAATATATTCATTTGTATGATGATTTGTTGAAACAATTGAACCATTTATCACCTGCAATTTTGCGTAGCAATCCTGCATTAATAGAGTTTTCAAGAAAGGCCTGGCCGGTTGTGAAAGGATATTTTGATTTTGAGGGGGCACTTCAAGCCCTTCGAATTGAGAATGCAGTGAATTTAAACTTGTCCCCAACTTATCTTAATGGAACACTAAGTGAAAACCAGGAATATTTAAGAATTTTATCTTACTTGATAAAAGGGTCAGAGCCAGTTCCTTTAAGTCTAATTGATTTAATGGACTTGTGGCTGGAGGACCAGCTGGGACATGCAGTCTTATTTAAAAATTTACTTGATCCTATCGAAATTATGGTTTCTAAACAAGCAGATTTATATATCGGCAAATATCAGGCATTCATTGTACAAAATCATCATTTTAAAGGATATTTACGGTTTAAAGAGCCAGGTTTTGCAAGACAAACTGAATTCGCTTTGGAAGTTGGAAAAACTACACTTGAAATGAGCCAGTTTATCTATACAATGACAATGAAATATAGAGAAAACAAGCTCTTAAACAAGGAAACGTTACGCTTTCTAATACATCATTTTCCGGAAACCTGTTATTTTATTAAAAAATTGAGCCACTATGCTCCCCAATTGCAGCATGAAGCTAGTCAATGCTCATTAAGGAGAGATTTCTATTGGTAAGATACATCGACCATAATGTAAAAAAATAAAAAAATGTAAACCCTAGTCTATATATGATAAAATATATCAATTAAATGTAGGAGGAATTATTTATGAAGTGCAATGTATATAACAGGGTACAATTTAAAGAGGGAAGCGTATCAATGGCCCTATAAACTGCGTGAACCCTCATTAATATTGGAGGGTAAAATGTGAATACGTCTTATTCACAGTCCACTTTGCGATACAACCAAGTTTTAATTTGGCTTTGTGTTCTGTCTTTTTTTAGTGTATTAAATGAAATGGTTTTGAACGTCTCTCTACCTGATATTGCCAATGACTTTAATAAACTACCAGCGAGTACAAACTGGGTGAACACAGCTTTCATGTTAACCTTTTCCGTTGGAACAGCTGTATATGGAAAATTATCGGATCAACTAGGGATCAGAAAGCTACTTCTATTTGGGATAATAGTCAATTGCTTTGGATCGGTAATTGGGTTTGTGGGACATTCTTTCTTTCCTATACTAATTCTAGCCCGTTTTATTCAAGGGACTGGTGCATCTGCATTTCCCGCTCTCGTGATGGTTGTAGTTGCACGCTATATTCCAAAAGAAAACAGGGGGAAAGCATTTGGGCTTATCGGTTCCATAGTAGCTATGGGGGAAGGTGCTGGACCAGCTATTGGTGGAATAATTGCCCATTATATCCATTGGTCTTACTTGTTGCTTATTCCTACAATGACGATTATCACAATTCCATTTCTTATAAAACTATTAAAAAAGGACGATAGAGTAAGGAGTCATATTGATATTGCAGGAATTCTATTGATGACTGCAGGTATTGTATTATTTATAATGTTTACAACAACCTATAGAATTTCCTTTCTGATTATTAGTATTCTATCTTTCCTGGTATTTGCAAAACATATTAGGAAAGCACCCGATCCATTTGTTGAACCTGGACTGGGGAAAAATGTTTTATTTATGATTGGAGTCCTTTGTGGCGGGCTTATATTTGGAACTGTAGCAGGGTTTGTCTCTATGGTTCCTTATATGATGAAAGATGTTCATCAATTAAGTACTATTGCGATTGGAAGTGGGATTTTTTTTCCGGGAACAATGAGTGTCATCATCTTCGGTTATATTGGAGGAGTACTTGTTGATAAGAAAGGTTCTGTGTATGTACTAACCATCGGGGTTGTATTTATTTCTATTAGCTTTATAATTGCTGCTTTTTTTTTAGAAGCTACACCATGGCTTATGACAATGATAGTAGTTTTTGTTTTTGGGGGGCTTTCATTCACAAAAACAGTTATATCAACCATTGTGTCAAGTAGTTTACAACAAAAGGAAGCTGGTGCTGGAATGAGTTTGCTGAATTTTACCAGCTTTTTATCTGAGGGTACAGGTATTGCGATTGTAGGTGGTTTATTGTCTTTACACTTACTAGATCGAAGGCTTCTACCTATTGATGTTGATCAATCCACTCATTTGTACAGTAATATGCTATTACTTTTGGCAGGAATCATTGCTATAAGTTGGCTGGTTATCTTGAATGTATATAAACATTCGAGGAGAAAATTCGAATAAGGTCAAAGTAGGGTCCATTTTGATAAAGCAGAATCAAAATGGATCCTTTTTTATAATATAAATTCAAATCTCCTTGTTTTATAATTGGGCAGATTAAAGAAAATACAACCAATAAAGTTTTGTAAGCAGTGTAATTATTTTCTCTGGATTATGCTGTGTATTTCTGCTTATGTTTTAAGTAGTATATATTCAAGGCTGAACTAGCTGAGTAATGATTTAAAGATATTTTAAACAAAAGAATTAATGAATTTAGAAACTTCTTGCAATGAATATTCCGATGAGAAATTCATGCTATAATGATAAAATGTTCCCTTTTGCATGGGATCATTTTATACATTTAGTTAAAGTTTTAAGAATAAGAGCTTGGCTTGTTTCCAAAATACAGTCAGAAGAAATACGTAATAGATTTAAGAACAACAGGGGATCCATGATGAAGAGATATTGTTTGAAGCATGATTTTAAAAGCTACGAGAAAGGGACAAAATTTTATGTTGTGGCTGAATCTGAATTTATCGGAGTAAAAGAATTTGTATTGCGTACCCAAGATTTAAAACATAGGTTACTTGTTAATGATGATGAATTAAGTAAAAATTTCATAAGAATATATGATGAACATTTGCGATAGATAGATCGAAGCGCCTAATCTAGTATCTTGAGCAGTCCGTTTCGTGTAAAATAGAAGAAGGAACAAAAATTATTGTATTTAAGCTTGGAGGAAAAATGGTGTCATACATACTTAAATCGAATTTCAAAATGTTTGCACTTAATTCGAATCGAGAACTTGCTGAAGAAATGGCGCAGCATTTAGGCTGTGAACTTGGGAAAAGTTCAAGTACGCAATTTAGTGATGGAGAACTTCAAATTCATATTGAAGAAAGTGTCCGCGGAAATGAAGTGTTTTTAGTTCAATCTGCTTCAGAGCCAACGAATGAATATATTATGGAGCTCCTTATTATGATTGATGCCTTAAAAAGGGCCTCTGCTAAGATGATCAATGTTGTCATGCCATACTTCAGCTATGCCCGTCAGGATCGAAAAGCCCGATCTCGGGAGCCGATTACAGCGAGGTTAATTGCCAACCTTTTGGAGAGAGCTGGAGCTTCTAGAATATTAACGATAGATTTCCATTCTCCACAAGCTCAAGGATTTTTCGACATACCCGTAGATCATTTAACAGGGATTCCAATTCTTGCAGATTATTTTAAGAAAAAGTCTATAGAGGATCTAGTTATTGTGGCTCCGCATAATGGGGGAGTGGTTCGGGCGAGAAAGCTGGCTAATCTATTGAATGTGCCACTTGCCTTAATTGATCGTCGGCGTCCAGAACATGATGAAACTGAAATTATGCACATTATCGGAAATATTGAAGGGAAAAACGCTATTATTGTCGATGATTTAATTGATACTGCAGGCACCATTACAACTGGTGCAAACGCATTGATCAAAAATGGAGCGAAGTCGGTCTTTGCTTGCTGCACACACGCCGTTCTATCAGGGCCAGCCATCGATCGTATAAAGTCTTCATCCATTGAAGAGCTAGTTATTACGAATACCATTAGAGTGCCTGAAGAAAAACGGATTGATAAAATTACTGTTTTATCTGTCGCACCATTACTTGTAGAAGCGATTGATCGGATTCATAACCAAAAAGCAGTAAGTCCATTATTTGAATAGAAAAGTTTGTGACCAACATGTAAACAGCATGTTTGGTCTTTTTTCATTTATGTGGAACTTCAAAAACCTATTTTTATAGACTTGTCTACATTTCCTAATAGAACTTCACTAGGTGATTAGAAGAATTATGAAAAAATGGCATAAAAATCACGTCTAAAACCTATATAAGTATAAAACTATTATTTCAGGAGGAATCAATCATGACAAAAGTTGAAAATAGTGTGAAGGAATTAATGGAGTTAGATAAGAAATATTTTCTTCATCCCACCTCTCCCATTAAACAACAGCAGGATCAAGGCCCTTCCTTTATTTTTACAGAAGGTAAAGGGGTATTGCTCACAGATATCACTGGAAAAACGGTTATTGATGGGATGTCCTCTTTATGGAATGTGAATGTTGGTCACGGGAGAGAGGAATTAGGGAAAGTCGCGATGGAACAAATGGCAAAGCTTGCATTCTCGTCGTGTTTTGCGACGTTTAGCAATGAGCCTGCGATTCGATTAGCTGCTAAGCTTGCAGAAATTGCTCCGGGAAAATTATCTGCTACGTTTTTTACTTCTGGCGGTTCAGAGGCTAACGATACGGCATATAAATTAGCGCGGCATTATTGGATATTAAAAGGGCAGCCGAATCGAAGGAAAATTATTTCTCGAACGAAGTCTTATCATGGCGTTGCCATGGGTTCCACAAGTGCAACGGGACTGAAGCCATTTCGAGAGTTTACAAACTCTTTTGATCCGGATTTCTGCTATACCGATCATTTTTCTGCGGATGATTTACGGAGAGTTATAGAGGGGGAGGGACCAGAAACAATTGCTGCCTTTATTGCCGAGCCTGTACAAGGAGCTGGCGGTCTTCATGTGGCACCGGATACCTATTTTAAAGAAGTAAGAAGCATATGTGATGAGTATGGCCTTTTATTTATTACAGATGAGGTGATAACAGGTTTTGGACGGACAGGAAAGTACTTTGGGATTGAACATTATGACATTTCTCCTGATATGATGTGCTTTGCAAAGGGAGTAACAAGTGGATATGCACAACTAGGCGGTGTAATGCTTTCGGAGACTATTCATCAAGAGTTGATGAAGCTTTCTACAGGCACACTTTTGCATGGTTATACGTATAGCGGACACCCTATGGCTTGTGCTGTTGCTTTAAAGAATATAGAATTAATTGAGAAGGAAGGGTTAATTGCCAACGCAGAAAAAATGGGAGCAGAGATGCTTAAAGGCTTTCAATGGATAGAAGGAGAACGGAAAATTGTTGGCAAAGTAAAAGGTTTAGGGCTTATGGGCGGCTTGGAGCTAGTTAAAGATCAAAAGACAAATGAAAAGTTCCTAAATCCTGCTGCTCCTTTAGTTGTAACTGAAGCAGCAAAACGAGGACTAATTTGCCGATCTGTTGTTTTTGATGGTCAGGATACGATTGTAGTTGCGCCTCCTCTAATTATTTCTCAGGATGAAATGACCAAATTGATTGCTATTCTTCATGATGCGATTGCTGCAGTTGAAGCAGTGGTTTTATAATAAATGAAGTTTTGTCATTGCGATATTATTAATAAAGGAGAGGACCACGTATGAAAAGGAAGTTATTTATAAATGGAGAATGGCTCGAGGCAAGTCAATACGTGCCGCTCCGCTCTCCTTATAGTGAAGAGGAAATAGCAGAAATACCAGCAGCAACAATTGAAGAAGTTGAAAAGGGATTGGAAGCTGCTTTTCATGCAAGAAAAGAAATGGCGCTGATGCCAAGTCATCAGCGCGCATCCATTTTAGAAAAAGTTGTTGGTCTTTTAGAAAAGAGAGCAGAAGAAGCTGCTAAAATCATAGCTATGGAGGCTGCAAAGCCAATTACGGCAGCACGTGCGGAGGTTGCTCGAACCATTCAAACATATAAATTTGCTGCAGAAGAAGCGAAACGGATTCATGGGGAAACCATTCCACTAGATGCAGCACCAGGAGGAGAAGGAAGAATTGCCTATACAGTACGTGAGCCAATCGGTGTGATTGGGGCGATTACCCCCTTTAATTTTCCAATGAATTTAGTTGCTCATAAGGTAGGGCCAGCTATTGCTTCTGGTAATTCTGTCATCCTAAAGCCTGCAGGGCAAACGCCATTATCTGCTTTATTTATCGCGGAAATTTTTCAAGAGGCTGGCCTGCCTGCTGGAGCTTTAAATGTTATTACAGGAAGTGGCTCTCTTATTGGAGATAAGCTTGTAACAGATCACCGGGTAAAAAAGATTTCATTTACTGGAAGCCCTGCAGTAGGGATTGGTATCCGAAACAAAGCCGGTTTAAAGCGTGTAACTTTAGAGCTAGGATCGAATGCTGCAGTTATTATTGATAAAGATACGAATTTGGATAAAATCATTTCGCGCTGTGTAGCTGGGGCATTTGGCTTTCAAGGTCAAGTATGTATTTCCTTGCAGCGTATCTATGTACATGAACAGCAATTTGATGCTTTTGTAGATAAATTTGTACCTGCTGTGAAGGAGCTAAAGATCGGTGACCCGCTTGATCCGAAGACAGATGTTTCTGCTTTAATCACTTCAAAAGATGTAAGCCGCACACTTGAATGGATAGATGAAGCAAGAGCGCAAGGAGCAAAGGTTATCACTGGAGGAGAAGCAGAGGGAAATATTTTACTGCCTACGGTAATTGTTGATGCGAAACCGGATATGAGGGTTTCCTGTCAGGAGGTTTTTGCACCGATCGTCGTGATTAATAAAGTGAAAACGGTTGAAGAGGCTATTGAAAGAGTGAATGATTCAAATTATGGACTTCAGGCTGGTATTTATACGGATAATATTCATACAGCTTTAGCTGCTGCTGAGCAGCTTCATGTAGGCGGAGTTTTAATAAATGATATCCCTACCTTCCGAGTGGATCAAATGCCGTATGGCGGGGTAAAGAAAAGTGGAGTCGGCAGGGAAGGAATAAAGTATGCAATTGAAGAAATGACAGAGCTGAAGCTCATTGTCTTTAATAAGAATTAATTATTGAAGGAATGCCCAATCTTTAAAACAAGGATTGTGCATTCCTTTTTCTTTTATCTTTTTTTATACGCTAAAATACCATCAGCCCAATAACCGTCGACAGAATCAACCCAATCATTACTGGTAAGAAGCTCTTCCGAACAAGTTCCATTACCGGTACTTTTGCAAAGCCTGCTACAGCAACAAGAGAACTCCAAGCGATAAGAGTACCGCCTCCGACCCAAACGGATCCCATTTGTCCAATAGCTGATAAAGTAGCAGCATCTACTCCAACACTATCGCCTAAAGCTCCTGATAATGAGCCAACTAGTGGCAGCCCTGAAAATCCTGAACCATCTAGACCAGTAATGGCTCCAATTATTAATATCCCAAACCCTGCAATAAATGCGCTTTCTGGAATATATTGCTGGCCGGCCACGACTAAATCGAAGAGGAAAGATGGCGCTTCTTCCGCACCTGTATGAAATATTTTTGCCGATAAATCCCCGCTTCCGATAAAAAAGAACCCTGCAATGGGGATAACAGGGCCCATTGCTTTAAACGCAAATACAAACCCTTTTACGAGATGGTCACTAACATTATTTAATAAAGAACGAACACTTCGGAAGGCTGAAGTCACAATTAGGAGTACGGCTGAAGCACCGCCTATTAAAGCTGCACCAGTCCCCCCTTCGATGGAAGGGATCACATCAGAAAATTTAGCAAGAGCCATATAAATGACGATGACCAAAAATGTTATAGGGACAAGAATAGCAAAGAAGAGGCTGTATTTACTTTTCTTTTCTTTCTCATTACCGTTTTTTTCCCGTAGCTCATCATTGTTTTGGCCGCGATTTTCCCAAGCAGTAAGGAGTTTGCCAGAAGGCTTTAACATTTGTTTTTTTATCATGAAATAAGAGATAACAATTGCTGCTGCCCCAGTAATAATTGACAAAATAAAAGCACGGTCAGCAACAGGAGTAACATCAATTCCCGCAGCTGTCGCTGTCAATGTCGGTGCAATTTGAATGACATAATCAGACGATAAGGCCATTCCTTGCCCGGCCAGTGATATAGCAATGGCTGCACCAATAGGCGGAAGACCAGATCGAACAGCTACAGGAATAAGCAAAGCACCGACAAGCGGTACAGCAGGTGTTGGCCAAAAGAAAAGAGAAATTGCATACGTAACAACGATAAGCACCCAAAATGAAATATGCCCATTTTTCATGACCTTCTGAAAAGGTGTAATCATTTGCTGATCAGCCCCAATTGATTTCAAAGCATGCAGCAAGGCGGTCATAATGGCAATGATAAGAAAAATATTAAACAATTCGCCAGCAGCTACTAGGCTACCATTAAAAATCGTTTGTAGACCTGACGTAAATGAGCCAGTGAAAATCCAGCCAACTAAAAAGGTGACAATAATAGAAGGGACAACAACATTTTGCCTAAATAACATCGTGATGATGATGATACATGTTCCAATCAAATACATCCAATGAGCAGCTGATAAATCCATGCCCAAATCACACTCCCTTCAAAATGAATAACGTAATAACTTCTTGTAAAGTAAGGTATGCGTATATTTGGGCTTTGGTGAAAGGGTGTGCGAGACGGATAAAGAGGGATTTAACAAATAGTTGCAATCCTATATATACATAAATAAAAACATGGTATTCCGTATCAGCATTTTCCAATTGAACGATAAATGCTATAATAGAGCCATTCGTCGAACTAGAATATCCAATTCATAAGGAGGATTATGTATACATGTTTTCAAAACATAAATCTCTAATTTTCATCTTTTCAGCATTGTTGGTTCTATTCAGCTTGGCTGGATGTGGAGCACAGGCAGAAAACGGGATTTCAAAAGATAGTAATAATGGAAAATCAGGATATCCGTCCGATGTAACTGAAAATCCTATTGTTACTATTACTATGGAAAATAATGATGAGATTCAGCTTGAATTATATCCGGATATAGCACCGAATACAGTAGCGAATTTCGTTACTTTAATTAACAAAGGCTTTTATGATGGACTCATTTTCCATCGAGTCATCCCTAATTTCATGATCCAAGGCGGCGATCCGGCAGGCAATGGGACAGGCGGTCCGGATTATTCCATTTTTGGCGAGTTTTCCGCTAATGGTTTTGAGAATAAGTTGAAGCATGAGCGAGGCGTTCTTTCAATGGCACGGTCGCGTGATCCAAATTCGGCAGGATCTCAATTTTTTATTATGGTTAGCGAGTCCTCTAATCTTGATGGGCAATATGCAGCTTTTGGCAAGGTGATTGAAGGTATGGAGGTAGTGGACTCCATTGTTTCTGTGGAAAGGAATGGGGCAGATCTGCCGTTAAAGGAACAAAAGATGAAAACGGTAAAGGTGGATACGAAGGGATATAATTATCCAGAGCCCGAGGTTCAATAAGGTTCATAAAAAAAGAACGCTCCTATTGGCAAATAGGGGCGACTTTTTTTGTGGTTTATAAAGTTGTATACATCATTATTCTATTCTTCGTTGTTATCTAATTGATCGTTCTTTTTTCCATCATCGATGCCATTATCCTGATCAACGCCATCTCCAATTCCCTTTTCCTTTAATGTATCTTCAATATTTTTCTTCGCTTCTGCCATGTTTTCCTTTGCTTCTTGCATTGCATCCTGTTCTGTATCGTTATCTACTGCATCTTTTTGCTCTCCATCGCTGATGCCATTATCCTGATCAATACCATCTCCACATCCTGTTAGCCCTCCTAATACAAGAAGTGCTGCTAATCCGCCTGTTAAGAATATTTTCCTATTCATTTCTAAACTCCTCCTTCTATTAATTGAACTGTTGATTGTATTCCCAACGGAAAACAAGATGAAACATGGTTACTTCGAAATGTTTTGAAAAAAATGGACAGGGGTACTACATAATTCAGCTACCATTTCAATCTTGAAAAAGGGAGAGGTGTTCATGAAAATAGAAGAACGTTCAGACAGATTTACTGATCTGCCTCTGAATCTATTAAAAGCCAAAATCGTCTAGAGGGGGTATGTTCATTGCTATTAATCAATGTATGGCTAATTATACTATTAATTGCATTAACTGCCTTTTTCGTTGCAGTTGAATTCGCTATTGTTAAAGTACGGAGGTCTAGAATTGAACAATTAATGGCTGAAGGGAAAAAGAGTGCTTTTTTTGCTAGAAAGGTAGTCACCCACTTGGATGAATATCTTTCTGCTTGTCAATTAGGCATCACAGTGACTGCATTAGGATTAGGCTGGTTGGGTGAACCAACAGTGGAAAAGCTTTTTCATCCTCTATTAGCGGTATTCCATTTGAATGAATCCATTACTCATATTATTTCCTTTCTGCTTTCATTTGTATTGGTCACCTATATCCATGTTGTGATCGGAGAATTAGCTCCTAAATCAATTGCCATACAAAAAGCGGAGGAAATTACAATGCTTTTCGCAAAAACAATCGTCATTTTTTATAAGATAATGTATCCGTTTATATGGCTATTAAATAGTTCAGCACGATTACTCGTTGGACTATTCGGTGTAAAGCCAGCAGCTGAACATGAATTAGCACATTCTGAGGAAGAACTTAGAATTCTATTAGCCGAAAGCTATAAAAGTGGAGAAATTAATCACAATGAATGGAAATATGTGAACAATATTTTTGAGTTTGATGAACGGATTGCAAAAGAAATAATGGTCCCGCGTACAGAAATGAGCTGTATTTCTGTTAATGATTCTATTCATGAGGTTATCTATAAATTGAAGACTGAAAGATATACACGCTATCCAGTTGTTGATAATGATAAAGATCATATCATTGGAATGATAAATATGAAAATGCTTATTACAGATAAATTAATGAAAAAAGATTCTAATCAAGTTTGGACTATCAAAGCTTATATGCAGCCGCTCATTCAGGTTATTGAAACCATTCCCATTCATGACTTGCTTATAAAAATGCAAAAGGAAGAATGCCATATGGCGATTTTGATAGATGAATACGGCGGTACCTCTGGTTTAGTAACGGTTGAAGATATTATTGAAGAGATTGTTGGTGAAGTAAGAGATGAATTTGATTCAGATGAGATTCCTCAAATTCGTAAAATTTCCGATTCTCATTATATTTTGGATGGCAAGCTCTTAATTAGTGCAGTTAATCAATTGCTTCAAATCCATTTATCTGATGAAGAAGTAGATACGATAGGCGGCTGGTTCCTCACACAAAATACGACTGCCAAAATTAGTAAAGGGGCAGCAGTAGAATCAGACGGATATGTGTTTACAATAAAGGAAGTAGATGGCTATCATATCGCTTATTTGGATGTAAAAAAGAGTTAAGCCTCGCATGGGGCTTAACTCTTTGAAGATTATTAGTGATTCCAACCTTTCTATTTTGATATTTGGCACCCTACTTTTTCTTTGTTCGCTTAATCGATTCCCTATTAAAGGATTTGGTTAATATCCTTTGAATAACTGAGAGCTTCAACAAGCAAAAAATAAAAATGACTGTTCCAGCTATCGTTAAAATTTCTGTCATTCGTAGATCTTGTGCCAGAAATTGGCTAATGGATGAAATAATTACGGCTAGAGAAAAGGCGCCGAATAATATTAGGAAGGTGGCTAATTTACGGCGGATGGGATGTCCCAAAATCAGCTCGGACTCATCCGTCGTAAATCCTGTACCAGTCATCATTGAAATGACCTGGAATCTAGATACTTCTACTTTTAACCCGGTTAAGCGAAATAATATAACAAAGATTTCAATAACAACCAAAATAATAATTAGATAGATAAATAAAAATAATATATTCATAGGTCACCTCATCAAAAGAAAACGTGAATCAATTGGAATGTAAACCTATAAATACCCATAATCATTTGTGCTAAAACATCTAGATCAAGTTTTGCTTAACGAAAGAAGGGGGAAATATAATTTAAAAGGTCTCGAAAGGAGTGGGTTGTTTGAAAGAAAATATTAGTGGGAATAAATGGGGATGGATGCGATTGAAACTAGTTGAAATGGAAGAAACTGAATCCTTAATGGAAGAGGGGGAGGAATTAAACTTATGGTTAAAGCAGGTTCATAAAAATAATAAGAATTGCCTTCGAGTAGAACACTTAATGAATGGGGAAAAGGTGCTGAAAGGCTCACTTATTTATAAACAAAGTATTGCAGGGGAGAAAGACTTTAAAATTTTTCATTTTTATCTGACAACGTATCGTTTGATTACGATTAATTTTGATTTTCAGGAATTAAAACAAATTAATCTTAAGGCTTTTCATAAACGAATAGAAAGTACAGAAAATGCGATTGATGGATTTTTATTAATTATAGGTGAGCTGATGAATGAGATGCTTATGGAAATTGATCAGTTTGAAGAGGCACTTAAACAATTAATTTGGAGTGTTCGAAAAAGAAATGGCACGGGGATTCTAGATCAGGTGTTTAAATGCAGACATGAACTATTGATTTGGAAGAGTCTATTAATTCCAATTAATGAATTAAAAATGGCAATTGATGAAATAAACTTCCAAGATAATCATAAAAGGGAAATCTTTTCCTGTACATGTAAGCGGATTGAGCGGGCAATGGTACTGCTAGATGAGTACAAACGTGAAATCGATTCGATTATTAAACTAGAGGAAGTTATTTCTTCACATCGTGGGAACGAAATTATGAAAACATTAACTGTAATGACGACAATTTTTACTCCAATAATGGCTTTTGGGGCATTATGGGGAATGAATTTTAAGCAGATGCCGGAGCTTGAGTGGAAATACGGCTATATTCTGTCTATTATATTAATCGTTTTCTCCACTTTCCTTTTATATGCTTATTTGAGAGTAAAGGGATGGACTGGAGATCTATTAAAGGGGAAAAAGAAGGGCTCATTTTTTAAGTAACAAAGGTATTATACTAGATTACTAATATAACAAAGAGATTAAATACCTAAGTAGTTTATGAATTTTTATCGTTTATGGTTTCATTTCTCAAAGGCACGGGTATAAAAAAACAAATATTTCAAAGGTGTGATGATATGAAGATTAACATCAATAAACATCATAAAGGAAAGGAAGTATTAGTGTCTGTAGAGGGAGAAATCGATGCATATACTGCTCCAAACTTAAGAGAGGAACTATGGCCATTTTCAGAAATGGAAAATATGACAATGGTTGTTAATCTCAAGAATGTGACCTATCTAGACAGTACTGGTCTTGGTGTGTTTGTAGGGTTATTCAAACAATTAAAAAAGAATAATGGACAGTTAAAGCTAATTGAATTATCCAATCGATTAAACCGACTTTTTGAAATGACAGGTTTAATCAACATTATGAATATTAGTATGAATTCTGAAGAGGGGGGTCGATGATGGAAGTGATTGATTATATTGAAATGAAATTGCCGGCTAAGCCTGATCATATTGGCATCGTTAGATTAACGTTGTCAGGAATTGCAAGCAACATGGGTTTTACATATGAAGAGGTTGAAGATCTAAAGATTGCTGTAAGTGAAGCATGTACGAATACCGTTCAGCATGCGTATGATAAGCATGATGGTGGAGAAGTGGTTGTTGGATTTGGGATCTATAAGGACAAGCTAGAAATGATGGTCGCCGATTCTGGAAGGAGCTTTAATTTTAACCTAGTAAGGGCAGAGATTGGTCCATATACTGAGTCAAGTCCTGTGGAACAGCTAGCTGAAGGAGGGTTAGGATTGTACTTAATCGAAACACTCATGGATGAAGTCCGTGTGATGAATCATTCAGGGGTAACGGTCTTCATGATGAAGTATCTAAATGGGGAGCGTGAAAATTATGACACAATCAACCCAATCGGAAAAACGGTCTAAAGAAGAGATTGAAAGACTGATTAAAGAATCTCAAAATGGAAATACATCTGCCCAAACTATATTGGTAGAACACTATACTGCATTAGTAACAAGCCTCGCAAGAAAGTATTCCAGAGGGAGAAATTTTCATGAAGATATGGTACAAGTAGGGATGTTAGGGCTACTATCCGCAATTAGAAGATATGACGTAGAAAAGGGGAGTTCCTTTGAATCATTTTTGTTTCCAACTGTTATTGGCGAAATAAAACGCTATTTAAGAGATAAAACGTGGAGTGTTCATGTGCCAAGGCGCATTAAAGAAATCTGGCCGAAAATAAATGCCATTGTGGACGAGCTGACAAATCTTAATCAACGATCACCAAAGATTAACGAAATTGCCTATTATCTTGGTATTAGTGAAGAGGAGGTGCTGGAAGCGATGGAAATGGGAAAAAGCTATCAAGCTGCTTCTGTTGATCAGCCGATCGAAACGGGGAGAGATGGCAACATGCTTACGACCTTAGATGTGGTGGGTTCGGAAGAGACAGGCTTCGAAAAAGTGGATCGAAAGCTATTGCTTGAAAGTGCTCTTCATGTATTATCTAAAAGGGAAAAAGAAATCATCCATTGCACGTTTATCGAGAATAAAAGCCAAAAAGAAACAGGAAAGCGATTAGGAATATCGCAAATGCATGTTTCAAGACTTCAAAAAAAGGCAATTGAAAAGTTACGCAAAGAGCTTAAATTAATTGAACACTAGCTTATGATGGTAAAAAATACGAGTATTTTCCTTATAAGCGCATCATTAATAGCACAAAGGTAGCCTCCCGTTCGATTTTCGGGAGGCTTTCTTTGTGGTTGACACTTAAACGTTCTGACTGTCAGTTATAGTCCCATCTATTTATCGATGTTAATGATGCAGTCATGAAAAAACTGCTTGTATTAAAAAGGGTTTAATTGATAAATGGTGAATATAATTAATAAAGAATAAAAATAAATGAGGATTCTTGAATGAAAAATATTATTATCAATTTATCTATGGTTACTATCTTCCTTATAACTCTTATGGGGTGTTCGAATGGAATACCTAAGGAATTTGAATGGAACCAACTAACTAGAGTGGACGTTCAAATATTCTCAGGTGAAAATAGTGCTACTGAAAAAATAATTGCAGAGAAAGAAAAGATGATAACGTTAAGAGACTTATTTGCAAGAATTGAATGGGAACAAAACGTAAAGGCAGAAATGATACGAAAAGAAGATGTGAAAGCTACGTTATTCTTTACATATGATAAAAATATGCCAGAAAGATTATTTGAATATGATATATGGTTTAATCAAGCAGCCACAACAGCGACAATAATTGACAGAGATAAGCAAGCTTTAGGAACTTTAGATAAAGAAGGAACACAAACACTAAAAGATGCTTTAGTAAATAATTAAAAGAGCAGGTAGGACCTGCTCTTTTTTGAGTGATTAAGTATATTTAATACGCTGTGATTTTAATGTTCTAAAACCTATTTAGGTTTTTTAAGCGGAGCGTCTCATGCTTCTTAAAATGATGCTAACAATGAAAACTAGAGCAATGGCACCTATAAGTGCTGGGATAAAATGGAAACCACCAATAACAGGTCCCCAATTTCCTAAAATGAATGATCCAAGCCAAGCGCCAATGAAGCCTGCAATAATATTGCCTACTACACCACCTGGTACATCACGTCCAAGAATGAGCCCTGCTAACCACCCAATAATTCCACCGATAATTAATGCCCAAATAAATCCCATGTACTACCACTCCTTTTAAATAGTTATAGCTATTGTGTACCCGCCCTTTCAAAAGATAAACATTTTTGATAGACATGCGTAAAAAGACATTTAAATCTAATAATCTGATGTTATTTAATAGATTCATTTAAATAAATGTTTTGAAATCTCTTAAACTGGATATACAACTAATAGAACCATCTGCTGATAAGCATTATCAATCAGCCACTAAATATGATTTACAATTAAGGAGGAAAATCAAATGGCAAATGTGATCATAGTTGAAAATGGCGTAGAGGCAAAGGAACAAATTCAGCAATTAATCGATCAAGGATTTACAAAGGAGGAAATATATTTATTAGCTCATGACAATAACCGTTCGAATGATCTTACAAGCGCTTTGAATATTAACGATATCGGGGTAGCAGAGCAAGGTTTTTTTGATTCAATTGCAAATGTTTTTCGAACCAGGGGAGACGAGCTCCGTTCGAAATTAGAGTCACTCGGCGTATCTTCATCAGATGCGGAGCAGTATGAAAGAGAATTAGATCAAGGTAAAGTGGTAGTCTTGGCAACTAGATCTGCATAATGCAAAGATAGAAATAATCGAAGAATATGCTAGGAAATAAAAAGCCTCCTTATTATTTCCTAGCTGGCCTGTAAATTAGATTGTGGATGAAGGTAAAAAAACAAATGAGGTGAATGGATATGAAAATTTCTAATCAAAGCTTAGATACATTATTAGGTGCTGTGAAAACTGCCAGACATACTAAGAGTGAGGAACGCACATTAGAAGATTATTTTAGAAATCCGATTATTCATAGAGAGATAAGTGGGGAGAGAATTTATGTTCCATTAAATATAAATAGGGTTTGGAATGAGGTTTAAATTAAATCGTGCAAATTAACTGTCTAAACATGATTTCTTTTACTATAAATTGTGTTTAGGCAGTTAATTATTTGATAAAATTCAAGTACGTCTATATAGAAAAGGCAGATTGCTTTAACGAGAATCTGCCTTTTTCTATTTTAAAAAGATATTATTTGTTGATGCTATTTGTGGATCCGACCTTAGTTATTCGGATGAGATAAATAGCAATAAGAAGGATAAACCAAACTGGAGTGACGAATAAGGCAACACGAGTATCCTCTGCTAGCGCAAGTACTACAAGAACAAATGCGAGAAAAGCAAGGATTAAATAATTTGAGATAGGATAAAGCGGTAATTTGAACTTACTTACCTGTGCCAAGTCCGGTCTCTCTTTGCGGTATTTTAAATGACAGATCACTGTTATTCCCCATATATATAGGAAACAGACAGTAGAAATACTTGTAATCAATGTAAACACGCCTTCAGGCATGACATAGTTTAAGATAACAGCAATCAAAATAACCATTGTGGAAAAGAATAACGCATTAGAAGGCACTTTACGATAAGTAAGCTTTGTAAGCGGTATAGGTGCATTTTTATCCTTCGCTAGCGAGTATAGCATACGGCTTGTACTAAAAATTGCACTGTTACATGCAGATGCAGCGGAAGTTAGCACTACAAAGTTAACAATACCTGCTGCTGCCGCAATTCCGATGGCAAGGAAAACTTGAACGAATGGACTTTCCGCCGGGTTGATAGCATTCCATGGATAAATACTCATAATAATAATTAAAGCGCCGACATAAAAAATTAAAATCCGAATGGGGATATTATTGATGGCTTTAGGGATCACTCTTTCTGGATTTTCTGTTTCTCCAGCAGTTAATCCCACGAGCTCAATGCCAACAAACGCAAAGACAACCATCTGGAAGGAGAGAATAAACCCATTTATTCCATTCGGGAACATCCCGCCATGGCCCCATAAATTTGTAAAGCTGGATGCACCAGAATCAGTAGAAAAGCCTTTTACAATCATGATTAATCCAATAACAATTAAAGCTAGAATAGCAATGATTTTTATTAAAGCAAACCAGAATTCCATTTCGCCAAATAGCTTAACGGTTGCAAGATTCATAAACAGCAAGATAACAAGAGCGATTAAGCCTGGCATCCACTGGGGAACATCAGGGAACCAAAACTGAGTATAAAGCCCAACAGCAGTTAAATCAGCCATTGCGATAGATATCCAGCAAAACCAATATGTCCAGCCTGTAATAAATGCAGCCATATCGCCTAAATAGTCTTTTACAAAGTCAACAAAGGAATGATATTGCAGATTACTTAACAGCAGTTCACCTAAGGCACGCATAATTAAAAAACAGATCATCCCTGTAATGATATATGCGAATAATATCGATGGTCCAGCTAAATGAATTGATTTCCCTGCACCTAGAAATAATCCAGTACCAATTGCTCCTCCAATGGCAATAAGCTGCACATGCCTGTTTTTAAGACCTCTAGCTAGTTTTTCTTCCTGCATAATTACTCCCACTCTCTAATCTAGTTGTATGAATACACGGTTATATTTTCTTTTCTCGTTTTATCAGTGTACTACGTCAGCTTGTTAAAGATTGTAACACACTATTTATCAAATCAAAATACTAGAAAAATAAAAATTTATGCGGGACACGGGGACAGGTTCCTTGTCCCGTTAAACAACTAGTATAGAAAATGCACAATACACGAGTAATAAGGCCATGACAATATTGAATTGCGTTCGATATTTTACTAGGAATCTTTGAAAGAATGATCCAAATAGACTCCAAGTAAATGTACTTAAAAATCCAACTAATCCAAGAAATAAGGAGAAAAGAAACAGACTTAAATTTGATGTGTAATAAGGAAGAATGAAGGTAGATACCACGGTAAGACCGTATAATATTCCTTTTGGATTGATAAATTGTAATAGCATTCCTGTTAAGAAGCGGTTGTTTCGGTCTTCTTCATCATTCGTCTCATTTGCTTTACTGGTAAGTATTTTATAAGCAAGATAAAGCATATAGAGTGTGCCAATAATCATCATGGCAAATTCAATTTTAGGAATAATGTTTTTCAGAACGAGATTAAAATAACTGGAAGTTAACATAATGACAAAAAAACCTGCACTTACACCTATACAAAAACGAATGGTCTTTTTTAATCCATACTTGTTAGCAAATAACATCGCCATAATATTATTCGGACCCGGGGTAAAGCTGGCAATAAAAACGTAGAGCAAAAAAGATAATATTGGCATATTGAAACCCTCCTTTATATATGTATGTTATAATGATCTAAATGAGTCAATATAACGACTTGCTTTTTATTGTATATAATAGTCGCTATATTGTACATAAGAAAAAGGTGATTATTTTGGAAGACATTCATTTAATCCTCGCAAAAAATTTGAAAGCATATAGAGAGAGAAAAAAACTAAGTCTGGAAAAGGTATCAGAATTAACGGGGGTAAGTAAAACGATGATTGGCCAAATAGAAAGAGGGGAGTCAAGTCCGACAATTACAACGATTTGGAAAATCGCAAATGGACTTAAGATATCCTTTACTTCCCTTATCCATCAATCACAGCCAGATACAAAAGTTATACGCAAAAAGGAAGTTCAAGTATTGACTGAAGATAATGGAAGGTATCGAGTGTTCCCCTTTTTCCCATTTCATGATCAAAGGCGTTTTGAGATTTACACAGTAGAAATTGAGCCAGGAGGATTTCTAGGTTCGGATTCTCACGGGGAAGGTGCGGAAGAATTTATTACTGTATTTGATGGGGAATTAAAGATTCAAGTGAAAAATATGGAGTATACAATTAAAAAGGGCGATTCCATTCGCTTTAAGGCAGATAGGCCACATTCTTATCAAAACCCAGGTGTTACAATTACTAGATTAAGCATGACTATTTACTATCCAGCATAAAAATCCTATTCAGCAGAATAGGATTTTTTGTTGTTTGATGCAAGATATATACTGGTTACCTAGTATCTTAACGAGTTGAAGGGGGTGAAATCATGCTTGTTCTATGTCGTGCTATATCACCAGACTAATACGACGCAGGAAAAGTGATTAAATTTGTACCTGGGAATCAAACTAAGATTAGAATTCTGTCTCCCTATATCAAAGAAAAGGAAACGGGATAATTATTTATCTCTTTTGTCCTTTTTTAAGAAATTATAAAATTATCCCAATTATACAAATGATTATTTTATAATTAGGTAGGATTATGAATTCCCTTATCCCAGAATTAGAAAGGAGTTATAAGACATGTCCTATCAGAATAAGAACGAGTTTCCAATCCTTTATACAGATCGCCTAGTTTTAAGGGAGGTCACTTATTTGGATGCTAATGATATCTATCATTATCTTTCAGATGAAGAAGTAATGAAGTATTATGGGTTAGCCCCTTTTAAATCTTTAAAAGATGCAGAGGAGGAGATTGACTGGTATCGTAAGATTTTTGATGATAATACTGGTATTCGCTGGGGGATTACTCTAAAAGGCAATGATAAGGTAATAGGAAGCTGTGGATTTCTTAACTTCACCAAACAGCATGCGCGTGCTGAAATAGGGGCTGAATTAGCGAGAGAGTTTTGGGGAATCGGAATTGTTTCTGAAGCTTTTCAAGCTATCTTATCTTACGGATTTAAGGAAATGGAATTGATGAGGATACAGGCTCTAATTGAACCGGAAAATTATGCATCTCAAAAACTTGCCGAGAAAAATGGGTTTATGAAGGAAGGGCTGCTTAGAAAATATGAATATACAAATGGAAAGTTTGATGATTTGTACATTTACTCCATATTAAGGGGAGAATTTTTATAAAGAAATAACAGAACTTATTTATCGTTTTAAGAATAATACAAGATATAATTTACATACTGTTCTATAAAACGGTTAGTATTTTTGAAGCGTATTAATACGGAAAAAACTAGCTATTCTGCGTTCGGAAGGAGCTGGTCACTTTGTATAGAAATAAAAATAAAGGAATCATCATGATTTTAAGCGCAATCCTTTGTATATTTCTAATTGTGAGTGCGTTCCGTAACATATCTGTTTACGTTGTGTATAGTTCAGGCATAGGTACCTTTATTATCATAGGGCTGATCATATTGGCCATTTTAGTTGCATATGTTAAAGGATTATAAGCATACATTGCTAATTTATTTTGTAGGAGAGGGACAATGAATACCGTTGTCCCTTATTGATTTGCATTTACAAATGCTCCTTTTTGTTCATTAACCATTCGGACGTATTCTTGTCTACCTAATAATTTAAATATAAATAGGGATGTTTTAAATGCGTCACTAATTTTTTGTGGATCAGCGTTTAATTCTTCTAAGGACATGCCTTGTTGGAAATAAAGCTGACCAACCATTGACATATCTTCATTTTGATTAGATAATGTGATTCCCAAATCAGTATGTTTAAGGGAATGGATATAATCTTGTTGTAAATAATATAGCTTCGCCAAGTTATAATGAATTTTTATTTGAAAACGATGATGCTGTTTTAGAAAATCATGATAGGATAGTATGGTATTATATTGCTGCAAGCTTTTTTGAAACATCTTATTTTCTGCATAAATAATTGCTAGGCTATTTTGGATTTTGAAGTCTATAAAATCTTGGCCAAACAGGGGATGGCTGCTGTCTAATAGATTTTCAAGCATGGATACTGCCTTTTGCCAATCTACTTTTTTTAAATAATAACTAGATATGATGTTTACCCATTTAATTAGTTGATCAAATTTGTAGCCTAAATTTCTAGTAGATTGTTTTAATTCGTTTGTAGTAATTTCAAATGTCTCTTTGTAGTCCTTTTTTTTCATTAAATCTTCGAGCATTCGTTCAGTGTCTTGAATGTAGCCTTGCGCATCATTTAATAATATTTTAAAAAAATAGTCTAAGCTTACTTTTAATCGAATGGATAATATGTATAATATATCTACACTTGGATACCCTCTCCCAGCTTCAATGCCGCTAATGGTTGCTTGTGTGCAAATCCCTTCTGCAAGCTGTGCCTGTGAAAGATTATTCGTCTTTCTCAATCTTTTAATTTCTTCACCTAATGCTTTAGCATTCAAAACGATCATTTTCTCACCATTATATAAAAATTTTTATATTTTTTTAGAAAAGACTATTATTTCCAACTATTATTATATCATACCCCATTAAACAGCTTAGAATCGAGAACGCAACAAAATATGAAATCTTTTAAAATACAATTATAAATTAAAAGGATAGGGTGATGAAAAATGAAAAAAGTAGTTGCAGTTCTATTATTAGCAGGAATTTTGTTTGCACAGGTTGGTGTATCCGTTCCAACAGCAAACGCTGCTTCCGGTGAGGTAGGCTTACCGTTCGAACATTAATATTTATTCAGTAAAATATCCAAAGCAGCTGCTGCTTTGGATATTAACTTTTTTAACAAAAAAGTTATCTGCCGAAAAAGTTAGGGGAATAAAAAAGTTCTAGTTATGGGGCATCCTTTTAAAGGTGGGGATGATTTTGTGTTCTTAGGCAATAAGGTAAAATATAATGAAGATATTTATATTATTGTTCATATATATGAATCGGGATTTGTGGAAATTAAAGATGTCAACCATCTTTGTAATGTTGAATTGGTTTCTATCTCAGATATTAAATTAATAGAGTAATAGAAATAAAAGAAAGTGCTCATTCATCAAATGGGTGCTTTTTCTTTTTTTTCTAAAAATGCAATAATGAATGAATATTAGTGGGAAAGGGGAAGTTGAAATGGATTTCAAGGATAAAGTGGTTGTCATTACAGGAGCAGCAAATGGAATTGGAAAGGTTCTGGCTGCCGCTTACGCTAAAAAAGGGGCTAAAATAATGGTTGCTGATGTGGATGAGAGGGCGGGAAAGCAAATTGTAGAAGACATTAAAATCCATAATGGAAACGTCTTTTTTGTTCAGACGGATGTTAGGAAAGAAGATGAAATCATACGTTTAATGATGAAAACAAAGGAGAAGTATGGACAAGTGGATATTCTGATAAATAATGCTGGCATTTCAAAATGGAAATCACCGTATGAACTATCAGCTTATGAATGGGATGAGATCCTCAATACAAATCTTCGCAGCGTATTTCTTTGTTCAAGAGAAGCGGCAAAGTATATGAGAGAAAATAAAAATGGCGGATCGATCGTAAATCTTGCTTCCACTCGTGCATTCATGTCCGAACCGTATTCAGAGGCTTATGCGGCTTCAAAAGGGGGGATCATTGCTTTAACACATGCATTAGCTATTTCATTAGGGAATGACAAAATCACCGTTAATGCAATTTCTCCAGGATGGATAGAAACAGGTAGTTATAATGATTTAAGGAAAATTGATCATGAACAGCATCCATCAGGGCGTGTTGGAAAGCCAGAGGATATTGCTAGAGCTTGCTTTTATTTAACATCTGCAGAAAATGATTTTGTAACTGGTGTGAATCTTGTTGTAGACGGTGGGATGACACGAAAAATGATTTATGAGGAGTAAACCGGCTTCTTTAGTTTTTTTCTTTTAAATATAGTGGTAATCTTAGATTATACATTTAAATAACTAACTAAGAAATTACTTTTTGATCAAGGAGCGGGATATAAGTGTCTAATCAATATGAAAAAGCAACTTTTGCAGGCGGCTGTTTTTGGTGTATGGTTGCACCCTTTGATGAGCAGCCAGGAATTAAGGAAGTCATTTCTGGCTATACAGGAGGGCATACGGAAAATCCTACCTATGAAGAAGTTTGTTCAGATACAACGGGGCATTATGAAGCAGTTCAGATTACCTTCGATCCAACGATTTTTCCGTATAAGAAGCTTCTGGAGCTTTTTTGGCAGCAAATTGATCCAACAGATGCAGGCGGACAGTTTAATGATCGTGGTTTATCTTATCGAACAGCGATTTTTTACCATAATGAAGAACAAAAAGAAATGGCTGGAGCTTCAAAAGAGGAGCTTGCGGCAAGTGGACGTTTCTTGAAGCCGATTGTTACAGAAATTCTCCCTGCTTCCCCATTTTACAGAGCGGAAGAAAAGCATCAGCATTATTATAAAAAGAACGCTTTCCACTATAATCTTTACAAAGAAGGTTCTGGACGGGCACCTTTCATTCGTGAAAACTGGAAAAAAACGAAAAGCGATGATCGGCTAAGAAAAGAATTAACTGAAATCCAATATGAAGTGACGAGAAATAATGCGACAGAACCTCCCTTTCGAAATGAATATTGGAATCATACAGAAGAAGGAATTTATGTAGATATCATCTCTGGAGAACCACTATTTAGTTCAAAGGATAAATATGATGCTGGCTGTGGATGGCCTAGCTTCACTAAGTCACTGCGCAGTTCAGAAATCGAAGAGAAGCTGGATACGTCACATGGCATGCGCCGTATTGAAGTTCGTTCAAAAACTTCTGACTCCCACTTAGGCCATGTATTTGATGATGGGCCAGGTCCTTTTTATAATCGTTATTGCATTAACTCAGCTGCCCTTAGATTTGTGCCAAAAGAAAAGCTCGAAGAAGAAGGCTATGGTGAATATGTAAGTTTGTTTGAAAATTAAATCATTCTTATAAGCGCTTGTCCCCCTGTTCGGTGGGAATGAGCGCTATTTTTGATTCAGAGGAAACAAGCATTGCGGAAATTAGACATGACAGTCATCGAATGCTGATATTGCTTTGCCACTCAATAAATAACCGCTTTCATCATATCTCATTCAAAAATGAAAATAATATTAATAAGAAACGGTCATTCTATGGAAAAGGCTTCTATTCGAATCGACTCGTATTTGATATAATAAGACGTATTTTTTAGATATATGGAGGTTCATCGATGAAGCTGACAGACAAAGAATTGGAAATTGTTGAAATTCTAGAAAAAGACGCGCGCATACATACGGAAGATCTAGCAAAAATGGTCCAATTAAGCTTACCGGAAACAAAAGATATCATCAAAAAGCTGGAAGAACAAAAGGTAATAGTAAAATACACGTCAGTGATCGATTGGGGGAAAGTAGAAGACCATTCAGGCTTAACGGCAATGATTGATGTTAAGGTTACACCTAAACGTGGAGTTGGCTTTGATGAAATTGCTGAAAGAATTTACCGATTTAAAGAGGTGAAGTCTGTTTATTTAATGTCAGGTGCCTATGATTTATCCGTTGAAATTGAAGGGAAAACCATGAATGAGGTTGCCCATTTTGTATCACAGAAACTATCAACGCTTGATTCTGTAATCTCAACAACTACTCATTTTATATTGAAAAAATATAAGCATGATGGAACCATTTTTGAATCAGATGATGATGACAAACGAATTGTGGTGTCACCATAATGAAGAGAAATTATTTATCTAAAAAAGCTCAAGCATTAAAACCTTCGGGCATTCGCCGGTTCTTTGATTTAGCTGCTGGTATGAAAGGGGTTGTTTCACTAGGAGTAGGTGAGCCTGATTTTGTCACCCCTTGGACGGTTAGAGAGGCAGCTATTCTCTCTATCGAACAAGGCTATACGTCCTACTCGGCAAATGCGGGTTTGCTAGAGCTAAGGAATGAAATTGCTAGTTATATGCAAAAGTATTTCCATGTGACGTATTCTCCTAGTTCAGAAATAATTGTTACAGTTGGTGCCAGTCAGGCGATTGATATCGCGATGCGGACCATTCTAGATCCAGGTGATGAAGTTATTATTATTGAACCATGCTTTGTCTCATATTCACCAATGGTTGAAATGGCGGACGGTGTTCCGGTTCATGTGCAGGCATTAAAGGAAAATGACTTCAAAATATTGCCTTCACAGTTGGAAGAAGTAATATCTGAGAAGACGAAAGCCATTATGCTCTGTTCGCCTAATAATCCAACTGGATCGATGCTGAATAAAAAGGAACTTGAGGATATTGCAGAGATAGCAGGTAAATATGACTTACTTGTCATTGCAGATGAAATCTATGCGGAGCTTGTTTATGATGAGGAATACACAAGTCTTGCATTAATAAATGGAATGAGAGAAAGAACGATATTAATTTCTGGTTTTTCAAAAGGTTTTGCCATGACAGGATGGCGACTTGGATTTGTTTGTGCACCTGAAGAGATCACACAGGCGATGCTAAAAATCCATCAATATGCCATTATGTGTGCACCAACAATGGCACAATTTGCAGCAATTGAAGCACTGCAAAATGGACGTTCAGATGTAGATGAAATGGTGAAAAGCTACCGAAGACGCCGCAATTATATTGTCCAGTCCTTCAATGATATGGGTTTAACGTGCCATATACCAGGCGGAGCATTTTATGCATTTCCATCAATTGAGTCAACAAGACTAAGCTCTGAAGAGTTTGCAGAACGGCTTTTACTAGAGGAGAGTGTGGCTGTTGTTCCAGGAAATGTCTTTGGAGCTAGCGGGGAAGGACATATTCGCTGTTCCTATGCGACCTCCATGGAGCAGCTGCAGGAAGCGGTCAAACGGATGAAGCGATTTATTGAAAAAATAAGTTAAGCTTGAAAAGCGCTTGCCTCCCTATTGTTAGAGGGAGCAAGCGCTTTTTATCTAATTACAAAGCATCTTTGATTACTTTTTTAGAATATAGAACAGATAGGACTCCAAATATGGAATACAAAGCTGTGTAAAGAACCATAACAATGATCATTGGTGCCCATACTTCAGAGCCAAATAAAAACCACCCGGATTGAACAGCAAAATAGCTGTGCATTAATCCAATGACAAGAGGAATGCCGAAATTAAAGAATTGTTTTGCTTGAATTCCTTTTAAGAGATCTCCACGGGTAAATCCAAGCTTTCGTAAGATTGTATAATTTGGTTTCTCATCTTCACTTTCATCCATTTGCTTGAAATAAAGGATACAGCCAGATGTAATCAAGAATGTTAACCCTAAAAATCCAACAATGAACATGATGAGTCCCATAGTTATTTTTTGATTTGTACTCATATCTAATTGGGATTCAGCTTGACCAATGAAAGTCATTTCTTGGAAGAGGTGATTTGCCTTTTTAAGGTTTTCATCGTTGGTAAGATTTATGCCAATATACAAATTGGATTCCTTTTGGATTTCAGGATTTGTATCAGTTTTCAATTGTTCAAAAGTAGATTCATCAACAATAGCAACAGGCAAGCCTCCGCCAGTAAAATAATAGGGAACAATAAACTCTTTATTTAAGCCTATAAATTTTTGGGGGATTTTCTTAGACTTCCCTAGTAATGTTATATCTCCAGATTCTTTTAAAGTCATAAATTTTTTCAGCAAGTCATTATAGCCAGTAAAAAGTGTTTCATTTGAAGATAAATCTAAATCTTCAATTTCGTTGTCACTTACAACGGGAATCTGCATGATATCAGGATTAAAATTCATCCCTTCCATATTAAAATCAGCTATATTCTTTATATTTGCTTCAATCTGGATGACATCAATCGCTTTCTCCGTGAACTTGATATGATTTTCATCTAAAGCTTTTTTTAATTGTTCCGAATCCTGCACGTTTGTGAATGCAAAATGGGATGGAACATTGTTCTGAGCGCTTTTTTCAGCAGAGTAATAGGATATAAAGCTTAATGAAAGTAAACCAATAGCAAGTGCTGATACTGTTGTAATGATAGTAAGCAATAAAGCATTCGATCTCATTCTAAACATAATAGTTGAAAGGGATAGCACTTCATTAATATTTAAATAGCCATCTTTCTTTTTTCGAATGAGATTGAAAATAAAACTAACAGACCCTTTGTAAAACAGATATGTCCCGATAATGACAGATCCGAGAATAAAGAGCATGGCAAGCATCAGCTCGACCATCGATGTAAAATCTCCGCCAAAAAGCTTAGAAGAAACATAGTAACCTAAGATAATTAAAGCAATCCCTAAGATGCCTATGAACATTTCAAATAAGGATAGCTTTCTAACCTTTCCTTCCGTTTTTGAGGTGACTCTGAACAAGGAGAGAATGGTTTGTCTTTTAATAAAAAGATAGTTCATTAGCATGATGAGAAGATAGATCACAACAAATACGATGATTGTTTGGACAAGCGCTTTTAGAGAAAATTGCAGGGATGCAATGCCTTCAATGCCTGTGATTTTCAGTAAAATCATGATAATAAATTTTGATACAGAAAAACCTAATAGTATTCCGATAATTAATGAGCCAGTATATAAAATAAGGTTTTCTATAGTAAGGATGCGGAAAATTTTTCCTTTTGTCATCCCGATTAATTGAAATAAGCCGACTTCTTTACTGCGTCTTTTAATAAAGATGTTATTGGCATATAAAAGGAAAATTGACACAATCGCAATTAGCAATACGGTTGCAGCACGGATGGCAGCAGCTCCCTTAATTGAACTTTTTGTTTCATCCATGGCTGGGTCATATTGTAAAGTAACAAACGCGAAATACAGGGCAACACTAAAAATTAGGGCGAAAACATAGAGATAATAGTTCTTTAGATTTTTCTTCAGATTGCGGATGATCAGGTGATTAATGCTCATTTTGCACCCCGCCAAGTATTGCTTGCGTTTTCATAATATCATTGAAGAAGGTTTGCCTTGTTTCTTCGCCTTTATTTAATTGTGTATAAATTTGCCCATCCTTGATAAAAATAACACGATTGCAATAGCTTGCTGCAACTGGGTCATGAGTAACCATAATAATGGTTGCTTGTCTCTTTCTATTCAATTCACTTAGCTTGTTTAATAAATCAGACGCGGATTTAGAATCGAGTGCACCAGTTGGTTCATCAGCAAAAATAATGCTCGGTTCATGGATAAAGGCTCTTGCGGCAGAAGTACGCTGCTTTTGTCCACCGGATATTTCACTGGGATACTTATCCTTTAACTCTAGAATGCCTAAATCTGAAGCGACCTCATTGAATTTTTTATCTGCTTCTTTTTTGGATATTTTTCGAATAGATAGCGGCAATAAGATATTTTCTTTTACAGTTAACGTATCAAGCAAATTATAATCTTGAAAGATAAATCCTAGATAGTGCTTTCGAAATATAGCAAGCTGTTTTTCCTTCATGCTGGTCATTTCTTTTCCTTCGATGGTTATTGAACCTGAACTTGCTTTATCAATAGAAGAAAGAACATTCAGCAAGGTAGTTTTTCCTGAGCCGGATGCTCCCATAATACTGACAAACTCTCCTTTGTCGATTTTTACATCTATCCCTTTTAAAACCTCTTGTTTGTTAAATTTATTCCCATAGCTTTTATGAATCTTATTAGCATCAAGTATATTCATTTTTTTCTCCTTTTATAGTGAAATTCTATCTTTATTATAGAATTCTCCTTTTTGCTTTTCCTGCGATTGTCCGAACAAAAAATAATAGCATGTGACAATTTTGTCACATGCCTGTTATGTTTACAAAATCATTTTTTTTCGGAAAAAATAGCGAGAAAGTGCTTTCTGCACCAAGCTTAGATTTGACATCGATATGTATATGCAGTGATTCGGCTGCTTTTTTAGATAAATATAATCCCATACCAGTTGCGGAGGAATCTTGATGATTGGTTGTTGAAGTAAATCCCTTATCAAAAATACGAGAAAGGTCCTTTTGGTCGATTCCCCGACCAAAGTCTCTAACTTCAAGTATCGATTGTTCATTCTGCAGATAGCTTTTGATGATAATATCAGATGAACCACTATATTTCACTGCATTTGTTAACAGCTGACGGATAATGAAACTAAGCCATTTCGCATCGCTTATCACTTCTTTTATTTCTAAATCAATGTCAAATCCAATGCCTTTTTGCATACACCACGATTGTAAAGTTTTGATTTCTTTGAAAATCAAGTCCTCCAAATTTGTACGTTCAATAAATAAATCATTTTTAATAAAGGGGATACGTTTCTGATGAAGCTGCTGATCCAGTAAAAGATGAATCCGAAGCCATTCGTAAGTCATTTGAGATTTAAGCATTTTATCTTCCATACGATCAATCATTAAATGCATTGCCGTCAACGGTGTTTTCACCTCATGAATCCATGACAGCAGGTCATCCTTTTCTTGCTCAAGCAACAACAGATTTTGTTCAGATTCATTTTTTAATCTCTTTACTTGATTTGTGATGTTATTTTCAATGATCCATTCAAAAGGGCTTTCTGGCTCAGGTATGCTTGAAATATCAAAATCATCATCTCGTTCTTCTAAGCTTTTATAAAAGCGAGATTCCTTATGATAACGTACAAAGATAAATACAACAAAAATAATTGTTGATAAATAGACATAATACTGGACGGATCGAAATGAGCCTTCCGAGTCTATGTACCCAATGATGAGTGCGAGTAATTGGATTATTATAAAAAAGAGAATCCAGCTTTGCCTTTCTTTGAAATAGGTTTTAATCATATTGATAGTCCTCTTCTATCGCAATATACCCTTGCCCGACCTTCGTTTCAATATAACAGCCTAATCCAATTTCATCTAGCTTTTTTCGCAAGCGATTGACATTAACTGTTAATGTATTATCGCTAATAAAACGTTCATCATCCCAAAGGCTTGTAATGAGTTCCTCACGGCTTACAATTTGATTTTTCCTATCAATCAGCATTTTTAATATAAAAAATTCGTTTTTTGTCAATTCGACTGTCCCAGCGTCATTTGTTACAGAATTTTTTTCAAAATCGATCTTCGCATCATACCATGTTTTTAATTTATTCGCTGTCGTACTGTAATTATAGACACGGCGGAGGATCGCCTGTATCTTGGCAACGAGCACATCAAAATGAAAAGGCTTCTGAATAAAATCATCTGCCCCAAGCTGCATGGACATGACCATATCAGTTGGATGATCACGGGATGATAGAAATATAATAGGAACGTTTGAATGTGTCCGAATCATCCGGCACCAATGAAAACCATCGAATTTCGGTAATTGAATATCAATAATCACTAAATCCGGATCCACAGATGTAAATTCTTGAATCACCTTACTAAAATCATGAATACCGTATACATCATATGACCACCCAGTTAATCGTTCTTTTACTTCATTAAATAATGTACGATCGTCTTCAATTAATAATAGTTTAAACATTGCATACACCACACTTTTTCTTAGTACCTAAATTGATTGTAAAGGAAAATCTATTTATGTGCTAGAAATGAAAGAATAGGGGATGATAAGAATGTAACTTTACATAAAAGTTTTTTCATGTTATATTTATCTCGAATTCAAAATATCTAAATTAAGTACATTTTTTATATATGGAGGAATCGATAATGAATGGATTAAAGGGAATACATCATGTAACAGCTATTACAAGCAGTGCAGAGAAAAATTATGAGTTTTTTACCTATGTATTAGGAATGCGATTAGTAAAGAAAACTGTTAACCAAGATGATATACAGACCTATCATTTATTTTTTGCGGATGATAAAGGCAGTGCTGGTACAGATATGACTTTTTTTGACTTCCCTGGGATCTCTAAGGGTGTTCACGGAACAAATGAAATTTACAAAACATCTTTCCGCGTTCCAAGTGATGCGGCACTGGATTACTGGGTTAATCGCTTTGAACGGCTAGAGGTGAAGCATACAGGAATAAAAGAACAATTTGGCAAGCAGACGTTGTCTTTTGTTGATTTTGATGACCAGCACTATCAGCTCATATCCGATGAAAATAATAAAGGGGTTGACGCAGGGATTCCATGGCAAAAAGGTCCGATTCCACTCCAATATGCCATTACAGGCTTAGGCCCCATCTTTATTCGAGTAGCCAACTTTGATTATTTCAAAGAAATGATGGAAAAGGTGCTGCTCTTTAATGAAATTGACCAAGATGGATCGGTTCATTTGTTTGAGGTTGGTGAAGGAGGCAACGGTGCACAAGTTATTGTCGAATACAATACGATACTCCCACAAGCAAGACAAGGCTTCGGTACCGTGCATCATGCTGCATTCCGTGTGGAAGACCGCACTGTTTTAGACGAATGGATTAAAAGAATGGGGAACTTCGGATTCCAAACATCTGGTTTTGTTGATCGCTTCTTTTTCGCATCTCTTTATGCAAGAGTAGCTCCACAGATTCTTTTTGAATTTGCTACTGATGGTCCAGGATTTATGGGGGATGAACCATATGAAACATTAGGAGAGAAGCTGTCATTGCCACCATTTCTTGAACCGAAACGAGAGCAAATTGAAAAATTAGTTCGACCAATTGATACGGTTAGAAGTACGATTGAATTTACGAAGGATTAAGTTAGAAACCTTACTATGCATTTATTTGTATAGTAGGGTTTTTTTACATATTTGACTCAGTTAAAGAGAATATGACATGTGCCCGAAAGAGATGCAAAAAGTGACTACGGGGTAACAAGAGGCAGCGACATGTGCCCGAGAAGAGTGAAAGTGTGACTACGGGGTAACAAGAGGCTGTGACATTGCCCGAGAGAGTGTAATATGTAAGGTTTACCCTAACAACAGGGTGTGTCAAAATAAGATAAAGGATTAATAATGCAAGACATAAGATGACAAGGTGTCATAAAAAATGTTGACATATGACAGGGTGTCATTTAGAATGAAAGAGTAAGATGACAAGATGTCATATTGGAGTGAACTAAACAATGGATATTGAAAAATTAAAAAAGCTTATCAGTGAGTTAAAATCAAAAGGTGTCAATGTCTCACTATGTAAAAGACCTGCAATTGTTCAAAAACCAATAGGTAAACCACTTACTGCTATAAGTCGTTAATTGAATGAAAAGGAGATAAACATGGAAGATAAGGCATCTAGTAACTTAAAGCAATTAAAGTCATTAAAGACGGAACTTATTCGTTTCATGATGTCATACAAGTTTGCATTAGATGAAATGAATACGAAAATCGATATATTAAAACAAGAATTCCAGTATATTCACGACTATAATCCAATTGAACATGTGAAATCGAGGATTAAGTCTCCTGAAAGTATCTTAAAAAAGATTCAAAGAAAAGGGTATGAACTATCATTGCCATCGATTAGAGAAAATATTAGAGATATAGCAGCTATACGTATTACCTGTTCTTTTATATCTGATATTTATGAAATTAGCAGGATGCTCCAAAATCAAAAGGATATAACGGTTATTGAATGCAAGGATTATATAACAAATCCTAAGCCTAATGGATATCAAAGTTTACATTTAATATTACAAATTCCCATCTTCATGTCCGATCGAGAGGATCAAATTAATGTAGAAATTCAAATTCGTACAATTGCCATGGATTTCTGGGCAAGCTTAGAACATAAAATTTATTACAAGTATAATAAAGAAGTCCCTCAGTCTATTAAAGATGATCTTCTTGAGGCTGCAATGACTGCCACTCAATTGGATAAAAAAATGGAGAGTATCCATAAAGAGATGAATAAAATTAAGGAACTTATGAGTCTTGAAGAGGACATGAATATATTATCAATCAATAATGAAAAATTTCGTCTCCCTGCAGACTTCTTATTACCAATTATGAAAAGAGCTAATTTAATGGAATAATTTGTAGGATAGGAAGCGAACAAAAAATGCCAAAAATTACGTTTTTTAATTTACCTGAAGATAAGAAGGAAACGTTAATCCAAGCAGCAAAGAAGGAATTCTCAAGGGTGCCTTTATACGATGCTTCGATTACGAATATAATTAAAGAAGCTGGCATTCCGCGCGGCAGCTTTTACCAATATTTCGAAGACAAGGATGACGCGTTTTTCTTTTTATTAAACGAATTAACGAGAGAACATAAATATATTTTTATCCACTTATTAACGAGAAATAACGGAGATATATTCGAAACAATGATTGAATTTTTTCGAATTATTATTTCTGAAGAAGAAAATTTTAATTTCTTAAAAAATACCTTTTTAAATATGACTCATCGAATCGAAAAAGCTTTTTCAAGGAGCTTTAGTGCGAATGAGAAAAATGAAAGCTTTGAGAAATTTAGTTCATTAATAGATAAGACTTTATTAAACATATCAGATGAGAATGAATTGTTTTATGTTTTGCAAATTATTGCGGCAGTAACATTCCGAAGTTTTGTCGATAAATTTGCTCGGGATTTGACGATTGAAGAAGCAATGAATACGTATTTAATAGAAATGAATTTATTGAAGAAGGGGCTTTATCGGGGTCCTGCTTGACTCAAAATAATAATTTTAGCTTAACAGTCGATCAAGAAGATAAAGAAGAGTCTCATTTCCTTGTTGAATAAGAAACAGCTCCCATGTAAAGGAAGAAAATATTGACTCGAAAAATAGGATATGGTATTTAATAAATGATAGGTTTTAGCACTCTGAGTACCAGAGTGCTAAAATCGTGAATTGACATGAAAGGAGCACTTTTAATGGAAAAAAAGCAATTTCAAGCGGAATCTAAAAGATTATTAGAGATGATGATCAACTCCATTTATTCTCAAAAAGAAGTATTTTTACGTGAGCTGATTTCAAATGCAAGTGATGCAATTGATAAAATTTATTATAAGGCATTAACAGATGACCAGTTAACCTTTGAAAAGGATAGCTACTACATAAAGGTAGTTCCTGATAAAGAATCACGGACATTGAAAATTATTGATACTGGTATAGGAATGACAAAAGAGGAGCTGGAAAACAATCTCGGTGTCATTGCGAAGAGCGGCTCTCTTGCTTTTAAGACGGAGAATGAAATAAAAGACGGTCACGATATTATTGGTCAATTTGGTGTTGGCTTTTATGCAGCATTCATGGTTGCAGATGTTGTAACTGTAATTAGTAAGGCTCAAGGAAGCGACGAGGCTTACAAATGGGAATCAGAAGGAGCAGATGGCTACTCAATCGAGCCTGTTCAAAAAGATACAGTTGGAACAGAAATTATTCTAAAAATTAAAGAAAACACGGAGGATGACAATTATGATGAGTATTTAGAACAATATTCATTAAAATCTATCATCAAGAAATACTCCGATTTCATTCGCTACCCGATCAAGATGGATATGAGCAGCAGCCGTCCAAAAGAAGGCAGTGAGAATGAATTTGAAGAGTATGTGGAAGAACAAACGATCAACAGTATGGTGCCAATATGGCGAAAAAACAAAAATGAACTGACTGATGAGGATTACGAGAAATTTTACATGGAAAAACGCTATGGATTTGATAAGCCATTAAAGCATATTCATGTAAGTGTCGATGGAACGATTCGCTATAATGCGATTCTATTTATCCCGGAGAAAATTCCTTTCGATTATTATTCTAAGGAATATGAAAAAGGATTAGAGCTCTATTCAAATGGCGTTTTAATAATGAACAAGTGCGCAGATTTACTCCCTGATTATTTCAGCTTTGTCAAAGGGATGGTTGATTCCGAGGACCTTTCTCTCAATATCTCAAGGGAAATCCTTCAGCATGATCGCCAGTTAAAGCTAATTGCTAAAAATATCAGCAAGAAAATCAAAAGTGAGCTTCAAAGTCTCTTGAAAAATGATCGTGAAAAATATGATGAATTCTATAAATCCTTTGGCCGCCAATTGAAATTTGGCGTATACAGTGATTTCGGCAGTAACAAAGAGATGCTGCAGGATTTAATCATGTTTTATTCATCAAAAGAAAAGAAAATGGTAACGCTCGATGAATATGTTTCTAGAATGCCTGAGGATCAAAAATTTATTTACTATGCTTCAGGCGATTCTATTGATAGAATTGATAAGCTTCCACAGACGGAGATCGTTGCTGATAAAGGATATGAAATCTTATATTTCACTGAGGATATCGATGAGTTTGCCATCAAAATGCTGATGACGTATAAAGAGAAGGAATTTAAATCTGTTTCTAGCGGTGATTTAGGCATTGAAGCGCATGAAAATGATAAAAATGATGATAAGCAGAAAGAGGAAAATAAGGAGCTCTTTGAAGCAATGAAAGACATTTTGGCAGATAAAGTCAAGGAAGTAAGAGCTTCAAAACGGTTGAAATCGCATCCTGTTTGCTTATCAGCAGATGGGGAAGTAACGATTGAAATGGAAAAAGTGTTAAATATGATGCCTGATAATCAAAATGTCAAGGCAGATAAAGTGTTAGAAATTAATTTAAATCATGATGTATTTAAGTCGTTGAAGGATGCTTTTGTACAGGATAAAGAAAAATTAAGCCTATATACCAATCTTCTTTATAATCAAGCACTCCTTATTGAAGGCCTGCCAATTCAGGATCCAGTTGAATTTACAAATGATATTTGCAAGGTAATGGTATAATATATAAAAGTCAGCCCTACTATTTGAATGAAGTAGGGCTGTTATATTATAGTTGGGAGGTATTTAATTATGCAGGCAGTTATAGAAAGTGTCGAATGCGGTTATCATGCCATATTTGAACGTCGTCTCAACTATGGAGTTAATCAAGTTTGGGCGATGCTGACTGAAAATGAAAAATTGACTACCTGGTTTTCAGAGTTAAAGGTAGATGAACTCCGTAAAGGTGGATATATTAAGTTTGATATGGGTGATGGCACGTTTGAAAAGATGGAAATTCTTGAGTTAACAGAAGAAGCTGTTTTAGAATACACATGGGGTGAGGCCATCGTCCGTTTTGAATTGGCAGAAGAATCTGAAGGATGCAAATTAGTCTTAATCGAAAAAATTAATAAACTCACCGACCATACTCCAAGAGATCTTGCTGGATGGCATGTATGTTTAGATGTAATTGGGAGACTGCTTGATGGAAAAGAAGTCCGCTCGAGAAAAGCAAAATGGCAAAAGTGGTATGAGCATTATGTGAAGGCATTAGCTGTATTACAGTAGTTTCCTAATAAACAATTTTTCCAGGAACAGGAAGGATCGAATTGTTCTAATAATAGGATGAGGAGAATAGATCTTGTTACAAAAAATAAACAAACAACTAGAAAAAATGATGCCGTTAATCACGCCAACTAGTGTGATACTAGGTGTATTATTAGCCGGTATTTTAAAAGACTATTCTTATTTAATTCCATGGATTTTTGCCTTTATGACATTTACGGGCAGTCTTAGTTCCAATTTTTCCTCACTGAAACAAACATTGAATCATCCATTTTCTTTGTTCTTAGTTCTATTTATTTTACATATATTGATGCCAGCGTGGGCTTGGGGTGTTGGCCATATTGTTTTTAGCGGGGATTTATTTACGATTACTGGTTTTATTTTAGCAATGGCTATACCTACAGGGATATCAAGCTTTATATGGGTATCGATTTACCGTGGGAACATTCCTTTTACTCTAGCAATCATATTAATTGATACTTTTCTTTCTCCATTGATCGTGCCATTTACTTTATCTATCCTAGTCGGTGAAAAAATAGAAATGGATGTATTCAGCATGATGAAAGGCTTAATTGGGATGATTGTTCTGCCATCTCTTCTTGGTATGTTTCTAAATCAATGGACAAAGGGGAAGGCAAAGGAAGTATGGAGCCCGCGGTTAGCTCCATTTTCCAAGATTGGCATGGGTTTAGTGGTTTTGTTAAATGGGGCAGTCGTTGCTCCACATTTACAAGATGTGAATCTTAAACTATTCATTATTACTATTACCGTTTTTTGTATTGCCTTTTCTGGTTATTTATTTTCCTTCTTGATGGGGAAATGGTGTAAGTGTGATAAAGAAACAATTATTGCTCTAACTTTTACAGGCGGGATGAGGAATATTAGCGCCGGTGCTGTTATCGCTGTTTCCTACTTTCCTCCACAGGTTGCAGTTCCAGTTGTTATTGGTATGCTCTTTCAGCAAGTATTGGCTTCCATTTATGGATTAATAATGGACCGCCATTTTAACCGAACAAGTTTGGTAAAAGAAAAACAAACACAAGCGATGTAAGCAGATGGTATTAAAGGAAAGAAGTGGACTTGATTGAAAAAACAACAGGTATATTTCATTTTGTTTTTAGTAATGGTTGCTTGGGGATTCAATGTCACAGCGACTAAAGTGTTAGTCGAAAACTTCATGCCTGTGACAATGACTGCTCTCCGTATTTTTGTTTCAGGAATGACAGTATTCCTTTTTCTTTTTTCGATTAAGAAAGTTCGATTGCTGACAAAAAAGGAATTCCTTTATGTGTTTTTTGGTGGGTTATTTAATGTCGTCGCACACCAATACTTTTTATCAACTGGTCTCACACAGACTTCTGTAACAAACGGTGGATTGATTCTTGGACTTGGCCCGCTGTTAACAGCCATTTTGGCTGTCATTTTTTTAGGAAATGTATTAACAGTTATTCGTGTCATAGGTATTGTATCGGGGCTTGCGGGTGTATCTTTTATTGTGTTTC